>CAVRLG010000001.1:0-161899 GCA_963722035.1 uncultured Thermoleophilia bacterium
TCCGTTGGCCGTCTTCCTCGTCTCCGTCGCGCTCTGGTGGCTCGAAGCCGCGGCGCTGCCTCTGATCGGCGGACGGGACTTCGGTACCTATCTGGGCGCCTACGTCGAGCTCTTTCAGTCGCGACCCGATCGATCTCGGCTACGTGCTGGGCCGCACGCCGATTGCGCCGCTCGTCGTCGGTGTCCTGCTCGATCCGTTCGGCGGCGCGCTCGCCGAGCTAGGGGTGTCGGCGCTCTACGGCGCGGCGGTCACTGCCTGGTTCCTCGCAGCACGCACCTTCGGGGGGAGGGCGGCGCTGGCCATGGCCGTCGTCCTGCTCCTGTACCCGAGCTACGCGATCCTGTTCCACGAGCTGGCCTCGGACGCCGTCTTCGCCGCTGCCTTCGCACTATGGTCGCTGCTTGCGGTCCGAGTCCTCGTCGCGCCGTCGCCCTGGCGCTTTGCCTTCCTCGGTGCCGGCGTTGCGCTTCTCGTTCTGGTTCGCCCGGGCAACCAGGCGTTGCTCGTGCTCGCGCTGGTGCCACTCGCGCTTCGAATGCCGTGGCGCACCCGCGTCGCGTCCACTGCGGCGTTCGCGGTGGCCGCGATCAGCCTCCTCGGTCTCTGGACCGTGCACAACGGAGTTCGCTTCGGCGACTACACCGTCGCGCGCGGCGGCAATTCCAGGCTGCCCTTCGAGCGCGCGTTCATTTTCGACCGGATCGTGCGTCCCGACAACGGACCGGCCTCGCGCAGGCTGGCGCGGGCCGTCGAGACGCAGCTGCTTCCGAAGGAGCCGTACAGGTCCTACGGTATCCACCTCGACGACTTCTTCTCCGAGCCGAGCCCACGGATGAAGGACGATCTCGGAGCGCTCGCCAACCGGCTCGACGGATGGCAGAGCGACGAGCGTCTCCTGCGCACGGTCGGCATCGAGGCGGTCCACACCCGTCCGGGCACGTACGCACGAGGCGTGACTCGCACGGTCTGGCGTCTTCTCCGCTGGCCGATCTTGCGCCCGGAGCCGAGCACCGAATCGGACACAACCGACGGAACGGCACCGGGTGCTGGTGACACGATCGTCGTCGACGGCCATCGACTCCCCCGCCCAAGCGAGGGCCAGCGCATCCCGGCCTCTCACTTCGCCGGCCCGACCAGCCCCGACGGAAGCATCTATGCCGTGTGGACGTCTCCGAACGACTACCACCTGGTCTTCGTGCACGCGGGCGACGAGGAGCGCTACGACGCACTCCATCGGCGCATCGACGAGCTCGCCGCCGACATCCCCGATCGAGCTGGGAATGCGTCGGGCGTCCGCTACCTCAACTTGGCGTCACGGGGATTTCCCCCGCCCGCTGTCTTCCTCGTGCTCGGGATCGTGGGTCTGGCCCTGAGGAGACCCCAGAACGCGCTCGGCCTGGCGACCCCCGCCATCGCCGCCGTAGTCGTGATCGTTCTGAGCGCGCTCGCGATCGAGGCGATCCCGTACTACTCGGTACCTGCTGCGCCGGCGTTTCTCTTGCTTGCTGCTGGATCGCTCGCGGCGCCGCGGGCTGGAACGACGTCTGGAGCCTAGGAGGACGCGGCGCCGCGACGATGCCGAAGCCGGTGGATTCGAGACTTGATGTCGCGCAGCGGTCGTGTCGCGCGCCAGCTTGCCGAACGCTCCATCCTCTGCACGGCGGACTTCAAGCGTGCGACCTCCTCGTGAAGCTCGACGAGCTGGCTGTGTCCGAATGGCTCGTCGATCGCACCCGATTCCAGCATTGATAAAGAGAAGTCGGCGTACAGTTCACGCGCGGAGTACTGAGTCGGCCACTCGGTGTCGAGTCGATCGCCGGTGACGACCATCCCGAGCCCCCACAGCAGCTTGTTCGCCCCTTGACCCTCCGTCGGGACACGGCCGTGGACGAGGTCCAGATCGACGAAGCAGACCGAGTCGTACGTCGCGAAGTCGATGTGCTCGAGACCGGCTCGAACGTCAGCGTTGAGCGTGTCGTGCAGCAGGATCACCGTCTCCCGCGTGCACGACGAGCCGAGGAGGTCAGCGACGTCGCGCCGCACGCCAATGGCGCTGTGATCCCCGTCGACGAACGCGAAGTCGATGGTCCCGCCAGACTGCTCCAACTTCTTCAGGAAGAGCGGGAGGAGCTCATGGCTGTCTCCGATGTGGAACTCGACGTTCGGGAATCGCTCCGTCGTGACCGCGGGGTGGGACGCGAGGTCGAACGAGTGCACCTTTGCGCTGTGTGCGCTGATGCTCTCCAAGCTTCCCCCCGAGTGCGTTCCGATCTCGATCGAGAGGTGAGGCTCGACGAAGGAGAGGACACCTTCGAGCGCGGCGCGCTCGCCGGGCAACATCAACCAGTCGTCTCGGCGCAGGAGCCGGCGCGCACCCACGGCGTGAGTGTAGTGCCGCCTCAGCAAAGGACTTCTCTCGACGAGACCGATAGCTTCCCCTCCCATGACTGCTCTCCGCGGACACCGCGTCGTCTTCGTCGTCGCAGGCGAGGTGTTGGGGGGAGCGGAGCGCGGCGCGCTCGACCTCGCCGAGATGCTGCGCGAGGAGGGGGCGAGCGTGGCCGTGCTCGCCCTCGACGATCGTCCCGGACGCGGCCGCGAGGTCGCCGCCGAGCGCAGACTGCGGTGGGTCACAGAGCCCGTGCCGTGGGTCGGCGGACGCCTGCACAAGAGCGCGTCGCTGGTCCGCGTCACCCGGGCGCTGCGGGCGCTCCGCCCGGACGCGATCGTCGCGAGCACGAACCTGCCGAACGTCGTCTGCGGGCTGACGTGGCGCGCAACCGGTGCGAAGACGGCGGTGTGGAGACAGTGCGACGTGAACGGGACGACTCGGTTCGGCGCTCGCCTGTTTCGCCACGCGCTCCACGCCACGCCCCTCGTGGTGACCTCGGCCGCGCACGCACGCACCTGGCTCGCGATGAGCTACGGGCTCGCGCCCACCCGGGCACGGGTCATCCCGTCCGTCGTGCACCTGGAGCCGGCACATGAGTCAGGCCCAGCGTGGCGTGCACGCCTCGACCTGAGCCGGGACGCGCTCGTCTGCTGCATGCTCGCCCACCTGCACGCAGGGAAGGATCACGCGACGCTTCTCCGGGCGTGGCGCCTCGTCGCTCGACGAGCTCGGCGGAGCTCGCCCGACGCTCCTTCTCGCGGGCCGCGACGCCGCGACCGAGGACGCCGTCAAGGCACTCGCCTACGACCTGGATCTCGGCGATCGCGTTCGCTTTCTCGGCGAGGTGGACGACGTCGGCGGGCTTCTCGACGCCTGCGATCTCGCGGTCTTCTGCTCGCACGGCGAGCTGCTTCCGCGCGGCGTCATCGAGCCGATGAGCGCCGGTCTGCCGGTCGTGGCGACGGACCTTCCAGGCACCCGCGAGGCGCTCGGAAGCGCGGATCCGACCACCCTCGTCCCGACGGGCGACCCTCAGGCGCTTGCGAGGGCGATCCTGCGGTACGCGGGAGACCCGGAGCTGAGACGACGGACGGGAGCCGCGAATGCGGCGACCACCCGAGGTCGCGTCGGCGAGTTCGACGTTCGGCGGGCGTGGGCGGAGCTCCTCTCGGACGCGCCGCGGGTCGGTTGGCGTGAGAGTCGTCCTCACGCTCGTGGTTCGCGACGAGGAGGACATCCTCTCGGAGAATCTCGACTACCACCTGCGACGCAGGCGTGGATCTCGTTCTCGTCACCGACCATCGCTCGCAGGACCGAACGCCCGAGATCCTGGAGCGGTACCGTCGCAAGGGATTGGTTCGTGTCTTCCGCGAGGAGACTCGAGTTCAACGCGCAGCAGCCATCTGGCAGACCGCGATGGCGCGCCTCGCCGTCGACCGACCACGGCGCCGACTGGGTGATACACGGTGACGCCGACGAGTTCTGGTGGCCGCGGGACGGGTCGCTGAAGGAGACGTCGAGCGCGGTGCCGATCGAGTACGGCAGCGTCCGCGGCCTCCAGCGGAACTTCGTCCCTCTGCGCGAGGAGCGGCGCGGAGTTCGCCGAGCGGATGATCATCCGGCTGTCGCGCCTCGGCACCGATCAACGACCCCGCCACTCCGTTCCGGCCGGTCGCGAAGGTCGCGCATCGCGGCGAGCCCCGACGTCGTCGTCGGGAAGGGCGGCGGGCACCAGGTGTTCGGCATCCGCGGCGCTGCGCTCGAGGCGTGGCATCCGCTCGAGGTCCTGCACTTCCCGCTCCGCTCCCGCGAGCAGTGTGCGCGCAAGTACCGAGAAGACGTGGACGGGCTGGGAGCGGAACCTCCGTGGCGACCTTGCCAGGGCGCAACAGACAGCGGAGACCGACACGGTCGACGCGATGTGGGACGAGACTCGCGCTCGACGAGCGCTGACGCGTGCGCGACGGGCCTCGCCGACGGGTCGTCTCGTCACCGACGTCGGCTTCGAGACAGCTCTACGGCCGGCCGGGGACGATCGCGTTGTCCCGTCCGTGCGCCTCGAACCGCGCCGAAGACGAGCTCGCAGCTCGCCGTCTTCGAGGAGGCGGAGCTCGTACGCAAGCAGCGTTGGGTCGACGATCTCGAGCGGCGTGTGCACGCCCTCGAGGGTCGTCGCTCCGGCCTCGAGGGTCTCGCGTCCGATGAAGCTCGTGCAGACGCTCGTCGTTCGGGACGAGGCGGACATCGTCGACGCCCAGATCGACTACCACCTGAATGCGGGCGTCGACTTCGTCATCGCGTCCGACCACGAATCGCAGGACGGCACGACCGAGATCCTCGAGTCGTACGCGCGCGACGGGCGTCTGCGTCGCATCCCCGTGCGCGGGCGAGATGCGTGACGGTCCCTGGCGAACCCACATGGCCCGACTCGCCGCAACGGAGCACGGTGCGGACTGGGTGATCAACACCGACGCCGACGAGTTCTGGATGCCGACGCGGAGGAACGCTCAAGGACGTCTTCGCGGCCGTGCCCGAGCCCAGGGCGTGGTCTACGCGTTGAGCCGCCACTTCGTCCCCCGGCCGGACGACGGCGCGTTCTTCGCAGAGCGCATGACTGTGCGTGTCTCGCCCTCGGCAGCGATCAACGATCCGACGAGCCCGTACCGGCCGCACCTGAAGGCCGCGCATCGGCCGGATCCGCGAGATCACCGTGAGCTTCGGCTCGCACACGGTCGCGAGCGCGTCGGTGGCGCGCGCTCCACAACTGGCATCCTGCGGACGTCCTCCACTTCCCGTTCCGGTCGCTCGAGCAGTGGGAGAACAAGGGTGTACGGCGCGGCGCGGGGGGACAAGCCGCTCGGGCAGTACGTCACGGCTCTGCGGGCGAGCGAGGGCGGACGCAGCGCCGACCGGTTCCACGCGCTCGTCGTCGACGACACGACCCTCGAGCGGGGCGGCGCGGCTGGCTCGCTCGTCGCGACTATCGGCTGCGCGACGCGCTCCGCGCTCTGCGGGGTATCGGTGAAGAGAGCCACATGGCGCCGGTCGACGAAGGGCGCCTGTCCGAGAGCGCAGCGGTTCGCGACGCCGATCTCGTGCGGCTCCAGCGCTTCCTCGACGGTCTCACCTGAGGGTGTGTGCCCTCGACGACGGGGTACGACATGCGGCACGTTAGGCTCGGCGAGCGATGAGGCTCGTGTCGATCACGGCAGCGGGTGGGGACGCCGAGCTTCTCGACGCGCATCTCGCGTACCACCTGAATGCCGGCGTCGACCTGGTCATCGCCGACGCAGTCAGGCGGAGGCCATGCGGTGGGCGAGGTGCTCGAAGCCGTACGTACGCAGGGCCACGTTCGCTCGCGCCTCCGGGTCGCTGACGGAGCTCGGCCGTCTCGCGGTGGCCGAGTACGGCGCCGACTGGGTGTTCGCGATGGCGCCCGACGAGTTCTGGTGGCCGCGAGGCGAGAGCCTGAAGGACGTTCTCGCCGTGATCCCGCCGCGCTACGCCGTCGTCCAGGCGCTCGTGCGCGAGTTCGGTGGGTCGACCGGGCGCGAGCGGGTTCTTCGCGGAGGACAGGACGTTGCGGTCCTCGCTGCTGGAGGCGGAGCTATCTGCCGGTGAGCCGCTCACCCGGATGCTGCGGCCGGTCTATCGCGCGTCTCCGAACATCGAGATCGACCCGGACGACTGGACGCTGGGCGGTCGCCGCGTGCCGCTCAGGGCGTGGTACCCGATCGAGGTCCTCCGCTTCGCGAGTCCGCGCCCGCGAGTCGGCGAACGCGCACGCTCGTCGACGACACGCGCCTGCGCGACGCGCCTTCGCGCATTGCGCGAGGCGCCGGACGGCAGCCGCAGGTGGCAGCTATGCGATCCCCGTGGACGGTGTCGCTCGCATCGCGTTCCCCGTCCCGAACATCGTCGACGACGCCTCGTACGCGATCGAGTGCGCCGCCGTCGGCGAGGTCGATCTCGTCGGTCTCGACCGGCAGATCAGGGATGCTCGAGCACGGATCGCCGAGCTCGAGGCCGCGTTCTGGCCGCGCGTTCCGCAGCACCGTCAGACGTCTTGCCCGCCGCCGCCGCTAGCATCGGCGCGCATGGCTGACACCGAGCTGGACGTGCGCGAACGCGCACCGGCTCTCGCTGCCGAGCCGTCTCAGCCCACGCAGCGGGTCGATCGAGTCACCGTCATCAAGCCCGCCCCGCGCTGGCCGCACCTCGACCTTCGCGAGCTCTGGCATTACCGCGAGCTGCTCGCGCGACTGGCCTGGCGCGACATCGCGGTCCGCTACAAGCAGACGTCGATCGGCGTCGCCTGGGCGATCCTCAGCCGTTCCTGACGATGGTCGTCTTCACGTTCGTCTTCGGGAGGTTCGCGAACTTCCCGTCGAAGGCGTGCCGTACCCGATCTTCGTCTACTCCGCGCTTCTGCCCGTGGACGTACTTCGCGTCCTCGGTCGCGCTCGCGAGCAGCAGCCTCGTCTCGAACCGCGGCCTCGTGACGAAGGTCTACTTCCCGCGCGATCCTCCTCCCGCTCGCCGGTGTGACGGTGCCTATCGTCGACTTCCTGCTCGCCTTCGTCGTGCTGTTCGGAATGATGGTCTGGTTCGACATCTGGCCGAGTTTCGCGATCGTGCTCGCGCCGCTGTTCCTCGTCATGGCGTTCGTCGCCGCGCTCGGTGTCGCGCTCTTCCTCTCGGCCGTCAACGTCCGCTACCGAGACGTCCCGTACGCGATCCCGTTCCTGCATGCAGATCTGGCTGTATCTCTCGGGCGTCGTGTACGCGATCAGCGCGCTGCCGGAGCGCTGGCAGTGGCTGCTCGCTCTCAATCCGATGACCGCGGTCATCAGCGGCTTCCAGTGGGGAGTCCTGGGCGACGCGCGCCGCCGGATCTCGGGAAGACGCTCGTCAGTGTCGCGGCGACCGCGGTCTTCCTCGTCGTCGGGCTCTGGTACTTCCGCCGCTCCGAGCCGCGCTTCGCGGACACGATCTGATGAGCGTCGCGATCCTGACCGAGGGGCTCTCGAAGCGCTACCGCATCGGCGAGATGCAGAGCACGTACGGCACGCTCCGCGACTCGCTCGGCCGCGGCCGCTCGGCGCCTCGGGCGGCGTGACCACGGCCATTCACCACGAGGAGATCTGGGCGCTCCGCGACGTCTCGCTCGAGGTGCAGGAGGGGGAGGTGCTCGGCAGTCATCGGCCGCAACGGCGCGGGCAAGTCGACGCTGCTCAAGATCCTCACCCGGATCACGACGCCGACGAGCGGCCGCGCGGAGATCCGCGGTCGGGTCGGGAGCCTGCTCGAGGTCGGAACCGGCTTCCATCCGGAGCTGACCGGCCGCGAGAACGTCTACCTGAACGGCTCGGTCCTCGGGATGAAGCGCCGGGAGATCCAGCGCGAAGTTCCCGGAGATCGTCGAGTTCGCCGGCGTCGAGCAGTTCATCGACACGCCGGTCAAGCGCTACTCGAGCGGCATGTCCGTGCGCCTCGCGTTCGCCGTCGCCGCTCATCTCGAGCCGGAGATCCTGCTCGTCGACGAGGTGCTCGCCGTCGGTGACGCCGAGTTCCAGCGTCGCTGTCTCGGGCGCATGGAGGATCTGAGCGAGTCGGGCCGCACCGTGATCTTCGTGTCGCACCAGATGCAGGCGGTCGCCCAGCTCTGCGACCGTGTCGATCTTGCTCGAGAAAGGAAGCGTCGTCCTCGACGGGCCGAGCAGCGACGTCGTCGCCGCACTACCTGCAGACCGGTCGGGGCGCGGGTCGAGCGCGTGCTGGCCTGATCTCGAGAGCGCGCCGGGGGACGATCTCGTGCGCCTTCAGCTCGGTGCGGGTGGTCGACGAGCACGGCGAGGTCGTCGACGGCTGCCGACGTCCGCAGGCCCGTCGGGATCGAGATCGGCATTCACGGTGCTGCGCTTCGGCGAGCACTCCGGTCTTCCCGAAGATCAAGCTCTACGACGCGCGGCGGCAACGTCGCCTTCAACGCGATGGACACGAGCTCGCGCTGGCACGAGCCGACGACGCCCGGGCGAGTACGTGTCGACGGCATGGATCCCTGGCAACCTCCTCAACGAGGGGCTGATGAGCGTCGACGTGGGCGTCTGCTCGCTCGGCGCGACCGAAGCTCCATCCGCACGCCGGCTCGAACGACGCGGTCTCGTTCCACGTCCAGGATCCGGGCGAGGGCGACTCGGCGAAGGGGCTCGTTCACCGGCCAGTGGAAGGGTGTCGTCCGGCCGCTGCTCGAGTGGACGACCGAAGAGCGCTGAGAGCCAAACGTGCAGGTCGTAGGCATCGCGCTTGTGCGCAACGAGGATCGGTTCGTACGGCAGGCGCTGCTGAACGTAGCGAGCTTCTGCGATCGGATCCTCGTCGCCGACCACATGTCCACCGATCGGACACCCGAGATCCTTCGCGAGCTCTCGCGTGACCTCGACCACCTCGAGGTGCGGAGGATTGCGCACTCGGCTGAGTCCCACGCGATGATCGAGGGGTTCGCGGGCACCGACACTTGGATCCTCTCCGTCGACGGTGATGAGCTCTACGACCCCGACGCGCCTCGTCCGGTTTCGCCGTGACCTCGAGGACGGTGCGCACCAGGACGTCTTTCGGGTCCGTCCCGCCGGGCTCCACTGCGTGGAGCTCGACGAGTCGCAGGCCTTGGCGTCCGGGTACCTTTCGCCCCCGAGTCGTCCGCTCGTCGGGTTGCTCAACTTCGCCGCGATCGAGTCGTGGTCCGGGGTCCGCGCCGAACGTCTCCACGGTGGCGACATCATGTTCCGGCGCGGGTTCGAGATGGACAGTTGGCGCCATCTGGGGATGGAGCTCGGGTGGGACAAGAGCCCATTCTGCGATCTCCACGTTTGCTTCCTTCGGCGCTCGAGCTCCGATCCCGATGTCGTCCCATCATTCGGACGCCCGAATCTGGCCGAGATGGGTACCTACCGGCACGGCCCGCTCGGGTTTCTCGAGCGTCTTGCCCGCCGGACGCTGCGCCGGGGGCATGTCGAGCGGCGAGAGGCTTCGGAATGGAAGGCGCACAAGTACCGGCGGGGGGAGCGCGTGACCGTCGATGCGTCTCCATTCCTAAGCAGGAGTGAACGTGCCGGCACGCGTCGACCTCGGCATAGTTGTCGCGACGTATGAGTGGCCGGACGCGCTCGACGTAGTGCTTGAGGGCTCTGTTCGAGCAGTCGGACGGTCGCTTCGAGGTGGTCGTGGCCGACGACGGCTCCGGATCGGCGACCCACGATGTGGTGCGAAGCTGGCGGTCCAGGTTCGGTGAGCAGACTCGTCCACTCGTGGCAACCCGATATCGGCTACCGACGCGCCCGCTCTTTGAATCTCGGAGCCCTCAGCTGCGACGGCGAGCTACCTCGTATTCCTCGACGGCGACTGCCTGCCGCGACGCCGCTTCGTCGAAGCGATTCGCCGAGCCGCGCTTCCCGGATGGTTCCTTGCGAGCAAGCGCCTGAACATGAGCGCGAGGCTCTCGCGGCGTGTCCTGGAGGAGCAGGTGCGGGTCTGGCGCTGGTCTGCGGTGCGGTGGCTGGTGACCGCACCACGTGAGGTATTCACCGCACCGCGCGAGATCGGACGTCCGGGCCTGCTTCTTCCTGTCCGCGACCGTCGGCGCCCGTGGCGACCCGGACAGCCTGAGTTCGTGCCCCCCTTCGACGGATACGGGTTCTGCTTCGGCGTTGGTCGCGATGACCTCGAACGGGTGAACGGGTTCGACATGCGGTTCACAGGCTGGGGAGGCGAGGATGTCGACCTTGCTATGCGTCTCCGGCGGACGGGTCTGAAGTGCGGCTGGCCTGGCGCGAAGTCGACAATGCTCCACCTGTGGCATCCCGAGAGGAAGGGCGGGACGAAGTCGAACGCGGCGCTCGTCCAAGAGACGGCCGCGAGTGCACGTGTCAGGGCGGTAGAGGGGCTGCACGAGCTTGCCCGAGAGCTCGAAGCGGAAAGGTCTCAAGCGGGCTCATAGTGAGTCCGTTGCGAGCGTCGTGAGCACCAGAGATGCGTCCTTCACGGTTGTGCTCGCGACCTACGAGCGGGCGGACGCCCTCGAGCTCGTCCTCCGGGCGCTTGCCGAGCAAGGCGAAGAGCCATTCGAGGTGGTCGTAGCCGACGACGGGTCCGGCGAGGAGGTCGCGACCGTCGTCGAGAGGTGGCGCGAGCGCATCGACCTCCGCCACGTGTGGCAACCGAACGAAGGTTTCCGGAAGGCTCGTGTGCTCAACCTGGCAGCGCTCGCGGCCCGCGGTGACTACCTCGTCTTCCTCGATGCGGACTGCGTGCCGCGCCGCGGTTTCATGCGAGCGATCCGGAAGGGTGCTATCCCGGGCTGGTTCCTCTCGACCAAACGAATCATGCTCCGAGAGAGCTTCTCGGGTCACGTCTTCGTAAGAGGCTCTGATCTGGCGATGGTCGGCCCTCGGGTGGTTCATCCGAGCACCCCGAGAGGTCGGCAGGCCCGGGTATCTCCTATCCGCACGCGATCGTCGGCGACCCTGGCGCGCAGGCCAGACGGAGTTCGCGCCGCCGGGTCTTGCGTACTCGCTCGTGGGCGTCTTCCGTGCGGATTTCGAGAGGGTCAACGGATACGACGCTCGCTGCCAGCGAGTCGACGATGGTGAGGATCAGGATCTTGCGATACGGCTACGCAGAAGCGGGCTTCGCTGCGGATGGCCCGGGCCGGCATCGACCGTGCTCCATCTTTGGCATTCGCCCCGCTCGTACAACACGGGCAGTCGTCTCCCACTCTTCCGCAGGACCGCGATTGATGACCGCGTCCAAGCGGTCGTCGGGCTGCGCGAGCTCGAAGCCGAGCTCGCGGCTCAGGTGAGCGCGAACCGCGTGGGCGGGTCGAGCTCCTCGAGCGATCCCGTGAAGAGGTAGCTGCGCTCCGAAAGCGCTGCCAGCGACGCGGGTGACGAGTAGGTCGCCGTCGCCAACACGCGTGGAGCCGTCGTCGCAAATCCTCCCCGGTGAAAGCCCGCGGTATTGCAGAAGAGCAGCGTGCCCTTCGGCCCGGTGAACGTCTTGACAGCCTCTCCGGGGATACGGCTCTCGAGATCGTCCTCGGGCGGATAGTTGTCGCCGAGGGGTCGCCACGGCCAGGCATTGCCGTAGCGACCACCAGGGGCGCTCCCCGGCACGTACTGGAAGGGTCCGACGCCTTCATCGACGTCTACGAGGTAGAGAAATGCCTTCAGGAGGTGCTTGTCGTTGAAGTCGCGGTGCCAGCGCTGGGATGCGATCCGCGCTGCCTCCTCGGGCTGCGGCACGGAGTACCACATGTCCACGTACTCGAGCTTCGACCACAGCCCGAGGTAGGTATTGGCCAGGTCGAGCATCCGTCTGGAAGCACAAGCCCGAAACCACGGGTCGCCGAGACCCAGTTCCACGCCGTAACTGTGCAGCCGAACGACGAACTCCTTGCCCGCCCGCACACGCAGCCCTTCGCGGTCGCCGGCGAGGGCGGCTTCCGTCTCGGCAACGAACTGGCTGCACTGCGCCTCGATGTCGCGCCATGCGTCACCCTCGGGGAACAGGTCTTCGAAGGTCAGCAGCGAGTAACCGTCGGCGTCGAGCTCGGTGACAATCCGCTGCTGGACGTCGTCGAGCTCAGGGCGGGCGCCGGTGAAGTACCGGCGGCTGCTTCGGTTCGAGAGAACGCGATCGTGCAGCGTGTACGTCGCTCGAATCCCACGCCGTTCGAGCGCTGTCGCGACGTGGTTGACCCGCGCTGCGAATCGTGTCTTCGTCCTGTGCACCGCATCCCTACGCTACCCCACGTGAACGTCGACCGTCCCGACCCAGGCGCGGAGGGTGTTCGTCCTCTACCGCGAGTCGCGCCTCCGCCGTGATGCGCTCGCGGCGCCCGTCGGCGCAGGCGCGCGGTACAGCCTGTACGGCTTGGACGAGCTTGCTGCGAGCGGGTTCGCGGTCGCGCACAACCTCGCTCCTGGCAGTGCTCCTGGCGCTGCTGCTCGTGCGGCCGGTGCCGTCCTCGACCGAGCCGTACGTGCCGTTGGCGGCTACTCGGGGGACTTCGCGTCCGTGCTTGCGTGCCGTCGGCAGCTGAATGACGCCGATGCCGTGTTCTCGACGGTGGACACCCTCGGGATTCCGCTCACGCTACTCGCCCGCCGAGGGCTGATTCGCACCCCTATCGTCTACGCCGCGATCGGGCTTCCCGAGCGGTTGGCACAGCTTCGCACCACGCGCGCCCGGCGGATGTTCCTCGACGCGTACCGGCGCCTCAGCGCGATCGTCACGTACGGATGGGGCGAGGCCGAGGCCCTTCGAGAGTGGCTCGGTGGCGCCGGACCGCCGGTCCTGTTCGTGCCGTTCGGCGTCGACACGACCTACTTTGCTCCCCAAGCCGGTGTGTCAGCCGAGACGGACGTCGTCTCCATCGGCGCAGATCCGCGCCGGGACAACGCGCTCCTGCTCGCGCTCGCGCGGGCGCATCCGGAGTGGTCGTTTCGGCTTGTTCTGGCTAACGACGGTGCACGATCGCTCGGAACCCTTCCGGCAAACGTCTCCGTCGAGGTCGACATCCCGTTCGACCACATCCGCGATCGCCTCGCGCGTGCTCGGACAGTTGTTCTCCCTGTGCGGGACAACAGCTACTCCGGCGCCACGACTGTCCTGCTGCAGGCAATGGCTTGCGGAAAGCCCGTCGCCGTCAGCCGCACTGCTGCGATCACGACCGGGTATCACCTCGAGGACGGTGTCAACTGCCGGCTCGTCGCGCCCGGGAGCCTCGACGAGCTCGAAGCGGCCGCTCGCGAGCTACTCGCGGACGAGGCTCGTGCCGCGGCTCTCGGCGCTCGGGCACGCGAAACGGTCGAGCGACAGCTGACCTGGGCTCGCTTCACCGACTCGATCGCGGATCTGCTTCTCGCTGCCGCCGAGTCGAGGGTCGACCGGTGACGCTCCGCCGGATCGGCGCGCAGCGCCCTCTTTCGCATCCGGCGAGCCGGACGAAGAGCAGGCGGGATCGCCGCGACCGAGGCTGATCGCATCCGGCGCAGGAAGTGCCGCGCCGACGTCGCGCTCTTCCACGAGTTCGCACCGCCGCCGTATGGCGGTGGAAACCAGTTCTTGCTCGCATTGAAGGATGAGTTCGAGCGCCGTGGGCTCGAGGTGGAGGTGAATCGGATATCCGGGGCGACCCCCGCCTGCCTCGTCAACTCGTTCAACTTCGATTTCCGGCGCCTCCGGCGCTTCAACCGGCCGGACTGTCGGCTCGTACATCGGGTGGATGGGCCGATCGGCGTGTACCGAGGGTTCGACGACGGCACCGATGCCCGGATCGCAGCCATCAACGCAGAGCTCGCAGCTGCGACTATCGCCCAGTCGAGGTTCAGCCTCGAGGCGCATCGGAGCCTGGGAATCGAGCTTGTCGACCCCGTCGTCGTTCACAACGCGGTCGATCCGGCGATCTTCTACCCACCCGAGCGTCGTGAGGCGCTCTCGGCGCGCAAGGTGCGTCTCATCGCGACTAGCTGGTCGGACAACCCGAACAAGGGTGGGGAGACTCTCGCCTGGCTCGACCGCAACCTCGATCGGAGCCGTTTCGAGCTCACGCTCCTTGGACGTTTTCCGGTCGCGTTCGAGCATGCGCGCGTGCTCGAACCGCTCCCGTCCGAGGCGGTCGCGAGCGAGCTTCGGCGACACGACCTCTACATCGCGGCAAGCCGCAACGATCCGTGTTCGAACGCGCTTCTCGAGGCGCTCGCCTGTGGCCTTCCCGCGGCGTATCTCGACAGCGGCGGGCATCCTGAGCTCGTCGGCGAGGCGGGACTCCCGTTCGCGGACGACGAGGAGCTTCCGGACGTGCTCGCCCGGCTCGTCGACGAGATCGAGCAGCGTCGATCCGCAATCCGGGTCTCGTCCCTCGCGGACGTCGCAGATCGGTACCTCGAGGTCTTGCGCGGGTGAACCTCGGAACTACCGCACGCAGGATCGTTGTCCCACCAGCCAGAATCGCCGCTCGAGCGGTGGTCCGAGGGCGCACTTCGGGGTGGGCCGATCACAGTCGTCTCTTCACGCTTGGAGATCGGGGCAGCTGGTCTGTGGAGGAGGACGCAGAGCACCTCGCCGCGACCGCGCGCCGACTGGGTTTCGAGGTCGCCCCGGCGCGCTGGGCTCCGTTCGCCGAGCGACAGGCCGTCTTCCACGCAAGCCACTTCGAGGCACTGGCTGCGCGGTGGCTCGAGTCGTCTCATCGTCTCGGTGCGGCCTACCTGCACGGGAGACCGGGCACCCCGGGCTACCCGGAGTTCGACGCGAGCTTCGAGACGCTTCGCCGTCACCCCGACCGGCTCGCGCGTGTCCAGGTGACCCATGCGGAGATGCACGAGCTCGTCCTCTCCGCGGGAGTCGATCCTGGGCGGGTTTTCCGCATCCCGATCGGGATCGACCTCGAGAACTTCCCACGAGTCGACGCTGAGCGGCGCGCCGAGGCCCGGCGAGCGCTCGATTTGGGCGAGTCGGCGTTCGTCCTCGGCTCGTTCCAGAAGGATGGAGTCGGCTGGGGTGACGGCCTCGAGCCAAAGCTGATCAAGGGTCCCGACGTTCTGATCGCGTCGCTCCAGGCGGTGCAAGCAGACGTCCCGGAGCTCGTCGTGCTGCTCACCGGGCCCGCCCGCGGCTACGTGCTGAAGGCTCTCGACGGGCTCGGCATTCCACACCGGCATCTGCTCGCGCGCTCGCGAGGGGAGCTCGCGCGCGCCTATCGCGCTCTCGATGTGTACGTCGTCCCGTCGCGCCAGGAGGGCGGGCCCAAGGGCGTTCTCGAGGCGATGGCAACCGGTGTGCCGCTGGTGACGACGCGAGTGGGGCAGGCCTCCGACCTCGTCGAGGACCGGCGCAACGGCTTTCTCGTCGACGTCGAGGACGTCGATGCGATCGCGGAGGCCGTTCTGCGAGTTCATGGCGATCGAGAGCTCGCCGACGGGATGACCAGTGGTGGTAGGGCGACGGCCGAGCAGTGCGCGTATGAGCATCTAGATCGCGACTGGGAGCAGCTGCTGGACGGGTTCGTCGTCAGGGAAGGTCGGCATGAGTCGCATTGACGTTGCTCGCGGAGGACGCTATGCGCGGGCCGGCGCGCGCTGGGCGCGCCTGCTCGCGGCGCGCAAGGGAACGCCCGGTACTCGCGTCTTCTACGGTCACGATCGCGTTCCCGCGCCGGGGGAGCGCGTAGCCGGTGGCACTGCCAAGGCGCAGAAACTCAACGAGCACTTCCCGAACAGTCCGACCGACTTCTCTCTGCTGTATCTCGGGTCGACGTGGCTTCCGCGCGATCTGAGGCCGTTGGCGTCGCTCGCTCGACGCCGAGGTGCTTCGATCGTGGTCAACCAGGACGGCGTCGCCTACCCCGGCTGGGCCGGAGCGAGAACGGACGAGCTGAACCGACCACTGAGGCAGGCGCTGCTCGCCGCCGATCACGTGCTCTATCAGAGCGACTTCTCGAAGCACTCCGCCGATCTGTTCCTCGGTGAGCCGAACGGAACGTGGGAGGTCCTGTACAACGCCGTCGATGTCGATCGGTTCACGCCGGCAGAACGGCCGCCGACAGGAGGCCCGATCCTGCTCCTCGGCGGCGACCAGACACAGGCATACAGGGTCGAGCTTGCGCTCCGCGTGCTGGCCGAGCTCGTCCCGAGTCACCCCGACGCACAGCTCCTCGTCACCGGGCGCCTCGTGGCTTCTCCGGACATGCTCGTCGAGGAGCTCGGGCTCGGCGGCCGCATTCACTTGCTCGGCGAGTACGCCCAGCGTGATGCGCCGGGGATCTTCCGGCGCGCGCAACTCCTCCTGCACACCAAGGTGAACGATCCGTGCCCGACGCTTGTCGTCGAGGCGATGGCCTGCGGGTTGCCGGTCGTCCATCCTGCGAGCGGAGGCACGGTCGAGCTCGTCGGCGACGTAGGCGGAATCGGCGTACCGCACCCCGACGGCTGGGAACTGGATGAGCCACCTACGCCGGACGCGCTCGCTGCCGCGGTCGAGCTCGTGCTCGACGATCTGCCAACGTACTCAGCCGCCGCCCGTGCAAGAGCCGTCGAGAGCTTTTCGCTCGACCGCTGGCTCGACCGTCACCGGGAGCTCTTCGAGCGACTCGTCCGGCGATAGCCGTGAACGCGCCCCCGAAACGTCGCCGCGTGGTAGCGACGCCCGTGTCCGGTCGCGCTGGGCGAGCGAGACGACCGCGCCTCCCAGCGGCCGTACGAGCATTCGCGCGACCGTTCGCAGCGGATAGTGGTGCTTGCGAAGTAGGTAGCCGATGCTTGCCCCGTCGCGTAGCCCGATCTCGGCGTCGTCGACTCGCACGTCGTGCCGTACGACGAGGCTCGTGTCGTACTCGATCCTCCCGCCGCCTCGAACAGCGCGGATCAGGTAGTCGATCTCCTCGCCGGAGGACCACGCCTCGGAGGATCCCAGCCCAAGCCGTTCGTCGAACGTACCGACGCGCTCGACGACGCTGCGGCGGAGGAAGATCGTGAATGAGATCGCCCGGTTCCAGAGGTTGTCATCCGTCAGCGTGGCCGACTGCGTGCTCCACGATGCCGACGATCGCCCCGAGGCGTCTTCGGTCCGTCCCGTCAGGCCGTCGAGACCGGGATCGCTGACGAACCGCTCTGCGACCCGCGTCAGCAAGCCGGACGGATACATGCAGTCGTCGTCGGGCAAGGCGATGAGATCGGCGGCGGCATGTTCGAGGGCGATATTTCGCGAACTCGACAAGCCCGGCGCCGATCGCAGATGAAGCACGTCCACGCTACCGGCCGCGAGAACGGGATCGAGCCGTTCGTCGTCGTTCTGATCGACCACGATTACTCGCAGCGACGGGTACTGCTGCGCCTCCAGCGAATCCAGCAGGCGACTGAGCTCCTCGACTCGGCCAACCGTCGCGACGATCAAGTCGAACGACGGTAGCTCGTGAGGCACGGGTCGTAGGCTACGGGACGCCAATGCCGACCGCGCCGCTCGTCTCCGTGCTTCTGGCCGTCCACAACGGTGAGCCGTACCTGCGAACGGCTATTGAAAGCGTGCTCCGGCAGACGGTGACCGACCTCGAACTCCTCGTCGTCGACGATGCTTCGACCGACGCCACGCCTGCCGTTCTCACAGGGATCCGCGACGGACGGCTACGAGTGCTGCGAACGGACGAGCGGCAGGGTCTCGCGCGCTCTTTGAACCGAGGGCTCGACGAAGCCCGGGGACGATTCGTCGCTCGCCTGGATGCGGACGATGTGGCTCTGCCGGCTCGGATCGAAGAGCAGCTGCGTCGGGTTCGATCCCGTCCGACCGTGGCCATCGTCGGCTCGGCCGTGATGGAGCTCGACGACGCCGGGCGGCTAGGGCCCTCCCATGCGATGCCTACCGGGCCGGCTGCGGTGCGCTGGGCGACGCTCTTCAGCTCTCCCTTCTTCCATCCGACGGTTCTCGTCGAGCGGCGCGTGCTCGAAACTCACGGCCTGCGGTACGACGTCGACTTCGAGGAGAGCGAGGACTACGAGCTGTGGGCGCGTCTGCTCGAGGTGGCCGATGGAGACAACCTTCCCAGGCCCCTCGTTCTCTACCGTGTGCACGCGAGCCAAGCCTCGCAGCGCCGCCGCGAGCTCCAACGCGCGTTCCAGCTCCGCGTCGCCCGTCGTCAGATCGCAGACCTCGCTCCGACGCTCTCGCCAGCCGAAGTCGAGCTTGCGTGGCAGATCGGTGTTGCCGAGAAGGTCGACCCAGCCGAGGCCGATGCTGCCGCCACTGCGTACGTCGAGCTCGCACGCAACTTCGAGCGAGCATGGGGAGGCGCGGCTCGCTCCCGGGCGGCCCGAGACCTGGCGCGACTGGCGGCTCGAACGTCCGGAGCCACCCGC
This sequence comes from uncultured Thermoleophilia bacterium, assembly GCA_963722035.1. Classification (GTDB taxonomy): domain Bacteria; phylum Actinomycetota; class Thermoleophilia; order Gaiellales; family Gaiellaceae; genus GMQP-bins7. The sequence continues at coordinate 18,302 of CAVRLG010000001.1, forward strand.
GCTCGGATTCTCGGACACGCGCTGCGTCTCGATCCCGCATTTGCGGTGCAGGTCGTGCGGGCACCACGTCGTCGACGGGAGCTCGTCGCACGGGTTCGACCCGAAGCCGAGGCGTGGCTGGCGAGGCTTGCAGCGCCTGGTTCTCCGTCGCCGATCCGTGTTGCGGCCGTGTTTCCCGAGCCGACGCCGTACCGCGCCCCACTGCTCGATCGAATCGCGGCGCTTCCCGATATCGACCTCACCGTCGTCTACGCCGCCGACACTGTGGCTCGGCGCACGTGGCGAGTCGAGCCCAAGCATCGCGCCGTGTTTCTTCGCGGTCTGCGCGTCCCCGGAGCGCAGAAGATCCTGCACCATGACTACCCGCTCACGCCCGGCATCGTTCGTGCACTCACCGACGCGAGACCGGCGGTTGTGGTCGTGTCCGGCTGGAGCACCTTTGCTGCCCAGGCCGCAATCACGTGGTGCGGGCTCACGGGCGTGCCGTACGTGCTCGTCGTGGAGAGTCATGACGAAGGGCCGAGAGCAGCCTGGCGTCGGGGGATCAAGGGGACGGTGATCCCGTCTGTCGTGCGGCGCGCGTCGGGCATCCTCGTCACCGGGACGCTCGCGCGCAACTCGATGATCTCGCGAGGCGCTGCGCCCGAGCATGTGCGCGTCTTTGCGAACACGATCGATGTCGAGGGGTTCGGAGAGCGGGTCGACCGACTCGAAGCGAGGCGTTCTGAGCTTCGCGGCAACGTCGGCGCGGCCGACGACGACGTCGTCGTCCTCTCGGTAGCGCGGCTCGCGCCGGAGAAGCGGCTCGATGTCCTCGTCCAGGCGGTTGCCGCGGCGACTGACTCTCGTCTGCTCCTCCTTCTAGCAGGAGACGGGCCGGAGCGCACACGGCTCGAAAGGCTCGCGCAAGAGCTCGATGTACGCGTGGTGTTCGCAGGGGACACGGATTGGGAGAAGATCGTCGAGCACTATGCGGCCGCCGACATCTTCGCGCTCCTGTCCGAGAGAGAGCCGTGGGCGGTCGTCGTCAACGAGGCGGCGGCGTGCGGGCTTCCGCTCGTTCTCTCGGATCGCATCGGGGCAGCTCACGATCTCCTTCGCGATGGCGAGAACGGCGTTCTCGTGCGTGCTGGTGACGTGGATGCGGCGGCGAGGGCACTCCGTGACCTCGCCGCCGATCCCGAGCTGCGTCGAGCCCAGGGCGCTCGTTCGCGGGAGCTCGCCCGAGACTGGGGCTACGGACCGAGCGTCGAGGGATTCCTGGCCGCGGTTCGCGAAGCCGTCGATCATCTAGCCTGATTCGATGGCCCAAGGCAGTGCGCGTCCGCGAATCCTCGTCCTGAACCAGTACTACTGGCCCGGTGTCGAGGCCACCGCCCACCTGCTCACCGAGCTGTGTGAGGCTCTCGCGGAGGATTACGACGTCGAAGTCGTGACGGGCGTTCTTCACGGCCATGAGGACGAGCCGCACGAGATCGAGCACAACGGCGTCCGCATCACTCGAGTCGCCTCGACGTCCTACGAGCGCTCCGCTTTGGGCAGGCGCGCGGTGAACTACCTCTCGTACCTCGGATCGGCTCTCAGCCACGCATTGAGCAGCCCCCCGCCGGACCTCGTCCTGTGCATGACCGATCCACCGATCATCGGCGACCTCGGAGTCATCGTCGGGCGAAGGGTCGGAGCGCCGGTCCTCGTCATCAGCCAGGACGTCTTCCCGGAGATCGCGACCGAGCTCCACCGACTCCGGAACCCCGCGGTGATCGGCGTACTGGGGGCGCTCGTCGGCGCGTATCTCCGTCGCGCGGACCGAATCGTCGCGATCGGCGAGACCATGCGCGAGCGCCTGGAGGCCAAGGGGGCGCCGCCGGAGCGCCTGCGCGTCATCCCGAACTGGGTCGACACCCGGGCGATCACGCCGCAGCCTCGCGACAACATGTGGGCGAAGCAGCACGAGCTCACCTCCAGCTTCGTCGTCATGCACTCGGGCAACGTCGGGCACGCTCAGGATCTCGACAGCCTCGTACGGGCTGCGACGTTCCTCCGAGACCGGAACGACCTCCGGATCGTGATCGCGGGATTCGGTGCCCGCCACACCGAGATGGTCGCCCTGGCGGCACGGCTCGAGGTCGAGGAGACGGTGCGCTTCCTCCCGTACCAGAAGCGTGAGCGGCTGCCACTGTCGCTCTCGAGCGCCGACATTCACGTGGTCGGTCTGGCGAAGGGACTTGCCGGTTACGTCGTCCCGAGTCGTCTCTATGGGATCCTCTCCGCGGGACGTCCTGTGATCGTCGCGGCCGAGCACGAGAGCGAGACCGCTCGACTCGTCGCCGAGATCGGGTGCGGCGTAGTCATTCCGCCGGCTCGACCCGAACTGCTCGCCCGCACCATCCGAGAGGCTGCGGATGGAGCTTTCGACCTCGACGAGATGGGTCGCCGGGGTCGGGAGTACGTCGAGGACGAAGCCGACCGCGTGGTCGCGATGGAGCGCTATCGGGCCCTAGTACGCGAGATGCTCGCCGCGTGATCGCCAAGGCGGTGTTCTGGGGCTCGCTCAAAGCCCTCGCCTGGACACACGCGGGTTACCCGGCGGCAATGGGAGTGCTCGCGCGCCTCCGGCCGAGACCGGTGAGCAAGGCGGAGATTACCCCGACCGTTGCGCTCATCGTCTCCGCGCACGACGAGGAGGCGGTGATCAGGCGGCGTGTCGAAAACTTGCTCGAGCTCGACTATCCGCCGGAGCGGCTCGAGATCGTCGTCGCCTCCGACGGTTCGACGGATCGGACAGATGCGATCGTCAACGAGATCGCAGCACGCGAGCCACGTGTTCGGCTACTCGAGTGCCCGCGCGAGGGAAAGGTGGCCGCCCAACATCGCTCCGTTCGCGAGACCTCGAGCGACGTCCTCGCTTTCACGGACGCAAACACGGAGTGGAAGCCCGACGCCCTCCGGATGCTCGTTCGGAACTTGGCAGACCCCGAGGTCGGCTACGTGTGCGGGCAGCTCCGGCTCGAGAGCCCTGACGGCGCGAACATGGAGGGCAGCTACTGGCGCTACGAGATGTGGGTTCGCGCGCAGGAATCCGAGTGCAGCTCGATCACGGCGGGCAACGGCGCGATCTATGCGGTGCGGCGGGACGCATACGTGGAGGACGACCCGAAGTTCGGCCACGACTTCGGCTTTCCGTACCTGATGGAGCAGGCGGGTCTTCGGGCCGTGTACGAGCCCGAAGCAGTCGCTGTAGAGAAGCCGGCCGCAGAGCCCGAGGACGAGTACGGTCGCAAGGTCCGCACGATCGCACGGGCTCTCGGGCACATCCTCACCGGCCGGATCTTCCGACGCACGCGGCCGCTGTACATGGCCGAGCTGATCTCCCACCGCGTGCTGCGCTACTCGACGGGCCTCCTGCACATCGCGCTGTTCGTCTCGAACGTCGCTCTCCTTCGCCGTGCGCCTTTCTACCGGCTCTTCTTCGCGCTCCAGCTCGGCGGGCTCGGTCTGGCAGCTGCCGGACGAGCGCGCCTCCCGATCCCCGGAGCTGGGCTTGCCTACTACTACTACGTCGTGACGAAGGCGACGGTCGCCGCGCTCGTTGGGTACCTGCGCTCGGGCACGCCGCAGATGTGGGACAAGGCCAAGGGGACGCGCTGAACCGCGTAGCCGACGTCGTCGTTGCCGCAACCGGCCTCGTTCTGACGAGCCCGATCCTCGGAGCCGCTGCGCTGGCGACCAAGCTCGACGGCGGCGGGCCGGTTTTCTATCGCCAGACGCGTGTCGGCAAGAACGGCGAGGACTTCGAAGTCCTGAAGCTGCGCTCGATGGTCGTGGGAGCGGAACGCCTTGGCGCCGGGTTTGCGGTCGACCAGGGCGACGCTCGAATCACGCGCGTCGGCCGGTTGCTCCGGAGAACCTCGATCGACGAGCTTCCCCAGCTTTGGAACATCCTTCGAGGCGACATGAGCGTGATCGGGCCGCGGCCGACGCTTCGGTATCAGGTCGAGCAGTACGACGAGAGCCAGCGCCGCCGGCTCGACGTCAGGCCGGGGCTCACGGGTTGGGCGCAGGTTCACGGACGCGCATCTCTCCCGTGGGCCGAGCGAATCGAGCTCGACGTCTGGTACGTCGACCATCGTTCGCCGCGCATCGATCTGGAGATCCTGCTCAGAACGCCGCTGGCTCTCTTCCGTGGGACGTATCGCGGTGCGACGGGGGGCTGGCACCGAGAGGGCTAGGGGAGACCCTGAGAACTCCGTTCAGAATGAGCGACCATGTCGCGATGCGGCGCTGGACGCCGTGATGCGGCGTCCTCAGTCGCGCCAATATTCAAGAATATTGGCGCTCCCTGCGTCCTTGCCTCACGGCGTCCATCATCCGCCTCGCGACGGGCGATCATCCTCAACGAAGTTCTTTGCCGCGAGCAGCGACCGGTAGAGCCGATCCACGTCGTCCACGAGGCGCGAGACCGCGTAACGCTCGAACATATGCGAGCGTCCGGACTCGCCGAATCGAGCCCTGAGCTCCGGGTCTTCGGCGAGCTGCGCGAGGCGGTCAGCGGCGCCCTCGGTGTCACCGGCCTCGACGAGGAAGCCGTCGACGCCGTCTCGCACGACATCGGGAACGCCCCCGACCCGGTTTGCGACGACTGGCGTGCCTGACGCGAGTGCCTCGATGGCACTCACCGGCGTTCCCTCGTTCACCGACGGGAGGACGAACGCGTCGAACAGGCGGTAGTAGCCGGCGACGTCGGACTGGTAGCCGACGAAGTAGCAGGCGCGTGCGATGCCGAGGTCGTGCGCGAGCTGCTCCAGCCGCTCGCGGTCGGGTCCGTCTCCGACCATGCAGAGGACGGCGTCGACTGCCGCGCTCGCGCGTCGCGCGCACGATCTCGAGCACGGCGCCGGTGTCCTTGACGCCCGTCATTCGCCCGACCCAGCCGATGACGAACGCTTCGAGCGGAATGCCGTAGAACCGGCGGTAATCGTGGTCGGCGGTCGGGTCGCCGAGGCGATCCTCGAGAGGGATGCCGAGGCGGATCACGGCGAACTTGTCTCGAGGGGCGACGCCGTGCTCGACGAGCTCGTCTCGCACCTCCGGGCTGACGGCGATGAGCACATCCGAGCTGCGGGCGAGGCTTCGCTCGACCTGCCGGAAGAACGCAGTCCTGCCGGGCCCGAAGTAGCCCTTGAGGACATGTCCGTGGAAGGTGTGGACGACGATGGGAGGCCGCGCACTTCCAGCGAGAAGTGCCGCAGCCCGTGCGATCGCCCCGGCCTTCGCTGTGTGCGTGTGCAGGATGTGCGGGCGCTCACGGCGGATCAGTGCGGTCATATGTCGAACCGACCTGGCGTCGTGTAGCACCGAGACCTCACGTTGAAGCTCCGGGATGCTCACGACGTCGACTCCGAGCCGCTCGGCGAGGAAATCCATCGAATCCTCCCCTCGTGCGAGGCTGCCCGCGACGAGCGTCGTGTGGTAACCGCGCGTCTCCAGCCCGGCGGCGAGGTTGGCGACGTGGATCGCCGGGCCGCCCATGTTCAACCGGGCGATGACACGAAGGATGCGGATCGGCTCGGCGGTCGCGGGCACGGCGTCTCACGTTAGCGGGGTCGCTCCAGAGTCCTCCGAGTACCCTCTTCGCTCGTGATGGTCTTGTTCACCTGCGCGGGCCAGCGCGTCGACATCGTCAAGGCGTTTCAGGCTGCCGGAGCGGTCGCGCTCGGCGCTGACGCGGATCCGCTCGCTCCGGCCCTGTACCACGCGGATCGTCGGGCGATCGTCCCTCGAATCGCCGATCCCGGCTACGTCAGGGCTGTCGCGGAGCTCGTGCGGGAGCACGACGTTCGCCTCATCGTTCCGCTGAACGACCTCGACCATCCCGTGCTCTCCCGCGCGCGTAGTGAACTGACGCCGGCCCTGCTCCTCCTTCCCGATGCCGACGTCTGTGCCCGCATGTCGGACAAGCTCGAGGCACACCGCTTCTTCGTCGAGAACGGCGTTCCGTCACCGCGGAGCTGGCAGCCGGAGGATGCGCCCGCCGATGCGCGATACCCAGTGCTCGTCAAGGCCCGCGAGGGATTCGGATCGCGCCACATCTATCGCGCAGACGACGCCGAGCAGCTCGACTTCTTCCTGCGCTATACGACCGCTCGTTCGTTCGTCCAGGAGCAGTGCCTCGGCGAGGAGTTCTCGATCGACGTGTTCAGCGACATGGAAGGGCGCTGTCTCAACGCGATTCCACGGACGATGCTGCTCTCGAAGGGTGGGGAGTCGATCAAGGGAGCATCCCTCCAGGACGAGGAGCTGATCGCACACGGCGCACGCGTCGCCGAGATCGTCGGAATCAAGGGCCCTGCAAACGTGCAGTGCTTCCGCGAGCCTGACGGGAGCCTTCCGGTGACCGACGTGAACACGCGCTTCGGCGGCGGCTTTCCGCTTCCGCTGGCAGCGGGGAGCAGGTATCCAGAGCTTGCCCTCGCGCTCGCCCGCGGCGAGCGCCCAGAACCCCGGCTCGGGGAGTTCGAGGAGGGTGTCTTCATGACGCGCTTCTTCTCCGAGGTCTGTCTCGAGCCAGACGGCGACGGGTCGCTCCGGCCCTTCCTGCCTCTCCCCTAGCATTCCCGAGCTATGCGCTACGTCGTCACCGGTGCTGCCGGGTTCATCGGCTCGCAGCTTCTACGCACGCTTCTAGAGCGAGGGCACGACGCGACGGGCTGGGATGCGTACACCGATTACTACGATCCGGCTCTGAAGGAAGAGAACGCGCGCGGCTTGCCCGTCGCGAGGATCGATATCGGCGAAGGCCCGCTCGATCTTGACGGTGTCGACGGTGTCTTCCACCTCGCCGGCCAGCCCGGTGTGAAGAGCTTCGGGAGCGTCTTCCCCGTCTACGTTCGACACAACGTGCTCGCGAGCCAGCGGTTGTTCGAGGCCGCGGTCGAAGCGCGCGCGCGCACGGTTTTCGCGTCTTCGTCGTCGGTGTACGGCGACGCTGCGTCGTACCCGACGCCGGAGGACACAACGCCGCGGCCGCTCTCTCCGTACGGGATCACGAAGCTCGCAACCGAGCATCTCGCCGAGGCGTACCGGCAGGAGTTCGGGCTCGACGTCGTCACGCTTCGCTACTTCACGATCTACGGGCCTCGGCAGCGGCCTGACATGGCTTTCGCGCGGATGGTCTCCCGTCTCACGGAGAGTCGCCCGTTCGAGCTCTTCGGCGACGGGACGCAGTCCAGAAGCTTCACGTACGTCGACGATGCGGTCGAAGCGACGATCGGCGCGATGGAGGGTGCGAGCGCGGGATCGACCCTCAATGTCGGCGGGGGCTCGGAGGTGTCCATGCTCCAGGCGATCGAGGCGCTCGGCTCGATCGCAGGGCGTCGTCTCGAGCTCGTCCGGTCGCCGCGCCGCGAGGGGGATGCAACGCGCACGGCTGCCGATACCTCCCGAATTCGGGACGAGATCGGCTGGACGGCGCGAACTTCGTTCGAGGAAGGACTTGCCGCTCAATGGCGTTGGGCCGCTGATAGGGTCGCGGCCGCATGACGGACGTCCATACGGCTTCGGAGCTGGAGGACGAGCAGGAAGTCGATCTCTCGTCCGCCTGGCGGCGCCTCAAGCTGCGGTGGTGGCTGCCGATCGGCGGTCTCCTCGTCGGCGCCGTCATCGGGCTCGCGCTGGCGCTGTCGGGCGGATCGGTCTGGCGCGCACAGACGATCGTCTACCTCGGCCAGCCTTTCGCTCCGCTCGGCGGCGGGCAGATCCAGAGCCTCGCGACGAACCCTCGGACAGTGGGAGAGATCATCCGCTCCGAGTCCGCGCTCAAGGAGGTGTCGGACAAGACCGGAATCCCTGTGTCGCAGCTCCGGTCCTCGATCTCGACACGCGAGCTCCTCGCGGCGGGGCAGCTCCGAGGCATCAATCCGCTCATCGAGATCACCGTCAAGGGCTCGGGCAAGCGAAAGGTCGAGCTTGCCGCCGCCGAGCTCGCAGAGCGCGTCGCAGAGCGCGTTTCTGTCTATGTGACCGAGAAGGTCGAGCTCCTCGAGCGGCAGGTCGCCGTGAGCGAGGCGCAGCTCGCGGCGGTGGAGTCACGAATCGCGACTGCCCAGCGCCAGCAGGACGCCCTCATCACCGACACGTCGATCCCGCTCGACCAGCGACTCCTCCTGAGCGCGAACTTGAACTCCGTGATCACGACCGCTGATGCCCGCAGAACGTCCCTTCAGGACGACCTCTTCGAGGCAGGCCAGCTGCTCAATCTTGCGGAGAGCGTCGAGTCGAGCCGCGTCGTCGAGCCTTCGGCCGCGAGCAAGACGACCGCGCGTTCGAGCCGGACCTCACTACTCGTCGGTGCGCTGATCGGTCTCCTGGTCGGTGCCATCGCTGCACTCGTCGCCGAGCCGATCGCGGTTCGCCGGCGTGGTGCCTCGCCGTCGGCCTGATGCTCGAAGGCAAGCGGGTTGCGGTCGTCGTACCCGCGTTCGACGAGGAGCGCCTCGTCGGCGAGACGCTTCGGGGGATCCCGGACTTCGTCGACCGGATCTATCTCGTCGACGATGCCTCCCGCGACGACACGACCGCACAGGCCGTGGCAGTCGGCGATCCCCGTGTCGAGCCGTTGCGCCACGACTGGAACTCAGGTGTCGGTGCGGCAATCGCGACCGGGTATCGGCGCGCGCTCGAGGAAGAGATCGACGTGACGTCCGTGATGGCTGCGGACAACCAGATGGATCCGGCGGAGCTCGAGGCACTGGTCGAGCCGGTCGCGAGAGGTGAGGTCGAGTACGCGAAGGCAAACAGGCTCGTTTCGGGCGAGGCGTGGAAGGTGATTCCGCGGACGCGGTACCTCGGCAATGCCGTGCTCTCGCTCCTGACCAAGATCGCGTCGGGCTACTGGCACGTCGCCGACTCCCAGGCCGGATACACGGCCCTCTCCCTCGAGGCGCTGCGGCGGCTGGACCTCGACCGCCTCTACCCACGCTACGGCTTCCCGAACGACATGCTCGTGCACCTGAACGTGCAGAACGCGCGAGTACGAGATGTTCCTTCGCGGCCGATCTACGACGTCGGCGAGGAGTCGGGGATCAAGCTCCGGTCGGTCGTCCCGCGAATCTCGTGGCTTCTCTTCAAGGCATTCTGGTGGCGGATGGGGCAGAAGTACGTCATCCGCGACTTCCACCCGTTGGTCTTCTTCTACTCGTTCGGCGTGTTGATGCTTGGCGTCGGTTTCGTGCTGGGGCTGGTGGAGCTCGTTCTGCGCATTGCGGGGAACGCGATCACACCGGCGTCGATCGTCCTTGTTGCCGTGCTGCTCATCGCGGGCCTGCAGATGACGCTTTTTGCCATGTGGTTCGACATGGAGGCGAACAAGGACTTGCGCTGAGACCGCCTTACGTGCACCGAACGCCGAGATCGCGCAGGATGGCTGCTCGGCGCCCGCCGAAGAAATCCGGTCGACTGGTGCAGCCGACTCGTTGCTCGGCCGCGGCCGCGAGTACCGCGACCAGCGCAGAAACCGTTAGCAGGCGCATTGAGACGAGTCTAGGGCGATCGGTGGCGCCCCTCGTAGTCGGGAGGACCTCTCCCCGGACCGTCGTAAGAGACGTGGCCGGCGCAACAGCGCCCGGCTAGCATCGAAACCAATGCCGACTTCTCTCGTCACCGGCGGCGCCGGCTTCCTCGGCTCCCACCTCTGCGAAGCGCTGCTGGAGCGCGGCGAGCGCGTCATCTGTGTCGACAATCTCGTCGTCTCCACGCTCGAGAACATCGACCATCTGCGCGACGAGTCGTTCACGTTCGTCAACCACGACGTGATCGACCCGATCGCTGTCGACGAGCCCGTCGACTTCGTGTACCACCTCGCCGCTTTAGCGAGCCCGATCGACTACCTGCGAATGCCGTTGCACTCGCTCAAGACCGGCTCATACGGAACACACCACTCGCTCGGGCTCGCGAAGCTCAAGCGCGCACGGTTTCTCCTCGCCTCGACCAGCGAGGTCTACGGAGACCCGCAGGTGCACCCGCAACCCGAGACGTACTGGGGTCACGTGAACCCGATCGGCCCCCGCGGCGTCTACGACGAGGCGAAGCGCTACGCCGAGGCCCTGGCCATGGCGTACCACCGCCAGCAGGGCGTGAACACCGCCATCGTCCGCATCTTCAACACCTACGGGCCGCGAATGAGGGCAAACGACGGGAGAGCGATTCCGACCTTCCTCCGCCAGGCGATCGACGGAAAGCCTGTCACGGTCTTCGGCGACGGCTCGCAGACCCGGAGCTTCTGCTTCGTGGACGATCTGATTCGCGGGATCATGCTCCTCGTGGACTCGAGCGAGCACCTGCCGGTGAACCTCGGCAATCCCGACGAGAAGACCCTGCTCGAGCTTGCCGAGACGGTCATTCGGCTCACCGGCTCGTCGAGCGAGATCGTGTTCGAGGCGCTCCCCGTCGACGATCCTCAGGTGCGGCAGCCGGACATCACGCGCGCCAAGCAGATTCTCGGATGGAGTCCGGAGATCGTGCTCGAGGACGGGCTGCGGAAGACGATCGCCTCGCTCGGGCACGAGGCCGCCGTCGGCTCCGCGTGAGCGATCTCGGCGAGCGCTACGAAGAGCATCACCGGGAGCGACGCGACGAGGGCGAGTTCGTCTTCGTTCCGGAGCGCATTCCCCTCTTCCAGGCGGCGATCGGACGCGGGAAGCGGGTGCTCGATCTCGGCTGCCGCGCAGGAGCGCTGACCCGCCACTTCCTCGACGGGAACGAAGTCATCGGCCTGGATGTCGATCGCGCGGCGCTTGCCAAGGCAGAGGCGTTGGGAATCGAGCCCGTCCATGCGAATGTCGAGGAGCCGCTTCCGTTCGAGGACACGAGCTTCGATGCTGTCGTCGCGGGGGAGCTCTTCGAGCACCTCCAGTTCCCCGACGCGCTGATTGCGGAGGTTCAGCGCGTTCTCAAGCCTGGGGGAGCGTTCGTCGGCTCCGTCCCGAACGCGTACCGGGTGCAGGGCCGACTGCGGTTCTTGCTCGGCCGCGCACCCGAGGACGATCCCACGCACCTCCACATGTTCTCGCCGGCCGCGTTGCGCGAGCTTCTCGCCGATTTCGACGACGTGCGGCTGTCCTTCGTGGGTGGTCGCTATCGCCGTCTGCATGGACGGCTCTTCGCGCGCGACCTTGTGTTCAGCGCTCTGCGCTAGATCCGAAGCCTGCACGCCGCGCGATATCGGCCTCGTCGACCATGTGCCCGTCCCGCTCGACATAGCCGCCCTTGCCGCCGACGACGAGCATGACGAGGTCCTCGCTCTCGCTCGCGTTCGATACGCGCCGCGGCGTCGTCGACTCGGCATGGAAGAGCCCGCCCGGACCGAGGACGCGGTCTTCTCCTTCGACCTCGACACGGGCCGAGCCCGAGTGGATGAAGTAGAGCTCGTCCTGGGTGTCGTGGAAGTGATGGAAGCCCAGGTATCCCGGTGGCATGACGATCGCGTTCACGCCGAACGCGGTCACACCGAGCTCACGCCGCACCTTGCGGAAGCCGTAGCCCTCCCCGAGCTCATCGATCGACCCGAAGCTGTGTGGCATCCCTCGTTTACTCCTTTCTGTCGAGTAGGTGATCGGCTGTCCGTTGCAGGCCTTCCTCGAACGCGATCCGTGGCTCGTAGCCGAGAACGCGCTTCGCCTCGCCGAGGTCCGCCCACGACGCGCGGACGTCGGCCGTACGCGCGGCCTCGAAGATCTTCTCCACCGGACGGCCGAGCATCGTCCCGATCGCGTCCGCGAGGGCATTCACGGTGATCGACCCGCCGGTCGCGACGTTGACGATCTCGCCCTTCATGCCTGCCGCATCGGCGGCGAGCAGATTGGCGCTCACGACGTTGTCGACGTACGTGAAGTCACGAGACTGCTCCCCGTCACCGTAGATGGTCACCGGCTCGTCGCTTGCGACTGCCCGGATGAACCGCGGCACGACGGCGGCGTACTGCGACGCCGGATCCTGTCGAGGGCCGAAGACGTTGAAGTAGCGCAGCGACACGATCTCCATCGCATACACCCGGCTGAAGCTCGTACAGAACCGCTCGGCCGCCATCTTCGCGACCGCGTACGGCGAGATCGGGTCCGGAGACTGCGACTCGACCTTCGGAAGGTCGCCCGCGTTGCCGTAGACCGAGGACGACGATGCGTTGACGATCCGGCGCACGCTCTCGTCTCGTGCTGCGAGGAGGACGTTGAGAGTCCCCTCGATGTTGACGGCGGTCGTCGTCAGCGGATCCTGAACCGAGCGCGGCACGGACGGGAGCGCGCCCTCGTGGAACACGACCTCGGTACCACGCACGGCGGCGTGGACACGCTCGTACGAGCGGAGGTCTCCCTCGACGAGATCGACGTCCTGCTCGAGCCCGGAGAGGTTGGCGCGGCTCCCGGTCGAGAAGTTGTCGAGAACACGCACGTCATCCCCGCGGGCGAGGAGCGCTCGGACGATGTTCGATCCGATGAACCCGGCCCCGCCTGTGACCAGAACCTTCACCGAGGCACCTCGGCCACGACATGGAAATTCGCGAAGAGCGTTCCGTGACCTGGAGTGCGGAGGCGCGAAGAATGGGCGTCGATCGTCTCCGCGGTCATGTTCAGCGCAGCGACGAGAGGATGCGCGAGCGCACCCAGACGCGCGCGGCGAAGAGTGAGGCTGACGTTGAGCGAGATGATCATCGCGATACAGGCGGTCGTGCCAGAAGCGGGTGTCACCGTAACGAAGGCGCCTGCCGCGTTCCCCACGAACAGCTTCTCCAGGCCGGCGTGAGTCCACCGCCAGTAGTCGGTGGGGGAAGGGTGGTATGGCATTACACCATGTGTCGAAGCCAGCACGCGGCCCCCTGCGGCGGTTACGCGTATGAGCTCGCGGATTGCCTGTGCAGGGTCGTCGCAGTGCTCCAGCACCTGATTACAGAGGACGATGTCGAAGCTTCCATCCTCGACCGGCAGCGCCTCGACGGAGCCTCGCAGCTCGGCGTGTGGGTTCGCGACGGGGTCAACGCCGACGTACGACGCGGAGTACCGTGCGAAGAGTGGCTGGTACGGCTTCAATCCGCAGCCGACGTCCAGCACGCGGTAGCGCCCGAGCGCGCGGTGCGCTTCCTCGGCCTGTTCGCGAAGCCAGCGGACGAGTGGCGCCCGCACTGCGTATGTCGGCATCGAGCGGGGCGGGTCGAGGTACGCGTCAGCCACCGGTCTCCTCTTCGACGATCGCTGCCCCGGCTGCTGCGAGGCCGAGCAACAAGCAAGTCGCCGCTTGTAACGGGATACCGGCGACGATCCCGAGCGAGGCCCACTCTCCCGCCAGTGTCAGGAGCGCACACAACACCGTGAGGCCTGCGCCTGCGGCCCAGGGGTTCGCCGCGTAGATCACCGTGCGCCACGCGAGGATCAGCCCCGCCGCGCCGACTGCGAGCAACAGCAGCAGCCCGATCACACCGGCGTCGGCAAGCATCTGGATGTAGAGGTTCTGGACGCCCCACTCGCGACCTTCCGCCGGGAAGGCGAGGTCGACGACGTCCGGGAAGCGCTCGCGCGCGTCGGCGATGTAGGGCTCGAAGACCTCCGGCCGGGAGGATCGTTGCCAGCCCACGCCCACGATCGGGTCGTCCTGCCAGATCCGCAGCCCGATATATGCGAGCACCGTGCGCTGGGAGTACGTCTCGACGCCAACGGGGGGCTCGTCGCCACGGACGCCCACGAAGCGCAAGAAGTCCTCGAGTGCGTCGCCCCGAACTGCCGCCACCCCGCCGCCGACCACCGCGACGACCACCGCGAGCGCGAGCACGCGGCGCCCCGAAGGAGAGAAGCGACCGCGTGCGGCGAGCCAGAGAACTGCCGCCCCAAGCGCGAGTCCCGCGGCAGCCGCCAGGGAGCCGGCAAGAATGAGGCCGAGCACCCCGGCCAAGAGCGCAATCGTGAAGAGCGTGCTCGCGGGAATCCGTCGTCTTCCCGCCATGATCCCTGCCGCACCCAGCGAGACCCCGATCGCGGCCAGCGCCGCGAGGTCATGGTGACCGAGGAACGACGGTTGGCGCCAGCCCGCGTTCCAGGCCCCGAAGATGTCCAGGCCGAAGAACTGGAGCAGCGCGACGCCCACTGCGACGGCAGCCCAGAGGACGAGGCCACCGAGGAGGATCGTCAGATCTTCGGCGCGGCGTACTAGGAGCGGCACGACAAGGGCAAGGAGCGCGTACTCCCCGAGCTTGAGGAAGCTCACCAGGTGGTCGTCGAAGAGGGCGTCGTCCTGCGACGCCGGCCGAAATGTCGCAAACGCGAGCCATAGGAGCAGCGCAATCCCTGGGAACCAGAGGAGTCGAGCCGGCTGGAGGCGGGCGAGCCCGAGCCGCGCTGCCGCGACCGCTGCGGCAACGACGACAACGAGAACGGCCGCATCCGAGAGCCTGACGTCGACCGAAGTGGAGCCCACGTCGACCGCGAGCTCGGGCTGATAGCGCTCGTGGGAGAACAGGAACGGCAGCGATGCCGTGAGTACGAGCGCTCCTAGGGCGTCGCGGTCGATGAGGTGGCGGACCCGGGGTCGCATGAACGAGCTTTCGCCGGTTGCCACCGCGCCACTATAGAAGCGACGATCGCGGGCAGATCACTCCGAAGGGTGCGCTCCCTACACTGACCAGCCGATGGCTCCCCGCCTCCTACGCCGCCGGTCTGCGACGGCCGCGTGGATCTACGCTTCGGTCGCGTGCGGGATCGTCGGGACGATCGTCGCGGCGCGTGTCCTCGGGCTCGACGAGTTCGGCGTCTTTGCCACGGCGCTTGCGGCTGTCGGCTTCTTCCAGGTGCTTCTCGACCTCACTGTCGAGGAATCGCTCACGAAGTACGGCTTCAGGTACGTCGCGGCGGAGGACTGGGGGCGACTGCGACGGCTCTTCCGGCAGATGCTCTTGCTCAAGATCGTCGGCGGCGCCCTCGCGACCGTCATCGTCGTCGCTCTCGCACCGTACGCTGACTCGCTCTTCGACGCCGATGGGCTCGAGCAGGCACTTCTCGCCGCCGCTCTCCTGCCGCTCGTCCAATCCACCGAGAACGTCGGCGCGACTGTCCTCCTGCTTCACAGTCGATACGACCTGCGCGGCGTCTATCAGGCCGGCTCGGCCGGGCTGAGGCTGCTCGCGATAGTGATCGCCGCTCCGCTTGGCGTCACTGTAGCCCTCGTCGCGATCGTCGTCGCGCAGGCAATCTCCACTGTCGCGATCTCGGTGGTCGGTGTCGTCGCGCTTCGGCGTTTTCCGTCCGCGCCTGCCCGAAGGCTCGGCGAAGACGTCCCAGGCATTCGCTCGTTCGTCATCCAGTCGAGCTTGGCGACGGGTGTTATCTCGCTCCGGACGACGCTCGTCCCACTCGTGCTCGGCATCGTCGCCGGCCCGACGCAGGTCGGTCTTCTCCGGGTCGGCCAGACTCCGCAAACCGGGTTTGCGGCCGCGAGCTCGCCGGCGCGACTCATGCTCATGACCGAGCAGACCCGCGACTGGGAGAGAGGCGAGCGGACGCGCATTCTCGCGGGTGTACGGAGCTATACGAAGTGGGCCGGCGCCGTCATGGTCGTTGCGGTGCCGATCTTCTTCGTTGCCATGCCCTGGCTCGTCGAGACAGTCTTTGGCTCGGAGTACGGCGGTGCGGTTGACGCTGCGAGAGTCATCCTCCTTGCGGCCGCGATCCATTTCGCGCTCGGGTGGACGAAGACGCTGCCTGTGACCATCGGGCGACCACGCTTGCGGATCGTCACGCATGGACTCGAGACGCTGGTTGCCATCCCGCTCGTCGCGGTGCTCGGTGCCGAATGGGGTGCGACCGGCGCCGCGGTGGCGGTGCTCGCATCCACGATTGTGTTTGCCGCGGCCTGGCTGGTCGTCATCGTTCGATTGCGCGCCGAGGTCGCCGCAGCCGAGCGCTCGGGCGAAGCGGCGTTCCAGCAGTGAAGGTCGTCGTCGTCTCGGGGATCTGGCCACCCGATCCGGGCGGGCCGGCGAGTCATGCTCCGGCACTCGCCGAGTTCCTCCACCGGCGCGGGCACATGGTCGAGGTGGTGACGACCGCTGCTTCCGCGCCGGAGCCGCGCGCGTATCCCGTGCACTGGGTATCGCGGGGATCAGGGACTCGCCATCTTCGCTCCGCGCTCCTCGTCCGCAGGTGTGCGAGAGGAGCTGACGTTGTCTACGCCACGAGCATGATCAGGCGGGCTACGCTGGGCGCTCGGCTTGCGCGCACGCCGCTCGTGGCCAAGCTCGTCTCCGACGAGGTCTTCGAGCGCGCGACACGAAGCGGCCGGTACGTCGGCACCCTCGATGAGTTTCAGCAGGTCGGCGGTGCGCGAGCGCGATTCCTGCGAACGACGCGCAACGCGGCTCTGCGGAGCGCGCGGCACGTGCTCTGTCCCAGCGCGTACCTCCGCGACATCGCGCTTCAGTGGGGGCTCGACCCGACGCGTGTGTCGGTGCTGCCGAACCCGGCTCCCGAGCTGCCCGCGCTCCCCTCGCGCGATGCCCTGCGAGCCGAGCTGGGCCTCGGCGGAGCCGTCCTCGCGTTCGCAGGCCGGCTCGGGCCGCAGAAGGCGCTAGGACTCGCGCTCGAGGCCATCGCAGCGGTGCCCGGCGTCACGCTGGTCGCCGCCGGTGACGGTCCCGATCGTCGGACCCTCGAAAATCGAGCAAAAGAGCTCGCGCTCGAGGGAAGGGTGCGCTTTGTGGGGAGCGTGTCGCGCGAGCAAGTCCTCCGCTTGTTCCGCGCGGCCGACGCATCGATCCTCTCGTCGGCGTGGGAGAACTTCCCGCATACGGTCGTCGAAGCGCTTGCGGTCGGATGCCCCGTCATCGCGACCGAAGTGGGAGGCATTCCGGAAGTGGTTCGCGACGGTGCAAACGGTCTCCTCGTTCCGCCCGGCGACGCGTCAGCGCTCGCCAAGGTGATCCGACGATTCTTCGGCGACGAGGAGCTTCGGCGGCGTCTGGCCGAGGCTGCGCCTGGATCCGTAGCCGGTTACACCGAAGAAGCGGTGTTTACGCGCATCGAGGACGAGCTCATGAGAGCGGCGAGGACATGAAGCGGAAGCTCCTCATGGTGGGCCGCACGCGTTATGCGCTTCCGCTCTCGCCGTCGCTCGAGCAGAAGTTCGACGCGCTCTCCGCCGTGCTCGACGTGCGAGTGCTCGCAACCGCTTCGGGCGGGTGCTCGGGCGACGGGCCGTTTCGACTGGTGCGGCAGATCCGCCCGCGTGCGCTCGACGGCGCAAGCTTCTACGCGCTGCTTCCGTTCCGCGTCTCGCGCGAGCTTCGCGACTTCCGGCCGGACGCCGTTCTCGCGCAGGGGGCTCAGGAGGCGGCACTCGTGCTTCTCGGGCGAAAGCTCGCGCGAGTTCCCACGAAGGTGATCGCTGACATCCACGGCGACCCGACGGCTCCCACGCGGCTCTACGGCTCCCGGGCGCGAAAGGTTCTCGCGCCCCTGGCCGACGGCCTGGCGCGGTATGGGCTTCGCCGGGCAGACGGTGTTCGGACGATCTCGGCGTACACGTCGAGTCTCGTGCGAGCTGCCGGGGTCGAGCCGACCGCGACGTTCGCGGCATTCATGGATCTCGAGCCGTTCCTCGAGACCGCTCCTCGGCCGCTCCCCGAGCGCCCGACTGCGCTCTTCGTCGGCGTGCTCGAGCGCTACAAGGCTGTCGATGTTCTCGCCGAGGCCTGGCGACTCGCGGCACCAACGGTTCCCGACACGACGCTTCACATCGTGGGGCGCGGCGCGCTGAACGAGGTAGTGAAGCGACTCGTCGATGATCTGCCGGCACAGACGCGTTGGACGGAATCGCTGCCGACACCCGAAGTCGCGCAGGCCCTGGACGAGTCGACGGTGCTCGTGCTCCCTTCGCGCTCGGAGGGCCTTGGACGAGTCGTGGTCGAGGCGTTCTGCCGTAGCCGTGGCGTCGTGGCGAGCCATGTCGGCGGTATTCCTGACATCGTCGACGACAGGGAGACGGGGCTCCTGGTGCCGCCCGGCGACGCAGACGCCCTCGCGAGTGCCCTCGTGTTGACGCTGTCAGACCGCACGCTCGCCGAGCGTCTCGGCTCGGCCGGACGTGTCGCGGTCGAGCCCTGGCTCGCGACACCCGAAGAGTACGCGCGGCAGATTCACGACCTCGTCGAGAATGTCGTCGCGCCTTCGTAGGTCCCGACGTCGCTCCTACGCTTCTCGCTTCCGGTACGACTCGCGAGGGCCGCGGTACTCGTCCGGCAGCGGGATGCCGAACCGTCGGTCAGCGCCCAGACGTCGTCGTAGGAGCCGAGATGGGGCGGGTAGCCCGTGTGACAGAGCATCTGCGCCTCGGGCGTCAGGCAGCGCACACGTCGGCCGAGCACGAGACCGACGACGTCCTCAGCGGTCATCTCGCGGCGTGGGTCGCGCCGAGGTCCGGCGCATGCGCCGATCGTGTCAGAGAGGGATTGAGGTGTCTGATCTGGCCGCGCACCTACACTCACGCCGATGCGCGCGCTCCGGGCAATGCAGCTCCTGAAGAACGGCGCCTACAGAGCGCTCGGAGAGGCTGTGGCCGGCATCGACGCGTACCCCGGTGAAGCCGATCGCACCCTGCGCGTGCTCATGTACCACAAGGTCAACGACCTCTGGCCGAACCCGATCACGGTTCCGACCGAGGTCTTTGCAGAGCAGATGTCGCTGCTTGCAGAGCTCGGCTACACGCCCGTGTCGCTCGACGCAGTGCGCGACCACTACCTTCTCCGAACGCCGCTTCCACCTAGGGCGGTACTCATCACGTTCGACGACGGCTACCGCGACAACCTCGAGCACGCGCTCCCGATTCTGCGTCGCCACGGATATCCGGCAGTCGTCTTCGTCCCGATCGGGTTCCTGGATGACGCGTACCCGCTGCCACACGAGGAATCGCTCTACGCCCTGGGTGTCCGCAACCCGACACTCGACTGGGACGAGCTCTCGGAGCTCGAAGCCGGGGGCGTCCGAATCGAGTCGCACGGGATCGGACACCGACAGCTCTCCCTCCTAGAGCCCGCCGAGGCAGTCCGCGAGATCGCACTCTCGAAGCTTCGTCTCGAGCAGCGGCTGGGGCGGGAGGTCGAGGCGTTCGCCTTCGTCAAGGGATCGAAGGCCGACTACCGCGTAGAGCACGCCAGCCTCGTCCAGCAGGCCGGCTACAAGCTTGGCTTCAGCGCTGTCTCCGGAGCCAATGGACCTGGGAGCGACCGCTTCCAGCTTCGTCGATACAACGTCGAACCGTATCCCGCGCGAACTTTCGAGCTCGTCCTCGGCGGAGCCTGCGACCTGATCTCCGTCAAGGACACCGTGCTCGGCACACGTGCGCGGCGAGCTCTCATGTCCGCGGTCGGAACAGCGTCGCGGTGAGCTTCCAGGTTGTGCCGTACTCGCCCGACCAGCGTGCGGCGCTCGTCGCGCTGCTCGCGCGCGTCGGCACGACGCAGCTCTCCGACGAGGAGTTCGCGTGGTGGTTCGACCGGAACCCGGCCGGCGAAGGGATCGTCTCGCTCGCGGTCGACGGCAGGGAGGTCGTCGGCGTCGCCGCGATGAGCTTTTTCCGCACCGTGCTGAACGGAGTCGAGACCCGGCTTGCCATCCCCGTTAACGTGGCGACCGATCCGCGCTATCGGGGCCAGGGCGTTTTCTCGACCCTCGAGCGCGAGAATGAGGCCGCTGCTGCGTCGGCCGGCTCGCCGCTCACGGTGACCTTCCCCAACGGGGCTTCCTACCCGATCTTCATGAGCCGCCTCGGCTGGATCGACCTGCCGAGGCTTCGTCTCTGGGCGCGGCCGCTCCGGGCCGGTGCGGTGGTTCGGTACGCGCTCGGAAGGCCGGGCGAACGGGGTGGGCTGAAGGCGCCGGATTTGACGCCCACGACCATCCGCGGCCTCGAGGTTCGGCTCGTCGAGCGCTTCGGCACCGAGATGGACGAGCTGGGTCGGCGCGCGGCCACGGGCTACGGAAGCCACTTCGTCCGCGACGCCGAGTACTTCAACTGGCGGTACCTCGACTCGCCTCGCGACTACCGGTGTTTCGGCGCGTATCGGGACCGCGAGCTCGTCGGGGCCGCCGTCGTCGGGCACACGTTCAAGCACGGGGTCTCGGCGGGGTTTCTCGCCGATCTCGTCACCGCGCCCGGCGGGAAGTCGGGAAGCGCGATGCTCTGCTCTCACGCGCCGTCGCCGAGGTGCGGGGAGGCGCGGACGCGCTCGTGCTCCTCCCGCCTCGCTCTCGGGCGGAGCGGCGCACGTTGCTCCGGGCAGGCTTCGCTCCTACGAACAAGAAGCTTCGCTTCATCGGCAAGACGCTCCACGAGGGTGCCCACGTGGACGAGCGTGCAGACGCGTGGCACTTCTCCCTGGGCGACTTCGACTTCTTTTGATGACCAAGCTCGTCTTCATCACCCAGCAGGTCGACCCGGACACCCCGCTCTCGCCGCGACGGTCCCCAAGATTCGCGCTCTGGCCGACCTCGTCGACGAGGTCGTCGTGCTCGCCGACGGAGCTGCCGATGGAGTCCTGCCCCCCAATTGCCGCGTGCGTGTGTTCCGTGCACGCCACAAGATCGCCCGCGGCGTACGCTTCGAAGCGGCGCTGTCTCAAGAGTTGAGCGGGCTTCGCGGAGGGGCAGTCGTCGCTCACATGTGCCCGATCTACGCAGTCCTCGCTGCACCGCTCGTGCGGCCACTTCACATCCCGCTCGTCCTCTGGTTCACGCACTGGCGGGCGAGCCGGCTCTTGCAGGCGGCAGAGCGTGCCTCGACCGCGGTCACGTCGGTCGACACGCGCTCGTTCCCTCTCCGCTCGAGAAAGCTGCGGGCGATCGGGCACGGCATCGACATCTCCGAGTTCCAGTGCTCCACAGCCCGCGATGGCGATGGTCTGCGACTCCTCGCCCTCGGCCGCTACTCGCGTGCGAAGGGCCTCGACGTTGTGTTGCGTGCCGTCGCCGAGGCAGGAGCGGATGTCGGGCTCGACTTCTACGGGCCGTCGCTCTCCGACGAAGAGCGCGTGCATCGCGGGGAGCTCGAGCGGCTGGCCGTCGAGCTCGGCCTCGAAGGGCGCGTGGCCTTGGGCGACGCGGTCCCTAGAGCCGAGATCCCGCATCTTTTCGCCACACACGATGCTCTCGTCAACAACATGCGTGCGGGAGCCCCCGACAAGGTGGTCTACGAGGCAGCCGCTGGATGCTTGCCCGTGCTCGCGTCCAACCCCGTATTCGACTCGCTGCTCGACGAGGAACAGCGCTTCAGCCGCGAGGATGCCGGGGCTCTTGCGGAACGGATCCGAGCGCTGGCGGAGATGAGCCCGGCAGGTCGCGCCGTGATCGGGCGTCGTCTTCGCCAGCGCGTCGAGGCCGGGCACTCGGTGCAGTCGTGGGCCCGTGGCATCCTCGACGCGGCAGGTGTCACGGAGCTCGATTCCGAATGAGCGACCATGTCGCGAGGCCGCGCTGGACGCCACGATGCGGCGTCCTCAGTCGCGCCCGTATCTACTTCGATGTGGACGCTCCCTGCGTCCTTGCCTCGCGCCATCCATCATCGGCCTCGCGACGGGCGATCATCCGGAACCGAACTCCATGACCGGCGACGGCGTCGTACTCCACACCCAGAAGGTCGCCGGCATCTCCGGCTCGGAGGCACATCTGCTCCAGCTCCTTCCCGATCTTCGAGCCCGGGGGTGGGACGTCCGATTTCTCATGCTGCACGAGGACGAGCCGGGGGCGTGGGAGTTCGCTGACGAGATCCGCGCCCGCGGTGTGCCACTCGACGATGTCAGGCTTCGAGCGGACGTCGACCCGATGGCATTCGGGGAGGTCGTCGCCCATCTCTCGCGCGTGCGGCCCCGCATCCTGCACACACATCTCGTGCACGCCGATGTCTACGGCCAGCTCGCCGGCTCGCTGACTCGGGTGCCACTCCGACTCTCGACGAAGCATGGTTTCAACGAGTTTCGAGAAGGGCGCTGGTTCGGGCTCGCAGACCGCTCCGTCGGCTCGTTGGCGCACGTTCACATCGCCATCTCTCGAGGTCTGGCCGAGTACCTGGCCGAGACCGAGGGGTTCGACGCGGAGGACTTCGAAGTCGTCCACTACGGGATCGCATCGTCCGGCACTGCGGCGTCGTACGAAGGCGATGAGCCGCGCCTCGCGTGCATCGGCCGCCTGATTCCGATCAAAGGTCATCTCGTCCTGCTGCGCGCGCTTGCGCAGGCGAGGGCTCGCGTACCAGATGTGGTTCTCGACATCGCGGGGCGGGGGCCGCTCGAGCCAGCGCTCAAGGCTTACGCCCGCGAGCTGGGGCTCGCAGATGCAGTGCGCTTCCTCGGCTTCGTCTCTCCGGTTCAGAGAGCGATCGAGGACTCGGCGATCGTCGTGGTTCCTTCGCTCGGAGAAGGCTTCGGCATGGTCGCGCTCGAAGCGATGGAGCGAGCGCGCCCGGTGATTGCCAGCGCGGTCGGGGGCCTGCCCGAGATAGTCGCCGACGACCAGACGGGGCTCGTCGTTCCTTCGGCCGACGCCGACGCGCTCGCTGACGCGATCGTCGCGCTCGCGGGGAATCTCCCTCGTGCAGCGGCGATGGGGAACGCCGGGCGCGAGCGAGCGCTCGCCCAATTCAGTCCGGAGCAATGCGTGGCGCGGATCGAGAAGCTCTATAGCGCGGCGCTCGAGCGGGCTGCCGCATAGCCTCGTCTCTGCTGGACGCGCCGCCAGATCTCGGCGAGCGCGAACGCGGCGAGCAGCGCAAGCAGGAAGTCCCACGGAGCGCGGTACCGAGCCGTGCCCGCAAAAACCATTGCCGCGAGCGTGTTGTAGGTCAGCAGGAGCAGCGCGAGCGCGACGAAGTGCCGGGGCGCGAAGAAGAGGCCCACGATTGCCAGGGCATAGAGACCGAGCATGAACGCCGGCTCCACTGTCCGCCGCGCCAGACGCGCCCCACCACTGCCACTCGAATCGGACTCGGATGGCACCGGGTTCCAGAGCATCTGCGTCGCCTGAACGGCAAGCCGGACCTTCTCGCCCGGATGCTCGCGCCAGAACTCGAGCACCTCTTCGCGGTAGAGACGCATCTGCGCGCACTCGTCGACGGTCGTCGGTCGACCGGAGAGAGTCCGATCTGCCGCGAGCTCGGGCCAGGGAGGGGCACCCGGGAGCTCGGGAACGTCGTCGATCCAGCCGCCTCGGTCGAGAACGCCGCGCGTGTTCAGGTTGTTCGCCTTCCATAGCGCTCGCGCGTCGGTTGTGATCGCGTAGCACCCGACCTCTACCTTGTTCCTCGCCACCCAGGGTGCCACCGCGAGTGCCGCCGCTGCGACGACGACCAACACAGCGGCCAACGTGCGGACTCCCGGTCCGCGTTGCCACGCGACGTAGATGCCAATTGCAATCGGCAGGAGCACGAGCCGCGCGTTACCGAGGATCGCGAGGCCCGCTACGCCGCCGGTCACCGCGGCCATCGGCAGCGTGCGGTCCTCGTACGCGACGAGCGCGCAGAGAACGAGCAGCGCGAGAACGAGCCCGTCCAGCACCTCGCGGTTCGCGTGGACGTCGTGCCACACGACGTAGGGGTGCAGGGTTGTCAGCACCGCAGCGACGAGGCCGAGCCCCGGAGAACGCAGGAGCGTCCCGATCGCGAGGACGACGAGTGCGGTGGCGACGGCGACGACGATCTGCGCGAGCCCGACAGCGAGCCACGATCGGCCGAACGGAAGGTAGAGGCCTGCGAGGAACCAGCCGTACAGCGGCTGTGTGTACGCCGACGGCACTCCTGGGAGGAAGCCGAACGTGCCGTGGTCGACCAGCGTCACGGCGAACCGGTCGCTCTTGTCGACGAACTCCTCGAGGATCGTCTCGCGCTCGCGGGCCAGCACGACGAGCCGAGGAACTGCCGCTACGACGACGACGATGAGAGCTGCCGTCGAGCGCCGCATTAGATGCTTGATGCCACGATCTCGCGCGTCCGGATGCGCGATCGGCGCGTCGGGGCCGCTTCCGCCCGGCGGAGGCCGCAGCGGCCTCGCGCCGGGCGTGCGCTTCACGACGGGAGAGCGCACCGAGGCGTCCAGCCTCGCCGCCGCTCTCCCGTCGCGCCCCCGAGCGGCCAGCTCACGCCCCGGAGATGGCGATCTCGTGGCATCAAGCATCTAGCGAGCAGAGGATACTTCGACGACGATGCGCGCCACGTCGCGGGAACGGTACGCGGTCGTCTCCTGCCACGTGGAGCGGCCGCTCGACGACGCGGTCTGGGCGCGCTTCTCCGCACTGCAGGAGAAGCGCCCGGGCGGCTTCTCCGTCGCTGCGCTGATGCGTCCCGCTGACGTCTCAGCGGGTGAGGACGAGTCGCGCTGGCTCGATCGGGCCCGGGAGGCGGCCAATCGCGGGCCGCTCGGTCACCACACGCATTGGACCGCTCCAGACCATGCAAGGCCGACGGGCGACGGTACGGGCGAGCGTGTGCGGGCCGAGGGCGCGCGACTGCGAGAGGCGGGTCTGAAGCCGACACTCTTCTGCGGCGGCGGCTGGTATACGGATGTCGACGTCGCCGAGGCGTGCGCCGAGCTCGGATACGTGGACTGCACGCCTCGGGCGGTACGGCCTCGTTACCTTGCCAGCGGAGAGCGGTGGGCTTCGCTCGAGACACCCTCGCGCGTTCGACTGCCCTCGGGCCTGTCTCTGGATGCGATTCCCACGACGCACTCGCTGGGTGACCTGGGGCGAGCGCTCGTCCGCCGCCGACCTCTGCCCGCCTTTGTGCACGTCTATCTCCACGACACGGATCTCCTCGATCTGCGCCGTCGGACGACGATCGGCGTGCTGTTTCCGCTGCTTGCGCGCCGCGTGAAGCCGACCGATCTGGACACGCTCGCAGGCGCAACGCTCGAAGCCGCATCCAATTTGGCGTGGGACGACGTGGCGCGGCTCTAAGCTTCAGGGCGTGTCCAAGGCCGCACCGCCGGCGGAGACCCCACGTCCTGCGCCGGTTCAGTCTCTTGCGGGCCGGGACGTTCGAGCGTCCAGGCTCTACCTGCTCTCGCGTGGGCCGATCGTGTCGCTCGTTCGGAGGACGCTCTCCGTCGCGGCGCTCGTGATCCTCGATGTCGTGGCGCTCGCCCTTGGCATCTATCTCGCGCTCGTCATCCGCCAACTGGTGGCGGGCGACGGAGACATCCTCTGGGGCCTGCTCTGGCGCGAGGGCCCGGCCGAGTGGCTGAAGTTCGCCGCTCCGATCACGGTCCTCGTCTTCGCGCAGTCAGGGCTCTATAGAGAGCGGGAGCGGCGTCCGGGAGCCGGGCGCATCCTCGCCTGTCTCATCGTGGTCGCGTTGATCGTGCTGGCGTTCGGGATCGGTACGGGTTACGACTTCACGACCTCCGGGCTCATTCCGACCTCGGTCGTTGTTTCGGCGCTCACCATCGGCCTGTTCAGAGCCGCCTATGAATCCGCGTCGCTGGAGGTCATGCGCGCCATGGGCATTCGCCGGCGGGTCGTGCTCGTCGGCGAGGGCGAGAGCCTCAGCCGGCTGAGGCAGTCGTTGGCTGCGGCTCGAGGCGGTCTCAGCTATGAGTTCGTCGGCGCCGTTGCTCCCGAGCCCGTGCCCGGCATTCGCCTCCTCGGCTCGCGTGCAGAGCTAGCGATCGTCCTCGAGCAGGTGCGGCCCGACGAGGTGATCCTCGCCGAAGCCGATTTCGACGAGCGCACCGTTCTCGAGGTGGTGGAACAGGCTCATCGCCAGGGAATCAAGGTGCGGCTCGCGCCCGATACGACGGAGCTCCTCGTCCAGCGTGGCGAGTACGTCCCGGGCCATGGTGCTCCGCTCTTCGAATTGAGACCGCCGGTCCTCACCGGCGCGGAATGGGCGGTGAAGAGGGCCTTCGACATCGTGGTCAGCGCGCTCGTCCTGCTTCTTGCGCTGCCGCTCTGGGCTCTGATCGCCCTGGCCGTCAAGCTGGACTCGCGTGGACCGATCTTCTTCGTCGACAGGCGTATCGGCGTCGGCGAGCGCGAGTTCGGGATGCTCAAGTTCCGCACGATGGTGGCCGAGGCAGCGGCGCTCCAGCCCGAGCTCGAGGAAGCGAACGAGGCGGAAGGAGCGCTCTTCAAGATCCGCGAAGACCCGCGGGTGACGCGCGTCGGCCGATTCCTCCGCAGATTCTCGCTCGACGAGATTCCGCAGATCATGAACGTGTTGAAGGGAGAGATGAGCCTCGTGGGGCCGCGACCTCTCCCGCTCCGCGACTACCGGCTCCTCGAGGACTGGCACCGGGCGCGATATGCCGTTCTCCCCGGGATGACAGGGCTCTGGCAGATCTCGGGCAGGTCCGGCCTGACCTTCGACGATCTCGTCCGGCTCGACTTCACGTACCTCGAGAACTGGTCGATCTGGCTCGACATCACCATCATCGCCCGGACGATCCCCGCGGTGATCAGCCGACGGGGGGCGTACTGATGAGGGCGAGGCATCGCCTGGCCCCTACTGGGCCTATGAAGACGCCGAAGATCCTCGCCGTCGCTTCCGCCATCGACCTCGACTTCCGTTACGGCTGCACGCCGGCCTGGTGGCAGCTCTGGAAGGGGATGTACGAGGCCGGCGTAGATCTCGTCGTGACGCCGTATCGCGGGCGCCCGGTCGAGTCGCCCTGGTGGCGCGTGGCGCCGAACCCGACCTACCGCGAGGGCGAGTCGTACCAGGCCGTCCGGGACGTGCTCGCGCGGGTCAAGGGCGACCGCTACCTCCGGCGTGCTGAGTCACATCCTGAGGAGTCGGGGCTCGATCGGCTCACGCGCGAGACGATCCAGCGCTGGGTCACGCCGCGCTGGAGGCGCCATCTCGAGCGCCTGATCGAGCGCGAACGACCCGACGCTGTGGTGGTCTTCACGGTTCCCATGGCGCACCTGCGAGGCGTCCCCGACGCGCTTCGTTCCCGGTTCGGAATCCCGATCGTCTTCTACGACGGCGACGTCCCGATGAGCCTGCCCGAGTACGGGGGGATGGACACCGGGTTCAACCCGTACCACGGCGCGGACCCGTGGGAGTACGACCTCGTGCTGTCGAACTCCGAGGGCGGGATACCGCGTCTGCTCGAGCTCGGTGCGCGCAGGGCCGACGTGCTCTACTGGGGCGCCGATCCCGAGTTCTTCTCGCCTCAACCGGTCGAGAAGGAGGTGGACGTCTTCTTCTACGGCTACGGGGACAAGTTCCGCCGGGACTGGATGAAGACGATGGTCGGCGAGCCGTCGAGGGTCGCTTCCGAGCTCGATTTCGGGCTCGGTGGGCTCGACTTCCAAGGGGACACGGGCGCAGGCGCGCATGCTCGGCGACGTCCCGTTCAACGTCTTTGCCCGAGCGATCTCCGGCGCCCGGGTCAACCTCAACATGACGCGCCGGCCGCACGCGACGGTTCCCGGATCGTCGACCGCACGTCCTTTCGAGCTCGCCTCCTCAGGTGCGGCGATCGTCTCGAATCCGCACGAGGGTATCGAGCGCTGGTTCGAGCCGGGTCGCGAGCTCGTCGTCGTCGAGAGTGTGGAGGAGGCCATCGGCGCGTACCGTGAGCTGATCGCGGATCCCGGGCAGGCGGAGGAGATGGGCCGGCGCGCGCGGGAGCGCGTCCTCGACGAGCACACGTATGCGCATCGGGCGCGCCGGCTGCTGGAGCTCGTGGGGCTCGGGGCCGGGGTTACGGTATGAAGGAACGCCGCCTTCGTCGCGATCGTGCCGGCGTGGAACGAATCGGGCGCGATCGGAAGGGTCGTCGGCGAGATACGAGCATTCGATTCCGCGATCGACGTCGTCGTCATCGACGATGCCTCGACCGACGACACCGCGAAGGTCGCGGAGTCGCACGGCGCGACTGTGCTCAGCCTTCCGTTCAACGTCGGCATCGGCGGTGCGGTGCAGACAGGGTTCCGATACGCGCTGGAGCACGGATACGAGCTCGCCGTCCGTCTCGACGGCGATGGACAGCACGACGCATCCGAGATCCCGAAGATCCTCGAGCCGATCGAGGCCGGTGAGGCGGATCTCGTCATCGGCTCGCGTTTCGTCGGCCCCGACGGCACCTATCGACCACCATTCGCTCGTCGTGTCGGCATCCGCATCTTCGCTCGTCTCGTGTCGGTTCTCGGCGGCCAGCGCGTGACCGACACGACTTCGGGCTTCGTCGCGCTCGATCGAGCGGGGAATCGAGCTCTTCGCCGCGCAGTTCCCCCACGACTACCCCGAGGTCGAGGCCACGCTCGTCGCGTTGCGGAGCGGATTGCGTGTGGCTCAGGTGCAGGTAGCCATGCGAGAGCGAACGACCGGTACCTCCTCGATTACGTTCGTCCGGTCGCTCTACTACATCGTCAAGGTCATGCTTGCGTTGCTCGTGGCCAGCCTGCGGCGATATCCGCGTCTCGAAGGGGCACGACGAGTGACTCCGGTTCGAGTCTCGATCGTCGGCGTCGTCGCATCGGTCCTGCTCATCCTGGTCGTCCTCGAGCTGGTGCGAGGGCGGCGGCTCAAAGAACGTTATGCACTGCTCTGGCTGGCAACCGGGATCGTGCTGCTCGTCCTCTCGGCTTGGCGCGAGGGTCTGAACACCATTGCGGGCTGGGTCGGTGTGACGAGCTATCCACCTGCCGTGCTCTTCGCTGTCGCAACGCTCTTCATCCTCCTCGTGCTCCTCCACTACTCGACCGTGCTCTCGAAGCTCACGGACGAGAACGTCGACCTCGCCCAGCGGATCGCCCTGCTCGAGGAGCGCGTCAGCCGCTTGCGGATACCGGCGGACTGAAAGCGAATACGTCACCCTCGTCCGGGTCGTCGACCCAGTTCGTCCCGACGCCGATCCGGTAGGTCGCGCTCGGCGAGGGCGATGGGTCGACGAAGGTGGTGTCGCGGGTCGTGCCGATCGCGCGTGCCGGTTACGTAGCAGTACCAGGCCACGTCTCCGGAGAGGTAGCAGGCGGTGTCGGGCCCCGGCCCCTCGTGGCGGTAGATGCGGTAGAAGACATCCGCTCGCCAGTCGGTCTCGTCGGTCCATGCGAGGCGCGCGGACGCGTCCGCCGGACTCGACCCGCAGTCCGATCCCCTCGTCGACGGGCGCGAGAATGTCGCTTCCGAGCCCTCCCGGTGCGCCCTGGAACACGGCCGGCGTCGGGGGCTCGATCGGCGTCGAGGCGGCGAGCGCCGCGGCCGGGAGCGCCACTGTCAGGATCGCAGCCAGAATGATCCACCGAGGAGCGATCGCAACGCTTCGAGCTGGCTCGAGCCGCTCCCCGAGCCGACGAGCGAACGTCGGGATCAGCAGCGGAATCGAGGCGAAGAGGAGCAGATACGCAGGCCAGGCGGGCATGAGCAGCCGCCAGAACGTGTTGGACTGGATGTCTGCGCGAGGTGAGAAGCCTTTGACGACGAGGAACGCGGCGAGCCATCCGCCGAGCAGTGCCGCGATCGCGCCTCGGCGTACGCGGAGGACCGCGATGAGTCCGGCTACCGGTGCCCACTGCGCAAGACGCGCGCTCCAGAAGAACTCGCGCAGTTGATCCATCTGCGTTCGCCAGTGGTCGAAGTCGAGCTCGAAGTAGCGATCGAGGTTGAAGTCGACCGCAAGCAGGCCCGAGCCCATGGCCAGCCGCGCTTGCTCGAGCGCAAAGACGGGGACCTCCCCGAGTCCGCGGTACTTCCACGCGACCAGGACGAGGAGCGCGGGCACGATCGCGACGGCGCACGCGAGCCCCTCTCGCCACCTGCGCGCGACGACGTAGGCGAGCCCGACGCCGAACACAACGAGCAGGTTCGGCGGTTTGAGAGCTCCTGCTGCGCCGAGCAGGACGCCGGCGAACACGGCATCCGTCATGTGGCCGGGCGAGAGTGAGCGCACGACGTAGAGCACGGCGGCGAGAACGAGCACCGTGGAGGGGAAGTCGGGCATAGCGGTCAGGCCGAGCGCCTGCGGGAGGAACTGCTCGGCCCAGCGCTCCTGATAGCGGTCGACGAACAGCGGGATCGAGGCAAACGGCGCGGCGACCCAGAGGAACGACGCCCAGTACCCGAGCAGCCGTCCGCCTACTCTCGTCGCGATCCCGTAGACGCAGAGGAGTGCGATCGGTCCGAGAACGAGCACCTGGAGGAGCACGAGCGGGGGCAGCGCCTGCACGTACGTCGGTCCCGTGACCCACATGATCGGTGTCAACAGGTACGAGCCGAGGTAGCCGAGCTCGGTCGGAGCCAGCTCGAGCTGACCGAGCAGCCAGCCCTGTGTCGCGAGCCAGATCTGGTCTCCGCCCTGGAAGTAGACCCAGCCGTTGTGCGTCACCGACAACGCCAGCACGACTGTCGCTGCGATCTGCGCGCCGATCAGAGTGCCGAGAACCGCGCGAGGCCGTTCGAGCAGGCGGTCGATCGTGCGGCCCGTGCCGCGCGCGGCTGTTGCCGCCGCGCTAGCCAAGGAGCCCCGTTCTGGACGAGCGACCATGTCGCCAGGCGGCGCTCGGCGTCCCGATGCTTCGTCCTCAGTCGCGCCCATATTCCGATATGGGCACTCCCTGCGTCCTTGCCTCGTGACGCCGAGCATCCGCCTTGCGACGGGCGATCATCCCGAACGGGGCTCCACGACACCGGCTACTGCGGAGCGGTACCAGGCTACGGTGTGCTCGATCCCCTCTCGCAGCGGTGTTTTCGCCTCGAACCCGAACAGCTCGCGTGCGCGCGTGGCGTCGACGCTTCGGCGTGGCTGCCCACCAGGCTTCTCGGCATCCCACACGATGCTCCCCGAGAAACCCGTGGCGGCGGCGATCAGCTCGGCCAGCTCGCGGATGGAGATCTCCTTCCCCGCTCCGAGGTTCACCGGCTCGGGAGCGTCGTAACGCTCCGCGGCCAGGACGAGGCCCTCGACGCAGTCGTCGACGTAGAGGAACTCGCGCGTCGGCGAGCCGTCACCCCAGAGGATCACCTCGTCTCTCGGTCTCGATCATCTTCCGGATCAGGGCAGGGATGACGTGCGACGTCTCGAGGTCGAAGTTGTCCCTCGGGCCGTAGAGGTTGGTCGGGAGGAGGAAGATGCTGTTCAGCCCGTACTGGTCGCGATACGCTTGGGCGCCGACGAGGACCGCCTTCTTCGCGACGCCATAGGGCGCATTGGTCTCCTCCGGGTAGCCGTCCCAGAGGTCGTCCTCGTTGAACGGAACCTTGGCGAACTTCGGGTATGCGCAGACCGTCCCGGCGATGACGAGCTTTCGGCGTCGAATGCAGCCGTGCCTGCTCGAGCACATGCGCGCCCATCGTCAGGTTCGCGTACCAGTAGCGGCCGGGATTTGCCCGGTTGGCGCCGATTCCGCCGACCTCCGCGGCGAGGTGGAAGACGAGCTCGGCGTCGGCGTCCTCGAACATGCGGGCCGCGTCCTCCATGGAGGTGAGGTCGTAGTCCAATCTGCGCGCGACGACGACCTCGTGGCCGTCGCTCTCGAGCCGCTCGACCAGATGCGAGCCGAGGAATCCACCACCGCCGGTGACGAGCACGCGGCTCACGACGTTGCGAGCGGTGAGCCGGTCGGCAGCCAATCGACGCGTCCCATCCAGCGGTCGCGGTTATCGGCGTACCAGCGAATCGTCTGCAGGATGCCGTCCTCCCACGACACCTTCGGCATCCAGCCCGTCTCCTCGGTGAGCTTCTCATGGCCAACGCGGAGCGCCATCACCTCGCTGGCCCCCGGCCGATAGCGGGCCGGAGTCGAGACGACCTCGCGGCTGGGCCAGAAGCCGTTCTCCTCGCCGATTCGAAGAATGAGATCGACCCAGTGCCGCATCGAGATGTTTGCGCCCTGGCCGTAGACGTAGACATCGCCCGGCGTGCCTTGTGCCGCGACTGTGAGATGGCCGCGCACGCCGTCCGTGCAGTAGCAGAAGTCCCGCATCGGCTCCAGTTGCCCGAGCTCGATCGTCTCACGCCCGAGCGCTTGGGTGATGATCGTCCCAGTGACGTAGCGCGGGTTCTGGCGCGGCCCGTAGTTGTTGAACATGCGCGTGACGACACCCGGAACGCCAAACGCGTCGTGGTAGTTCATCGTGAGGAAGTCGGCTGCCACCTTCGACGTTGCGTAGATCGACTTCGGGTTGATCGGCGAGCGCTCGTGGAGGATCAGCCCGCCCGCGTCGTCGAAGTCGTGGTGATCGGAGACCGACTCGCGCACGTTGCCGTACTCCTCCGACGTGCCTGCGGTGTCGAACTTCTCGACCTCGAGTCCCTGATCGATCACCGACTGCAGGAGATTGAGCGTGCCGACTGTATTTGCCATCACGGTCTCGTACGGTCGGTGCCAGGACTCGCCGACGTGTGCCTGCGCGCCGAGATGGAACACGTAGGGCCGGTCGGGCGCGGTGTCTCTCAGCTCCCGGATCAGATAATCGACCGAGGTCTTGTCGGTCAGATCTGCGAAGTGCACCTTGAGGCGGTTGCGGAGGTGCGCGATGTTGTTGAGCGCTCCGCTCGAGGTCGCTCGCACGAAGACGTGAACCGTGGCGCCGAGCTCGACGAGCGCCTCGGTGAGATGGGAGCCCATGAAGCCGTCGGCGCCTGTGACGAGCGCGGTGCGACCTTCGTAGACGTCCCCGAACTCGTGGCGGAGATCGTCCAGCGCGCCGCCTGTCCAGAGAGTGTCGTTCGGCATGGTGCGTACGCTTTCGCGTCGGTGGCCAAGCGTACAGACTCGCCCGGCTTGGGCTCGTTGGCGAGTGCTGCGCTGACGGCGGCGTCGACCCTCGTCGTCTCAGCCTTCGCGGCGATCATCGGGGTCATCATCGCGCGCGAGTTCGGGCGCACCGACGAGACCGACGGGTTCTTCGCCGCGTATGGCCTCTTCATCGTGATCGCCCTCGCGGCCCAGTCCATCCGCATCGCAGTGCTTCCGGCCCTCAGCCGCGCACGCGACGAACGGCGTCTGGCCGGGAACATCGCGGGCTTTGCGACCGCTCTTGCGGTCGTCGCGATTCCGCTGTTGCTCGTAGCGGAGTTCGTCGCGGATCCGCTGGCCGGACTTCTCACTGGCAACGGCTCTGACGCCGCGCAGGACGCTTGTGCAGACGCTCTGCGCTGGATCGTCCCCGCTGCAGTGGCGCATCTCTTTGCCGGACTCGCGGCAAGCGGTCTCGCGGCGCTCGACGACTACGTTACTGCGGCGTTCGGGTACGCAGCGGGGAGTGCGGCCGGGCTCGTCCTGATCCTCCAGCGCGTCGACGCTGACGGGATCGTGGCCGTGGCCTGGGGCATGGCGCTCAATGGCGCGATCGCACTTGTCGTTCCTGTCGCCGTGCTGGCCTGGCGCGCACTGCGATCGAGCATGCCTACGACGGCCGTTCGTCCGGCCGGGCTTCCGCTTTCGTCTCGGCTCGGCGTATTTGCGGCCGCCGCGGCGCTGCCTATAGCGCTGCAGCTGCTCTATGTCGTGTGTCTGCCGTTCGCAGGTCGTCTGGGGCCCGGCGCGGTCACGAGCTTCGGTTATGCGTACCTCGCGGCGGCGAGCCTCGTCACCGTGACGGCGTTCTCGATCGGCCTCGTATCGTCCGTCCCGTTGACGCGCCGAGGGCTCGCGCCAGGGGTCGCGGCTGTCCACGTCGTCTCCGCAGCATGGGTGGCACTCACCGTGATCGGAGCCGCGGTCGGAGCGTTCGCACTCGCCGGCGGGGGTATCGTCGAGGGCGTTTTGGGCGACGCGTACTCGGGAGACGTCGGCCGTGACGTCGCGCGACTCGTAGTGCTCTTGAGCCCCTGGATGATTGCCTCGGTCGGCGTGAACGTTGCATTTCCGCTCGCCTTCGTGGCAGAGCGCGTGCGGGCGCTGCCGTGGATCGGTGCGGCCGCACTCGCTCTGCAAGTGGCTTTCGCGTGGGCTTTCGCGGAGCTCTTCGAGCTCGACGGCCTCGCCATCGCGCTCACCCTCTCGACGTACGTCGTCTTGGTGGCCCTGCTGAGAGAGCTCGGGGCTCTGTCCGACGGCATACGCGGGATTGCCATAGCAGCCGCAACCATCGCGATCTTCACCGTCGTCGCGTTCCTCCCGGCAGGCATCCTGCTGGGGTCGCTTGCCGCGGCGAGCGCTGGCCTTGGGGCCTATGTGGCTCTCGTCGTAGTCATGCGCCCGAGGGGCCTCAGAGCATCGTGGTCGTACCTGCGGGCGCTTCAGTAGCGGCCGCCGCGTAGACGGCCTCGTGCTGCCGTGCCGTCTCGTCCCACGTGAACCCGGCTGCGTGCACGAGCCCGCGCTCCGAGAGCTCCTCTCGTCTCTCGTCGGCCTGGAGGATTCCCGCCGCAATCGCATCGACGTCAGTGGGGTCGAAGAGCACAGCGGCGTCGCCGCACACCTCAGGTATCGCTCCAGCGTCCGCCGCGGCGACAGGGCAGCCCGAGGCCATGGCTTCCAGCGGAGGCATGCCGAAGCCTTCGTAGAGGCTGGGGTAGACGAGACACGCCGCTCGTCGGTAGAGCGACGCGAGCTCGGTCGGCGACACGACGCCCAATCGCTCGACTGCCTCAGGCAGTGGGTCTAGACGCTCGAGCCCGCCGCCGGTGAGCAAGAGGCGAAGCCTCGGCCGTGTCTCGTGGAGTGCAGCAAACGCCTCGAACAGGCGCGTGTGATTCTTGTGGGGCCACGGGCGCGCCGGATAGAGGAGAAATGACTCGCGCTCCTCGTCGCCGGGCTTGAAGAGCGTGTGATCGATCGCGAGGGGGATCACGTGGACGCGATCGGGCCCAAGCTCGAGCAGCTCGATCGGCGCGCTGACGTACGAACTCGCTCGTGACGATGACGGCCGTTGCTGCACGTGCCGCGCGGTCGTAGGCGATTCGGCGAAAAGAGCGTCGCGCGGGACCGAAGAAGTCGGGCAGATCGCGATGCTGGATGTCGTGCAGCGTGACGACCGTCGGCGCCTTCGTTCGTGGAATGGGAACCGTCAGGGCGTAGTGGACGACGTCGAGGTCGGCGAGCTTGGCGCTGACTTCACGGGTGCGACGCGCCCGGAACGCCATCGCCGGGATGCGAGACGGACCACGCCGGGCGACGGGTGAGTCCTTGACCTCGATGGCCGGCAGGCCTTCCGCAGCGTCCTTCGCATGCGCGGGCACAAAGACGGAGTACTCGAGGGTTCCGATTCGCGTGAGTGCGCGGACGAGCTGGCGCGCGTATGTCTCGGAGCCACCGAGGTCGTTCGGCGCAAGCGTGAGCAAAGAGATTCCGACGCGCACCTGTCTCGATCCTACTGGGCGGGTCCTGACGGCCCGGCTAGAATGCCGCGATGCCCGCTGATGGAGCCGAAAATAGCGAATCTGCAGGGGTTTCGGTCGACGTAGACGAGCTCTTCCGACGGCTCCGCGAGGAGGTTCGGCGTTCTGGGGCGGACCCGGGTGCCGCGAAGTGGGAGCCAGGAGGAGCGCCGTGCCGTTCGCGCGGAGGCCGAACGCCTGTGGCCGGTGTCCGCTGATCGCTCACTTCGCCTCCGACCAGGCGTTCGCGGCGGGCTCGGTACTCCCGTCAAGGCAGTTCTTCGGAAGCTGATGCGGTGGTACGTGGAGCCGCTCGCCTACGACCAGCGCTCGTTCAACGCGGCGTCACTTCGGTTGGTCGACGATCTCTCCGAGCAGGTCGAACGTCTCCAGGCAGAGGTCGAGGCACTTCGAGCCGAGCGGTCGTGAACATCGCCGTCCTGCGGCCGCAGGTGCCCTTTGCGCGGGGCGGAGCGGAGATCTTCACCGACCGGCTCGTCGACGAGTTGCGGGCACGGGGACACGAGGCGGATCTCGTCAGCGTTCCATTCAAGTGGTATCCCGGCACGCGTGTGCTCACGCAGGCATTTCTCTGGAGGATGCTCGACCTCGACGAGGCCGACGGAAAGCGCATCGAAGTCGTCGTCGCCACGAAGTTCCCGTCATACCTCGTGCGGCATCCCGACAAGCGGGTCTGGCTCGTCCACCAGTTCCGTCAGGCGTACGAGCTCGACGGCACCGAGCTCGGGCAGTTCGGCGACTCACCAGAGGACCGGGCATTGCGTCGGAAGATCCAGGCGCTCGACCGGGTTGCGCTCGGCGAGGCCACGCGGCTGTTCGCGATCTCGCAGAATGTTGCCAGACGGCTCGAGGCGTCGACCGGACTGCGGGCCGAGGTTCTTCCGCACCCGCCGCAGGCGCTCCAGTTCCACTGCGACGGATACGGCGACTTCGTCCTCTCGGTGAACCGGCTCGACCGCGCGAAGCGGATAGATCTCCTGCTCGAGGCGGCTGCGCTCGACCCGGGGCTCGAGGTCGTCGTCGCCGGCGACGGGCCTGACCGCGAGCGGCTCGAGCGGATCGCTCGCGATCGCGGGCTCGACGGCCGCGCTCGGTTCGCAGGGCGTGTCTCGGAGGAGGAGCTCGCGGATCTCTACGCCCGCTGCCTGGCCGTCTACTACGCGCCGGTGGACGAGGACTACGGGATGGTGCCGCTCGAGGCGTTCCTCTCCGAGAAGCCGGTGCTCACGACGACGGATGCAGGCGGCCCGCTCGAGGTCGTCAGCGACGGCAAGACAGGGCTCGTGGTCTCCCCAGAAGCCGGCGAGCTCGCCCGCGCGACCGGCTGGCTCCGCGAGCACCGCGACGACGCTGCCTCCTTCGGCCGAGCGGGCTACGCGATCGCTGCCGGTGTCACCTGGGACCGTGCGATCGCCAGGCTTCTCTCGTGAGGGTTGCCTACTTCAGTCCGATGCCGCCTGAGCAAAGCGGCATCGCCGACTACAGCGCGCTTCTTCTCCCGGCCCTCGGCGAGCGGCTCGACGTCACAGTCGTGAGGCGTGGGCGCCGGAGGGCTCCCCGGGGAACGGACGTGTCGCTCTACCACGTCGGTAACAACCCGGATGCACACGCCTGGATCGTCGATGCGCTTCGCAGAGATCCCGGTGTCGTCGTCCTCCACGACTTCGTGCTTCACCACCTCGTCGCGGGGATGACTGTGGGCCGGCGCGACGGACACGCCTACCTCGACGCGATGGAGCACGAGTACGGTGTCGTCGGCCGCCTGCTCGCGCACGGCGTCCTGGACAAGCGGATACCCCCTCTCTGGGAATCGCGTCCTGCCGACTTTCCGCTCACGTCCTTCGTCCTCGAGCATGCGACGGGTCTCATCGTCCACTCGCGCACCGTGTTCGACCTCGTGCGCGCCTCCGGCTTCACAGGGCCAGTGTGGCGAGTGCCGCATCCCGCCTGGCCGGTGCGGCAGGTAGAGCCTGAGCGGGTTGCAGCAGGCCCGGTCATCGGCTGCTTCGGGGTCGTGAACGCGAGCAAGCGCATTCCCGAGGTCCTGCAGGCTACGGCGGCGGTGCGTGCGGAGCATCCGGACGTGACGCTCCTGCTCGTGGGACCGACGTCGCCAGGCTTCGACCTCGAGCGCCGGTTGCAGCGGGTCGGGTTGTCGGAAGCGGGCCTCGTGCACGAGGGGTGGGTGGACGAGGCGCGACTCTGGGCGCTCATGGCCGGGGCGGACATCACCGTGAACCTGAGGCATCCGACAATGGGCGAGACTTCGGGCAGCGTGATTCGCGCTCTCTCGCTCGGCAAGCCGCTCGTAGTAAGCGATGTGGGGTGGTTCTCGGAGCTTCCGGACGAGGTAGCGGTCAAGGTTCCGACTGACGGCGACGAGCTGGCAGTTCTGACCGCGGCTCTCGAGCTGCTCGTGACGCGACCGGACGTGCGGGCGGCCATGGGTGCGGCCGGCGTCGAGCTCGTACGCCGTCAGCACGAGCTGGGCCGCGTCGCGGAGCTCTACGCGGCTGCTCTCGAAGAGGCCGCGGGTGGCGCCGCCGTCGCCGACGCGGTGCTACGCGATGTGAGCGAAGCAGCGGCGGACGTCGGGATCTCGGGGGACGCGGCCGAGGCGAGAGAGATCGCCCGCCGCCTCGCCGAGGTCGAGCTTGGATAACGCCATTCGTCGAGTCCCGGCTTGGGCCTGGCTCGTCGCCATCGTCGTCGGCTCTGCGGTGTTTCGCGCAATCCTCGGTCGCGGGATCGTCGCCCCTTTCATCATGGTCGACGAGATCATCTGGTCCGAGGTCGCACGCGGCCTTGCGGACGCGGGCGAGCCGCTCCTGCGAGATCGGCCGGATCCCGGCTACAGCATCGTGTACCCCCTCCTGATCAGCCCTGTCTACGCCCTCTTCGAGAGCCTGCCCGACGCCTACGCGGCCCTGAAGGTGCTGAACGCGGTGCTGATGTCGCTTGCCGCGGTGCCTGCGTACTTCCTCGCCCGGCGGGTCGTGCGCGACGGGCTCGCTCTCCTTGCGGCGCTCCTCGCGGTGGCGCTTCCATCTCTCGCCTACACGGGAACGGTCATGACGGAGAACGTCTTCTACCCGCTCTTCCTCGTGGTCACGCTCGTGCTCGTGCTCGTCCTGGAACGGCCGACGACGACGCGGATCGTCTTCCTCTTCGCGCTCCTCGGGCTCGCTTTCGCGACTCGCGTACAGGCGGTTGCCTTGCTTCCCGCGATCCTCGTTGCGCCATTCGTGCTCTCGATCTTCGAGCGTCGCGGACTCGGCTCGACGATCTCGCGCTTCCGCTCCCTGTACGGAATCACGGCAGGTTTCGTCGTAGCTGCCCTGGCGATCCAACTCGTCGGCGGGCGCTCGCCTCAGGAGTTGCTCGGGGCCTACTCGCCCGTCGACGAGACGAGCTACGACCTCGGCGAGGTCCTCCAGTACCTCGGGTGGCACGTCGCCGAGCTGTCTCTTTACGTGCTCGTGATTCCTCTCGCTGCGACGATCGTCCTCGTGGGGAGCGCGCGCTCGCTCGACCAGCGCCTGCAAGCATTCCTCGCGGCGACGGTCTCGTTGACGGTCTGCCTCGTTCCTGTCGTGGCCGCGTTTGCCTCGCGATTCTCCGACCGAATCGAGGAGCGGAACCTGTTCTACGTGGCGCCTCTCCTCTGCATCGGACTGCTCGCCTGGGTTGAGCGCGGGGCAGCGCGCCCTCGAGTGCTCACAACGGCCGCAGCGGTCGTCTCCGCGCTACTCGTCGTCGCCATCCCCTTCGATCGTTTCCTGACGACCTCCGCGATCACGGACACGTTGATGCTGCTGCCGCTGTGGTCGCTCCAGGACCGGATCGGAGACGACTGGATCACTCTCGCCGCAGCCGCGCTCGCTGCGAGCCTCGCGGCCGCGTTCCTCTTCGTCCCGCGGCGCTACGCGCTTGCGCTCCCTCTGCTCGTGCTGGGCCTCTGGATATTCGCCATTCGCCCCATCTGGTGGGGAACCCACGGCTTCGAGCGGTTCTCTCGTGGAGCGCTCTTCCAGGGGATCCGCACGGCCGAGCGCGACTGGGTAGACCGCGCGTTGCCTTCTGACGCTCGCGCGGCTTTCCTCTGGACCGGACGCACCGACCGGCTGACTGTGAACGAAACCGAGTTCTTCAACCGAAGTGTCGGGCCTGTGTACTACATCACCGATCCGACACCCGGCGGACTTCCGGAGACGCGCGTGAGAATCCACCCGAGAACGGGTCGAGTGACGCTCGCAAACGGTGCTCCGGTGCGGGATCGGTTCCTGCTCGCGGACTCGTCGTTCGAGCCGGACGGCGAAGCACTCGCGCGAGACAAGGGGTGGGGCGTGACGCTCTGGCGCGTGAATGCGCCGCTCGTGTCTGCAGTTCGGATCGACGGGCTGTACCCGAACGACACCTGGTCCGGAAAGACGGTCACGTATGTGCGCCGTCGGTGCGTTCCCGGACGCCTCGCGGTGTCGCTGTCCAGCGACCCGAGTCTCTTCCTCGAACCGCAGACAGTGGTTGCACGCTCGAATGGAGCCGTCGTAGGACGCGTCCGACTTCGACCCGAGGGACGAGCTGTGTTGAACGTTCCCGTCGCTCCGCTCCCTGGTACGAGCGACTGCCGAGTCGTCTACACGGTCATGCCGACGGCCGTGCCGGCCGACGTGATCGGCGGCGAGAACACGGATCCCCGAGAGCTCGGAGCGCACTTCAATCGCTTCGTCTACGAGCCGGGGCCATGAGAGTCGCCTTTGACGTGAGCCCGCTGTCCCACCCGTTGCTGGGGATCGGAAACTACATTCAAGGGTCCCTTGCCGGTCTCGCCGAAGCGTCAGCGGGCAAGCACGAGATCGTGGCGTTCGCGCCGACGAGCATCCGCGGCCCGCAGCGCATTCGCGACGCCCTCACGCGAATCGACGTAGAGCTGCGGACCTGGCCGCTCCCGTTCTCGCATGCGCTGAGAACGGGCTGGAGCGTCGTTCGGCCACCCTTCTGCGGAACGGCTGATCGGCCGGTTCGACGTCCTTCACTTCAGCGACTGGATGTATCCCCCGCAGCGAGCTGGAGTCCGGGCGACGACGATCCACGATCTGGTACCGCTGCATCACCCCGAGTGGACGACCGCCAGGACGCGCTCGATGCACGGCCGCAAGTACAAGAACGCCGCCGAGACCTGTGACGTGGTGTTCGTGAACTCGGAGTACACGGGCCGTGACGTGATCGAGTCGCTCGGAGTCTCGGCGGATCGAGTCAGGGTCGCCCGTCCCGCCGCGAAGGACGTGTTCCGCGCGGACGGGCCGGCGGCCCGAGCTCGACGGTCCGTACATCCTCACCGTCGCGACGCTCGAGCCGCGCAAGAACCTACAGACGCTCGTCGAAGCCCACCGCCTGCTCGGCGGTGACCTTCTCCTCGCGGTCGTCGGTGCAGAAGGCTGGGGCGAACAGCCGCTGCTCGACAACCCGCGGGTTCGGCGGCTCGGGTACGTCCCGGACGAGGAGTTGGCGCGGCTCTACCGAGGTGCTGCCGTTGTTGTCTACCCCTCCCGCTTCGAGGGGTTCGGAATACCGGTGATCGAGGCCATGGCCTGCGGCGTCCCCGTGGTCGCGTCGTCGCACGCGTCGCTCGACGAGGCGAGCGGAGATGCAGCCGTGCGCGCGAATCCCGACGATCCTTCGGCGATCGCCGGTGCAATCGAGCGCGCGCTGGCCGAGCGTGAGCGGCTCGTGGTCGCCGGGCTCGAGCACGTGCGGAGCTTCTCGTGGCGCGCCGTCGGCGAGACCCTCTTGCGCGGCTACGAGGACGCGACAGTTCGATGAGGAGAGGCACCGAGGTCGTGGTCGTCGTCCAGCGCGAAGGCGAGTACCTGGTACTTCGCAGAGCTCCCGAGCGGCTTGGGTACTGGAGTCTCGTGGCTGGTGAGGTCGAGCCCGATGAGACGCCGGCCGTCGCTGCACGACGCGAGCTTTGGGAGGAGGCGCGTCTCGACGCCGAGGTCGTCGAGCTCCCTGCAGCGCTCTCGTACTCGCTCCTCGACGACCCGCCCGCGGTCCGCGCGCGGTATGCACCGGGGGTCGAGACCGTGACGGTTCATCCGTTCCGAGCCGAGGCGGCGCCCGGATGGGAGCCGGTCCTCGACGCCGAGCACGACATCTACCGATGGTGTAATGCGGAGGACGCGGTGCAGCTCCTGGGCTACGAGACGCTCAGGGACGCCGTCAGCGCTGCAGAACGGGCGGTCGCCTCGTGAGGGTCGGAGTCGACACGTCGCCACTGATCCAGACGCGAGCCGGCACGGCTCGTCACGTCCGCGGGCTGCTCGGCGCGCTTCGCGGACGCCCCGATCTCGACCTCGAGCTCCTCTCGTTCGGAGGCCCCGGTCGCGCTTCGAGCGTCGTTCGTGACGCGCTCTGGTATCCGGTCGGCCTGTCGCGGCGTGCTCGAACGCTAGACGTTCTCCACTGCGCGACGTTTAGAGGGCCACGCGGTGCCCGCGTTCCGACCGTGCTTACCGTCCACGACCTGGCCATCCTGCGCTTTCCCGAGGCGTTTCCTCGCTGGCACCGTCTCTACGGGAGAGCCGGGCTTGCGCGCGTGCTCCGCGCTGCGGACGCGATCGTCGCTGTATCCGAGTTTACGAAGCAGGAGACGATCGAACTCGTCGGCGTCCCGGACGAGCGAATCCGTGTGATCCCGAACGGTGTCGACTCGGTCTTCGGCGTCGACGGCCCGCAGGCGGACGGAGAGTATGTGCTCGCGGTTGCGACGCTCGAGCCACGGAAGAACCTCGCCAATGCGGTCGAGGCAGTACGCCTGGCCGGGGTCGAGCTGCGCGTGGTCGGCGCCCGCGGCTGGGGTCGCGTGGACGTTCCGGGCTGGGTAGGAGAGATCCCGGACCCCGCGCTTGCGGCTCTCTACCGCGGCGCGCGCTGCGTGCTCTACCCCTCGATGTACGAGGGCTTCGGGCTTCCGGTGCTCGAGGCGATGGCGTGCGGCACGCCGGTCGTGACCTCGCTCGGAGCCGCCATGGAGGAGATCGCCGGCGGAGCCGCCGTCCTAGTCGACCCGCTCGACCCGTCCTCTATCGCAAACGGGATCACAAAGGCCGAGGCGAGCCGCGACAAGCTCGTCGCGATGGGTCTGACCCGTGCGCATGGGTTCACGTGGAAGCGGACCGCCGACGCCGTAGTGGAGCTGTGGAGGGAGCTCGCGTGAAGGTCGTGGCACTCGACGCCGACGTCCTTGGCCGACAGCGAACGGGCGACGAGACCTACGTCCTCAACCTGCTCCGCGAGCTCGGGCCGCTCGCGCCTGAAGCCGGGATCAGGCTCGTCGCCCTCACGCGTCGGCCGGATCTCGTGCCCCCTGGTACTGAAGCCCTGGAGCTCCGGGCTCG
This sequence comes from uncultured Thermoleophilia bacterium, assembly GCA_963722035.1. GTDB lineage: Bacteria > Actinomycetota > Thermoleophilia > Gaiellales > Gaiellaceae > GMQP-bins7. The sequence continues at coordinate 61,004 of CAVRLG010000001.1, forward strand.
TTCACAGGAGCTTCGCATGGCCTGGTTGCTGCCACGTGCGCTTCGACGCCTCGATGCTGACCTCTGTCACACGCAGTACGCGGTACCGCTTCGTGCGCCGTGCCCGTGCGTCGTAACCGTCCACGACCTTTCGTTCGAGCGTAATCCGGAACTGATGAGTCGGAAGGACAGGCTTGTGTTCCGAAGGATCGTGCCAGTATCCGTGCGCAAGGCGGAGCGCGTCTTCACCGTCTCCGACCGCACGAAGATCGACCTCGTGGAGCTTTACGGCACGCCGGCGGACAAGATCGTCGTGACCCCGAACGGCGTCGATCCGATTTTCCGGCCCCTCGCTTCGGGCGAGGAGCCGCCGCGTGACAAAGTTTCACCCGGCTCGTTTGTCCTCGCAGTCGGGGCGATCCAGCGGCGCAAGAACCAACTCGCGGCACTGGAAGCCGCCACGGCCGTCGGCCTGCCTCTCGTCGTTGCGGGACCGGAGAAAGAGCCTGACGTTGCCGCCGAGCTCCGGCGGCGCGGTGCGCGACTCGACGGCTACGTCACCACCGCGCGCCTCGCCGAGCTCTACCGCGGCGCAGTCTGCCTCGTGCAGTCATCTCGATATGAGGGGTTCGGGCTCCCGGTGCTCGAGGCGATGGCGTCGGGAACGCCCGTCGTGGCCGTTCCCGATCCCGCTCTACGTGAAGTTGCCGGCGATGCAGCGGTGTTCGTGGACGAGGGCGGTCTCGCGGACGGAATCCGGCAGGCGGTGGAGGACCGCGACCGTCTCGTCGAGGCCGGTCTCGAGCGTGCGCGTGCGTTCACCTGGCGCGCCGCCGCCGAACGAACGCTCGCCGTCTATCGCGAGGTGCTCGACGCATGAAGGTCTCCGCGGTCGTCGTCTCGCACGGGCACGGCGTGGAGCTCCAGGGCTCGTTGCCCGCGCTCGTCCCGCAGGTCGACGAGATCGTGGTGATCGCGAACGTGCCGGGCTCCGTCGGGCAGGTGGTGCCCGACGGCGTAAGCGTGCTCGAGAACCCGCGCCCGCTGACACTCGCCGCGAACGTCAATCTCGGAATCGCAGCGACCTCCGGTGACTACGTGCTGAACGCGAACCCCGACGCGATAGCCGAGGCCGGTGCCGTGGCCGCGCTCGTCGCCTTTGCGGACTCCCACCCGCGTTGCGGCATTGCGGGGCCGCAGATGCGCTGGCCGGACGGGAGCTGGCAGCCGTCGCGTCGTCGTTTTCCGACCGTCCGCGGCACCGTGATGCGCCGGACGCCCCTGAGGCGGTTCCGGCCCCCGTATGAGGCGCAGCGCGAGCATTACTCCCTCGACGACCGGCCGACCGAGCCGGCACCGGCAGACTGGATGCTTGGTGCGTTCTTGCTCATGCGGCGCTCGATGCTCGACGAGATCGGCGGGTGGGATGCCGGTTTCCGGCACTACTGCGAGGACATCGATGTCTGCTATCGCGCCATGCAGGCCGGCTGGGAACGTTGGTACGTCCCCGACGCGATCGTCAAGCACGACTACGCAGCCGTCATCGACCGACACTTCTTCTCTCGCCACACGCTCTGGCATGCGCGCGGGATGGCGCGCTTCGTCCGCAAGCATCCGGAACGCCTCCTCGCTCTATGAGCGCGAAGGAAGATAAGTACGCTCGGCAGGCCGACGCCTGGACCGAGCGAGCGTATGCGAATGCGGCGGCCTATCTCGCTCACAGGGCGGACCTGATCACGACGCTCGGACCGCCGCTCGAGCCGGGTGACGAGGTGCTCGATCTCGCGTGCGGCGACGGCGGCCTCGGCAAGCTCTTGCTCGCGCGCGAGCTTCGCTATCGCGGCGTCGACTCGACTCCGGAGATGGTCGCCGAGGCGCGTCGACGCCTTGGCGCGCGAGCGCTGGTGGAACTCGGCGACCTCAACGCGTACACCCCGCCAAGCCCGGTCGCCGCGACGACGATCTTCCGCGCCATCTACTACGCCATGGACCGCCGCGCCTTCTTCGAGCACGTCGCCGCGTACACCGAGAAGAAGCTCGTCTTCGACCTGAATCCGCGGCAATACCGCCCGGACGATGTCGTGGACGACCTCCGTGCCGCAGGTTTCGGCCAAGTCACTCTGCGGCCGTTCTTCATCCCGCAGACGGTCGCGCTCCCAGACATGCTGGCCTCGGCCGCAAAAGCGCTCGAGCGCTCGGGTCCGCTCGCGCGGCTCGTGCTTCGAGCACGCTTTACGTACGTCGTCACGGCGTCGCGTTAGCGGAAGAGCGGCTGGAAGTGGATGTCGAGCACGCCTCCAAGTTGACGGCGATCGCTCTTCGAGGGGTCGATCTCGTTTGGCGAGAACGTAGGTGCCATCGTTACTTCGACGCGCCACGGGACGTTCGGAGCGTTGAGGAGAACGCCGTTGGTCTCGCAGTCCTTCACCACGAACGTCCGCGTTTCGGTGGCCGCCCCGATCGCCGGCTGCTTGTCCGGGCCGATCGCGACCGGGCCGATACGAACGATTGCAGTGCCTGCTCCTCGGCGTCCCGGGTCCGGGCACCAGCCGAGCCGCGAGAGCTTGACAACGGCGAACCCAGGCCCGTCGCCCGAAACGTCATATCGCGTGTACGAGGCCCTGGCGACGTGCTCCCCGTTCATGCCGATGATCCACCCGTCCGACTCACGGCCGATCAACGCCTCGTTGAGCTTGGCCGGGCGGCCGTCGAGGCGATAGAGAATGGCGTTTTCGCGCCGTGCGACGATTGGGGCCTGGAGCGTGACGCCGTTCACGGCGAGCGCGTAGTCCGTTCCGGGAGATGGTGTCAGGGTTCCGTCCGTGGCGTCCAGGTCCGGTGTGAGGATCGGAGCGCCCACCCTGATCGCCGTGCCGTCGAGGCTCCACATCTTCCGGACCGCCGGATTGAAGAACTCGGTCAGCCAGATGTTCGTGGGGTCCGAGATCTGCTGCCCGAGGACGACGACCGAGCCACCACCGATCGCTTGCTCGACCCAGTCGTAAGGCTTCGGGAGATTCTGTGCGACCTGCCTCGAGAGGATCCGCTCGCCTTCCGCGGCGTACACCTGTGTCGTCATGCTCCAGCTGACGACGGCGATCGCAGCCGTACCCGCCAGAACGCCGAATGCGAGCGACCCGCGCCGTACGAGCCGCAACGCGACAGCAATCCCGAGCGCTACGAGCGAGACGAGGACGAGGGCGTCGCCGATCGTATCCTCGGACCAGCCGAGCTCTCTGTTCGCGAAGGCAAGGATTGCGAGGCCGTGGGCCTCGTAGTACGGGTACTGGAGCACGATCGGGACGGCGTTGACGACGTAGAGCGTCGCGACTGCGGCAACGGCGATCGCCCAAGCTCTCCCCACGCCACGCGTGAGCGCCAGTGCCGTCGCGGCGAAGAGGACCGGAGCAAGGTAGATGACGTTACGTTCGTAGACATAGGTCGCGAACACCGTGGAGACGTACGCGCCCTTGATGCCCGCGTACCAGACGAAGGCGCCGAGGGCGGCCGCGCTCGTGACTACGAAGGCGCGCGTTTCACGATCGCGCGGCTCCCCCTTCGGCCGGGCGAGCGCTGCCACCCCGACGATCAGCGGGAGAACGCCGATCCCGATCGCGAGTGCGCCGATGGCCCACGCGGCGTGCTCGAAGATCCGGTCTTTGTAGATGAATGTCGTCTCCCGCCAGCTCGTCGACAGATGGCCCATCAGCGCCGAGAACGCGAGGACGGCGCCAAAGGCGAGAGTGATTGCGCCTGCCCAGTCCCATCGCGACCAACTGGCCCGCCAGCGGCGGCCGGGCTCGGACTCCCAGGCGAGCCAGAGCAGCCCCAGTGCCAGGACGGCGAAGAGGACCGCGAGCTGCGTTCGCGTCCACGCGGCCGCCGCGCACACCGCCACTGCTGCAGCGAGGCGTCCCCAGCTCGGGCACGCGAGCACCCGCGCGATCAACCAGAGCGCGACGGTCGCGAGCGGATAGGCGAGCGGCTCTTCGACGAGGATCGAGGAGTACGCGAGCGCGGGGACGACCGTCGCGGCGCCTGCCGCTGCCAGAGCGGGCCAGCGAGACACCACCATCCGCGCCAGGCCGTAGGCGGGAAACACGGTTGCCGTCATCGCGAGGACGAGCACGACCTTCGCCGTGGCATACGAGGCCGTTGCCGAGCCGAGCCACCACACCGGCGCCAGCACGTAGGCGACGAGAGTGGCGAGGCCGTATGGCTCTCCGCGCCGGGCGGGCTCCCCGGTCTCCGCGATCGCGCGCGACAGCTGCGTCAGCTCGAGCTCGTCGGTGAAGATCGTCGGCACCGGGTGTCGTGAGGCCTGCCACGCGTACAGCGCGGCGAGCCCGAAGTACACGACGAGCAGCGGGACGGCGGACTGGAGGCGAGCGAGCAGATCCGGGCGGGAGGTTCCGCCGGCGTTCGACGAGGACGTCACGGCCTTGCGGCCTCGACCGGCTCGGGGCTCGAGAACTCGACGTGCCGACGGACGATTCGGCACGGGACGCCGGCGGCCTCGGATGCGTGTACGACCGCATCGAGGCGATCCTGTGCGGCCGCCGGGATAGTCACGAGCACCTCGTCGGCCCGAGTGCTCGCAATCGCGCGATCCGCTTCGTCCAGGCTGCCGACGACGCTGATCCCGAGGATGCGCCGCCTGCGCACGCGTGGGTTGTCGTCCAGGAAGCCGACTACTCTCGCCTCTCGGCCCTCGCGCAGCTCCCGCGCCAGTCCGCGTCCTGCGCGACCCGCGCCGGCGATGAGTACCCGGCGTCGATCTCCGCGGTGACCTCGCGCCTCGGGGAGGAGACGAAGCGTCAAGCGCGAGCCCCCGACGAGCAGCGTGCACAGGATCGCATCGACGACGAAGATCTCCACTGCCGGGAATGACCCGATCGGGCGAAGTGCGATGAGGACGACGTAGGCGACAAGCGAAGATCCGATGCACCCGACGGCGATGGGGAGGACATCTCGTGCGGTCGCGAAGCGCCACACCCGCCGGTAGACGCCAAGAGCGACGAAGAACACGTACCGCGAGGCGAGAAGGATCGGCAGTGCGGAGAGGTAGACCGAGCGCTCGAAGTCCGTTCCGGTTCCCTCTACTGCAAGCAGATACGCAGCGAGGAACGAGCTGCAGATGAGCACGAAGTCGACGAACACCTCGAGCAGCCGACGGGGCTCGAACACGAGCGCTCGCCATAGCGACGGCTCCGGACCCTCGGCGCCGCGGCGGGAACGCTCCTCGAGATCGCTCAGAAAGCTGCCGAACTGGACGAGCAGGACGAACGTCACGAGCACTCCGATCGCGGTCAGGCGACCGTTGTCGAGGACGTTGTACGCGAGCGCGGTTGCGCCGATGGCCGACGACACGATGGCAAGCAGAAGCACGGCTTTCGTCTCGGAGAGCCCGTAGTACACGAGGCGGTGTGACGTGTGATCGCGTCCTCCCTGTGTCACGGGCCGTTTCTCCACCAGCCGCGCGATCGTCACGAGCGTCGTGTCGAGGATCGGGATTGCGAGTACGAGCAGCGGGAGGAGGATCGTCGCGACCGTGGTTCCGGCCACGGTCCAGCTCGCCGCGAGTGCAAGCGAGGCGAGACCGAAGCCGAGCACCTGGGCGCCGGAGTCGCCCATGAACACCACTGCTCCGCGACGAGGCCGCAGGTTGAAAGGGAGGAACCCTCCACATGCGAGCCCGAGCGCCAGCGCGAGCACCAGGATCGTCTCGTTCTCGTGCTCGGTGAGCGCGTCGATCGCGAAGTAGCCGCAAGAGACGATCGCGAGCGTCGCCGCGAGGCCGTCCATGTTGTCGAGGAGGTTGAACGCGTTCGTGATCCCGACGAGCCAGAGGAGACCGATTGCCCAGGCAAGGATGTCGTTGCCGACGATCTCGACGTTCAACCCGCTTGCGAGCACGATGACCGCAGCCGCGGTCTGGGCAAAGAGCTTCGCGATCGGGCTCAGGTGGCGGAGGTCGTCGACGAGTCCGACGACGAAAACGAGCGTGACGCCGGCGAGGATCCCGCCGAGCTCGCCGCTCCACTCGACCGCGCCGATCGCGAGCGCGAGCAGGATCCCTCCGACGAAGCCGGCGAAGATGCCGACGCCGCCGAAGGTCGGGGTCGGCTGCTCGTGCCAGCGCTCGTCCGTCGGAACAGCGACGAGCCGCCCGCCGGCCGGCGAGCGGAGGAGGAGCCAGAGAACCGCGACCGTAAGAGGGAACGCGGCGACCGCGACGATCGCATCCACAGCTTGAGAAGGGTAGTCGAGCATCCCGTCGACTTAGACTCTTCGCGATGTCCGTTTACGCCGACGTAATCCGCTACCGCGAGCTTTTCGGCAGCCTGTTCCGGCGCGACATCCGGGCGAAGTACCGAGGCTCGTTCCTCGGGCTCGGCTGGTCGCTTCTCCACCCGCTCGTGCTCATGCTCGTCTACCTGCTCGTTTTCTCCGTGCTCTGGCGGGTTGCGGAGGTCGGAAGCGACGACTACTGGCTCTTCCTCCTCTGCGGGCTTCCCGCCTGGGTCTTCTTCGCTACCGCCGCGCAGGCCTCGTCGCGGAGCCTGCTCGAGAACGCGAATCTCATCCGCAAGGTGCGCTTCCCACGTCAACTCGTGCCGCTCTCGATCGTCGGCACGAACCTCGTCTCGTTTGGCGTGATGCTCGGCGTCGTCGTCGTGCTGAGCCTCTGGCAGGTTCCCGAGGCGCGCGCGACAGTCTGGCTAGCGTTCCCGCTCGGGGCCCTCTTCGCATGCATCGTCGCCGGGTTCGCACTCACGGTCGCCTCCTTGAACGCCCTCTACCGTGACGTCGAGCACCTGCTGCAAGCCCTCCTTCTGCCGTGGTTCTTTCTGACGCCGATCCTGTACAGCCTCGAACAGCTTCCCGGGGTGGACGACTATCCGGTCGCGGAGTTCGCTCTCCATTGGGTGAACTTCTTGACTCCTCCGATCGAGGCAATGCGCGCGGTGTTGTTCTACGGCGATGCCCCTGGTACCGCGGACACGATCTACACTGCCGCCGCCGCCGCTGTCGCCCTCGCCGTGGGCGCGTACGTCTTCAGCCGCTCTGACGACCGGATCGCGACCGAAGTCTGACGACGACGCGGCCCTCGAAGAGCCCATCGTTCCCGACGTAGGCAGGGAGGCCCTCGTGAGTCTCCGGCTCGAGCCCGTCGAGCAGAGACGGGAGGAGCAGCGGGCTTCCGAAGCGTGGGTTCCGTCCACCTCCAGGCGCCCAGGGCGCAAATCGCCGCCGGTCGCCGCGTGATTCCGCAGCGATTGCTCCGCCGACGGCGGCGTACCCCTCCTCGTGCGCGTCGAGCAGTCGGCGTGACCAGTCGGAGGAAGGAGTCGCTCCAGCAACCAGGTGCGCGACCGCCACCGCTTCATCGTTGACGATCGGCTCTTCCTGCCCGGCGAGTGCCGCGGCTGTCTGGGGATCAGGCCCGTGGTGAACCTCGACGCCGAGCCGGCGCTCGGAGATGCGCGGCTTCACCTCGACCGGGAGATCCAGCGGCTTCGATCCGACCTCCTCGAACCAGAAACGCAGTTCCTCGACGAGGTCGAACGCGAGTCGGTAGCTCCCGTACGGTCGGGGCGCGACGACCGTGGACTCGAGCTCGACCGTCTCGCCCGGCTCGACGACGAGGGGGAACGGCGTGCGCGGGCCGTCCCACACGATCGCGTTGCCGAGCGGGTCGAGCCAGTGGTACGAGAGCTGCACACCTTCTCGGCCGCGCGAGCGCCACGGCGCGGAGCCCGCGTTCTCGAGGCGTACAAGGGCCTTGCCGGCAACTCCCGCGCGAGGCTCGTCGAGCTTGTACGCCAGCCAGCGAACCGCGAGCGGCCCGACAGGTACCGGGTGCTCGCCGACGCGCTCCATCGCGAGGGCTAGTGTAGGCCTGCGATGGACCCAGGCGAGATCAGCGTCGAAGGTGTCTCGCGCCGCTTTCGCATCCACGCTCGCGAGGCCCGGACGCTGAAGGACCTGTTCATCCAGCGCGGGCGCACGCAGGCAACCGATGTCTGGGCGCTTCACGACGTCTCCCTCGCTGTGAAGCGTGGAGAGGCGGTCGGGCTCATCGGGCGGAACGGCTCGGGCAAGACGACGCTGCTTCGACTCGTCGCCGGGATCATCAAGCCGACCGCCGGGCAGGTGCGAGCCGAGGGCCGGATCGGATCGCTGCTCGAGCTCGGCGCCGGGTTTCACCTCGACTTCACCGGGCGCGAGAACGTCTTCCTGAACGGCGCGATCCAGGGCCTCCGCCGGGCCGACATCAGGCAGAGATTCGACGAGATCGTCGCGTTCGCGGAGCTCGAGCATGCGATCGATCGGCCCGTGCGGACGTACTCGTCGGGGATGACGATGCGGCTCGGCTTCGCGATCGCCGCATTCCTCGACGCGGACATCCTGCTCCTCGACGAAGTGTTCGCCGTGGGCGACGAGGCGTTCCAGCGCAAGTGCTTCGGTCGCATCTTCGCGTTCAAGCAGGCCGGCGGCACCATTGTCTTCGTCTCGCACGACGCGTCCGCGGTCGAGCGTCTTTGCGAGCGGTCGGTGTTCCTCGACGTCGGTCGCGTTGCCTTCGACGGCCCCACCCGGGAAGCTGTCACGCGCTACAGGCGAGCGCTCGCGGATGACGCGAACCCGGCCGAGCGCGGGGTCGGCCTGCGTGAATGGGGCTCCGGTGAGGCCACCATCGAGTCCGCTGTGCTTGTCGGAAAAGAGGGCGCAGACCGTCTCCAATTTCTCTCCGGGGAGCCGTTCGTCCTCCAAATCGGTGTCGCCGCGCCGGACGGCGTCCCCCCGCCACGGCTTCAGCTCGAGCTGCGCGACGATGCCGGGTCGCTCGTCGCCGGCCAGGCGGTCGACCTCCGCGGTTTGGGCTGGGCGGGTGGAAACGGCCGGCGAAGCGTCCGCTTCGAGATCGGCGAGCTCCCGCTCGCGGACGGCCGGTTCCACCTTCGACTCGGCCTGACGGACGAGAGTGGTGAGCACGTCTACCACTGGCTCGACGACGCACTGGTGTTCGTGGTCTATCCGGGGGGCGACGAACGCGGCGTCGTGCGCTTTGAAGGGAGGTGGATGCTGGAAGAGAACTCAGCCACGCGATGAGCAACGCTCGCCTTCGGCTCGCGTTCACGGGGGAAACCATGTTTCCCCCGTGTGCCCCCTTCTTTCTGAGAACATGGGGAACCTCCCGGTTCCCCACACCCCTCCACACTCATCGGCTCGAGAACAGCCGATGAGTGCGCGCACCTGTCCGGACTGGCCGGAGCTCATGGAGCTCGCGCCCGACCTCCAGTTCAAGCACTACACCGTGGCAGAGGCGCAACTTCCGGCCGATGCGCTCTCGCAGATCTCGCACGTTTCGCTCAGCGAAGTCGAGATCTGCTGCGATCTCGAGCATCACGTCTTCAACGCAGAGCACACCGATGCCCAGGTGTGCGAAGGCCTGCGCGCATCGCACTGGTACGACGTTCGCGAGTGGGCGACCTCGGGCCCCGGCACGTCCTCGAACGCCGCCTGACGGCGCAGGCCGCCACGCCAGGGAAGGTGAGTACGCTTCAGCGCGTGCCGACGATCGTGATCCCTTACCGCGGCGACGCGAAGCAGCGGCTGTCCTCTCCGATTCGCGCCGCAGCGGCCGTGGCCATGTTGGGGGACGTCGTGGCGGCAAGTCTCGAGGTCGGTCGCGTTCTCGTCGTGACCGACGATCGCGCTGTTGTTCCCTCGGGCATCGAGGTCATCGACGATCCTGGAGACGGTCTCGGCCCCGCTGTGCAGGCGGGGCTAGCGGAGGCCGAGGGCCACGTGCTCGTCATCAACGCCGACCTCCCCTGTGCAACGCCTGCCGCGCTTCGCGAGCTCGCGTCGCACGGACTCGCTCTCGTCGAGGCCGACGATGGAACGACGAATGCGCTCTCGCTTCCCGATCCGAGCGTTTTCGCCCCGCTCTACGGGCCCGGAAGCGCACAGCGGTTTCGTGCGCACGCGCCCTTCGTCACGGCCAGGATCCCGGAGCTCGAAGTCGACGTCGACACCGACGCCAATCTCGAACGCCTCCCTTCACTTGTGGGTCCTCGAACGCGCGCACTCCTCGCCGTTCCGGCGTGAAGGTCGTCCTCCTCTCGGGAGGTGGCGGGGGCGCTCGCTTCGCACGCGGCCTCGACGACGCGCTCGAACCTGGTGAGCTCACGGTCGTCGGCAACGTCGGCGACGACCTGGAGATCCTCGGAGTCTCCGTCTCGCCCGATCTCGACAGCCTCCTCTACATGCTCGCCGGTCTGATCGACGAGGACCGCGGCTGGGGCCGTGCGGGAGAGACATGGAACGCGCTCGCTTCGGTCGACGCCTGGGGAGGGGAGAGCTGGTTTCGGCTCGGCGACCTCGATCTCGGGCTCCATCTCGTGCGCACGTCGGCGCTGCGGGAAGGAGTCGCACTCTCGGAGATCACGGCGCAGCTCTCCTCTCGAGTCGGGCTCCAGAGTCGGATCGTTCCTGCGACCGACGGCAGGCTCAGAACGGACGTCGTGACTCCTGCAGGCACCTTCCCGTTCCAGGAGTGGTTCGTCGGCCGAGGCCACCGCGACGAGGTCGACGCGGTGGAGTACGAGGGTGCAGACGAGGCGGAAGCGGCGCCCGGCGTGCTCGAAGTGCTCGACGTTGCCGACGCGATCTTGCTCGCCCCCAGTAACCCGTATCTCTCGATCTGGCCGATCCTCGCCGTCGAGGCGATCCGGGAGGCGATCGAGCATCGCAAGACGCGCTGCGTCGCGGTCAGCCCGCTCGTCGGTGGAGCGGCGGTAACCGGACCGGCCGGCCGTATGCTCTCTCGAATGGCGGGAGGCACCAGTCCGCGCCATGTAGCGGACCGCTACGAAGGCCTCATAGATGCCCTCGTGATCGACGAAACCGACGCGCCGGCCGAAGCCTCCGTTGAGCTGATGGTCACGCAAACCCTGATGGGGGACCGCGAATCGGCACGACGCCTCGCGGAGGACGTATTGGAGGCGGCGTGCGGGTAGCCGTAGTCGGTGGAACAGGACCGTTCGGAACGGCACTGGCGATTCGGCTGCATGAGGCCGGCCTCGATGTCGTCATCGGCTCGCGCGACCGAGATCGAGCGGCCGCTGCCGCGGCCGATCTCGGCGTCGAAGGTGCCACGAACGACGACGCGGTTCGGGCAGCTGACCTCGTCGTTCTCGCCGTGAAAGCGGACGCCGCGCTCGAAACTGCCCGCGAGCTCCGTAGCGCGATCGGCAGGACGCCGGTCCTCTCCGTCGCTTCCGAAATTCGCTTCACGCCTCGAGGCGTGCTGCCATCCCCGGACGGAGCTTCGCTCGCCGAGAGGCTGCAGGAAGAGCTGGACGCGCCGGTACTTGCCGGCCTTCACTCGCTCGCGGCCGCAAGCCTGAGCGGAGAGGAGCCGCCGGACGAGGACGCCTTCGTCTGTGGAGACGACGCCCACGCCAAGACGCTCGCACTCGATCTTGCGAGCAGGGTGATCTCAGGACGTGCGCTCGACGCGGGGCCGCTCGCGAGCGCTCGTGCTCTCGAGGGGCTCACGGCGGTCATCGTCAACTTGAACAAGCGCTACCGAGCGCACGCCGGCATCCGGGTCACCGGGATCTCTTGACGGCGGAGATTCGCGTCATCCCGCTCCTCGGCATCCCGGAGCTCGAAGAGGGCGACGATCTCCCGAGGCTGCTCGTCGAGGCTGCGGCTCGCGCTGGTGGGTTCGAACAGGACGACGTCGTGGTCGTGGCGCAGAAAGCGGTCTCGAAGGTGGAGGGCCGCATCGTCGATCTGTCGGAAGTCGAGCCATCGCCAAAGGCACACGAGCTCGCGGGCGATAACGACGATCCGCGCCGAATCGAGGTGATCCTGCGCGAGAGCCAAGCGATCGTGCGCACGCGCCCGCCTCTCCTCATCGCGGAGACGCGCCACGGATTCGTCTGCGCGTCGGCCGGTGTCGATGCCTCAAACGCCAAAGGGCCCGACACGCTGGTCCTGCTTCCGCTCGATCCCGATGCCTCCGCCGAGCGCCTCCGTACCGGGATTCGCGAGCTCACAGGGATCGACGTAGGCCTGATCGTGTCGGATTCATTCGGGCGCGCATGGCGGCGTGGCACCACGGATGTCGCTCTGGGCGTTTCGGGAATCGTCGCCCTCCTCGACCTCGAGGGTGAGCGCGACTCGACGGGATACAGGCTCCATGCAACCGAGATAGCGGTGGCCGACGAGATGGCCGGCGCAGCGCAGCTCGTCATGGGCAAGACGGAAGGCATTCCCGTGGCGATCGTCCGGGGCCTGCGCGCAGCAGCGGGAGACGGCCGCGGCAGCGATCTCCTCATGCCGCGAGAACGCGACCTCTTTCGCTAGGTTGAGGCGCATGCGCGAGCGTCTCGTCCTCGGCGGCGCCATCGTCGCCGCCGTCGTTTTCGCAAGTCCGATCGCAGCGTCGGAATCGAAGACCACCGTCAAGGTCAGCTCAAGGAGTTCAAGGTGCTGGCGAGCCCCGCCTCGGCACAGCACTGGTTTGTCTCGTTCGCGGTGAGGAACGCGGGCAAGATCCCGCACGAGTTCGTCGTCTTGAAGACGAAGGTCCCGCCCGCGAAGCTCCCGGTCAAGTCGGGGAAGGCCGTTGAGGCGGGGCGTGTCGGCAAGATCGGAGCGTTCAAGCTCAAGCCCGGAGCCTCCCGAACCCTGAACCTGGACCTGAACGCCGGGAAGTACGTGTTGCTTTGCAACTTGCCTGGTCACTATCAGGCGGGGCAGCGGATCGGCTTTCACGGTCACGTAAGCCCCACGTCCGAGGGCGATAGACTCGCCTCGTGCGCACATATGCGATCTGGGGGACGGCGACCTCGCCGGCCCACGAGGAGTGGGTTCGCACCATCGGCAAGCAGTTCGAGAAGGACGGCTTCGTTCCCGTTGACGACATCGCCGAGGCCGACTTCGTCCTGAATATGTTCGACGCGGCCGATCCGAAGGCGTTCAGACGCGCGTCGCGGGGGACCTATTCGGCCGCGTTCTACGAGCTCCCGGAGGCCCCCGAAGATGCGCTCAAGGAGAACTACCCGATGCTCGTACGCACGCTTTCGAACGTCGTCCTCCTGCGCGTCCCTGGAAAAGGAGTGTGGTTCACCACGATGGAGCGCGGTACGTATCACGTGCCCGACGACCCGGCGGAGATCTATGAGCGACTCGAGCCGCTCGCGACGTCCCGGCTCGTGATCGACAACGAGTGGGTCCCGGATCTCGAGCCTGAGCTCTGGGACGGTGACGAGATCACCGCCGACATCGGGGAGGCCGGCCGGCGCCTGGACGAGCTCGATCTGCTGCCGTCGCCGTTCCCGGTCGAGGAGTTTCTCTCGGGGCGCGATCTCCGACACGTGATGCGGCTCTATAGCGTCGGTGGCCTCTCGTACGGCAACCTTTCTGCGCGGAAGGACGAGACGCGGTTCTGGATGAGCGCAAGCGGCGTCGACAAGTCCCAGCTCGAGACCATCGGGAGAGACTTCCTGCTGGTCAAGGACTTCGACGACGAACGAGGGGTCATCATCCTGAGCGTCCCGCCCGGCATCGAGCCCCGTCGCGTCTCGGTCGACGCGATCGAGCATTGGATGATCTACCAGGCGCACCCAGAAGTCGGGGCGATTCTGCACGTCCACGCCTGGATGGAGGGAATCGCCGCGACCGATGTGAACTATCCGTGTGGAACGCAGGAGCTCGCCGTCGCCGTCGCCGACCTCGTCGCCCTCGAGCCTGATCCGGCACACGCCGTCATCGGTCTGCGAAACCATGGCATCACCTGCACGGGCGAGAGCCTCACTGAGATTCTGGATCGCGTCGCGCCCAAGGTTCAGCGCCAGGTTCCCATGACCTAGGGGCCGGGCGGGGCGAGCCTGCCCAGGGCGAGGCACATCTCGCCCTACGAGCGCAGTCGCAGACCTGTCAACACCGCGAGCCCCGGCGCGATCAGGACGTCGTTCGCGAGGCACCAGATGCAAATCGCGTCGATCACGAACAGTTGTAGCGCCAACAGGTATGCACTGAAGAGGAGCCCGACGACCGCGATCGTTGCCGCGGAAAGTCGCGCAGTTTGCGCGTCCCACGCGATCAGCGCAAGGATCGCGCTGTACGCGACGAGTCCCAGAACGGCCACTGGGAGCCCGGCGATCACCGCGTATTGCGACTCCTGCACCGTCTCGCAACCGCCTCCCGCGATGCACGCAACCGCGGAGCCGGTGTAGTGAGTCCACGTCAGGTAGCCGGCGACGGCGATCCCGGCGACGGCGAATGCCGCTGCGGCGAGTCGCAGAGTCCGGTCGTTCAACTCTGGAGTGCGTCGTCGAGCGCGGCGCGCATCTCTTCGATGTCGAGCCGGATCTCCAGGGTGTACGGCTCCGCGTCGCCGATCTTGACCAGGAACGTCGGAGTGCCGGGAATGCCGGCTGCCTCGGCCTCGCCGGCGGCTGCCTCCGCTTCCTGGGTGATCCGGTCGCTGTCCGCATCCGCGAAGAGCTGGTCGACGTCCAGCCCGGCGATCCCGCCCGCGACCTGGCGGAGGAGGTCGTCCGTCACCCAACCGGAGTTTTCGCCGCCCTGGTTTCGATAGAGGGCCTCCTGGAACTGCCAGAGCCTGTCCTGCAACCCGGCCGCGAAAATGAAGCGAACCGCCTTGACCGAGTCAGGCCCGATAAACGGGAAGGCGCGGAACTCGGTGTTCACCCTGCCCGCTCTCACGTACTCGTCGACGACCGTTGGAAACATCTCCTCGGTGTAGAAACGACATCCCGGGCACTGCGGATCGGCGTACTCGATCAACGTGACGTTTGCAGCCGGATCGCCTAGCACGCGGTCGGCCTGCGGAATACCCGCGAGGTCGATGCCCGGCGTTGGCGATGGCGGAGCCGGCGTTCCGTCGTTTCGAAACACCAGCGCCACGACGATGAGAGCGACCGCAGCTGCCGCCGCGACGGCGAACGCAAAGACGACTGAGCGTCGGGACGGGCGCGTGTTCGAGCCGGGGTTCATTGATGGGTTCAGTCTGCCCCATAGCTTGGGCCATCGGGACTCGAGAACTGCAAGGGCCTCTGACGCGGAGCCGCGAGCCGATGCAGGTGCACGAGATCGGAATACACCGTTCGATACACCTTCGGAGGAATGGCCGTCCCTCGAACGAGTGAGTAGGTTCGTGGCCATGATCGAACTGGCCACCGACAGGAAGACGGCGCCCATCACGCCTCGTCAGCGTGAGGTCGTCGAACTGATAGCAGCGGGGTGCTCGAACGAGGAGGTCGGAGCGCGGCTAGGGATCTCCCCCAGAACGGCGAAGGCGCATTGCGACGTGCTTCGACAGAAGCTCGGCGTACGACGCCGTCGCCAGATTCCGATCGCGTTTCGGCTTCTCACAGGCGAGGATCCGCTGTCTGCGGGGCGCCGCTGGTCACTTGCGGCCCGGCTTCCCCGCTGACCCACGGGCACCCGCGACTGTCAACACAGCCGCGGGTGCCCCCTCCCAGCTCCAGGGTGGTAGGGTCGATCCCCCGATTGGGGCGAACTGGGTCAGGAGATGGCGACGACGGCGACAATCCCCGAAGTCCGAGCCCTCAAGCGCCGCAGGATTATCGAGCGGCCACGACTCTTCGGGCTGCTCGACGAGTCGAAGGCGCGTGTGCGAACCCTTGTCGCTCCTGCGGGTTATGGGAAATCGACACTCGGCGAGCAGTGGGTCGCTCGCGACGGACGTCGCGGCGCCTGGTTTACGGCGCGGTCGTCGTCGACCGACGTCGCGGCGCTCGCCCTAGGTCTCGCTCGGACGTGCGAGGCGTTCGTTGAAGGATGTGATGCCCGGCTTCGCGAGCATCTTCGCGCCCTTCCTGCCCCTGCCGAGAACGTCGAAACGCTGGCAGAGATCCTCGGAGAGGATCTGGACGGCTGGCCTTCGGACGGCTGGCTCGTCATCGACGACTACCACGAGATCGCGATGGAGCCCAAAGCCGAGCGCTTCGTCTCGGCATTCGTCTCAGCATCGAAAGTCCAGTTCCTGATTGCGAGTCGCCAACGTCCTGAGTGGGTGTCCGCGAAGACAATCCTGTACGGGGACGTTCTCGAGCTCAACCAGACCGCCCTGGCCATGGATAGTCACGAAGCAGCTGACGTGCTGGTTGGTCGAAGCGCTCCCTCAGCATCTGGGCTGGTCTCCCTCGCGAACGGCTGGCCTGCAGTGATCGGACTGGCAAGCGTCTCGCTTGCTGAGATCGAGAGCGACGTGGAGCAGGTTCCCGAGTCGCTTTACAGATTCTTCGCTGAAGAGGTGTTCAGCGCACTCGGTGCCGATGTGCAGCAGGGCTTGACAACCCTCTCCGTGGCTCCCGTGCTGGATCGCGAGCTTGCGGGAGGGCTCCTCGGGGGAGAGAGCGCCGATTCCGTCTGCGCCGCGGCGCTGGACGTTGGGATTCTCGTCGAGCGCGGGCCCCAGCTCGAGCTCCACCCCTTGGCGCGCGCGTTCCTCGAAGAGCGAAGCGCGCAGCTTGGGCTGCTTCCCCGAACGGGGGCAGCTGCCTCTTGTCTCGAGATCTACCAAAACCGCCGGGACTGGGATGCGGCATTCGATGTGATCGCTCGCTCGGGACCGGCGGGAGAGATCGAGCCTCTCATGCGCGCAGCGCTCGACGAGTTGTTGGACACGGCTCGCCTTCCGACGCTGCAGAAGTGGTTCGAGTTTGCGACCGAAGCGGGTCTCGAGTCGGGTGTGCTCTCCGTCGCGCGGGCGGAGGTGGCGCTCCGCTACGGCCGCCACGTGGAGGCGATGGCTCATGCCGAGGCTGCGGCCGGTAAGGACTCCGAGCTCGCGTTTCGTGCGTTGTACGTCGCCGGGCGGGCGGCGCACCTCGCGTCGCGCGAGGAGGATGCACTCGAGCTCTATCGCCGTGCGGAGGCAGCTGCATCGACCGAGGGTCAGCGCCGCGACGCCATGTGGGGTCAGCTCATGTGCGCCGTTGAACTCGAGCTGCCTGACGCTGGTGAGTCACTACGCGCACTCAACGCGGGGGTGCATCTAGGCGACGTTCGCGAGGTTGTTAGGTCCGCAACGTGTGGACTGAGCTATCAGACCAAGCACGGAGCGCTCGATCTCACCGACGCAGATGCCGCTGCCGGGTTGTTAGATGCGCATCAGCGACCCGCTCGCTTGTTTCGTCCTTCCAGAGCACATACTCAGCCGTACTCGGCCTGGTCGCTCGATACGAGGAGGCTTTAGAGGCAGCCGACGGCCTTCCTGGCGACCATAGAGCGCTACCGACTCGACTTCGCGCGGCCATACGCTCTGTGCGCGGCGGCGCTCGCGTCGGCGGGTTTACGTCGCTGGGATCAGGCCGATGCGTATGTCAGCGAGGCGATCCGGATAGCGCGCAAGAGCCGGGATGCGCACGCTCACCAACTCTGCGTCTCTCAACGCCTGCGTGTCTTGGCGCAGCAGGCGCGCCACCAGGAGGCGCTTGCGATTGAGATCCCTAGCGTTCGCTCACCCCTTCCGGCTGCGAGGGCCGAGGTGCTGTGCTCGCGAGCGCTCGTCCTCGCGTCGGTGGGCCGAGTGCGCGAGGCTCGCGTCCTTGTCGACGACGTTCGCGGGCTGTCTCACGCTGTCGAGCCCGCAGTCCTGGTCTCGCCGTCGATGCGATCTGCGCTCTCAAGGCGCACGACGCGGATGCAATCGAGCGAGTCGTGGATCTCGAGCACAATGCATTTCGGACTGGTGCCCTCGATCTGCTGGTTACCTCATACCGATCGACGCCTGAGTTACTGACCGTTCTCTTGCGAGCTTCGCTACAACGCGATCGACTTGTCGGCCTGATCCGCTCCGTCGGAGATGAGGACCTCGCGCGAGCTGTCGGCCAGTCGATCTTTACCGGCGGCGATCCGCGCGAGAATCTGTCGCGACGTGAACGCGAGGTCTACGAGTTGCTCATCGAGCGGTTGACGAATCGCGAGATTGCGAAGTTGCTCTACATCGAGGAGTCGACGGTCAAGGTGCACGCGCAACACATCTACGACAAGCTCGGGACACGGTCACGCACTGCACTCGCCGTTCAGGCGATGCTTGAACGCGCCGATCAGGCGACGTTGGCGACTGACGTCGCCTCTTCTGACGACGAGTCGTCGTGAGTGCTCTGGGCGAACTCGCGGAAGTCGCGACGATGTGCAAGCCGGTAGTCCTCTGCGGCACTGGCGAGGATAGCCTCGAACGCAGCAACGACTGCCGTGTCGAACTGGCTGTCCACGGCCTGTGCGAGCCGGAGTCGAGCGACACGGCTCGGCATCGCATCGCGGTACGGGCGATCCGAGGTCATCGCGTTGTAGGCGTCGGCGACCGCGATGATGCGCGAGACGAGGGGGATGTCCTCGTCCGACTCGTCCGTCAGGATATCCCTGGCCGTCGATCCGCTCGTGGTGGTGTCGGACAACCGTGGCGATCTCCGAGTACTCGTCGACATGGGCGAGGATTCGTTCCCCGATTGCCGAGTGCTCCTGCATCTGCCGCCGCTCCTCCAATGTGAGAGCGCCCGGCTTTTCGAGTAGGCCGGGCGGGAGCCCGATCTTCCCGATGTCGTGGACGAGCCCGCAGAGGTACGCATGCTCCTGGATCTCGGTGGCCAGACCCATACGTTCGGCAATGTCACGCGAGTAGATCGCGACGGCGGCGGAGTGGCCCGCGGTGTAGCGGTCTCGCGCGTCCAGTGTGGCAATCAACGCTGCCGCGAACTGGAGGTTCGCGCGCTCGAGTGTTTCGTTAACGGTTGAAAGGTCGTCGGCGAGGCGCCTCTGTTCCTGGTAAAGCCCGTAGAGGCGCTGGGCGGCCATCGCCGGGACGAGGAAGAGCGCAAGCGTCCATGGCGAGACTCTGACGTACATGAAGGCAAGCAGCGCAACAACTGGTGCGTAGACGGGAGCTGACAACAAGACAATGGGCACGGACGAGCGAATCGAGTCTTGAATCGGTCTTCCACGGACACGTGCCGTAAACGCAGCGAAGAGAACATCGAGGCTCTCTCCAATGACAGCGCCGACGATCGAAGCCGCAACGAGCCCTCCGAACTCCGACGGGATCGCGGCGAGGGTCGCCTGCGCGGCGAGACCCATGGCGGCGCCACTGATGAGGCGCGTGCTCGTGTACGTCGCCCACTTCAGTCTCGGGGCGCGATCGCGGTCACGACGCGAGATGAGCTCCGGATCACCGAGCATCGACGCTGCACCCACGGCGGCGGCGGCAAGCGGGCCGAAGAGCACCGCTGCGAAGAGGGTCGGAAGGAGCGAGATCGACTGTTCATGGGTTTTGGTCAGTCCACGCTGGGTGACGGTGAAGCGAACGCTGATTCGTTCGGCAACAGCTGCCGCAATGGCCAGTGCACAACGGTCAACGGAGGCCTCGAGCGTGTAACCCGCGGCGACCAGCGCAACCGCTGTCATGACAGCTGTTGCCACCAGGAACGCCACATAGGCAAGGGTCTGTCGCTGCGGCTGGTCGCCCAGTTTCAGCAACCCTTGAACTATCCCTCGAACGGGGTATACCATGCGGGTGCCGTCAGTTCCCAATCGAGGAGTCATTGCCTATGCCCAGAGGTCAGAAGATCTGGTAGTTCCGTCGCATCCTCGGTTCTCCGCCGGTGGTGGGCATCCCTCTTTCGGGGGTAACCCCGAGGGAACGGTCCGGATGGAGGAATGGGATGCTGACGGGTCTGTGTAGCTACGCAATGAGCCCACGCCGGAAGCCAACCGCTACGGCGTGGGCTCTGCTTCGCGATTGAAGCTTCGCAAGCAGATGTCGGACGTGCGATTTCACCGTCTCTTCGGACAGGAAGAGGCGTTCGCCGATCTCGCGGTTGACTAGTCCATCCGCGACGAGTTGAAGTACCTCGATCTCTCGTGCCGTAGGGTCCTGTCCGACCTCACGCGTCGTCGGAGGGGTGAACGGGATTACCGCCCCCTGCCGACGCGAGCTTCGGCGTGCAGCGGCCGCCTCGAATCTGCGGCTGTGGTCCCGATACCGGTTCAGGATCTCCTTACGCTCTGCGGCGTCCACGTTTCCGGTATCGGCGCTCGCGCTGCCCCGCTTTAGATCACGCAGGTGGGTTTCGCTCGAAAGGGGGAGAACCGACGCCAATTCGAGTCGCCTTCACTTGACCCACCTGTTCAGATGCGGTTACGTAGAGTCCGCAGTTCGTGGGAGACGCTTGACTTCAGCCGCCGAGAGCCCTGGGGGTCTGTCGACTCCGACTTTTCGATACCGGTGGCGTCGTACTCCTACGGCTTGGTTATCGCCATCCGCGCCGCGGGTGGGAGAAAGGGGAACACATGAAACGGAAGATCGACGTGGCTGGCGACTTGGAGCGTTGGCTCTCCGTCGCCGTTGTCGTCGTGGTGGTTGCCTGGCGCGGGCGCGGGCAGTCTGCCCTCGGCGGGGCGGTCACGAGCGGCGTGCTTGTCAGCGGCACCACCGACACGATCACGAACATCGATCCGGCCGGGAACTACGACTTCGGCACTTCTCGCTCGGCGTCAACATCTTCGAGCATCTCGATGGACGCGCAGAACGGCGCGAAGATCGTGCCCGTCGCTCGCAACCGTGTTGCGCGCCTCGGGGAACAACAAGACGTGGAGATGCACGCTGCGGCGAGGCGTCAAGTTCCACGACGGCTCGGCGTTCGACTCGGCGGACGTCAAGTTCTCGTTCGACCGGGTCAACAATCCGCAGATCGTAAGCAGGCCGCCGCGAACACCCCATCGTCCTGCTGTCGGACCTCAAGAGCGTCACGACGACAACGGCAAGTACGCCGTCACGTTCAACCTCAAGAGCGCCGGCTCGACCTGGCCGTACATCCTGGCCACCGGTGCCGGCAGGGATCGTTCCGAGCACGCTACAAGGGGAACAGTCTCCAGGGCAAACAACCAGCCGCAGATCGGGACGGGGCCGTATCGGCTCACGAGGTACACGCCTGGCCAGCAGGCCGTCTTCGAGCGGTTCGACGACTACTGGGGACCGCAGGCGAGGAACGAGGGCCTGATCATTCGCCACTACTCCAAGTCGTCGACGATGAAGCTCGCCCTCCAGCGCGGTGAGATCGACATGGCGTTCCAGACGTTCACGCCGACCGAGCTCGCCTCGCTCGCGAGGCCGCGCAACGTCCGGGTCTTCCAGGGGCCACGGTGCGGTCATCCGCTACCTCGTCATGAACGTCGAGCGTGAGCCCATCAACAACATCGAAGGTGCGCAGGGCGCTTGCGTACCTGATGCCGCGGCAGGCGATCGCGCTCGAGGGTCTACCGCGGGACCGTCAAGCCGCTGTTCTCGATGCCTCCGGCGGGGCTTCCCGGCCACATCGACGCGTTCGCGTCGACGCTACGGTCGCGCACCGAACATCGCAGCGGCCAAGGCGGGCAGCTGCAGCGCGCCGGCGTCGAGACGCCGTTCCCGGTCGAGATCTGGTGGACGCCGACGCACTACGGCGACGCCTCGGCCGACGAGTACGCGGAGATCAAGCGCGGGCTCGAGCGCGGCGGCGTCTTCAGGGTCACGCTCAAGTCGGCCGAGTGGGCGCAGTACATCGAGCGTGCTCGGGAAGCCAGTACAACGCGTTCCAGCTGGGGTGGTTCCCGGACTACCCGGACCCCGAGAACTACGTCCTGTCCTTCTACCAGTCAGGACAACTTCACCGAGAACGGGTACGCGAACCCGAGGATGACCAGGCTGCTCAAGCGGAGCAGGCGGCGACGAACGACCGCGAGGCGGCTCGCGCATCATCCGGCAGATCCAGCGACTGGCCGCCAGCGGACGTGCCGATCATCCCGTACTGGCAGGGCAACATGATCGCCGTCGGCCGGTCGAACGTGCGAGGAATTCCGAGCACGCTCGACGCGGCGTTCATCATGCGGTACTGGAAGATCTCGAAGTCGTAGATCGTCGACCGGGGGGCGCCGCGTTCGCGGCGCCCCCTCACACTGTGCTCCGAGCGTCGATAGGGCCGGTTCGTGTCACCCAGCGCGCACTAACGGTTAGGCGTCGATGGCCGCCAGGGAACATCGCTCAGGCAGTACGTGCTCACGCGGCTCGCTGCTCGTCATCCCGATGGTCTTCATCCTGCTCACGCTCGTGTTCCTGCTCATGCGCGTTGCGCCGGGCGATCCCGATCTCGGCGGCGCTCGGGGGCAGAGTGCCGCAGGAGGAGCTCGAGCGGATCAAGGAGGAGCTCGGGTACGACCGGCCGATCTACGTCCAGTACGCGCGACTACCTCGGCGACGTCGTTCGAGGCGACTTCGGCGTCGCGACGACCGACGGCCGGACGATCGGCGACATCATCCTCGAGAACGGCGCGGCGACCCTCGAGCTGACCTTCTTCGCCATGATCGTCGCGGTCGTCGTCGGTGTTACGTTCGGGCTGCTGGCAGGTCGGTTTCGCGACACCTGGATCGACGGCGGGGGCCGCATGTTCGGGATCGTGATCTACGCGATGCCGGTGTTCTTCCTCGGACTGATGGCACAGCTCTTCTTCGGCTCGTACCTCGGCTGGCTGCCGACGTCCGATCGCGCCAGCCCGCTCGTCGACGCGACGCTCGAGACCCACACGAACCTCTACTGGTCGACACGCTCATCGCGCGCGACTGGGACGCGTTCGTCGACGTCGTCAAGCATCTGATCCTGCCTGCCGTGACGCTCGGGCTCGTGACCGCGGGTGTGTTCATCCGCCTCGTCCGCGTCAACGTCATCCGGACGATGAAGGACGACTACATCGAGGCCGCACGTGCGCGCGGCATCGACGAGCGGACGGTCGTGTACCACCACGCGTTCCGGAACGCGCTCGTTCCCGTGATCACGATCGTCGGCCTGACGGTCGCGCTGCTGCTCTCGGGCGCGGTGCTGACCGAGACGACCTTCAACTGGCCCGGCATCGGCCAGACGCTGATCAACTACCTCGCAGAACCGCGACTACACCGCCGTCCAGGGAATCGTCGTCGTCTTCGCGCTGGTCGTCGTCGCCGCGAGCCTCGTCATCGACATCGTGAACGCCTACATCGATCCGAGGATCAGGTACTGATGGGCGTTGGCGCCGGCGGACACCGGTCAGTGCTCCCGAGCCGCGGAGACTGGGCGTGCGCGTCGCGCGTTCGCGCCGGTCACCGAGGCGCGCGGCATGACGCGCACGATGCTCTGGGTCGGAGCGGGGATCACGCTCTGCTTCGTCCTGATCGCGCTTTTCGCGCCGGTCATCGCGCCGTACGACTTCGACACGTTCCGTGCGGACGGACAGCGGTTCCCGCAGCTCGAGGCACCCTCGTCCGACCACCTGATGGGCACGAACGTCCAGTCGACCGACGTGCTCTCGCGGATCATCTGGGGAGCCAGACCGAGCTGAAGGTGGTGCTTGTCTCGCTCGTTCTTCTCGATCTCCGTCGGCGTTCCGCTCGGTCTCTTCTCCGGCTACTTCGGCGGCAAGCTCGACCGTGTCCTGGTCCTGATCATGGACGCGCTCCTCGTCGTTCCCGTTCCTCCTCCTCGCGATCGTGATCGCCTTCCTGCTGGCGGACAAGGTCGGCCAGGGAATCCTCACGGCGGCGATCGCGATCACGGTCGTCTACATCCCGCTGTACTTCCGAGTCGTCCGGAACCACACGATCAGCATTCGCGAGGAGCCGTTCGTCGAGGCCGCGCGGGCGCTCGGCGCGCGGCCGTTCACGATCATCCGCAAGTACGTCTTCTTCAACGTGGTCCAGAACGTCCCGCCGCTCGCCACGCTCAACGCAGCCGACGCGATCCTGACGCTGGCTGCCCTCGGTTTCCTCGGCTACGGCATTCAGCCGACCGACGGCGCCGAGTGGGGATACGACATCCAACCGGGCCGTCTCCGATGCGGCGTCCGGGATCTGGTGGACAGGGCTGTTCCCCGGGCTCGCGATCGTGCTCCTCGTTGACCGGGCTGACGCTGCTGGGCGAGGGACTGAACGAGACGATCAACCCCGTTCTCCGGAAGCGGCCGCGGACGTCAAGGTCGACCTCGGCCGCATCCGAGCGCCGAGACGGAGACGCCGTGAGCTCCGGCCGGTCGTCTCGGTGCGCGATCTGCGCGTGTACTACGGCACGCTTGCGAGGAACCGTCCGCGCGGTCGACCGCGTCTCGCTCGACATCGGCGCCGGCGAGGTTCTGGGCCTCGTCGGGGAGTCGGGGTGCGGGAAATCGACGCCTCGGCCGGGGCATCCTCGGGCTCCTTCCCGAAGGCGCCGTCTCGGATGGCCAGGTCCTCTACGGCGGCCGGAACCTCGTCGGCATGTCCGCCAAGGAGCTGCGCCGCCTCCGCGGGCCAGATCTCGGGCTCATCTTCCAGGAGCCGATGACACGGCTGAACCCGCTGATGCGGATCGAGGACCACTTCGCGGAGACGCTCGAGCAGCACGAACCGGGTCTCGAGCGATCGAGAGATCCGCGAGCCGCTCGCTGGAGACGCTCGGGACGGATGGGTATCCCGCCGACGCGTTTTCGCCAGTACCCACACGAGTTCTCGGGGGGGATGCGTCAGAGGATCATGATCGCCCTCGCGCTCGTGCTCCGGCCGAAGCTTCTGATCGCCGACGAGCCGACCACGTCGCTCGACGTCATCGTCGAGGCGCAGATCCTCAGCATCCTCGCCGATCTACAAAGGCGACTTCGGCACGGCCTTACTGCTCATCACCCACAACCTCGGGATCGTCGCCGAGGCGTGCGACCGTGTCGCCGTCATGTATGCCGGCCAGATCGTCGAGGAAGGGGCCGCCCGGCAGGTGTTCGCGAGCCCGCGCATCCGTACACGCGCGAGCTCCTTCGCTCGACGATCTCGCTGGACACGACAGAGCTGCACTCGATTCCGGGAGCGCCGCCCGACCTGATCGATCCTCCGCCGGCTGCCGCTTTCATCCCCGCTGCCCGGACGCAATGGTGGTGTGCGCGCGAAGGATCCGATCGAACAGAGTCTCGAAGGCGACGCCGGGCGCTCTGTTGGCTGCATGGCCCCGAGGAGCTGATTCCGACCGGCGGACTCGCCGCTCGAGCGGGAGGAGATCGCGGTTGCCGAGGAGGCCTGAGAGATGACAGCGAACGCCGGAGGACGAGTCCTCGTCTCGATCAAGGGGCTGAAGACGTACTACTCGATCCGGGGAGCTTCGTGCAGCGGCTCCTGGGCCGTGAGGCGGGAGCGTCAAGGCCGTGGACGACGTCTCGCTCGAGCTCTCCAAGGCGAGGTGCTCGGGCTCGTCGGCGAGTCAGGGAGCGGGAAGACCACGCTCGGGCGAACGCTGCTCGGGACTCGTCCGGCGACCGAGGGGAGCATCGAGTTCGACGGACGGGAGATCACGCGCATGTCGGAGCGCGAGCTCCGCGCGGTCCGGCGGCGAGATGCAGATCGTCTTCCAGGACCCGCATGCGTCGCTCAACCCGGCCATGACGATCGAGCAGTCCGTCGGTCATCCGCTCCGATTCACGGGATCGGTAGCGCTCAGGAGCGCCGCCGCAGGATCGTCGAGACGCTCGAGACGGTGGGGCTCGCCCCGGCGGAGCAGTTCATGGCGAAGTACCCCTCGGATCTCTCGGGCGGACAGAAGCAGCGAGCGGTGATCGCGAGCGCAATCATCCTCAACCCAGTGCTGCTCGTCGCCGACGAGCCGGTCTCGATGCTCGACATGAGCGTGCGAGCCAAGATCCTCGAGCTCATGCTCGAGCTCAAGCGCGAGCTCGACTTGACCTACCTGTACATCACGCACGATCTGGCGACCGCGAAGTTCTTCTGCGATCGAATCGCGATCCTCTACCTGGGTCGGATCGTCGAGATCGGCCCTGCGGCGGCGATCTACGCGGATCCGAAGCATCCGTACACGCAGGCGCTGCTCGGGCGATTCCGGAGCCTGACCCGCTTCGCACGCGTTCCGCGCGATCTCCCGCGGGGCGAGGTTCCGGACGCCGCGCGGCCGCCGCTCGGGTGCTCCTTCCACCCGCGATGCCCGCAGGCGTTCGAAGTCTGCGGCTGGGAGAGGCGTGACCTGCGCGACCTGCTCGAGACGCGATGGGCCCAGCTGGCCGAGGACGAGTACGAGGCCGAGCGGTCGACAATCGGCAGACCTCGAGTCGCTCGATACACCGTCGACGCGCTTCCGCGTAACGGCAGGCCACGGCAGGACGGGAACCGACGTCCTGGCACTCATCGAGAGGGTTCGGAAGAGGCTCCGGAGGAGCTGTTCTGGAAGGGCGTACGGAAGCCTGACCGCTGCTGACGGGTATGTCGAGGTGCGAGCTCGCAGAGCCGCTCGTACCTCGCCGCTCCCTGTCGAGGACAGCACGGTCGAATGCCACCTCTACGACGACGAGGCGCTCTCGGCGGCGTAAGCCCGTCGAGCGGACATGCGCGTCGAAATGGCAACGGGCGAGCTAACCCCGCCCGTTGCCACGAATTAGACAGACGTTCTAGGCGGCCAGGCCGGCGAGATCGCTCAGGCTGCGAGGCCGGCGAGATCACGCAGGGCCTCGAGGCGCTTGAGCGCCTGACCTTCGAGCTGCCGGACGCGCTCACGCGTCAGGTCGAGCTCGTGACCGATCGCCTCGAGCGTCCACGGCTCGCCCTCGAAACCAAAGCGGAGCTCGAGGATCCGCCGCTCGCGCTCCGGGAGAGCGTCGAGCGCACGCCGGATGCTCTGTCGGCGGAGCGACTCCTCGGCCTCGTCGAACGGGTCGGCCGCTTCGCGGTCGGCGAAGAGGTCTCCGAGCTCACCCTCGTCATCGGCGCCGACCGTCTGGTTCAGCGAAACCGACGCGTGGGCGGCACCGAGCGCCTCCTCGACGTGCTGGATCGGCAGGCCGGTCGCCTCGGCGAGCTCCTGCTTGGTCGCCTCGCGCCCGAGCTCGACCTCGAGCCGACGTGCGGCGCGGGAGAGCTTCTGCTGTCGCTCGACGACGTGCACGGGCACGCGGATCGTCCGCGCGTGATTCGCGACGGCGCGCTGGACGGACTGGCGAATCCACCAGGTCGCGTATGTCGAGAACTTGAACCCGCGCCGCCAGTCGAACTTCTCGACTGCGCGGTTGAGGCCGAGCGTTCCTTCCTGGATCAGATCGAGGAACGGCACGCCGAGCCCGCGGTAGCCCTTTGCGATGGAGACGACGAGTCGAAGGTTCGACTCGATCATCACGCGCTTCGCAACGGGGTCGCCACGCTCGATCCGCTTGGCGAGCGAAACCTCTTCCGCAGCGGTAAGGAGCTTGTGGCGACCAACGTCGGCGAGGAAGAGCTGGAGGCTGTCGGCTGCGCCCGATACGGCGCCGGCCTCGTACTTCTGGGCCGCGGCCTCCTCCTTCTCGGCGTCGACGTCGGGCTGCGTGATCTCGATGTTGTGCGCCTCGAGCTCGCGCTGGAGCAGCTCGGCGTCTTCCTCGCCGATGTCGTGCTCGAGCACGAACGCCTCGAGCTCGGGCGCCTCGAGCTGGCCCCCGTGCTCCTCGGCGCGCTCGATCAGAGCCTTTACGTGCTCCGACTCGAACAGATCGATGAGCTGGTTCTGCGTCAAGTTCGTGTTTCAGTCCTTTCGAGCTTCCTCGAGGGAAGTAACAAACTTACGGAGTTTACGGCGGCTTTCGGTCTTATTCCAGGGTGATATCTCGACGACTGTGCGTCACAAGCTCGAAACGCTCCCGCCCTGCTTTTGTATTCCGCTTCTAATGCCCAAGCGGTTCACGGCGTAAACGCTCGGAGCCCGTAGGCCCACGTCACCCTGAGACGTCGTTCGCCTCAGGCAAGTTAGATCATGACCGTTCCGGCGGACGGCGAAAACCCCCTTCGCAAAGCCTTTACGCGCTCTTAGCGCGTCTTTCTGCGAGGAGCTCGGTCGCCCGCTCGAGAGTGACGCCGTCCGGTGAGTCCCCGCGCCGCAGGCTCGCGTTCGTCTCACCGTCCGTGACATAGGGCCCGAACCGCCCGTCGCGGACGACGATCGGGCGGCCGCTGGTCGGGTCGGCGCCGAGCTCCTTGAGCGGCCCGCTCGCAGCTCCCTTTCTCCCCCTCCGCCGTGGCGGTTGCGCAAGAAGAGCAAGCGCTTCTTCGAGTGTCACCGTGAACAGCTGTCCTTCGGTCTCGAGCGACCGAGACTCTGCCCCTTTCTTCACGTAGGGCCCGTAGCGGCCGTTCTGCGCGGTCACTTCGTCGCCGTCGATCTCACCGACAACGCGGGGGAGAGAAAGGAGTTTGAGCGCGTCGTCCAGCGAGACCGTCTCGGGTGACATGGATGCGAACAACGACGCGGTTCGCGGTTTCGTGTCCGCGCCCTCCGGCAAGACCTCCGTGACGTAAGGGCCGTATCGACCGGTGCGAACGACGAGCTCGTTGCCGCTCTTCGGGTCCGTGCCGAGCGAGCGACTGTCGGGCTGGGACAGGAGCTCCTCGACCTTGGTGGGAGTCAGCTCGTCAGGCGCTACGTCCGCGGGGAGGCTTGCGCGTTGCTCCCCACGCTCGAGGTACGGGCCATAACGGCCCACACGCACGACGGCGTCGCTTCGTGGAATCGCGATGGAGTTGACGGCGCGAGCATCGATCTCGTCCAGGTGATCGGTGACGAGCTGATGGAGACCGGGGTCGTCCCCGTTGCCGAAGTAGAACTTCGTCAGCCAGTCGACTCGCTCCTCTCCTCCGGCTGCGATCCGGTCGAGGTCGTCTTCCATCCGTGCGGTGAAGTCGAAGTCGACGAGCTGCGCGAAATGACGCTCGAGCAGGTTGACGACGGCGAAGGCGACGAACGTCGGGACGAGTGCCGTCGCCTTCTTGAAGACGTAGCCCCGGTCGACGATCGTCGAGAGGATCGCGGCATATGTGGACGGGCGTCCGATCCCCCGCTCCTCGAGTGCTCGTACGAGCGTCGGCTCCGTGTAGCGCGCTGGGGGCATCGTCGTATGCCCCTCGGGCTCGAGCGCGGTGGCCGACACGTCCTCTCCGACTGTCAGCTGCGGGAGGACGCGCTCCTCGTCGTCCGCGGAGGGCTCGTCGCGACCGGGCTCGTAGGCGGCAAGGAAGCCTCGGAACGTGATCACCGTCCCTGATGCCCCGAATTCGGCGTCTTCGCCCGTCGAGCTGGTTCCCGCGATTCGCAGAGACACGGTCTGACCTCGCGCGTCCTCCATCTGCGAGGCGAGGGTCCGCTTCCAGACGAGGTCGTAGAGCGCATGCTCGTCGCGGCCGAGCTGTTGCTGGAGGTCCTTGGCGTGCGGAACGAGTCACCGGCCGGCCGGATGGCCTCGTGCGCCTCCTGCGCGTTCGCCACTGCACGCCCATAGCGGCGGGGCTTCTCGGGCACGAAATCGTCGCCGAACAGCTCGCGTACTTGCGTTCGCGCAGCTTCGAGAGCCGACTCGGAGAGCGTGGTCGAGTCCGTACGCATGTAGGTGATGTAGCCGGACTCGTAGAGGCGTTGCGCGACGCGCATCGTCGTCTGGGCCGAGAAGCGCAGCTTTCGGCTGGCTTCCTGCTGCAGAGTCGCGGTGCTGAACGGGGCGGCCGGCTTGCGTCGGTAAGGCCGCTCGTCGACCGAGCGGACTCGGAACTCCGCATCCGCGAGACGGCCGCGAGCGATTTCGCGTCCTCCTCGTCGAGCCGAACGAGGGAGTCGTCGCGGAGCGCTCCCGATGCGGCGAAGTCGCGCCCCTGGGCGATCCGCGCACCGTTGACTGCGAGGAGACGAGCTTCGAAGGCACCGGGATCGAACGTGGCCACGAGATCCCAGTACTCGGCGGACGTGAATGCCATCCGCTCGCGTTCGCGCTCGACGACGAGACGGGTTGCCACCGATTGGACACGCCCGGCGGAGAGCCCGCGAGTCACCTTCTTCCACAGGACGGGTGACACCTCGTAGCCGTAGAGGCGGTCCAGGATCCGCCGCGTCTCCTGAGCGTCCACGAGGCGTTTGTCGATGCTCCGCGTCTCGTGGAGCGCCCTGGTGATCGCATCCTTCGTAATCTCGTGAAAGACCATGCGGCGCACCGGAATCTTCGGCTTCAGGAGTTCGACAAGGTGCCAGGCGATAGCTTCGCCTTCGCGGTCCTCGTCTGTCGCGAGCAGGAGCTCGTCGGCACCGGCGAGCTGCTTCTTCAGCTCCGTGAC
Source organism: uncultured Thermoleophilia bacterium (assembly GCA_963722035.1). Lineage (GTDB taxonomy): Bacteria > Actinomycetota > Thermoleophilia > Gaiellales > Gaiellaceae > GMQP-bins7. The sequence goes on from CAVRLG010000001.1 coordinate 91,152, forward strand.
GATCTTCTTCTTCCCGGGTCGACGACGTAGTAAGGCTCGAATTCCTTCGACACGTCGACCCCGAGGGCGCCGAACCGCTTCCGCTGTGCCTCGGGGACGTCGAGGCGCGATCGGGCAGGTCTCGGATGTGGCCAACGCTTGACTCCACCGCGTAGTCGCCGCCGAGGTAGCCGGCGATGGTCCGCGCCTTGGCGGGCGATTCGACGATGACGAGGCTCTTCGGCATTGGCGGAACACCTTAGCGCTCGGTTCAGGCTAAACGGCTACGGAGCCCGAGCCGAGTGCTCGCGCTGCGGTCGAGCGCCGCAATCTCGGATACTGCGCCGCGTGCCCCGACCACATCGACCGAGCTGGTTCTACTACCTCGTCGCAGCGCTCAGCTGGCCGGTTCTCAAGACGCTGTTTCGTCACCGAGCTACCGGGATCGCAAACGTCCCGCGAGACGGCGGCTTCGTGCTCGCCGCGAACCACTCGTCGAACTTCGATCCGTGGCCACTGGCGCTCGCGTTCTTCCCACGTCGCTTCTTTCGCTTCATGGCGAAGGCGGAGCTCTTCTGGTTCCCTCTGGGCGCGGTGATCACGGCGGGAGGTGGCTTCCGAGTGCGTCGGGGCGAGCGGGACGAGGAGGCGATGGACACCGCCGTCGCGCTCGCGAAAGAGGGGCACGTGGTCGTGATGTTCCCGGAAGGCACGCGCCGAAGGAAGGGTCTACGCAAGAAGTACGAGGCGCGGTGGCATACGGGCGCCGCGCGCATCGCGCTCGAGGCCCGCGTACCGCTCGTTCCCGCCGGGATAACGGGTACGGACCGGCTTGCTCGGCTTGGCCCGCTCCGGGTGGCGTACGGCCGCCCCGTTGAGCTCGACGATCTCTCCGGTCTTTCCGCGGCAGACGCGGCGCAGGTGGCGACCGATCGCCTGCAGGAAGCGATCACCGAACTGGAGCACTCGCTCTCGTGAGGCGGCCATTGCTCGTGCTGGACGGCGACTCGTTCGCCCATCGCGCATACCACGCATTGCCGAAGACGATGCGGCGGACCAACGGCGGGCCGGGCAACGCGCTCATCGGGTTCACGAACATGCTGTTGCGTCTCTGGCAGGACGAACGCCCGCGAACGATTCTCGCCGCCTGGGACACACTTGATTCACCGACCTACCGGCACACTGCACTCGAGAGCTATCAGGCGGGCCGCGTCTTCGACGCGGAGCTGCTCGAGCAGCTCGACCTCCTTCCGGCCCTCGTTGCGTCGGCCGGGTTCGCTTGCGCGAAGGAGAAGGGCTACGAGGCCGATGACTTCCTCGCAGCCGCTGTCGAAAGCGAGGAGAAGGCTGGCGGTGAAGTTCTCGTGGCAACGTCGGACCGTGACGCTTTTCAGCTGGCGAGCACGAAGACGACCATCCTCCAGCCCGTGCGCGGAGGTGCGCCGGCGCGTATCGGCCCGACCGAGGTTCGTGAGCGGTACGGGGTGGATCCCGAGCAGGTCCCGGATTTCATCGCCCTGCGCGGCGATCCCTCGGATCGGATCCCAGGCGCACGCGGAGTAGGGGAGAAGCGAGCCGCCGATCTCCTCAGCCAGTTCGAGTCGCTCGAGGCAATGCTTGCGGATGGCCGATTCGCAGCGGAGGCAGAGCTGCTTCGTCTCTACCGGCGCATTGCGACGATGGACCGAGCTGCACCGCTTCCTGCCCTCCCGGACGTCGCGCCCGACTGGCCAGCCGCCGCCGAGCACGCGCGCCAGCTCGGTCTCCCTGGCGTCGCCGGCAGGTTCGAGGAGGCGAGCACGTGGATGTGATCAGCCATCCCGCGTTTTCTCGTCTGCACTCGCCCAGCGATCCCGAGTATTTGGAGATTCCGCAGCGGCTCGCGAGGCTTCATGAGCGCTTCCCCGCGTTCGTCACCGGACAGCCTGCCGAGCGCGCGCACATCGAGCGTGTTCACAGAGGCACGTACATCGACGCCGTGGATGCGATTCACGAGGAGGTGTGGCTCGATGCGGACACCGCCGCCGATGCAACCACGCCAGAGGCGGCGCGCCTGGCCGCAGGATGCTCGATTCAGGCGGCCGAGACGAGCGGATTCGCGCTCGTGCGTCCACCCGGCCACCACGCACTTGTTGCGTCCTCCATGGGCTTCTGCATCTTCAACAACGTGGCGATCGCGGCACGTCATGCACAAGAGGCGCTCGGGCTTACAAGAGTCGCGATCATCGATTTCGACGTTCACCACGGGAACGGCACCGAGGCAATCTTCCGCGAGGACTCGTCCGTGCTCATGATCTCGCTCCACCAGTGGCCGCTCTGGCCGGGGACCGGGGGCCCGGGTCGAGCTCCGAGCACGCACTCAACGTTCCGCTCGCTGCGGGCTCCGGCGATGCCGAGTACATGCAGGCGTTCAGCGATGTCGTCGAGCCGTCAGTTCGTGTGTTCGAGCCGGATCTCGTGCTCGTATCGGCAGGCTTCGATGCTCATTCCGACGATCCACTGGCGCAGATGGAGGTGAGCGTCGACGGGTTCCGCGAGCTCGGCCGTCGCTGCGGAGCACTCGCGCCCCGCGTCGCGGCAGTTCTGGAGGGTGGCTACAACCTCGAGACCCTCCCGGCGCTGGTCGAAGCGGCGTTCGAGGGCTTCTCAGCCGAGGGGTAGTGGTGCTCTGACGGGTCAGACCCGTGAGGTCAGACCTCGATGCTGAGCTAGCCTCGCGCCGTCTCGAGCCGTTCGAGCGCCTCGCGGCGCGAGGATACGCCGAGCTTCTTCAGGAGGTTCTTGACGTGAGACCGAACCGTATGCTCGGAGATGAAGAGCCGCTGCGCGATCTCATCGGTTCCGAGATGCTCGTCTAGGAGGAGCAGCACTTCGACCTCCCGAGCTGAGAGTACGCGGGTGATCGCCTCGGGGATGCCGTCCAGCCTTCCTCCTTCGCGAACGCGGTCGAGCAAGCGTCGCGCGACGCCTCCGGAAAGAGCTGCGTCGCCTCGTGCGACACCGCGGAGGAAGATGGCGATCTGCTCGGGAGGCTCGGTCTTGAGGAGATACCCGGACGCCCCTGCGCGGATCGCTGCAAGCAGGTTCTCCTCCGCGTCGGAGGCGGTGAGCACCACGACCTCGCACGTCGGCGCCTGCTCGCGGATCTCTGGAAGCGCGGTGAGCCCGTCCATTCCGGGCATCGTGAGATCGAGCAGCACGAGGTCGGGCTGAAGGGTTTCGGCCTGGGCGATCGCGCGTTCTCCGTCCTCGGCAGCGCCCACTACGTCGAATCCCTGCTGCGCGAGCAGTGCCGCGAGGGCGTCCCTGGTCAGCGGGTGGTCGTCGACGATCAAGATTCGCTCGGCCACGCCCCTCTTATCGGCACGACTCCCCGTGCCGACAAGGGAACCGTGGACAACGTTCGGGCCGAGCGCTACCGATCGTGGCTCATGGGCGAGATTCTGCTCGTCGGTCTCCTTGCCTCCGGAACCGCGCTGTTTGCGGCGAGCGACTCGTTGCAGTCCGCGTACGAGCTCCACGACGCCAGGCTCGCCTTCGACTCCGCGGTCGCCGTGGTCGCGGTCATCGTCTGCGTGCTCGCATCCGTGCGCTTCCTCGTCGACGGCCGCACTCTCGACCTGCTGCTCGCCGCCGGGTTCTGGAGCATCGCTCTGGGCACCGTCGCGTTCAGCCTGGTCCCCGTGCTCGGCGGAGGCTCGCTGACTCCGGACGCGGCATGGGCATTCGTCGGCGCGCGGCTCCTCGGGGCTGGGCTGATCGCGCTCGCCCCCTACGTCGACGGACGCATGTCGGCGCGCCGTCGCTCTCTTCTCGCCATGGGTGTGGGCGTCGGGCTCGTGCTCGCAGTCGTAGCCGTCGGGGCTAGTGGTCCGGAGTGGAGAGCCGATCCGCTCGAGGTCGGCGTCGTCGACGGCTCGTACGTTCGGATTGCGGCTGCCCTGCTCGCTTCCCTCTGGCTAGTCGCTCTGATCGGCTTCGCCCTGCGCTACAGGCGCTATGGGCGCGATCTGGACAGCTGGATGTGTCTTGCGGCGACGCTTGCCCTCTTCGCCGACCTGCACCTCGTCCTCACGCCGGTGGTGTCGAGCGACTATGTCCTCCAGGGTGACTTTCTCCGTGTCCTCGCCTATGGAATTCTGCTCGTCGGCGTGTGGCGCGCAATCTCCGAGGCCGAGTTCGGCCGCGCGGTCGCGGACGAACGGGCCCGCGTAGCGCGCGAGATCCACGACGGGCTTGCCCAGTACCTCTTCGCGATCTCGACTCAGGTCAGCATGCTCGAATCGGGCGCCCCGCTGGAACAGGTCCTGCCCAGGCTCAAGCAGGCATCGACTGCAGCCCAGCAGGAGGCCCGGTTTGCCGTTCTCGCGCTCTCATCGGCAGGAGGGTCGGCGAGGTTCGACTCGGCTCTACGCCGGTACGTCGAGGTTCTCACAGCTGACGGGGAGCTCGACGTCGAGCTCGATGTGGATCCCCAGGTTCGGCTCGCGCCGGACGAGCAGATAGAGGTGTTCCGGATAGTCCAGGAGGGGTTGGGGAACGCTCGCCGTCATTCCGGAGCCGGGCACGTCGAGGTCTCCATCTCGCAGCAAGGCGGGCGGCGCGTCGTATCGGTGTCTGACGACGGGATCGGCTTCGACGAAGCGGACGCGGCGTCCGGACTAGGTGTCGCCAACATGCGGCTTCGGGCCCAGGCGATCGACGGACACCTGAGCCTCAAGTCCGCGCCCGGCCGCGGCACGGCAATCGAGGTCGTGCTCAGAGCGGCGTAGATCCTCCGAGGGCTACGCCACAAGTGGCGCCGGTATCGCCGGCTGGGCGACGCCGATCATCGAGTCGCGGGACACGAGTCCTACCAGCTCGTCCTCGCTCATGGCCTCCGTTCCGACCGGACGTCGCGGGATTACGAGGTAGCGGATGTCTGCGGTCGAGTCCACGACGCGTAGTTCCACGTCGTCGTCCAGCTGAACGCCGAACTCGGTCAGTACTCCGCGCGGGTCGGAGACGGCGCGCGAGCGGTACGGCAGGCTCTTGTACCAGTCCGGCGGTGGGCCGAGCAGTGCCTTGGGGTAGCAGGAGCAGAGCGTGCACACGACCATGTGGTGCACGTTCGCAGTGTTCTCGAGCGCGATGACGACCGGCGATGGGCCTGGGTCGAGACCGAGCTCGAGGGCCGCTGCGCGTGCGTCGGCGACGAGGCGCTCTTTGAACTCGGGGTCGACCCAGGCGCGCGCGACGAGCCGTGCGCCGTCGGCGGGCGAGCGGGACACGAGCCAGTCGATCCGCTTGCGCACGTCCTCGAGGTTGACGACGCCCTTCTCCACGAGCAGCACCTCGAGTGCGCGAACGCGTGCAGCAGCGGGAGGCTCGTCCCCGGTCGAGATCGGATCATGCGAGTGGTCGTGGTCGTGGTCGTGGTCGTGGTCGTGGTCGTGATGGTGTGGGCTCATTCGGCCTCCTCCAACCAGTGCTCGAAGACGTCCGCGTACAACCTGTCCGCTGCGCTCTCGCGATAGTCGGGCCAGACGTCGCGTTGCGCGAAGCTCACGAGGTAGAGCTGCTGCTCCGGGAGCCCGGCCGTGCCGTACGCGCGGGTCTCCGGGTTCTTGAATGTCGCATGTGCGCGTTCGACCGTCCCACGCTTGCCCTTCAGATACGAGGGCGTGCGGTGGTGGCCTTGATGTGGACGCGCTGCAACTCGCACTCGCTGGCCGGAGCGATACCTCACTTCTCGAGCCTCGAGTCCAGCTCGTCCGAAGCGAGCACGCCCTTCTCGGTGAGGATCGCCTCGACCGAGTAGAGCCAGCGCTCGTAGTACGACGCCGTCTCGTACGTGCTCGGCGGCATGCCCTCGATGCCGCGTCGGAGCTCGTCGACGTTCATGACGTCTTGCTGGATGAGCGTGCCGACCAGCGAATCCATGAGCAGCTCCCAGTCGGCGAGCTCGTGCTCGGTGCGATCTATCGGCGCGTCGGTCGACCACCCTCCACGGTCGTGCACGGCACGCTCCACGCGCCGATCGTACCGCGGTGACACTCGAGTGATCCCGCCGGCGATATCCTCTCAGTGCTTTGAGCGGTAAGTTGGCGAGCTCGGTGCTCGTAGTCGAGACTCCACACGGCCAGGCAAACGTCCACCTCCACCCCGTCGAGGAGGCACGCGCTGCACTGGTGCTCGGCCATGGCGCAGGTGGAGGCGTGACGTCGCGAGATCTCGTGGCCGTGACGGACGTCGCCCGCTCGGAAGGGATCAGCGTCGCGCTCGTCGAGCAGCCCTACCGGGTCGCCGGGCGACGCTCACCCGCGCCCGTGCGCCAACTCGATGTCGCCTGGATTACCGTGGTCGAGCGGCTGACAGCGGGCGAGCTGCGCGGTTTGCCACTGATCGTGGGCGGACGCTCGCTGGGCGCCCGCGTCGCCTGCCGTACCGCCGAAACCACTGGCGCCGTCGCGGTGCTGTGTCTCGCTTTTCCGCTGCAGCCGCCGCGCCGAAAGACGGGGGTCGCGGCACCGAGCCGGCTCCCTGAACTCGACCAGGTGTTGGTTCCGACACTGGTCGTACAGGGCGTACGAGACCCATTCGGGATTCCGCCTGCTGCCGCGCGTCGCACCGTCGTCCAGGTGCCGGGCGACCACGCCCTGCGGGCGGATCTCGAGGCCGTGGCCGCGGCCGTACGTGGGTGGCTCTCAGGCATCGTCCGAGACTTGGCGCCGCCCGCAGTCGTCGGGTGAAGCGCTTGTTTATGGACCGGTGAGGCACAGGACAAGTCTCGGCATGAAAAAGCCCCGCTTTCGCGGGGCTTCTCCGTAGCAGGCCTGTAAGCCGGATTCTGTCGTGGGTGACCATCTCTCTCTGCGGCGTACCCGGTCCCTCGGCGGGCCACGTCAACGGGACCTGCTTCGCCTTGCACCGGACGGGGTTTGGCAAGCCGGCCATGTCGCCACGGCCGCTGGTGGGCTCTTACCCCACCGTTTCACCCTTACCGGCTTCGGTTGCCCTCGGCCGGCGGTCTCCTTTCTGTTCCACTTTCCGTCGGCTTTCGCCGCCTGGACCGCCTCTCACGAGACGAACCAGCGTCCTGCCCTGTGGTGTCCGGACTTTCCTCGAGGCCCCGAGAGGCCCCGCGGTCACCCGGCCTGCGTGACCGATGGTAGCTCGAAATCCGGCAATTCCCAGCCCTCGGCGAGCACGCTGCCTTCGGCCAGCAGCGAGCGGCATTCGGGGCACGCAAGCGCTCCTCGAACGTGAAGGACGAACTCCCCGCACACGAGGCACTCGAAGCTCACACCTCGAATCAGCGCGGCCAGCTCCTGGTCGAGCGTGCGATTCAGGGGCGCGAGGTTGACGGCCTCGAAGGTCACCCGACGCTCCTGAAAACGCCCGTGACCTTTCCGAGTATCTGGACGTGATCGGGAAACAACGGCTCGAGCGCGCTGTTCTCTGGCTGCAAGCGGATGCGGCCGTCCTTCTCGCGGTGGAAGGTCTTGACCGTGGCTTCGTCGGCCGTCTCGTCGTCACCGACGAGCGCGACGACGATGTCGCCTCCGCGCGCGTCGGGCTGTCGGTGGACCACCACGATGTCTCCGTCGAGGATCCCGGCCTCGATCATCGACTCGCCTTTCACGCGCAGGAGGAAGTCGGCATTTCGTCCGAGCGCCCCTGGGACGGCGATCTTCTCCTCGATCGCCTCGTCCGCGAGGAGCGGTGCACCAGCGGCGATACGGCCGAGCAGTGGCAAGACCTGCATCGACTCCGCGACAGGAGACGCCTCGGCGCGGCGTCGTCCAATCAGCTCGATCGCTCTCGGTTTGGTCGGATCGCGCCGAAGAAGGCCGGCACGTTCGAGATTCGCGAGGTGCGCATGGACCGTCGAGGGCGACGCAAGGCCGACCGCGTCGCCGATCTCGCGGACCGTGGGCGGGTAACCGTGCTCGTCCACGTACTCGGCGAGGAACTGCCAGATCTCCTGTTGGCGTGTCGTGAGCATTGCGGGCCTCCGGCGTCGGGGGACGAACGTATGTTCGTTGCCAGAGGCTAGATACCTCTTCGGACGGCGTCAAGCCCTGCGTGCGACGAAGACCTCATGCTCTCCGGCGAACGGGTCCTCGACCTCCACCGAGATTGGCTCGAGGCCGGCGTCGCTCAGCAGTCGGAGCCATACGCCTCGCTCGAAGATCCCGAGCGTGTGGTGGTCGTGCTCGATTCGCGGCGGCTGACCAGGCTCGTGCAGGATCACGGCGAAGTCCACCTCGTACGTCGTGTCGTCCGGATCAGGGTCGTACGTCCAATCGAGGTACCGCAACGAGCGCCCGTCCGGACCGTCGTGCCCGCCGTGATCGGTGCTCGGAGCGAATGTCTCTCGAACCGCGTCAGGCACGATCAGCGTCACACCACCCGGACGCGTGTGCACGGCAGCGGTCTCGATCGCCGCACGCAGATCGTGCTCAGTCGTCAGGTATGCGACGGCGTCGTGGACGAAGACCACGTCGAAGGTGCGGCCGAGTCGCATCGTGCGCATGTCGGCCTGGATGTGCTCGCACTCCGGGTTGATCGTCCTCGACAGCTCGAGCATCTCAGTTGAGAGATCGGTCAGCGTGCAGTCGAAACGGGCATTCATGTGGCTCGCGTTATTTCCGCCACCCGAGCCGAGCTCGAGCAGCGTCCGGGCGCTCCCGTCGGTCGCGGCGTCGATCACCTGCGCGTAGTACGAGGCTTCTTCCTCGTAGTCGGACGGATGCGTAAGGAGATGGAACCACGGAGCGAGGTCGGAGTAGATCCTCATGTGTCCTCATTCAAGACGAAGGCGGCCGGAGCCGCCTTCGTGACACATGCGCTGGAGAGGACTTGAACCTCCACGGCCTAAATGGCCACTAGGCCCTCAACCTAGCGCGTCTACCAATTCCGCCACCAGCGCGCGCCTGTAACGATTCTAGAGGAGGTGGAACAGGAGCACGGTGTTGATCCCGAACACGGTCGCCACGACGACCGTGAGCCGCGTCAGGTTCCGCTCGACGATATGCGTGCCGCCCTGCGAATGGGGCGTGAACCCGAGCCCGCCCATTCCTGCTTCGCGGCCCGAATGCATGAGGACGAGAACGATCAGGAAGGCGCTCAGGAGCACCTGGAACACGGCCATGATCTGAAGCCAGGGCATCGGGGCGCAAGGGTAGCAGCGGGGTTAGGCTCTCCCGATGGCCGCCGAAGACGAGGCACGCGCACGGATACAGAAGCTCCTGGTCACGGGTGACAATCGCCTGAAACAAGGCGTGGCGCTCGAGAAGGTGCGGGAGAACTACGAGGAGGCGCTTGCCGTCGCGCGCGAGGCCGGGATCGAGGAGACGGTCAGGCCGCTCGTCGAGGTCAGGCTCGCCGACCTCGAGCGGCTCGGACGAGGATCGCCTCCACCCGTTCCGCCTGCAGCCTGACGTCGTGATCCTTCGCCGCGTCGCGGCCTGCGAGGTTCGGTCGCGGGAGCGCCGCCGCCCGAGACAAGGCTGAGACGAGCGCGCTCTCGTCCAGCGGATCGACGAGCAGCCCGGCTTCGGGAGCCACGAATTCCGGAGGGCCACCGACGTTGGTGGCGACGACCGAGCGTGCGGACCCCATCGCCTCGAGCGTTGCAAGCCCGAAGGGCTCCACGAGGCTCGGCTGGCACAGGACGTCGCACGCTGCCACCCAGGCTGGAACCTCTTCGTGGCTCACTCTGCCGGCGAGACGGAGGCCGGTGCGGCCTTCGAGCGCTGCGCGGAGCGGGCCGTCGCCCACGAAAGCCAGCGTCCCCTCGCCGTGCTGCTCGAATGCGCGCGCGAGACGGAGAACGTTCTTCCGTTCCGTGAGCGCGCCGAGACACAGAAACGAGGTTCCCTCTGCGGGCCAGCCGACTTCTCTACGGGCCTCGTCGGCATCGCGCGGTATGAATCGCTCGAGGTCGACTCCGCAGTCGACGACCTCGGTCTTGCCGGCGGCCTGTGGTATCGCGTCCTCGAGCTGATGCTTCAGCCACTCGGACACGGCGACGACGGCGGTGGCGCGCCGGACAACGTACCGCGTCGCCATGCGAGCGCCGGGCACGGTTCCTATGTTGGCCACATCCTGTCCATGGGCTGTCACTACCAAGGGCGCGCGCGACGACAGCGCTGCCACGATGCCCGCGGGCACGAGGAAGTGCGCGTAGACGACATCAGGTCGAAACTCCCTCGCCGTGCGGAGCGCGTCGCGGGCGAGACCGAGGTGCCGTCCCCGACCACCGGTGCGCCGATCGACGACTGCGCGCGCGAACTCGTGTCCGCGGCCCGCGAGCTCGCGCTCGAGGTTGGCGACGAAGACTCCGAGGTCAGGATCGTCCGGCCCCGGATACATCTGGGAAACGAGCAGGATTCGCAGGGGGCGTCCTACCCGCGCGTGACCTGGAGAATCCCCAGGCACATCTCGTCGGTCGTCCCCTCGCCCCAGAGGATGTAGCGGGGAGTCTTCGGAACGCCGTGCGCGCCGTGCATGCGCTTGTGCACGTCGTGGCGGCACGTCACGCGAACCACGTCGCCCGGCTCGGCCTTCACTGACCGCACGAGCGTGTAGGCGTTCTGCCAATGGAAGTCCCAGCGTGGGATGTCGAGGAGGACGCGAGCTCGTGGCGTTCCCGGGTTCACTTCGAGTCGGATCGACGCTCCGAGCAGGTGCATGTGGCCCGCCGCGACGTGAATCGTGGTCGGAGTGGAGATTCGCCGATCGCACGTCGAAACTGCGCTCGGCTTCGGGTTCGCGGCGCTCCCGCGGCACAGGATGAGGAGCCCGGCAGGGGCGAACGCGGCCTCGGATCCGTACTTCTTGGTGAGATCGAAGAGAGCCTCGTTGCGATCGCAGAGTCGACCCTGCTCTCCTCGCGCACAGGCGAGCTCGACCGGGCCTGGCAAAAGCATCGTCTTCAGTGGTGTGAGCCCGGCGGACGTGGGCGCGACCGTCAGAAGTGCTCGCGAGCGATCGGGTGACCGACCGTTCAGGAGGTTGTAGTGCACTTGCATCACGATCTTGCTCCCGGCTGGCAGGGCAACGCCGGTGCCCTCGGGCAGGCGGTTGCCGCCCCAACCCGGCGCCCAGGCAGCGATCCAGTTGGCGTCGTTGAGGGAGTCGACAGCGCCTCCGTCTCCAACGGGAAGGCCGGTGCCGCCAAAGCACGACCACCCAGGCCCCGTCGTATCGGCGTCGAGTTGCTTGGCAGCTGAGATCTGCGGCGGCGCGACTCGGAAGAGGATTACGTGGTGCACGACCCTGGCCTGGCCTGGCTCGATGCGGGCGGAGGTCACCGACATGTCACCAGTCTGCTTCGGGTCGAGGAGGAAGCACCGGTAGTCGTCGGTGACCCCCTTCGGCGCAGAAGGCCTGTACGCGACGGGCATGCGCAGGTCGAGGAGCTTCTCGCCGGCGCGGACTTCGGGGGGCTTCGGGGCCTGGGGCCGACGTGCCGCGCCGTCGGTCTTCCCGCCCGCCTTCGCCCAGGCGAAGATCGTGGCGCGCTGCTGCGCGCTCAGTGTGCGCGAGTCCTGCCCGACGTAGTCGGGCGAGCGCGCGCCGGGCGGCCATGGAGGCATGGCGCCCGACTTGATCGCGGTCGCAATGACGATCGCGCGCGACGAGATCTGGCGTGCCGTCTCGAGCGGGAATGGAGCAATCCCGCCGGTTTGGTGGCAGCCGGCGCACTTGTCGGCGATGATCGGAGCGACGTCTCGCTTGAAGCTCGGTGCCGCAGCGGGCTTCGCCTGTGCGCCGCCACCTCGGGACGCCGCGAGCGCCGCCAGCGGGATCGCGAGAGCGAGCAGCGCTGCTGCGACGACTGCGAGTCGGACGGCGCTACGCATGCTGGGCGTCATATGTACCCCAAAGCTCGCGAAGCGCGCCGCAGATCTCTCCCACGGTGCAGCGAGCCCGAAGCGCTTCGCGGATGGACGGAAGGAGGTTCACGTCGGTCTCGGCTACCCGCTTGACCTCTGCGACCGCGCGCTCGGCGAGGACTGAGTCCCGCTCCGCGCGTACCTGTTCGGTGCGCTCTCGTTGCAGGCGCTCGATCTCCGGATCGACGTGGAGCAGCTCGACCTGCTCCGACCCGCCCTCGGTGAACCGGTTTACGCCGACGATGACGCGCTCCCCTGACTCGACCTCGGTCTGGTGGCGGAACGCGGACGCCTCGATCTCGCGCCTGGACGAAGCCCTGTTCGATCGCGGCGACGGCGCCGCCCAGGTCGTCGACTGCTCGTCAGCAACTCTCGAGCGTGCTGCTCGAGCTCTGCGGTGAGCGCCTCGAGGAAGAACGAGCCGCCAAGGGGGTCGGCGGTGTCGGTCGTTCCGGCTTCGGACGCGAGGATCTGTTGCGTACGAAGTGCGATCGTTGCTGCGTGCTCGCTCGGCAAGGCTAGTGCTTCGTCGAAGGAGTTCGTGTGGATCGACTGCGCGCCGCCGCACACGGCCGAGAGCGCCTGGATCGCGACCCGCACGATGTTGTTCTCTGGCTGCTGGGCGGTCAGCGTCGAGCCGCCGGTCTGGGCGTGGAAGCGGAGCGCAACCGCGCGAGGGTTGGTCGCGCCGAATCGATCTCGCATGATCTCGGCCCAGAGACGTCGCGCGACCCGGAACTTCGCGACCTCCTGGAAGAAGTGGTTGTGCGCGTTGAAGAAGAACGAGAGCCGCTCGCCGAACGCGTCAGGCGACAGGCCCGCTGCGACTGCGGCCTCGCAGTAGGCGATGCCGTTCGCGAGCGTGAACGCGAGCTCCTGCGCCGCACTCGCACCCGCCTCTCGGATGTGGTACCCGGAGATCGAGATCGTGTTCCACTCGGGGAGCCGCTCGGCGCAGTACGCGAAGACGTCCGTCGCGAGCCGCATCGACGGCCGCGGGGGGAAGATGTAGTTCCCACGCGCGACGTACTCCTTCAGCACGTCGTTCTGGACCGTGCCGCGCAGCTTCTCGCCGGGCACGCCCTGCTCCTCGGCGACGAGCTCGTACAGGAGCAGGAGAAGCGCGGCCGGTGCGTTGATCGTCATCGAGGTCGAGACCTCGCCGAGCGGGATTCCCTGGAGGAGAACCTCCATGTCGGCGAGTGAGTCGATCGCGACCCCGGTCCGACCGACCTCGCCTTCGGCGAGTGGGTCGTCCGAGTCGTAGCCGAGCTGCGTCGGCAGGTCGAACGCAACCGAAAGCCCCGTCTGCCCGCGTTCGAGGAGGTAGCGAAAGCGTGCGTTCGTCTCTTCGGCCGAGCCGTAGCCCGCGTACTGCCGGATCGTCCAGGGCCGACCGCGGTACATCGTCTCGTAGGGGCCGCGCGTGAACGGGAACTCGCCCGGGAGCTCGAGCTCTCCGGGTGGGAGGTCGTCCGCGGTGTAGACGGGCTTGATCTCGATGCCGGAGTCGGTCAGCCGGCGGTCAGTCGTCGCCACGGCCGCATCGTACGGGCGGCTCGCCTCAAAGGACGCCGCCGGCTCGCTCGATCGCGTCGAGCGCGATCCGGCGGCCGGTCTCGATGTGCGCACGAATTGCGCGCTCGACCGCGACGCGGTCTCCTGTGACGAACGCCTCGACGATCCGGCGGTGCTCGGTGACGAGATTCGCGTGCCCCTCGACGTGCCCCGCGCGAATCACCTGCATCAAGAGGTTGACGGAGAGCTCGCGATAGACCTTCGAGAGCAGCGCGTTTCCCGCAAGGTCGATCTGGTACTCGTGAAAGGCGCCGTTCGCCGAGTCCCACTGCTCGTGCGAGATCGCCGCAGCAGTGCCTTCGAGCAGGCTCTCGAACGCGTGCAGCGGCCGGAGCCTCGAGCCTGCCCGCGGTGAGCTCTGCCGCGAGCAGCTCGAGCGCGAGCCGCACCTCGTATCCCTCGGCGAGTGCCTTCGCGGTGACCGGCGTGACGTAGTAGCCGCGACGCGGGCGTACCGTCAGGAGGCCCTCGGCGACCAGCCTCGTGAGCGCGTGATGGACTGGGCTTCGGGAGACGCCGAGCTCGGTGGCGAGCGCATGGAGGCTGAGCTTCGCCCCCGGTGGGTGCTCGCGCGTCAGCAACTGCCCGCGCAGCTCGTCGTACACCTGCTCGTTGAGATTCACCCCGGTGAGCGTCGTGGCCACCTGCGGGACCTAACATGTCAGGAGCCGCGAGGCAACCGGCGGATACCCTCTTTCCGTGAAGGTGGACGTGAGGCTGTTCGCGGCGCTGCGCGAGCGCGCGGGCTCGGCGAGAGTCGCGATCGAGCTCGTCGACGGTGCGACCGTAGGTGACGTCTGGCCGCTCCTCGCCCTCGGCGACGAGCCTCCAGGGATGCTGTACGCGGTCAATCGTGCGTACGCCGATCGCGCCGAGGCGCTCTCCGATGGCGACGAGGTCGCAGTCATTCCGCCCGTGTCCGGAGGCGATTTCCGGCTCTCCGGCGAGGCGCTGTCCGTCGACGCAGCTGTTGCGGAAGTGCGTGACGACGGAGCCGGTGCGATCGCGACGTTCGTCGGCACTACGCGCGCCCACTCTCGTGGACGCGATGTGCTCCACCTGGACTACGAGGCGTACGAGGGAATGGCTGAGCAGGTCATGGCTGATCTCGCTGATCAGATCACGCGCCGGCACGACCTGTGCAAGGTGGCCATTCACCACCGGGTCGGACGCGTCGATATCGGGGAGATGAGCGTCGTGATCGCCGTTTCGGCTCCGCATCGCGCCGCCGCCCTCGACGCCTGCAAGGAGGCGATCGACGAGTTGAAGGTGTCCGTCCCGCTGTGGAAGAAAGAGACCTACGTGGGTGGTGAGGAATGGATAGGCCAGGGGTCGTAGAACGCGAGCCGGATCCGCGCTTCGATCCCGTCGACGCGCCCGAGCCGCCGAGCTTTCCGAATCCGGAGACGTCGGCGGACGGCGGTCGGGGTTACGAGCCGGTGCAGCCGCGATGGGGTATCGGTGGCTTACTGCGGAAGCTCGCCGCCCCGCTGATCGGCCTCGGGTTCCTGCTCGTGAAGTTCGGCGGGCTGCTGCTCAAGCTGAAGGTCGTCACGACCGGGGCGTCGATGCTCGTCTCGGTCGCTGCGTACGCGTGGCTCTGGGGGCTCCCTTTCGCGATCGGCTTCGTTCTCCTGATCTTCGTCCACGAGCTCGGCCACGTGATCGAGCTGCGTCGCCAGGGCGTGCCCGCGAGCGCGCCGCTCTTCATTCCGTTCCTCGGCGCCGTGATCGGGATGAAAGCAGCTCCCTGACGACGCGTGGAAGGAGGCGCGCGTGGCGCTCGCGGGGCCCGATTCTGGGGTCTGTCGGGGCCGCGGCGTGCTGGATCGCGGGCGAGGCGACCGGCTCCGAGCTTCTCGTCGGGCTCGCGTTCGTCGGGTTCTTCCTGAATCTCTTCAACCTGATCCCGATCGTGCCGCTCGACGGCGGCCGGGCTGTCGGAGCGCTGCACCCGATCTTCTGGTTCGTCGGCCTGTTGATGATGCTCGCGCTGGTCGTCCTGCAGCCGAACCCGATTCTCATCCTGATCGTCATCATCGGCGGGCTCGACCTGTGGCGACGCTGGCGCGAACGCGGCGATGCTGCGCATTACTACGACCTCCCGGTGTGGCAGAGGGTGACGGTCGGAGTCGTCTACCTGGGGCTCGTGGCGGTCCTCGCTCTCGCGATGTCCGCGACATACGTCGAACGCGATCTGTGAACCACCAGGGCGGACAGCTCGACCGCCGCGTCCTTCGGCGGAGTCACGAAGCACTCGCCGCCGACGTATCGCTCATCGCGTCGGAGTTCCTGGCCGGGTTTCAATTGATCCAGGAGATCGATCGGCCGGCAGTCTCGATCTTCGGCTCGGCACGTGTTGTCGAGGGCTCCGCGACGTACGAGAGCGCACGCGCCGCGGGGCGTGCTTTTGCCGACGCCGGATTCGCCGTCGTCACCGGAGGCGGGCCGGGCGTGATGGCGGCGGCGAATCGTGGCTGCAAGGAGGCCGGCGGCCTCTCCGTCGGCTTCAGCATCGATCTCCCGCACGAGCAGGGCCTGAACCCCTGGTGCGACCTCTCGCTCATCTTCGAGCACTTCCACGCTCGCAAGGTGATGTTCGTCAAGGCGGCTGAGGGCTTCGTCATCTTCCCCGGCGGCTTCGGAACGCAGGACGAGCTCTGGGAGGCGCTGACTCTCATCCAGACGGGCAAGATCGGCGACTTCCCGCTCGTGCTCTTCGACTCCGACTACTGGGGAGAGCTCCTCGAGTGGGTCCGCGACGAGATGCTCGACGACGGGCTCATCTCACCGGGGGACCTCGAGCTGCTCCGCATCACGGACGACCCAGCACGAGGTCGTCGAGCTCGTCGTCTCGCACTACGACCGCCGCGTCGCCGAAGGGTCGGCTTGACGGTCGACGACGCCGTTCGCCGCATCCGGGAGACGACCGATCTCGAGCCTCGAGTCGGTGTCGTCCTCGGCAGCGGGCTCGGCGGCCTCGCAGACGCGCTCGAGAATCGGGTCGAGATCCCGTACGGCGAGATCCCGGGCTGGCCGGTCTCGACGGCTGTCGGTCACGCCGGCGTGCTGGCTCTCGGGGACGTGGACGGTGTCCCCGTCGCGGTCATGCGAGGGCGCGCGCATCTCTACGAGGGCGTGGGCGCCGACCGGGTCGTGTTCGGCGTTCGCGTTCTCGGGCGGCTCGGGGTGCGGACGCTCGTGGTGACGAATGCCGCGGGCGCGATCAATGAGACGTTTCGGCCGGGGCAGCTCGTGCTGATCTCGGATCACGTGAACCTCCAGGGCACATCGCCCTTGGTCGGGCCGAACGACGACGAGCTCGGGCCGCGGTTCCCCGACATGAGCGACGCGTACGACCCGGAGCTGCGGCGTCTCGCGCACGAGGCTGCGGCCCGGATCGGCCTCGAGCTGTCCGAGGGTGTCTACGCCGCCTGGCTCGGTCCCCAGTTCGAGACGCCCGCCGAGATCCGCTTCATGCGCGCGATCGGTGGCGATCTTGCTGGCATGTCGACGGTCCCAGAGGTGATCGCCGCGCGGCACCTGGGCATTCGCTGCCTCGGTGTCTCCGTCGTCACGAACATGGCAGCCGGCGTTCTGCCCGAGAAGATCGACCACAGCGCCGTGCTGGAGGTCGGAGCGCACGCCGCAGGCTCGCTCACTGCGCTTCTGCGCGAGCTCGTTCCTACACTTTCCGCGTGAATCTCCGCGACCTGCCATCGGTCGACGATCTGTTGCGCGACGAGCAGCTGGCGGCCGAGCCGCACGAGCTCGCTGTTGTGGCGGCGCGCGTCGTCCTGGATCGCGCCCGAGCTGAGATTCGATCGGGCGCCAGCCCGGGCTCGCTGGTCGATGCCGTGCTCGCCGAGCTTGCGGACGCACGGGAGCCGTCGCTTCGCCGCGTTCTGAACGCAACAGGTGTTCTCGTCCACACCAACCTTGGCCGCGCCCCTCTTGCCGATGCTGCGCTCGCGCGGGTCGTGGAGGTCGGACGCGGCTACTCGAACCTCGAGTACGACCTCGAGCGCGGTGAGCGCGGGTCACGCCAGGATCACCTCGCGTCTCTCCTCGGCCGGTTGACCGGCGCGGAGGCAGCGCTCATCGTCAACAACAACGCGGCCGCTGTCCTGCTCGCTCTCGCCGCGCTCGCCGAAGGGCGTGAGGTCGTCGTCTCGCGCGGCGAGCTCATCGAGATCGGCGACGGCTTCCGGATCCCCGAGGTGCTCGCGCGCTCCGGTGCGCGTCTCGTCGAAGTAGGCACGACGAACCGAACTCGGGCGGCCGACTACGAGCGCGCAATCGGGCCGGATACCGCGGTCCTGCTTCGCGTGCACCAGTCCAACTTCCGCGTCGTCGGGTTCTCCGAGCGGCCACGACTCGCCGAACTGGGGGAGGTCGCACGAAGGCACGACCTTCCGCTCGTCGACGACCTCGGGTCGGGAGCCCTGTGGACGGTTGGTGACGAGCCGACTCCGGCCGAGAGCCTTCGCGCCGGGGCGGACGTGGTCTGCTTCTCCGGCGACAAGCTCCTCGGCGGGCCGCAGGCCGGCGTGGTGGTTGGGCGCGCGGACCTCGTCGAACGTCTGCGTCGGCATCCGCTGCAGCGGGCTCTGCGAGCCGACAAGCTCACGCTCGCCGCGCTCGAGGGGACGCTCTCGCTCGCTCTCGACCCGGCGACTCGGGACGAGATTCCTGTCCTTCGGATGCTGCACGAGCCGCTCGAGACAGTTCGCGCGCGGGCCGAGCGGCTCGCAGCGCTCGTGGGTGGCGAGGTCGAGGAAACCGTAGCCCGCGTCGGCGGCGGAGCGCTTCCCCTTGCCGAGCTCCCGAGCGCTGCGTGCGCTGTCGAGGAGATGCTGGCCGACCCTCTCCGGTGCGGCGAGCCGCCGGTGATCGCAGTCGTGCGCGACGGTAGAACGCTTCTCGACTGCCGCACCCTCACCGACGCGGAGGTCGACGAGGTCGCTGCCGCGTCCGTTCGCTGCGCGTTCGTGACCTGGCGTCCGGACACTGCGTGCGCGATGCCGACTTGCCGGAGGGTGGGCCGAGCAGTGCCGCTGACCGTCGGAACAGCCGGCCACATCGACCACGGGAAGACGTGGCTCGTTCGGGCGCTGACCGGCAAGGACACGGATCGCCTGCCCGAGGAACAGCGGCGCGGGATCTCGATCGACCTCGGGTACGCGCCCCTCGAGCTCGGCGACGGTCGCGCGCTCTCGGTCGTCGACGTGCCAGGGCACGAGCGATTCGTGCGGACGATGGTGGCAGGCGCGACGGGAATCGATCTCTTCCTGCTCGTCGTCGATGCCGGCGAGGGTGCCCGGCCGCAGACGCATGAGCACCTCGCCATCCTTCGACTGCTCGGGGTCGAGCACGGCGTCGTCGCCGTGACGAAGATCGATGCGGTCGATCTCGAGACGCTCGACCTCGCCGTTGCCGAGAGCAGCGAGCTCGTACCGGAAGCCGAGGTCGTGCAAGTGAGCGCCAAGACCGGGGCCGGGCTCGACGAGCTGCGCGCCGCGCTCGGCCGTGCGGCAGACCGAGTCGAACGCGTGCGCGCGGACAGACCCACGCGCCTGTACGTCGACCGCTCGTTCTCTCTGCGCGGGTTCGGCACGGTCGTCACGGGCACGCTGTGGTCCGGCTCGATCGGCGAGGGAGACGAGCTCCGCCTCGAGCCGGCCGGCCGCTCCGTACGCGTCCGCAGCGTCCAGGTCCACGAGCGCGACGTCGAGCGGGCCGAGTCCGGACAGCGCGTCGCAGTCAGTCTCCCGGGAGTCGAGCGCACGGATCTCGGACGGGGGGACGCTCTCGTGTCTCCCGGCGCGTACCCCACGTCGTACCGCTTGGACGTCGTCCTCGACGAGCTGGAGCCGATCTCAGCCGACGCTCGACTGCAGGTTCACGCCGGGACGGCCCACACTGTCGCCCGCGTGGTTCGCGTCGGCGATCGCTTTGCGCAGTTGAGGCTCACCGATCCGGTCGTCGCCGCCCGTGGCGATCGCGTGATCCTTCGGGACGGAACCACGGTCGGCGGAGGGACGGTGCTGGATCCGGCGCCGCCGCGGCACCGCGACGAGACACGGATGGAGCTCCTCGAGCGCGGCGACGTCGCAGCGACGATCAGTGCTCCCGTCCTCGTCGAATCGCTGCGCTACGTTCTCGACGGCGAACCGGTGGGGGTCGTTCGGGCGGGGCCGTGGGCGCTCTCGACGCGGTGGCTGTCCGAGCTCGAGCAGGACCTTCGCGCGCGCCTGGCGACGGCTGATCCGATCGACCCGGGTATTGCTCCGCCGAGCGCGCTCTGGGCGGCCGACGTGCTCCCGCTGCTGCCGTTCGAGCGCCGCGGCGCGAAGCTCTATCTCCCCGGCGCAGTAGCCACCCTCGGTGCTCGGAGCGACGAGGCAGACGCGCTCGAGCGCGAGCTGGCGGTCGCCGGCGTCCGTGCGACGAAGGTGGATGACGATGAGCTCGTGCGCTTCCTCGAGGCGAGCGACCGCCTCGTGCGACTCGGTGACGGGTATGCGATCGGCGCGGGAGCCTACGAGGTGGCGAGGAACATCATGCTCACCGAGTGCCGAGCCTCGGGCGGGATCACGCTCGCGAGGTTCCGCGACCTCGCCGGCATCGGGCGTCGCGACGCCCAGCTGCTGCTCGAGCGATTCGACCAGGATGGCCTGACTCGCCGCGTCGGCGATCGGCGCGTCCTCCGGCGAGCGGCGGCGTGAGGCTACACGCAGTACGCGTTCGTGATCGGGCCCCTGGGCCGAGCTTGTACCACGGGTGCTCGTCGACCACGCTTCTCACGCAGTAGTGGCTCGGGCCTGCTCGGAGGATCACGATCCCCTGGATCCCCTTGCTGTAGGAGCTCTGGAGGATCGGCAATGCGCCATGCTCGCTCTCGCTCGCGTTCAGGAACGCCGCTTTGCGGCCGCACTGCGCTAGGCCTACCGCGTCTGCGGGAAGCCGAGGTCGACCTTGCTCGTGGCGGGATCCGGCCAGCGGCTCGTGACCGCCTTCGTCCGCGTGTAGAAGTCGATCCCCTCTGGCCCGTAGATGTGCCGGTCGCCGAACAGCGAGTTCTTCCATCCGCCGAACGAGTAGTACGCGACGGGCACGGGGATCGGCACGTTGATCCCCACCATTCCGACGTTCACGTCGAACTGGAACTGGCGCGCGACGCCTCCGTCGCGGGTGAAGAGCGCGACCCCGTTGCCGTACGGATTCTCGTTCACCAGCCGGAGCGCCTCGTCGTACGTTCCGACGCGCACCACGGAGAGCACCGGCCCGAAGATCTCGTCGCGGTACGCGTCCATCTCCGGCGTGACGTTGTCGAGCAGCGAGACGCCGAGGAAGAAGCCGTCGCCCTCTGGAGCCGTCTCGCGTCCGTCGGCGACGATCGTCGCTCCTTGTGCTGGACCCGAGTCGAGATACGACGCGACCTTGTCGCGATGCGCGCTTGTCACAAGCGGGCCCATCTCCGAGGTGGGATCGAGGCCGTCCCCGACCTTGACGTTCGGCAGCCGCTCCTTGATCGCGCCCACGAGCTGGTCGCCGGCATCCCCCACGGCAACCACGACGGAGATCGCCATACAACGCTCGCCCGCCGAGCCGTAGCCGGCGCTTACCGCCGCGTCTGCGGCCATGTCGATGTCGGCGTCGGGCAGCACGATCATGTGGTTCTTCGCGCCGCCGAGCGCCTGCACGCGCTTCCCGTTCTTCGTGCCCGTCTCGTACACGTAGCGTGCGATCGGTGTCGAGCCCACGAAGCTCACCGCCGCGATGTCGGGGTGCTCGAGGATCCGGTCGACCGCGACCTTGTCGCCGTGGACGACGTTGAAGACGCCGTCCGGAACGCCAGCTTCCTTGAGCAGCTCGGCCGTGAGGACCGAGGCGGAGGGGTCCTTCTCCGACGGCTTCAACACGAACGTGTTCCCACAAGCGAGGGCGGGAGCCCACATCCACATAGGCACCATCGCGGGGAAGTTGAACGGCGTGATCCCGGCCACGACGCCGAGTGGCTGGCGGATCGAGTAGACGTCGACGCCGGTGGAAGCCTGCTCCGAGTAGTCGCCCTTGAGGAGCGTGGGGATGCCGCAGACGAACTCGATGACCTCGATCCCGCGCTGCACCTCGCCCATCGCGTCGGAGAGCACCTTCCCGTGCTCGGCCGTGAGCAGGCGCGCAAGATCTTCGCGGTGCTCGTCGAGAAGCTGATAGATGCGGAACATGAGCTCTGCTCGCTTCGAGAGCGACCACTTGCGCCATTCGGGGTACGCCGCCTTCGCCGCCGCGACCGCGCGGTCGATCTCCTCAACCGACGCGAAGTCGACCTCGCCGGCCTGCTCCCCCGTGGCCGGGTTGTAGACGGGGCCTTTTCGTCCCGAGGCGCCCCGCACGCTCTCCCCGCCGATCCAGTGACCGATCAGCTTCAGCTCCGTCGTGACCGCTGCGTTCATGGCCCGCTCCTTCTCGCTCTTTCGACGAAGCCTAGCGCTGCTAAACGGGAATGATCAGGCTCGCGAGGTCGCGCGGGTAGTACGTGAGGATCTCGTCGCCTTCTTCGGTCACGAGGACAGTGTCGGAGTGTCGGAACCCGCCGACGTCGGGGGCATAGAGGCCGGGCTCGACGGTGACACCATGCCTGGTCTGATCTCGGTGTGATCGCCTGAGTCGAGGAACGGGCTTCCGTGGTAGCGCAGGCCGATTGCATGGCCGGTGTGGTGGCGCCAGTTCGGCATGAGCTCGTGCTTGTCGAAGCAGGTAGATCTCGCCGATCGCGTCGAGCATCGCGAACGTCGCCTCGTCGCTGGCGCGCTGGTAGGTCAGAGCCGTTCGAGCCTCGCTCGAATCGCAGCGACCGCTTGCTCGGCATTCTTTCGCCTGCGCTCGGCCGCTTGTGCCGACCGCGTGGCCTCGTCCAAGTCCTGCTCTGCGCGCGCGAGCTCGTCGCGAAGCGCTCGTTCGCGTTCGCGCCGTTTCTCGTCCTGTCGCTTGGTGCGGCTCGTGGGCGCCGCACTGCGTTTTCCCCGCGCGGGTGTTTTGACCATCCCGGCAAGCGGCGCAAAGCCAGTCGTCTCCGTCTCTTCGATGAGGACTCCTCGAGCCAGAGCCTCGCGCGTCTCGTCGCCTGCTACGGCATTACGAAGCAGATCGCGGACACGACGGCGCATTGCCTCGGTCGGAGGCTTCCCGCTCGGGGCAACATGGGCGAGGGCCACGTCGGCCAGCAGCTTCAGTGAATCGTCGAGTTCGGCGAGCGTCTCCCTGAATACCTCGGGATCACCGCCGACTTGGGTCCTCTTGACGCGCAGAGCAGCGTCTGCGGCGGCTCGAGCAGCTTTCGGACGGGCACGCGCGGCGCGGTTCACTGCCAGTACGACCGGCGATGGCTTGCGGAGCTGGGCGACAGTCGCTGCTTCGTCGGAGCGGCCGGCGTCACGCAGCTCCCGCGCGAGCCGTTGGCGCTCGCCGACGAACTCGTCCGGTCGAACTGCCAGCAGCTTCTCGACCTCGGCAGGTAGGTCATTGCTCATGGTCACTGCACATCCTGCTGCAAAGGAACACATGGCCGGAACCCGTCATCCGGGTGACGTGGGTAGCAACAGGCTGGCAAGTAGGGGCTCAGGCTGCGGTAGAGGCGTTCGGCTCGTGCCGCAGATCCGAGTTATTCACGCGCGATCCGCCAGCACTCCCGCTCTACTCGTCGTACCAGTTGTCGCGGTATTGCGAGGAGAGCTACCTCCACGTCGGCGAACGGTCCCGCCTGCGTCGATCCTGAATCGAGGCATAGCCCCGCCGGAAGAAACGTCGTCGTGCGTAGGGGGGCGCGCGGCAACTGCCTTCAGCGTTCCCTTTGGGGGGTGGCTCCTGCTCTCCAGGTCACCCACAAGGGGTTAGCTCACTCCTCTGACCTCGAGCTCGCGCTCCTCGATCCGCAGCTTGTCGGCCCGTTCAGGATCGTCCCGCGGACCTCCTCGACGAGGCGCTCGGCGTCCGCTCGCCCGGAACATGCTCGACCAGGAGCCGACGCCCGAGGAGTTGCCGGCCGGCCGGCTACGACTTTTGGCGATGGAAGGGCGTCGGCTCGCGGCTGTGAGGAAGCACCGGCCCAGAGAAGCACCCCCGCTGCAAGACTTGCCTCCACACCATCACGTCACGTTCGAGGAGGACACACATGGCAGGCAAGGCGGACTTCACTGAGGACGAGTGGAAGGAGCTTCAGCAGGGCGTCACGGGCGCCGGGCTGCTTGTCTCCACGGCCCACCGTGACTTCACTGACAGCTTCGGTGAGGCGAGCACCGTCGCGAAGCAGCTCGCCGCCCATCGCGGCAGCGAGAGCCAGCTCGTCCGCGAGCTCTCCGGCACCAGAAGCACCGGCTTCGGCCTGGTCGCGTCACCCAAGGAGGTCGCGGAGGGAACGATCAACGCCCTCGGTGCTGCGGTGGCGGTGCTCGGCGAGAAGGCTCCTGACGAGCTCGAGGCCTATCGTGGTCTCGTGCTCGACGTCGCGATGGCGGTGGCGGAGGCCAAGGGCGGGGTAAAGGACGAGGAGAAGGCGGCGATCGAGAGGATCACGGCCGCGCTCGAAGCCGTCTAGCACCACTCCACGGAGAAACGGGGTAGTGCGGGCGAGACTGGCCGGACCGCGGAGGAATCCTTCGAAGCGCGTCCTCGAGTGGCCGTTTCTGCAGCTTGCAGGCGGCGTCCTCAGCAGCCGAGCGAGCCCGGCGCTCGATCGCTCGGCGGCAGCGGACGGGAGCGTGAAAAACGTTCCACTCGGACTTCGAGGCAACGGGGATCGGTCAAGCCTCCGGGCTGACGTATCAGGAAGCAGTCGTCGCGAACATGGCGTTCCAGACGAGCCTGATCAACGGAGAAGCGGCGCGAACCTTCGTTGGCCGGATCAACATCGTTGCGCCAGGCGCTCAGAACAACCAGTCGAGCCCGATCTTCATGCATACGACGATGGACGCGAACGGGAACGTCACGTTGCTCAAAGTGGAGGTCCCGACCATCGCTTGTCGATAGCACCGGCTTGCCTCGTGGGTGGGCGGGGAGCTAGTTCCGCCCGCCCCCCTCGAGCTCACGGTCCCTCGATCCCTGCACATCGTGACCGTCGAACCACTGCGCATTCGAGTGCGGATTCCAGCTGAGGCGGGTCTCCAAGGCGGTCTCACCTCCGAGGGGCTGCGTAGCCTGTCTTGCGATGCTTGTCGAGGACACCACGGCATTCATCGAGCAGCTCGAGGTCCCGAAAGGCCGTAAGCGCGCAGACAAGCATCGCCGCCAGGTGGCGCAGGCGGAGCTCGAGGTGCTCGAAGCTGTGCGGGACGTGCGGGTCGCCGCTGAGGCGCTCCAGCAAATGGAGCGGACACTCGCTCGTGCGGTCGAGCCCTCGTCGGTGAGTACCCGTCGTCGGCTCTTGCGTGTTCGGGGTGCCCGGTCACTCGAGCGAGAGATAGAGACGGTTCGAGCGCACCTCGAGGCGAAGCGCAACCAAGTGCCTGCGAAGGAAGAGCGCTTACTCCGCATCGAGCAGAGAGCTCGCGAGCGCGATGCTGGTCGCCGAAGCGCCAGGATGTTCCGGCTTCACTCGGCACGGCACCATCTGGACTGCTCCGCGCCACTGGTCGCGCGCCTCATGGCGTCTCAGCGTGAGCTGCCCGTTCTGGTGACGAGAAAGGACGGCTTGCGCTGGTGGTGGTACCGCGATCGGTTCTGGTGGGACGACGAAGGACTCACGGCGACCGACGTCGAGAACATCGTCCTCCAGACGGACCTGGACCGAAAGCAGCAGTCAGATGTGGTCGCCCGTGCGCGTGTGGTCCTCCTCGGCGAGGCAGGCGCGCCTCTCGCGGAAGAACGCGTCTCAGAGTCGGTGAGACTCGCGGTCTGGCGTCGGGATCTGGGCCGGTGCGTCGACTGCGGCTCCTTCGAGAGCATCGTGTTCGACCACATCGTCCCGATTTCGCAGGGCGGCTCGGACACGGTAGTGAACGTCGAGCTGCGCTGCCGATCGTGCCGCGTCCACTTGGCCCGCAACGAGACGCGCGCGAGAGTCACGCGGGCGCGAATCGATGCAGTCCCGTACTACCGACACGAGCGCGCGTCTGCCTGAGAGGTACGTTCCTCGCAACTCCACAGACTGTGCCGCACGTGATCGCAACACGAGGTCTGGCACCGAATGGTTCGCGAGCTAGGATCATCGCCGCGCACCTCCTGGACGGAGCGCTCCGCGGCTTCGCCGTGCACGAACGTCTCGACGGCGTTACCGAGCCAGTGGTCGAGTAATGACCGAACGTCGACGTTGCCGTGTGGAAGGAGACGAGCCAGGCCGCTTTCGGACGCCGCTCGAGCCGCGCATTGAGTGAGGAGGGCTGCGCGGAAGAATCGTCGGGGCCGTGTCACGGCTCGCGATCGGGTTTCAGCGTGTAGTTCCGGTACTTCGCAGGCGAGGACGCGAGCGCTGGGCGCGGCTCCTGCCAGCGCCGCGTGAGGGTAACGAACGATCCCCGCAAGGTCCCCGCGATCTCGAGTGCGCGGAGCGCGGCGGTGAACACGATGCCGATGAGCTTGACGGCTTCCACGACATCACCGTAGTTGCGAAGGCGGACGCGCTATCGCACTGTAAGCCCGTAACGCGCTTGAAGAACGCTCGCCCACGTCGTCGGGACAGGCTGTGAGTCCCCGGATTGACGGAGCGGCGCCGGAGTCGAACCGACCGAGCCGTGGGTTGCACGACCGCACGAGTTTTGAAGACCCGCTGGGCCACCGGGCCCATGCCGCTCCGCCGCGCAGGCTAGCGGCGTTACTCCGAGCCGGGGACCCGCGGTTCGCTCGGGTCGGAAGCTCGCGGCGAGGCGAGCGTTCGGGACGTAACGGTGCCTGGCACTGTAGCGTGACGAGTGATTGCCGATCTCTCCACAGGACGACCGGTGCCTCCGGCCTGGAAGGTGGCGCTCGCGCTCGTCGTAGCGGCTCTGCTCGTTCTCGGGGTCGGGCTGCTCATCGCGCGAGCTGCCGGCTTCGCAGAGGTTCGGGATGCGATCTCGCAGGCCGATTCGAGATGGTTCCTCGTCTGCTTCGCCGCGCAAGTCGTGGCACTCGCAGGCTACGCCGGTGTCGTGCGCGAGGCGTTCCGGTGGGACGGCGGCCCGGAGGCGGGCCTCGGTCTC
Source organism: uncultured Thermoleophilia bacterium (assembly GCA_963722035.1). GTDB lineage: Bacteria > Actinomycetota > Thermoleophilia > Gaiellales > Gaiellaceae > GMQP-bins7. The sequence continues at coordinate 117,772 of CAVRLG010000001.1, forward strand.
AGCGCCCACGTCATGTTCGCGAGCATCGGCGCGACGCGAGTCTTCGCCGCGGGAGGAGCGGGCGCCATCGCCGTCACATACTGGTGCTTTCGCCGTGCGCGGTTCCCTCAGCGGGAGGCGCTCGTGCGCGTGCTGGGCCTCAGCTTGCTGTTCTATGTCGTCTTCGGCATGGCTGTGTGGTTCGCGGCGCTTCTGTGCTGCGCTGGGCGTCTGGGGCGATGCTCGGCTCGCCGTCACCCTTCCCTGGCTCGTCCTCGTCCCGTTCTGTTTCGCCGCGGCACTGTTCGCCACGCAGCCGGGGCGAGTCGAGAGGTTGACGGCGCCCGGCGGATCGGTCGTTCGCCGTGCGCTGTCGTACGTCGTGTCGGCGACGGCATGGGTGCGAGAGCTTCTGCCACACCGTGCAGGACGGCGATCGCTCGTCTCGTCTCTCGTCTACTGGACGGGGAGCATCGTCTGTCTGTGGGCAGCACTCAACTCCGTCGGTCAGTCGTTGCCGCTACCGGAGCTGGTGCTCGCGTTCGCCACAGGGCACGCGGCGATGATCCTCCCGCTCCCCTTGGGCGGCGTGGGTGGTGTCGATGCTGCGATGACCTACGCGCTCACGCTCGTCGGCGTTCCACTTGCTCCCGCGCTGGTCGGCGTCGCCGTGTACCGGCTGTTCGCGTTCTGGGTGCCGACGATCCCGGGGCTCGTTGCGCTCGTGCTTCTGCCTCGTGCCGGGAGAGGGCTGGAGCGCGCCGCCGCAGCGCGTGCCTGAGGCTCCCGCTGCGACTAAGATCGGGTCGATGCGGCTTCCTCGGCCTCGCAATGCTCGTCGCTGGCTCTCGCGTCGGCTGCGGCCGCTGCCACGACGGTCACAGCGACGATGACGACCAGTCCGCGGCTCCCGTGGTCGGTCAGCCGTGGCGCTTCGCCGTCACGGCGAAGAGCGCTGCCGGAAGACCGCTCCCGGCGCGGATGCGCCTCCAGGTCCTGCGCCGGGGTACTGTCATCGGCTGCTGGAAGGGCGCGGCGGTGATCAAGCCGTGCACCGGTGCGAATGCCGGGACGTGGATCGTCTTCGAGGGGAAGCGGTCGGGGGTCATCGCCTGGCCGGCACGATGGCTCGGCATGAAGCTGACGTTTCAGGCGACTCGTCGTCGCCGACGCGCAGACGTTGCGACTGCGGGCACCGATCACGATTCAGCCCAAACTGTAACCGCCGTGTCTGCAGCCATGAGCGGCCTAGCGCCGTCAGCGCCTCCAGCTGGTGATGTCGTAGCGCTCGTCGAGTCGCTCGACCACCTTCTCGGCGATCAGGTCGCCTGCCGGCCGCTCGAAGTGCACGCCATCGTCGGCGCGCATCTTCACGAGCTTCCCCGTGTCGTCTTCGATGTACTGCGAGAAGCCGCCGTCGGCTCCTGCGAAGAAGAAGTAGGTGTCGAGATATGACACCCGGCCGGGCCGCTTCGCCGCCTCCGTCTGGACGATCGCGTTGATCGTGTCGTAGCGCTGCGTCTGGACCGGGTCCCGCGAGATGGGAAGCCCGATCCAGACGAGGAAACCGCCGTTCTGCGTGATCGTCTCCATGATCCCAGCCACGCGGCGTCGGTACTCGGCTCGCCAGCTCGGGCTTCCGAACGAGCCGATTTCCTTCCCTTCCGGAAGGCCGGTCATGAAGCCGTGGTCGTCGTTGCCGCCGAACATGAGGACGACTGCACGGGGCTTCTTCTTGTGCATCTCGTCGCGGACGTGCGTGAACCAGTTGAACACGTCCGGGCGCTCGAGCCCGCTGGCGATTCGTCCGTCGATCTCACCGACCGGGGCGACCGCCCGGTTCCCCGCCACGGCGCGCAAGAGTGACTGTCCGGGAACGATGACGAGCGAGTCCCCGGCGATCCAGACGCGGAGCTTTCGGTTCGGCGAGAACTTCTCGCGCTTCGGTGGCTCCGGCGGCTGCCCCGACACGGCGGGCTCCTCCGAAGTGGGCTCGGGTACCACGACGGCGGTGTCGATCTCGTCGTCGTCCGACCGGCCCAGCACGGACTTGAGGGCGCCTCGCGGACGGTCGAGGAAAAGGGCGCCGCTCACACTCTCGAGCGGTCCCGTCACCGCGAGCGCAGTGTCGCGCTTCCAGCCCTCCGGCTGGATTGCGGCGGACTTGTGCAGTCCCGGGGCGTTCAGGAGCAGTGCGATCGAGCATCCCCGCGAGCGAGACGATGATCGCCGACCCTGCCGAGTGCAGGCGCCTGCCGCCCTCGGCGGTTCGGGGTCGTGGCCTTCGCTTCCTGGTCTCGCGTTCGCCCATCAGAACTGGAAGTAGATGAACGGTGCCACGCCTTCGGGCCCCATGGCATGTGTGACCAGCAGCGCGAGCGACAGGACGCCAGCCTGCGCGGGGATCGGAAGACGTGAGAAGCGAGCCATGATGACGAGGGGCAACCGGCGAGGAAGGTACTGCGAGCCGATGCCGACAGCGATCGCGGCGAGGACACCACCGGTGACCAACGGGGAAGGTTCACCCCAGGCGGTGAAGAGCCGCACGATGAGATCCCAGGCATCCTCGAACGAGTCCGAGCGGAAAAAGATCCACGCGAAGCAGACGACCTGGAACGTCACGAAGCGATGCCAGGCGCGACGCCCCTGTGTCCACGGCCGCTCGACGAAGCCTGGCCGCTCACGCCACCAGCGTTCGACGACGAGCGCCGTCCCGTGGATCGCACCCCAGGCGATGAAGGTCCAGCCAGCGCCGTGCCAAAGCCCGCCGATCAACATGGTCAGCATCAGGTTGCGGTAGGTGAAGAGCCGGCTGCCACGGTTTCCCCCAAGCGGGATGTAGAGGTAGTCGCGCAGCCAGCGCGACAGTGTCATGTGCCAGCGTCGCCAGAAGTCGGACACCGACGTCGCCGAGTACGGAGCGTCGAAGTTCTGCGGGAAGGTGAACCCGAGCAGGAGCGCGATCCCGATCGCCATGTTCGTGTAGCCGAAGAAGTCGGCGTAGATCTGCACGGCGTAGGCGTAGACGCCTACGAGCACCTCGAGGGACGAGTGCTGGTTCGGTGCCCCGAACACCTCGTCCACGATGTTCGAGGCGAGGTAGTTGGCTATCACGACCTTCATGAAGAGACCGGTGCCGATGAGGAAGAACGCTCGTGAGGTGTCGACGTAGCGCGGGTCCCTCGGCGACTCGATTTGCGGGATGAGCTCGGCCGGCCGCACGATCGGCCCGGCGACGAGATGGGGGAAGAACGAGAGGTAGGCGGCGAACTTGCCGAAGCCGACCGGCTCGAAATCGCGGCGGTAGACGTCGACGACGTAGCTGATGCCCATGAACGTGAAGAACGAGATGCCGACGGGAAGGAGAACCGAACGCGCCTCGAGCGGGACATCGATGCCTGCGAAGGCGAAGAGGTTGTTCGTCGACGTGACGAAGAAGTCGTAGTACTTGAAGTAGCCGAGAAGCGCGAGGTTCCCCGTGAGCGCGCCGGCGAGCAGCCATTTTCGTGCGCGTTCGTCGCGGCGGCCGTGGAGGGCGAGCGCGAAGACATGGTTCCAGACGATCGAGAAGGCGAGCAGGAAGCAGAAGCGCCAATCCCAACCCGCGTAGAAGACGAAGCTCGCGAAGATGATGAACGGGCGCCACCGCTCCCCTCGTGGCATCAAGAGCCACGAGAGCGGCAGCACGATCAGGAAGAAGATCGCGAAGGTGGCGGTCGGAAAGAGCACGACGAGCGGTCAGCGCTGCAGATGCTGTCGCCGTCACGAGTGGTGACCGTGCGGCACGAGGTAGTGCCACCTACTCGGACGGGGATGAAGGCAGGCGCGTGGCTGTGCTCGCTTCGACGTCGGCGATCTCGAGGGCAGTGAGCTCGCCCGCCGGCGCGAACCAGGAAGGGTCGTCGGACCGGGTTCCGACTCTGCTTAGGAGAGAGTCGTACAGGATCGCGTCGTTACGCATCGCCGCACGTGCGGAGTTCCACTCCGCGAGTGCGACGAGCAGCCAGGCTCCCACCATGACGGCGACGACCGCAGCTGCACCCAGTCCGGCCACTGCCGCAAGAACGGCGACCGCCACGAGAAAGAGAATCTCCAGGACGAGCCAGGGAACGGGGGCGCGTCGTAGCCCGGGCGCGTCGAGCGAGCGAACCCAGGCCGCACTCTCGCGCTGGACTGGTGCGTGGTCGTCCCAGCCGGGTTGCTCCCCGTCCGGCAACGGAAGCGACCGGGATTCTGCTCGGAGCGCTTGCAGCTCGGCTTGGAGCCCATCGACCTGCCTCGCGAGCGCTCGTACGGCGTCGAGCAACTCCTCGCTTTCGGGGCCAGCGGGCTCTCGGGAGACCTGGGTCGTCTCGGAGGGGTCCGCCATGCCCGTCCCGCTAGCTCTCGTCGGGCTTCTTCATCTCGTCGAGCGCTGCCTGGCCCTGCTCGTGGACGTCGGCTCGGCGTCCCTCCACCGAACCGTCGGGCATGTCGGGAGCCACTTCCGCCTCGCTCGGCTCTCGCGTTTCGGCGAGCTTCCTGCGGAGGTCGTCCGCAGGATCGTCCGCGGGCTCCGGAGTGGCCGTCACCTCGTCGTCTGCGCTGCGTCGTCTGAACCAGTGCACGAGCGCGGTGATGCCGATCGTGACGATGATCCACTTGAGGAGCTTTCGCATGCGCCCGATGGTACAGCCCTCCGCGGCGTGTTTCAGCCGGGTCGAGATCAGGCGGGGGACGGTTCGCGCGCGACTGGTACGATTCCGCGGCTTCCTGCCTCGCACCGGCCCGCCCGTTCCCGGCGGTGCCTTTACCGGCGAGGCCGATTCAGACCGAGGGAAGGAGAACCGGGAACCGTGAACGAGTACGAGATTCTGCTGCTGCTCGACGTCGACCTGGAGGACGATCGCCAGGGTGAGATCGTGACCCGCGTGCGCGAGCTGGTCGAGAAAGGCGGTGGCGCCTGGGACCTGCACGACGTCTGGGGTCGGCGCAAGCTCGCCTTCGAGATCGACCACAAGGGCGAAGGCACGTACCACCTCTTGCAGTTCACGTGTGACGCCGCGACGCTCGACGAGGCGTCGCGCGTGCTTCGCATCGACGACGGGGTCATGCGCCACATGGCGACACGTCGAATCAAGGGGAGTCCCGCGCGGCCCGTAGCGGTAGCCGCGCCGACGCGCGAGGATGCAGATATCGCATCCGACGTAGAGGAAGAGGAGGAGTAACAGATGGCTGGTGACATCAACCGCGTGACTCTCGTGGGGCGCCTGACGCGTGACCCGGAGCTCAAGCATCTACCGTCAGGTACGCCGGTGCTGGAGATGGGCGTCGCCGTCAACGGACGACAGCAGGATGACGCCGGCAACTGGGTCGACAAGCCGAACTTCTTCGATGTGAAGGTCTTCGGAAATCAGGCCGAGATGCTTTCGCAGCACCTCGCCAAGGGGCGGCGTATCGGTATCGACGGCCGACTCGACTGGCGTTCCTGGGAGGCCCAGGACGGCACCAAGAGGTCCAAGGTCGACGTGGTCGCGCAGACCGTGCAGTTCCTGGACAGTCGGCAGGACTCCGAGAGTCCCGCATACGTGCCCGCGGGCGCTGCGGCTGCGAGCGGAGACGACTTCCCGACCTCGCCGGCCGACGACGACATTCCCTTCTAGGAGCGACATGGCATCGAAGAAACAGCAACCACGTAGGCGTACCGGCCCGACCACCGCCCCCGGAAGGCGAAAGAGCTGCCATTTCTGCCGGGACAAGGTCGCCGAGATCGACTACAAGAACATCGCCCAGCTCAGGCGCTACATCTCCGAGAAGGGCAAGATCCGTTCGCGCCGGATCACGGGCGCGTGCCGGCGGCATCAGATCCAGGTCGCCACGGCCGTGAAGCGCGCGCGCGAGATGGCCCTCCTCCCGTACGTCGGCTAGGAAAGTCGTCCTGATGCAGATCATCCTCCTCACGGACGTCGAGAAGCTGGGCCTGCGCGGAGACGTCGTCGACGTCGCACGCGGCTATGCGCGCAACTACCTCCTCCCTCGGCGGCTGGCCGAGACGGCGACCCCGGCGCGGGTGGCCGAGATGCGCCGCGTGGACGAGCAGCGCGCCAGGCACGAGGCCCGTACCTCCGAGCAGGCGCAGGACATGGCGGAGCTCCTCGGCAAGACCGTTCTGCGCTTCGAGGTCAAGTCCGGCCCGACCGGCTCCCTGTTCGGCTCGGTAACTCCGTCCGACGTCGCCGATGAGATCTGGCGTACGCGCAAGGTGCGGGTCGATCGGCGCAAGATCTCGGTGGATCCGATCAAGCGCATAGGACGTTATTCGATCCCGATCGAGCTCTTCCAGGACGTCCACGTGGAAGTCAAGACGCTCGTCGTCCCCGAGGGTGGAGAGCTCCCGCCCGAGGAAGAGCTCGCCGCGCTCGAGGCGGCCGAAGCCGCTGCCGCTGAGGCGGAAGCCGAGACCTCAGCGGCCGAAAGCGACGCTGCGATCGCGGCGGCGCTTGCCGACGACGAGCAGGAAGAGCCGCAAGCTGCCGAGCTCGAGGTTGCCGGCGAGGCGGAGCCCGGACTGGAGCACCCCGATGCTCCCCCGTCCGAGACCGACGATTAGCCGCATTCCGGCGAATCTGATCGGGAACCCCTGCGTAGAGAAAACCCGGGACCCTTGTGGAACGGTTTCCACAGGTCCCACCGCATCGCGGACGAGGTCTTCGCACCTTCCCCGGTTTGCTCCACAGGCCTGTTGAGAGATCCCGGAACTTCCCGCTCCGTGCGCATGTTTCCGGCTGGACAACTCTTCCCGGTCTGTCGACAGGCCATCCGGAGGCGGGGATAACCTGGGAACGTATGTTCCGTTCTCCCTGCACGGGAGGAGACTCGTGCCCCCGCTGGACGAGACCGGTCCCGACGGCTTGACTCCTGCTCCGTGAGCCACGCTCGCCTTCGACTCGCGTTCGCGGGGAACAAAGCATGGGAAACGATGCTTCCCCCACGAGACCCGTGCTTTCTGAGAGCGTGCGGAACCTTCGGGTCGTCCACACGCCTCCACGCTCAGGGGCCGGCCACCAGCCCGTGAGCACCGCCCGGCTCGACCAGGTCAGCGAGCGCCTGAGCGCGATCGTCCCCCCGCAGAACCTCGAAGCCGAAGAGTCCGTTCTCGGCGCGATGCTGCTCTCGCCGACGGCTGTCGGCACCGTCAGCGAGATCCTCGGGGCATCCGACTTCTATCGCGAGAGCCACGCGAAGGCGTACCGGGCAGCGCTCGCGCTGTGGTCGAAGGGTGAGCCGGTGGATGCGATCACGCTCTCCGACGAGCTCGACGAACGTGGCGAGCTCGAAGCGGTCGGAGGACAGTCACGAGTCGCCGAGCTGGCGGCGCTCGTGCCGTCGACCTCGAACGTCGAGCACTACGCGCGCATCGTCAAGGAGATGTCCACCCTGCGCGGACTCGTCCGCGCGGGACAGGAGATCACCCGCCTCGGTCAGGAGCGCCCGGGAGAGGTCGTCGATCTCGTCGATCGTGCCGAGCAGATCGTCTTCGAGCTCGGACAGCAACGGGTCACGAGTGACTTCGCACACATCGAGGTGCTCCTCAAAGAGAGCTTCGAGCGCATCACGCAGCTCTATGAGGCCGGAGCCGAGATCACCGGAGTTCCCGCCGGCTTCCGCGAGCTCGATCTGCTCACGTCGGGCTTCCAGCCGGGAAACCTCGTGATCCTTGCCGCACGCCCGTCTGTCGGGAAGTCGTCGCTCGGCCTCTGCATCGCCGTCAACCTCGGCGTTCGCCACGAGACGCCGGTCGCGCTCTTCACGCTCGAGATGTCGAAGTCCGAGGTGACCCAGCGGATGATGTGCAGCGAGGCGAAGGTCGAGTCGCAGCGCCTACGGACAGGGAGGCTCGCTCCGGACGACTGGCCGCGGCTCACGACGGCGTGTGACCGGCTGATGAAGGCGCCGATCTACGTCGACGACTCGGGCTCCACGACGATCATGGAGCTCCGCTCGAAAGCGCGCCGGCTCAAGTCGAGGGAGCCAAACCTCGGCCTCATCGTCGTCGACTACCTCCAGCTCATGACCTCGGGCTCGAGCGCCGAGAACCGAGTTCAAGAGGTCTCTCAGATCTCGCGCGCTCTCAAGGTGCTCGCGCGCGAGCTCGAGGTTCCGATCCTCGCGATGTCGCAGCTCTCACGCGCCGTCGAGCAGCGCCAGGACAAGCGACCGCTCCTCTCCGACCTGCGTGAGAGCGGGTCGCTCGAGCAGGACTCGGATCTCGTCATCTTTCTCTACCGCGACGAGTACTACCTGGGCGAGGAGTCGGACCAGCAGGGAATCGCCGAGGTCATCCTCGCGAAGCACCGCAACGGCCCGACGGGCACGGTCAAGCTTTCGTTCCTTCGCCGGTACGCGAAGTTTGCCGACCTAGCAGCCGCCTAGAGCCAGCTGGCTGCGTAGCGTGTTCGTGCGCTAGCCGGCTCGATGCCTAATCGGAAATTCGTGCGCGCCAATTTCCGATCACGCGGCTAACGCCGGTCTCGTCCGAAGTGGGAGAGAGACTCGGCTCGTGCTGGTCGGGGTCGAGTTCCCACCGACGTCTGCCGAGTGGACGTTCTTCGTCGCTGCGGTCGTCATTCTGGTCGGCCCGCTGCTCGTCGAACGCCTCGGACTTCCCGGCATCGTCGGGGTCATCCTCGGCGGTGTTCTCGTCGGTCCGTTCGTGCTCGGTTGGGTCGAGCGCGACGGCATCGTCGAGTCGCTCGGGGAGCTCGGAATCCTGTTCCTGATGTTCCTTGCCGGACTCGAGCTGGACCTCGACGAGTTCCAGTCCAACCGGCGAGCGGCGCTCACCTTCGGTGCGTTCACGTTCACGCTGCCCTTCGTGCTCGGGATCGCGCTCGTGCTCCCCTTCGGCTATGGGGCGGCGACTGCGCTGCTCTTCGGCTCGCTCTGGGCTTCGCACACGCTCGTCGCCTATCCGATCGTCCAGGAACACGGCCTTCTCCGCGAACGGGCGGTCGGCATCGCCGGCGCCGGGACGGTGATGACGGACACGCTGGCCCTCTCGGTGCTCGCCGTCGTCGCCGGTTCCGTTGCGAGCGACTCCAGGCCGAGCATTCTCCTGCTCGAAGTCGTGGTCGGCCTGGTCATCCTCGCAGCCTTCTGCGTGCTTCTCCTACCATGGGTGACACGCTGGGTGTTCGCCGGTATCGGGCAACACCGAGGCGCGCGGTTCCTGTTCATCCTCGTCGCGCTCACCGCTGCCGCGCTCGTCGCCGATCGTGCGGGGATCGAGGGAATCGTCGGCGCCTTCTTCGCCGGGCTCGCGCTGAACCGGCTGGTCCCTGCGCGAAGCCGCCTGATGGAGCAGACCGAGTTCGTCGGCGGAGTCCTCCTCATTCCCTTCTTCCTCCTCTCGACGGGCATGTTGATCGACCCCGAGAAGTTCACCCAGCGTCGCGTCCTCGCCATCGCCGCGCTCTCGCTCGCTGTCGTGTTCGTCGGGAAGACCGCCGCCGCACTCGTCTCGGGACGGATTCTCGGACTCGAGCGTCCGCAGGTACGACTGCTCTTCGGACTCTCGCTCGCGCAGGCGGCGGCGACGCTGGCAGCGGTCACCATCGGTGTCGAGATCGGCCTGTTCGACGACGACCTGCTGAACGCGACCCTCGTCGTCGTCCTCGTCACCGTCCTCGTCTCGAGCATCGTCACTCGGAGCGCAGCCCGCAGGATCGAGCCTCCGCCGGTGCAGGGCGAGCGGCTCGCCGAAAATGTCTTCGTTCCCATCGACGTCATAGACGATCCCGCTGTCGTCCGCCTCGCGGCGCGCTTGGCGATCGCGAAGGGAGGAACCGTGCTCGTCGGCGCGGTCGCCGCCGCTTCGGGAGGGCAGCTCGAGGCTGCCCGAGCGCGAGCGAAGGCCGCCGAGGACGCCGCGCTGGCGGTCGGTGCCGAAGCATCGTCGGTCGTGCGTGTCGACACCTCCGAGGGGTCGGCGCTCGCGGCGATCGTCGCGGAGCACGAGGCGACACTCGTCGTGACGGGCTGGCAAAAAGCCGCGTTGGCGGCGGACGTGATGCTCGGTGGGCAGAACGTCGATCTCATAGCTCTCACGGACGTCCCCGTGCTCGCCTTGCTCGCCGCGCAAGGCGACTATCGTCGTGTCGTCCTCGCGCTCGACGAGAGCGACCTGGACGAGCGCCGCGGGGCCGAGCGGAATCTTGCGGTCGCGATAGCGGGTATAGCTGCGGCAGCTGCCCGTGGACGTGCTCTCGTGATCGCTCCGGACGCCGAGAAGGGACAAGAGATCGCCGGACTCATCGGTGCAGGCGCGGAGTTCGTCCTCGACGCAAGTTCCCGCCGCGAGGCCGTCGAAGCGATGGCGCGCGAGGACGACCTTGTCCTCATACCCGCTCGCCCGGGCGGCTCCCCTATGCACCGCGACGCGATCGCGATCGCCTCGCTCTCAGTCGGCTGCTCGGTCGGGGTGCCAACCAGGCCGCATGCGTCCGCCGGTCTCGTGACCGGGACGGCCACTCTCGTGGGGCGCCGGAGCTAGCCGCAGACCTGCGATCTGCAACCGCGCATTCCGGTCGCGCGAGATCTCATGGTTTTCCAGTCGGGTTTGAGTTGCAGCCACATCTAGGCTTCGAGGTGTGGCCGAGGTAGCCGTCACACACCCACCCGAGAGTCGTCGCGTGCTCGCCGGGTACTTCACGCTGGCCGGCCTCTACACGCTCTCGGCAGCGGCTATCTGGGGCGTGAACACGCTCTTCCTGCTCGACGCCGGCTTGAGCTTCTTCGAGGTGTTCGTCGCCAACGCCGCCTTTTCCGCCGGGATGGTCGTGTTCGAGATTCCGACGGGAGTCGTCGCAGACACGCTCGGGCGGCGCGTTTCGTTCCTGCTCTCGGTGTCGGTGCTCGCGGTGACGACCCTCATGTACGTCGCCCTGGCGCAGGTCGACGCCGGGGTCGTCGCGTTCGCGGCCGTCTCCGTCGGAATGGGTCTGGGATTCACGTTCTACTCGGGTGCGATGGAGGCATGGCTGGTGGACGCGCTCGCCGCGACCGGCTACCGCGGAATCCTCGACCGGGTGTTCGCACGAGGGCAACAGATCACCGGTGCCGCAATGCTGGTCGGCACCATCGGCGGTGGTCTGCTCGGCCAGGTCGACTTGGCGCTTCCCTACCTCGTGCGCTCTGCACTCCTCGCGGCAGTGTTCGTGGTGGCCTTCGTCGTGATGCACGATGTCGGCTTCACTCCGAGGCGGGTGACGGCGGCCGAGCTTCCGGGCGAGATCGCGCGAAACGCGAAAGCCGGAGTCGAGTTCGGCTGGGGCCAGCGTCCGCTGCGCCTGCTCATGCTCGCGTCGCTCTTTCAGGTCGGGGTCTTCACCTGGGGGTTCTATGCGGCGCAGCCCTATCTCCTCGAGCTTCTGGAGAGCGACGCGATCTGGATCACCGGATTCGTGGCCGCGGGCATCGCCCTGTCGACGATGGTGGGCAACCAGTCCGTCAACATCGCGTCGCGCTACTGCGGCCGCCGTACGACGCTCCTCCTCGGGGCGGCTGCGCTGCAAACGTCCGCCGCTGTCGCCGTGGGACTTGCGAGCTCGTTCTGGGTCGCGCTGGCGGCGCTGCTCTTGATGACGGCGTCCGTCGGCGTAACGAGCCCTGTCCGCCAGGCCTATCTCCACCAGGTCGTGCCTTCGGAGAAACGTGCGACGGTCGTCTCGTTCGACTCGATGGTCTCGAGCGTCGGCGCGATCGGCGGGCAGGTCGGGCTCGGGGCGCTCGGCGAGGCCAGGTCCGTCGGCGCGGCGTTCGTCGCAGGAGGCGTAGCGACCGCGCGCGGCGCTGCCTCTCCTCGCGAAACTGCGGCAACTTGGCGGAGCGCCCGATCGCATCGAAGGTCAGCGAGCGGGAGCCGAGAGCGCGTGCGCGGCGTCCGGGCTGCCGGCGGTGTCGGCGGTCGAGACCGGGGCGCTCGAAGAGTCCCGAGCTCGCCGCGGCCGCCGTTCGGGCCTGACCGCGTCTCGTGCAAGACTGGCGCGCGTGCCCGCGACCGTCATCGTCGGTGCGCAGTGGGGCGACGAGGGCAAGGGGAAGATCGTCGACCTGCTCGCCCAGGAGTCTGACCTCGTGTGTCGCTACCAAGGCGGCCCGAACGCAGGCCACACGATCGTCGTCGCAGGCGAGACGTACAAGATTCGGCAGATCCCGACGGGCATCATCGCGGCGAAGCGGAGCGCCATCGGAGGGGGCTGTGTCGTCGACCCCGGCGTTCTCGTCTCCGAGCTCGACGAGCTCGAGGCGCGAGGACACCGCACGGAGGGGCTCCTCTTCGTCTCGGGTAACGCGCACCTCATCATGCCCTGGCATGTCGCGCTCGACGGTGCGCGCGAGCGTCGGTTAGGCCGTCTGCAGATCGGCACCACGCGGCGAGGGATCGGCCCGGCCTACGCGGACAAGGCGACTCGGATCGGGATTCGCGTCCAGGATCTGCTCGACCCGAAGATCCTTCGGCAGAAGCTCGAGCTGGCCGTCGCGGAGAAGAACGTCTGGCTGGAGCGCGTCTACGAGCTCGAGCCCTTCGACGTCGAGGAGGTCGTGGAGACGCACCTCGGGTTGGCCGAGCGCCTGGGGCCGTACGTTGCCGACACGTCACTGCTCGTCGACCGCTCGCTGCGAGCCGGCGAGCGCGTGCTCTTCGAGGGCGCCCAAGGAACGCTTCTCGATCTCGACCACGGCACGTATCCGTTCGTCACGTCGTCGAGCCCGATCGCGGCAGGCGCAGCTGTGAGCTTCGGGATCGGCCCGAACCGCATCGACGAGGTTCTCGGTGTCTCCAAGGCATACGTGACGCGCGTCGGCGAGGGCCCGTTCCCGAGCGAGATCGAAGGGCCTGACCACGAGCGCGTCCAGGCTCTCGGTCAGGAGTTCGGCACGGTGACCGGTCGCGAGCGTCGGTGTGGCTGGCTCGATCTCGTGGCGCTCCGCTTCGCCGTTCGGGTGAACGGGTTCACGTCTCTCGCGCTGACCAAGCTCGATGTCCTCTCGGAGTTCGCCGAGATTCCGATATGCGTGCGCTATCAACTGGAGGACGGGAGCCAGACCGAAGAGTTCCCAGCTCATCAGAGCGACTTCCATCACTGCCGGCCCGTGTTCGAGACGCTACCCGGGTGGGAGACCCCGATCGAGGACGAGCTTCCTCCGGCGGCGCGCTCGTACGTCGGGTTCGTCGAGACGGCGCTCGGGGTTCCGGTGACCCTAGTGGGGACTGGCGCCGCGCGAGAGCGCGTGCTGGCGCTCGGCTAACTCGAGTACTTACTCCTACGGGCTCTTGCGCTCGAGAAAGAGCTCCGTGAACTCGTAGCAGCGCTCCTCGTCGTCGAAGCGGCAAAGGAACACGTTGTGGAACTCGCGTACGACCGTTCGCGTATCCGCGCCGAAGTAGCGCGACACGCCTGTCGCGACCGCCCGATCACCCTCGATTGCCCACGGCCGGTAGGCGGCGCTCCAGGACCCCGGTTCATCGCGGTCCGAGAGCCAGCCGGCGACGATCGCCGTGCGTCCCTGCAGGCTTTCATTCCCCTCGTCCCACGGGTGGTACCGGTAGCTCGCGTCCTCACTGAACAGGGCGCCGATCGCTTCCTCGTCGTAGGTTCGCCACGCCTCGACGTAGTCGTCGAGCCAGCGTTGGAAAGACGTGTGATCCACGGGCGGCACTCTACGCCCGCGCCGAGGCAAGCAGGTCAGGCCGCGACACTAGACTCGACCACGATGCGTGTACTCCTCGTCGGCTCGGGCGGCCGTGAGCACGCGCTTGCCTGGAAGCTCGCCTCCTCGCCGATGCTCACCGAGCTGCACGCCGCACCGGGCAACCCTGGGATCGCGCGGCTCGCGGCCTGTCATCCGATCCGCGCCGAGGATGCCGAGAGCCTGCTGGGTCTCGCACGGTCGCTTGGCATCGAGCTCGTCGTGGTCGGGCCAGAGGTGCCGCTCGTCGTCGGTCTGGCCGACGTCCTACGCAGGTTCGGTATCGCCGTCTTCGGGCCGGGGAAGCGCGCCGCCGCGATCGAAGGCTCGAAGTCGTTCGCGAAGGATGTCATGGCGGTAGCTGGCGTTCCGACCGCAGCGCCGCTCGCGATCGCCCGTCCGCCGTGCGTCATCAAGGCCGACGGTCTCGCTGCGGGAAAGGGCGTTTACGTCTGCCGGACCGAGCAGGAGGTCGATGCCGCATTGCGCGCGGTGAGCACCCTCGGCGAGAAGGTCGTCGTGGAAGAGCTGCTCGAAGGGCCCGAGGTCTCGCTCTTCGCGATCTGCGACGGTCGAGAGGCGCTCTCGCTCGTCTCGGCGCAGGACTTCAAGCGAGCGCGTGACGGTGACGAGGGGCCGAATACTGGTGGCATGGGTGCGTATGCGCCGGTGTCGGGCGTCGGGCGCTCCGAGGTCGAGGAGCTCGTCTCATCTGTTCATGCTCCCGTGCTGGCCGAGCTCGAGCGCCGGGGTGCGCCGTTCGTCGGCTTGCTCTACGCGGGCCTGATCCTGACGTCGGACGGGCCGCGGGTCCTCGAGTTCAACTGCCGCTTCGGCGACCCCGAGACGCAGTCGATTCTTCCCCTGCTCGAAGGAGACCTACTCGAGGTGCTTGTCGCAGCGTCACGCGGTGAGCTCGGCGGTGCCACGCTCGAAACGGGCACTGCTTCCGCCGTAACCGTTGTCCTGAGCGCCGAGCGATACCCGGACGCGGGAGACCGTGGAACCGAGATCGCCGGTGTCGAGGAGGCCGAGGCCATGGGCGCTCTCGTGTTCCACGCAGGGACGGCGCTTCACGGAGAGCGGCTGGTGACAAACGGCGGTCGGATCCTCGGGGTCACCGGCCTGAATGAGACGATCGTCGGAGCACGGAATGCGGCATACGCGGCCGTGGACCGCATCGAGTTCGCGGGGATGCACCACCGTTCTGACATCGCACTCGCCGCAGCGGCCGGCCTCACGTTCGGAATCGGCGAGAAATCTGGTGCCTGACCCGTATCGTCCCTGGGGCCACCCCGCGCCTCCTCCCACTTTGAGCCTAACGTCGAATTGCACGCAGGTGGGGAACGGGATCGTGCCAGGATCGCAACAGCTCGCCCTCATGGCCGCCGACTAGAATCGACTCGGTGATCTCCCGCTACTCCAGACCCGCCATGTCACGCGTCTGGTCCGAGGAGGCAAAGCTCGAGCGCTGGCTCGCCGTAGAGCTCGCAGCGCTCGATGCATGGGCGGAGGTCGGGGTCGTGCCGAGGTCCGCGGCTCGAGAGATTCGTAGTCGCGCGCGCACTCCGAGCACCCAGCGCGTTGCCGAGCTCGAGCGAACGACCAACCATGATGTTGCTGCTTTTGTTGACGCCGTCTCGGCTGACCTCGGCGCCGAGGGCCGCTGGCTGCACTACGGGTTGACCTCATCGGACGTGCTCGACACCGCCCTTGCACTCACCGTGCAGGACGCGGGGCAGCTCGTGCTCGAGGGAATCGGCCGATCCTTCGTCGCGGTGGTCGCGCGGGCCGAGGAACACCACGAGACTCTCACCATCGGAAGGACGCACGGCGTCCACGCCGAGCCCACCACTTTCGGGCTCAAGCTCGCGGGCTGGGCCTTCCAGCTCGAACGAGACCGAAGCCGGCTCGAGCATGCTCTCACCGGGATGCGGGTCGGCAAGCTGTCGGGCGCCGTCGGCACGTACGCGACGACGACACCAGATGTCGAGCGGATTGCATGCGAGGCGCTCGGGCTCGAGCCTGCGCCGAGCTCGACGCAGATCCTGCAGCGAGATCGCCACGCCGAGCTGCTTTCCGCTCTGGCGCTCGTCGCGTCATCGCTCGACCGCTTCGCCCTCGAGATTCGGCATCTCGCTCGCACGGAGGTGCGGGAGGTCGAGGAGCCGTTTGCTCCCGGGCAGAAGGGGTCCTCTGCGATGCCTCACAAGCGCAACCCGATCGTCTCCGAGCGGATCTGCGGACTTGCGCGCCTCGTGCGAGGCTACGCGCTCGTCGGGCTCGAGAACGTCGCCCTCTGGCACGAGCGCGACATCTCGCACTCATCAGCCGAGCGCGTTGCCTTGCCCGACGCATTCCTCGCGGTCGACTACATGCTCGACCGTTTCGCCTGGCTCGCCGAAGGCCTCGTGGTGCGACCCGAGCGGATGCGGGCCAACCTCGAGGCGACCGGTGGTCTCTTCTTCAGCCAGAGGCTGTTGCTTGCTCTCGTCGAGTCGGGTCTCGAGCGGGACACCGCCTATCGCGCGGTGCAGCGGCATGCGATGCGCGCGTGGGACGAAGGGCTCGACTTCCGCGATCTCGTTCGAGCGGACGGGGACATCGCCGACCGGGTGGACCTGAGTCAGGTCTTCGAGATCGGTGCGTTCACGAAGTACAGCGACGTCGTGTTCTCACGTCTACGAGCTCTCGTCCCAGAAAGCGAGGTGGTGCCAGCGTGAGCCCCGAAGCTGTTCACGTCGGAAGCGGCAAGGTTCGGGAGATCTATGCGCTTCCAGACGACACGCTCGCCCTCGTGGCAAGTGACAGGATCTCGACGTTCGATGTCGTCCTTCCGACTCCGATCCCGGACAAGGGGAAGGTGCTGACCGGGCTCTCGGCGTTCTGGTTCACGCGGACACGCCAGATCGTCCCGAACCACCTCCTCGGACTTCGTGAGGACGGTCGCACGATGATCTGCCAGAAGCTCGAGATGCTTCCGATCGAATGCGTCGTACGTGGGTATCTCGCCGGGTCGGGCTGGAGTGACTACCAGCAGACTGGCGCAGTGTGCGGGCACGTCCTTCCGGGCGGGCTCGAGCAGTCGGCACAGCTACCGGAGCCGATCTTCACTCCAGCCACCAAGGCGGCAGAAGGGCACGACGAGAACATCGACGAGCGGCACGCCGCCGCTCTTTGCGGGGTCGCCCGCTTCGCGGCCGCAAAGGAGGCGTCTTTGGCGCTGTATCGATACGCGTCGGCGCACGCTGAGGCCCGCGGGATCATTCTCGCGGACACGAAGTTCGAGCTCGGTGTCGCTCCCGATGGATCCATCGTCCTCGCAGATGAGGCGCTGACGCCTGACTCGTCTCGGTTCTGGCCAGCTGAGAGCTATGAGGTCGGAAGGCCACAGCCGTCGTTCGACAAGCAGTTCGTTCGCGACTGGTGCGAGCAAACGGGCTGGAACAAGGAGCCGCCCGGCCCTGAGCTTCCCGCCGACGTCGTGGGCGGAACCCGCGCTCGCTACGTCGAGGCGTTCGAGCTGCTCACCGAGATCCAGTTCGATCAGTACCTCGCTCGGCCGGAGGTCGTGCTGTGAAAGCGACCGTTCTTGTCCGGCCGAAGCAGGGGATCCTCGACCCTCAGGGCGATGCGGTCCAGCGCTCGCTTCGCAAGCTCGGATTCGACGTCTCGAGCGCCCGCGTGGGGCGCGTCGTCGATCTCGAGCTCGGCGCTGACGACGCCGCTGGAGCACGAGCTGCGATCGAGCGAATGTGCTCGGAGCTCCTCGCCAATCCGCTGATCGAGAGCTTCGAGATCCAGCTCGACGGCGCATGAGCCCCAGACCCGTCGTCGCCGTCATCCTCTTTCCGGGCTCGAACGATGACCGCGACGCCGCGTGGGCACTTCGGGCGGTCGGAGCCGAGCCCATGCTGGTATGGCACGAGGAGCCCGATCTGCCTGCCGGCACTGGGGCCGTCGTGCTTCCGGGCGGCTTCTCGTACGGCGACTACCTGCGCACCGGAGCGATCGCCAGCCTGTCCCCCGCGATGGGCGCGGTGCGCAGCTTTGCTAGCGACGGCGGCCCGGTGCTCGGGATCTGTAACGGGTTCCAGATCCTGTGCGAGTCACGACTCCTCCCAGGCGTGCTTCGTCCCAACAGGCAGCTCGAGTTCGTCTCCCGCGATGCACGACTCCACGTCGAGAACGCTGACACGATCTTCACTCGCCGCTGCACGGCCGGCCAGGAGCTCGTCATCCCGATCAAGCACGGCGAAGGCGCGTGGTACGCGGACGAGGGCTCGTTCGTCCAGCTTGCGGTGCGGGGCCAGCTCGTGCTCCGCTACGACGAGGACGTGAACGGCTCGCTCGGCAACGTCGCCGGTGTGATCAACGAACGCGGAAACGTCATGGGCCTCATGCCTCATCCCGAGCACGCCGTCGACCCGCTGCTCGGCTCCGCAGACGGAGGGCTCCTGCTTGCCGCACTCGTCGACGCGGCCGGAGCACACGCGCTGGCCGTCGCTTGACCGGTAGACCAGCGCAGCGGCTGCAGAGCGGCCGCCCTGGCGGGAAGCGCTTCGGATGGTCGTGCGACACAAATTCGCGCGTGCGGACTCCGGGCTTGCCCAGTCACAGCCCAAGGGCTTCTCGCAGAACGGGCGCGCGCTCGAGCGCCGCCCGCAGTCGCTCGAGGTCGCGCGCCCGCATCGTGACGGGACCCCGGCGAGCGGATCCCGCAGTCGTGTACGCGTAGCGGATGAGGCGCTCGCCGTCACGCGTCTCGAGAAGCTGGACGACGACGGAGAAGCGCTTGTCGCCGACCCGCTGAGGGACGGCCACCTCTTCGACCACCGACGCCGCACCCCATGGTGTCGCGGCCACCCGTTTGTTCGCCGTCGCTACTGCCATGTCGCGAGACTAGGCCTGCACCGGTCACAGGTGGGGAACGGCTTCGTGCCAAGATGGAGACAGTCGTATCCTCCGCGCGTGCACGACGTCGTCATCGTGGGCGCCGGGACCGCGGGCTGCGTCCTCGCAGATCGGCTTACCGAGAACCCGGACTTCTCGGTGCTACTGATCGAGGCGGGCTCACGCTCGCGAAAGCTGGAGATCAAGATTCCGGCCGCGTTCTCGAAGCTGTACCGGACAGACGTCGACTGGGGGGATTCCACCACTCCTCAGACCGAGCTCGCTGGGCGCGAGATCGTGTTCCCACGCGGGCGCATGCTGGGAGGCTCGGCTGCGATGAACGCGATGATGGTGCTTCGGGGACATCGGGCGGACTACGACGCCTGGGCGGCAGCCGGCTGTCCCGGCTGGTCGTGGGCCGATGTCGAGCCGGTGTTCTCCCGAAGTGCAGGAGCTCGCTTCCCGCTTGAGGAGCTCCCCGACCGGCATGTGCTCGCCGAAGCTTTCGTACACGCCGCCCAGGCAGTAGGCATCCCATTCACGGCGGACTTGAACGCGGAGGACAACTCGGGCGTGGGGTTCGTCCCCGTCTCCCAGCGGCGAGGACGTCGTTTCAGCGTCCTCGAGGGCTACCTCGCCAACGCACGAAGACGACCGAACCTGACCATCGTGACCGAGGCGCTCGTCACGCGTGTCGTGATCGAGAACGGGCGGGCCGTGGGTGTGCGCTACCGCCTTAGTGGCGAGGAGAGCGTCGAAGAGGAAGCGCCTGCCGGCGAGGTCATCCTCTGCGCCGGGGCGATCGGCTCGCCTCACGTCCTCCAGCTGTCCGGGATCGGCCCACGGGCTCCGCTCGAAGAGGTCGGAGTCGAGCTTGTCCACGAGTTGCCCGGGGTCGGGGCGAACCTCCTCGACCACCTGGCGAACGGCCTGCTCGTGAAGACGAAGGGTGTGGAGACCCTCGCATCCGCGGAGTCGTGGCGAAACCTCGCGAGCTGGGCAATCCGCGGTCGAGGGCCGCTCACGTCCAATCTCGGCGAGGCCGTGGCGTTCGTCCGCACACGGCCGAACCTCGCGACCCCCGACCTCGAGCTCCTTCTGGCTCCGGTGCTGTTCGAAGAAGAAGGTCTCAAACAGCCGACCGAGCACGGACTGACCCTCGCGGTCGTCCTGCTCAAGGCGAAGAGCAGGGGAACCGTGACCCTTCGTTCGGCAGACCCGCGCGTCCCGCCCGCGATCGACCCGCGCTATCTCACCGATCCGAGCGGCCAGGACCTCACAACGCTGCTCTACGGACTCCGGCTGGCGCGGCGCGTCCTCGCCTCCGAGCCCCTCGCGAGCTTCGTGGAGAGCGAGCTCCTGCCCGGCGCGAACGCACACTCCGACGACGACCTACGTACCCACATCCGGCAGCTGTCTCAGACGCTGTACCACCCAGCTGGGACCTGTCGCATGGGGTCGGATCCGCAAGCCGTGGTCGATCCCGAGCTCCGGTTGCGTGGAATCGAGGGCCTGCGCGTCGCTGATGCTTCGGTGATGCCGGCGCTTCCGAGCGGCCACACGAATTGGCCGACCGTGATGATCGCCGAGCGCGCGGCGGAACTGATCGCCGGTGCGACGACCGGTTAGGCGGTCTGCTGCAGGTGTCGCCGCCAGTCGCGGAGTAGTCCGTGCACGGCCGCGGCGCCCACGATCTGCTCGTCCGGGAGCGGAAACTCGGCCGGAAAGAGGATGAACGCTCGCGTCTGCGGGCCGCCCATGCCGCCGTGGAACGAGATGAGCTCCTCGAATGCACAGCCCTCGTCGAGCTGAGGGTCGTAAAAGCTTCCGATCATGATGTCGGCGACATCCGCGAACCCGTCGGTGCGCCGGAGATGCTGCGCGGCGTTCGCTGAGAAATGCGCGAGCGGGTCGTCGCCCTCGACCCGGTCGTCCGCCAGATAGCGAGCGCCGCCACCGCCCAATGCGACAGGGCCATGCTCGGACGAGCGCACGAGCAGCCAGCCGACGTGAGGGTGTTCGCGGAGGGTCGGAATGAGGCGGGGATGCCGCTCCTCGATCTCCTCGAGGGTGAGGCGACGCTTCTCCTCCATGAGGTAGACGAGGCCGAGGTTCCCGGAGCCCAGCACGACGACGTCTCGGTCGGAGACGTCGTTCTTCGGCTGCTTCTTCTCCTCTTTGTCGGATGTGCCCGTCGCCTCGGTGATGGCGTGACCGACCATGGAGCTCTGCTCGTCACCGCCGGAGAAGTCAGCGACGTCGCCGCTCGTCAGCGAGCGCTCGACGAGATCGTCGAGCCCGAAGCCGTTTCGCTGCTTGAACGTTGCCCCCTGCGTCTGCCCGTGATCGGAGAGGACGACGATCTCGTATGGGCGTGGCGCGTACTTGCGGGCCCGCTCGATACGGCCGAACTGCTGGTCCAGCTTGCGAAGCGCCTCGAGGGTGTCCGCACGCTCGAGCCCGGAGTGGTGCGCAACTTCGTCGTAGCTCGAGAAGGTCGCGTACATCGCGGGCCGGCCCTTCATCATGTCCGTGAGCACGCCGAACACGATCAGATCCCGCACGACGACGCACATCGCCGCGCGCATGAAGGGATAGAGGCCGCCGCGGTGCCCGCGAGGGCGTACGTCTCGGCGGATCGCGCGGAACGCCGCGATCCATTCGAGGATGACCTCCCAGAAGAACAGGACGAGCACCCGTGTGACGTTGAAGCCGTTGGAGAAAAAGGCGCGATAACCCGGGTTCGCGCCCTTCTCGGCCTCTATCCGGCTGACGGTGAGGATGACGTGATCGGCCTCACCCGACAGAAGGTTGCCGCGGCTCGCGCCGCCGTCGACGAGCAGGCCGTTCCCGGCGTGGCGCCGCTCGATCTCGGCGCAGTCCGCGGGCGCCGAACAGGTCATCATCCTCCCGGTCTCCTTCTCGACCCAGCGGAAAGCCGGGATGTTCTCGTTCGAGCCGAGGAGGATCCCCGCCTGGCTGGCGCCGGTTTGCGAGGAAAGGTCGGTCTCCCATTCGACGAAGCGATGGCTGCTGTCAGCGATCCAGCTCGCCATGTTCGGCGCATTACCGTCCCGCATGGCACGCTGGATGACCGGCAGCGCGAGACCGTCGATCTCGAGATAGATGATCCCCGGTACGTCCGTGACGACGCGCTCGCCGGACCTCCGGGCGATCCGCTGGATGACCCGAATCGTGTACGTGTCGTCGTCGTTCGTTCCGAAGACCACATCCAGCACGACGGAGACGGCCGAGGTGAGGAGTGCAGTCAGCAGCGCCCATCCGAACCCGTCCACCTCGATCGTGTTGTCCGTGATCCGCGAGGCGAAGAGCAGCATCAGCGCGTCCAGGATCAGGACGAGCAGGAAGCCGACGACGAGCGTGTACGGGAGGCGGATCGCCGCGACGAGTGGCAGTAGAGCCGCGTTCAGTACTGCGATGACAAGCGAGACGAGAACTGCACCCCAGAAGGTCTGGATGTCGACGTTGGGGACGATCCACGCCGCGATGAAGAGCGACGCGGCGGCGACGAGCCACGAGAGCAGCAGACGGAACGGGCGGATCTTCGGGCGGACGTCCCTCAAGCGAGGAGGCTGCTGGTACTCGGTGGACATGCTGCCCGACACGGAAGGGTGACTCTAATGCCCCAGCTCGGGAGGCAAATTCAGCGGACATGCCCGGTCGATACCGTCGAGCGCGGGCCGTTGCCCTCGAGCGGGGCGACGCTCACGAGAGTCAACCCCAGATCGTGGATGCGCCTGAGGATGCCTGCGAGCTCCGCTTGGTCGGCGACGTTCCCGACGATCGCCGTCTCTCCGTCGCGCACGACGAGCTCCATTCCCTCGAATGCGTGTGCCACGGTGTCGCCGAGCTCCCCCTTGACGACGATCTCATAGGAAGTTCCCACGTAGTGCATCGTCCCTCGCCACGCGGTGGGATAAACGGATGGGCGCCAGGATCACCCGGGTGAATCGTCGGAACCGATCAACCCGAGCGCATGTCCTCGGGTGACCGCGTGCTCCCGCGAGGTGACGGCGAGCTTGCGGTAGATGCTCCGCGTGTGCGTCTTGATCGTGTTCACGGAGAGAAACAGCTGTCGTCCGATCCCGCGCTGCGACAGATCTGTCGCGAGCAGGCCGAGCACGACGAGCTCGGCCGGGCTCAACGGCTCGGTTCGGACGGCGGTGACCGCGCTTGCGGCGCGGAGACTTCGCTTCACACGGGCGGCCAATAGTGGCAGTTGGCCTGGGTCGGCGAAGGTCTTGATCTGGCCGACGGCGTCGCGCAGCGTCTTCTTGGCCTCGCTCGTGCGCCCGTGACGAGCCCGGACTTCCGCGAGCACAAGCAGTGCGTGCGCGTGCGAAACGCTCGGTTCGGGGGCCCGAGACAGACGCTCTCCGTGCTCGGCGGCCGCTTCCGCCTCTCGCAACAACCCACGCGCTGCGAGGGCGCGGCTTCTCGCGAGATGCGCGCTCGCCACGCTCGCCGCGGCCGTGAAGTGGCGCGTGGCTGCGTGCTCGAGCGCACGCTCCGCAGTAGCAGCCGCCTCGTCAATCCGGCCCGCGTCGGCGGCGACAAGGGCGAGGGTCCCGAGCGCGCGCACGACGCCGTGGGGGCGCTGCGGCGCATTGATCGACGCCACGGCGCGCGACGCGGCAGTGGAGGCCTCCGCTTTCTCTCCGCGCAGGTAGAGCGCCCATGCGAGCGTGGCGAACGCGAGCACGTTGTGCTCGTCGTCGTCCTGTTCCTCAGCGAGCTCGATGGCTCGTTGGGCGTGTCCGGCAGCGCCTCCGACATCGCCGTCGATCGCGAGGGCTCGTGTCAGCGCGACCACCATCTCGGCTCGAGCGGTCCAGGACTCGGGCGCCTCGACTCGTGCACGCTCGGCGATCGAAAGCCAGCGCGCGCGGTCGTATGCCGGCGCACGGGTGCCGACCGTACCCAGCGCGGACGCGGCGACGAGCTCGGGATGGGCGAGCACGACTTCCGCGGGCAAGCTCTCGACGAGGCGGGCGAGAGTCGCGCCCTCGCTGCGGCGAAGCAGCTCGGGCCACACGTCGCCGAGGATCGCCGCGGCCAGTTCGCAATCTTTGGCCGCGAGTGCGTGCTCGACGGCCTCCTCGGGGAGATCGCGCGCTCGGAACCAGGCAGCTGCCCGGCGATGGAGGTCGGGAACCACGGCGGCCTCGGTGCGGTCGAGCTCCAGAGTGAGAAGCTCGTCGAGCAGGTGATGTAGCCGGAACCAGTCGCCGTTCTCGTCGAGCGGTACGACCAGGAGATTCGACTTCGACATCTCTGCAAGCACCGCCCGCGAGTTGTCGAACCGAAGGACCTCGTCGCAGAGCGGAGCGCAGAAGCGGTCGAACACCGACGTCCGTACGAGGAACTCCCGGGTCGCGCCATCCAGCCTCGAGAGGACCTCGTCCGTGAGGTACTCCGCGACGTAACGCTGGCTCCCGGCGAACTCGCGTGCATGCCCTCGCGGATCGTCTTCCTCACGCAGCCAAAGGGCGGCCAGATAGAGCGCGACCGGCCACCCTTCGGTTCGCTCGGCGAGGAGAGCCACCTCCTCGTCACCGAGGTCGAGTCCCTCCGTTCCGACGAGGAGCTCCCGGGCCTCGTCCTGCGTGAACGCCAGATCGGCGGCACGCAGCTCGCCGAGAACGCCACGGCCTCGGAATCGAGCGAGGGGGAGGCGAGGATCGACGCGCGATCCGGCGATCACTCGTACTCCGGGAGGAAGGTGCTCGAGCGCGTACTCGAGCAGCTCGAGGCACTCGCCATCCTCCACGACGTGGAGATCGTCGAGGACGATCGCCAGCGGCGCTGCCTGGGCGAGGTCGCCGAGAAGCCCTTGTAGTGCGTCGCTCGGGTCGACGCCTCGTGCGCGGATCATTTGCGCCGATCGACGGTCGGCGCCCGACCTGGCCTGTTCGACGGCGTCGCCGATCGAGGCCCAGAGGCGCACGGGGTCGTTGTCACCACGCTCCAGCGTGAGCCACGCAATGCCCTCGCTGGAAGGGCGCTTGCTCCACGCCGTCAGCAGCGACGTCTTCCCGAATCCGGCCGGGGCGCTGACGAGCGTCAACGCCCGCGAAGAGAAGTGGTCGAGCTTCGAGACGAGCCGGGGGCGCGCGATCAGCCCCTCTCGCTCTACTGGGGGCATGACCTTCGCCTGAAGCACCGTCGGTACCGACCCGGACGGCACCGGGGCCGATTCCCTTACCGGCATGGAGGGAGTATCCCACCCGGCGAAGGGCAGGCAGGCCCGAATCCCTGCATTGGAGGTTAAAAGGTGGTGAAAGAGGAAGCCGCGGCGACGCGGCTTCCTCTCACGTGTGAGCTAAGAAGCCGCGAGCGCCTTCGCCTTGATGGCGTCGAACTCGGTCTGGTTGATCGCACCCGAGTCGAGGAGACCCTTCGCCTTCTCGATCTCGGCCGCTGCACCGCCACTTCCGGCGACAGACTGGATGTATGAGTCGGTCGCCTGCTGTTGCGCCTGAGCGCGCTCGATGTTCCTCTCTGCCATCCCGTCATGGTTGGCGATGAGATAGACGAAGACACCGAGGTAGGGCACGAGGATCACGAAGATGATCCAGAGCACCTTCGAGCCTCCTGACGTGTCCCGGCGGCGGAAGATGTCCGCGAAGACCGTGATCAGGATCCAGAACCAGATGATGAAAATGAAGAACACGAACATCGTCCAGAGGACGTCGAGGAACGGATAGTCAGCAAGCGAGCATTCACAACCCTCCTGGGTCGAAGATTCCGCTGAATACATATCCTGTTTGGCCACGGGCGACAACCAGAGCCACCGAATCACCTGGGTGAACTGACTGCAGCGCCCGTCGCGATTCGCCAGAGTTAGAACGACACGACAGCCAAGGAGGACAGCATGGAAGAGATCGGCCCGGTCGACTACGCGATCATCGCTTTTCCGGGAAACAGGTTCCGCGGGGAGATCGCGCCCGCGCATCGCGGACCTAGTGGACGACGGAACCATTCGCATCATCGACATCGCGTTCGTCGGCAAGGACGAGGAAGGCAACGCGGTTGCGATGGAGCTGACCGAGCTCGATCCGGACGTGCAGGAGGGGCTCGAGAAGCTAGGCATCGAGGTGGGCGGTCTTTTTAACGAAGACGACCTCATGGGCGTTGCCGCGAACCTGGAACCGAACATGTCGGCCGCATTCCTGCTCTGGGAGAACGTGTGGGCGAGAAAGGTCACCCAGTCGATGCGTGATGCGGGTGGGGTACTGATCGCGTTTGAGCGCCTTCCACACGACGTGATTCAGGAAGCCCGCGAATGGGCGCTCGAGCAAGCAACGGCATAGAGAGGAGACACTGAATGTTTGGACGCAGAGGACCGAGCTTGGTTCGCGCAGCAGCCACGACTGCAGTCGTGGCCGGAACAGCAGGAGCCGTTCGGCACAGGCAGGATCAGAAGTACGCCTCGCAGGATCAGGCAGCCTACGATCAGCAGATGGCGGCGCAGCAGGCGGCGGCACCTGCCGCGGCTCCGGCGGAGCTCGACGACGCCGCCGAGATCCAGAAGTACGCGCGCTGAAGGGGCAGGGCCTGATCACCGAGGAAGAGTTCGAGGCCAAGAAGAAGCAGATTCTCGGGATCTAGCTGACGAGGACAGCTGGGGGGCGGCGTAGGCCGCCCCTTGGCTGTCTTCGTCCGGGTCGCTGCATAGGGCGCTCGCAGGATCGTGAACACTCATGGGACGAGAGCGCCCTTCGTCACGCGCCTGTGACCCTCCGTAGACGATCGCATCCCGAGCCTCGACGACGCCGTTCGCGAGCTTCACACCGCGGACCACGGCCGCGTTCAAACCGGGCAATGGAGACCGCGCACGTGGCGGGCGATACTTCTCGTGATGGCGTCTAAGGACGACGAACATCGCTCTGGGCTCGCCGACGCGGCCGGGCGCGCTGCCTTCTTCCCGGCACGAGCGGCTGCACGCGTCTGGCGAGCTCCACTCGAGGAGGCGGTGGACGAGGTCATGTCGGCGCCCGAGATCGCCCGCGTGATCGACCGGGCGCTCGCCGGGTCGCTGCCGGAGGAGATCGCCCGGTCAATCGTTCGCAATCGCGTGCTCGAACGCATCGTCGCCGAGCTCGCCGCAAGCGGCGAGTTGGAGCGCCTCGCGACCGCCGCCCTGGCGAGCCCGCAAGCGCTCGAGCTCACCGACAACGTGCTCGCAAGCGACGAAACACAGCACGCTCTGCGCCACGTCGCCTCCAGCCCGGAACTCAGGGATGCGATCGCCCGCCAGACGACTGGGCTCGCCGAGGAGGTGGTCGGCGGCGTCCGTGCCTCCGCCGCGCGGCTCGACGACCGGGCCGAGCAGATCGTCCGCCGCCCCCCGCGGGCCGAGCGCCCGATCTACGGCGGGGTCGCGACGCGCGCGATCGCGCTAGCGGCCGACGCAGCGGTGACGACCGTGCTCTTCATGTCGGTCGTCGGGCTCGCCGCGCTCGTGGCGTCGCTGGTCGGAGGCCTACGGCCGGCGTGGCTCGCAGGCGCGCTGCTCGGCTCCGGCTGGATGCTGCTCGTCGGGCGCGTACTTCGTCCTCTTCTGGAGCTCCGCGGGGCAGACGCCGGGGATGCGACTGCTGCGCGTGCGCGTTCACGGCCCCGAGGGCGGCTCTCCCTCGATCGGTCGATCGCTCGTGCGCCTCGTGGGACTCGTGCTCGCGATCGTGCCCATGTTCGCTGGCTTCATCCCGGTGCTGTTCACCAAGCGCCGCCGCGGGCTACCGGACTTCCTCGCGGGAACCGTTGTCCTGTACGACGACGCGCGCGCCTGAGAGCGGGCAGCTTTCGCATCGTGAAGCCGATGCGACTACCCCCGGCTTCACGCGGGGCCCTGCGGTCCTGAGCCAGGTAGGCGACGATTAGCGCCGCAGGGAAGAAGATCAGGCTGAAGATGAAATAGCCGACGAAGCTATGACCTGCGCTTTCACCC
The DNA here is from genome assembly GCA_963722035.1 of uncultured Thermoleophilia bacterium. Lineage (GTDB taxonomy): Bacteria > Actinomycetota > Thermoleophilia > Gaiellales > Gaiellaceae > GMQP-bins7. The sequence goes on from CAVRLG010000001.1 coordinate 145,349, forward strand.
GGGTGAAACGTGGATGGGTGGGTAGTAACGCGAGGCCTGCAGTTCGAGAATCGGGGCCGTGACAGACACGACGATGCCACGCGGCGGCGCTGCCGGTGCCGGCGCATCCTCGATGTCTCCGGACCGGGCCGGAGTCGTCCTGGTCTCGTTGATCCTCGTCGCGGCGGTCGCCAACCTGAACCTGTCTGTCGCCAACGTCGCGCTTCCCGACATCGGGGAGGCGTTCGACTCGTCGCAGGTGACGCTGAACCTCATCGCGGTCGGCTACTCCTTGGGTCTCGCCGCCTCGGTGCTCTACTTCGGCGCTGTCGGCGACCGGTACGGGCGGAAGATGATGCTCGTCCTCGGCACGATGCTGGCCGTCCCGATGTCACTGCTGGCAGCGTATGCACCTTCTGATGAGGTCCTGTTCGTCGCCCGCGTCGGCGGCGGCCTGGCTGCCGGCATGGCGTATCCGACGACGCTCGCGCTGATCACCGCGCTTTGGTCCGGTCCGGCTCGCACGAAGTCGATCGCGCTGTGGTCGGCACTCGGCGGAGCGATCGCCGCTCTCGGCCCGCTCGTCTCGGGTGCGTTGCTCGAGTACTTCTGGTGGGGGTCGGTGTTCCTCGTCACGCTGCCGCTCGCCGTCCTCGCGCTCGTGATGGCGTTCCTCTTCGTGCCGAGTCACGTGAACGAGACAGCTGATCCGGTGGACAATCTCGGCGGGCATCCTCTCGGTGCTGCTCGTCGGAGCGCTCATTCTGTCCATCAACTTCGCGCCCGTTCCCAACGAGGGTGCCCTTGTGCTCGGACTGGCCCTGGTCGCGCTCGCGGCTGGAGTCGGCTTCTATCTCAGGCAGCGCCGTGCGAAGAACCCGCTCTACGACCTCGACATCGCGGCCCGCCGCATCTTCTGGGTTGCCGCGTGCGCGGGGATCATCGTGTTCGGCTCGCTGATGGGCGCCGCGTTCGTGAGCCAGCAGTACTTGCAGAACGTGCTCGACTACTCGACCCTCGAAGCTGGGGCGGCAATCCTCCCGGCAGCCTTGCTCATGGTGCTCGTGGCGCCGCGTTCGGCCAAGCTCGTCGGGGCATACGGCGCTCGATTCACGCTTCTGCTCGGATATGTCTTCCTCTTCCTGGCGTTTCTCGCGATGCTGCTCCTCTGGGACGAAGGCGCCCCGTACTGGCAGATCGCGCTCGCCTACGGATTCATCGGCATCGGCATCGGACTCGCGGGCACTCCCGCCTCGCACTCGCTCACCAGTTCGGTACCGGTAACCCGCGCCGGGATGGCGTCGGGTACCGCCGATCTTCAGCGTGATCTGGGCGGGGCGATCATGCAGTCGATCTTCGGCGCGCTGTTGACGGCCGGATACGCCTCCGCGATGGCGACAGCGATCGCGGGGGCGAGCAAGGACGTCACAGACAGCACGCAGAGCCAGCTCACGAAGTCATTCGCCGGGGCCGAGTCGATCGCCGAACAACACCCGCAGTACGCAGACCAGATCACTGCGGCCGCGAAGACGTCGTTCCTGCAGGGAGATCAGTGGGCGTATACCGCCGGGCTGGTAGCGATCGCCCTAGGTGCGGTGCTCGTCTTCTTCATGTTCCCGAGGAAAGCAGAGGAGGAGAGGCTTCTGGCCGAGTACCACACTGCAGACACGAGACGAGCGGAAGCGGCGTGACAATGAGCCTCACGAGCACCTGGGCGACCGAGGCTGCGAGTTTCGACTGGCCGCGATCGAGTTCACGGACAAGCGTTGGGTTGGAGCGATACACGCGGCCGGCTACACGCGTCCGCCGCACGGAGAGGCCGTCGCACACGACGCTGCGCGACGGCCCCATCCAGGAGACCCGTTAGCGAGCGGGGTCGATCTCGGCCTGGCTCTCGCTCCAGCGTGCGGTCAGCGCGTAGAGCACGATGATGTTCAGCGCCACCACAGTCAGTGACCAGAGCGGGTACTGAGTGTTGCCGAGGAAGCCGAGCTGGGCGATGAAGTTCAGACTGACGACGACGATCGCGAACCAGCGCGCCCATCCCTGCGCTGCCGCCAAGCCGAAACCGGCGAGAACCAGCAGCGCTCCCCAGATAATCATCGTCCAGCCCCAGCCCGTCAGGTCGAAGACGAGAAAGCCAGATCCAGTGGGCACGAAGTACTCGTCCTCGAACAGGGCGACCAGGCCCTGAAAGAAGTCGATCCCGCCGACGATCACCAGCACAATTGCGGCGAAGCCGATCCAACCTGCCATGCTCTTGGAGTTCATCCATGCCTCCCTCTGGGAACGTTAGGAGCCGCGTCTGAAGGGAGCTCACGCTGCCTTCGCGTCTATGCGGCGTCGGATTCCTGGTAACAGTCGCACGTCGTTGCCGGGGATGCAATCAGCGGACGGCCCGACCCGGTGTGGGAAAGCGGAGACGACCAGGCAATCTGCTGCCGCGACCGGCGTGCTTACGCCGCTCCGAGGGTGAAAACCGCCGGGCTAGGTGGCCCACTCGACTAGCATCGACGTTCCGCCGATCGGCGGAGCGTCGCCATCACAACAGGAGGGCGCAAGTGTTCTATCGGCTCAGTACTTTGGAGCTCGCGCTTATCCTGTTCGCGGTCGTCTTCGGAACGACCGGCGTCGGTCTCGTGCTCGGCCATTACCTTCGCCACCGGTCGGAACATCTGCGCGAGTCTTTTGGAGTCGTGCAGGCTGCGCTGCTCGGGCTGGTCGGGCTCGTCTTGGCGTTCGGCCTCGCCCTGGCTGTGGGACGTTACGAGTCTCGTCGTGCCGCCGTTGTCGCGGACGCCAATGCCATCGGCACGACGTACCTGCGCGCCCAAACTCTCGCCGAACCGATCCGAACGCGATCGCTCCAGCGTCTAGTGCGCTACACGGATACCAGCATCCGCCTCTCTCGCTCGGTAGCCACCACCACCGAGGCGCACCGGGCAGTCGCCGACGGCGAGAAGCTGCAGCGCGAGCTGTGGGGACTCGCGGGACAGGCGCTCGCCGCCGCGCCCGAAGCGAGCGCGCCGCGCCTGTACGTCGAGACTCTCAACGAGATGATCGATATGCAAACGGTCCGTGTCGCCGCCCTGAACAATCGAGTGCCGGGCGCCGTGCTGGCTTTAGAGGTGGTCTTCGCGGCTGTCGCGCTCGGGCTACTGGGCTTCTATCTTGCGATCCTCGGCCGCGGCGTGCTCCCTGTCCTGCTTGCCGCAGGACTGATCTGCTTGCTGCTCTTGGTCACCTTCGACCTCGACAGGCCAACGCGCGGCCTCATCCACGTCCCCGCGACTCCCCTCACCAGCCTCCGCGCTTCGATGGACTTGCCCCCGGCGGCCGCCGCGCCGGCCAAACCCTAGAGGAGTCCTCATAGCGCGCTCTTTCGCGCATGAGCATCGTGTCTCGCCGCGACCCGGCGGTCTACGAAATCGAGGGTCATGGGACTGACAAGACCCAGGATTCACCCGGGTGATCTGCGTTCCTGACTGCGATTAGCAGGATAGGCTCCTTGCATGGACGGGCCTGCGATGACCGATCCGACGACGGAGTTTTTCGAGGAGCTACGCAGTCGCGGGCACGAGCCGCGACTGAGAGGAGCGACGGGCACATATCGCTTCGAGCTCGTCGACGGCAAGAAGATCGATCGCTGGCTGGTGACGTTCGCGAAAGGCGACGTCACCGTCCTCCACAAGGGTGGCGACGCGGATTGCATCGTCCGCGCGGACCGGGCGCTGTTCAACCGGCTCGCATCCGGGGAGCTGAACGGGGTGGCGGCAGCGCTTCGCGGAGAGTTCCAGGCCGAGGGCGACTGGCGACTGCTGGTTCTCTTCCAGCGCCTGTTCCCCGGGAAGGCTCCTCCTCCGAAAAAGCGGCGTGCGGGCTATGCGCGGAGGACGACCGCGTGAGCGACGGGCTCGTGAAGATCCTCGACGGCAACACGTTCGTGGTCAGCGACGCGAACGGTGACATCGAGGCCTCGCTCACCGATCCGACCGGTCTCTTCTCCTACGACACGCGCTTCCTCTCGAAGTGGGTGCTCACGGTGGACGGCCAGCGACTGGGCTCGCTCTCGGTCGACGATCTTCAGTACTACGAGGCGCGCTTCTTCCTCGTCCCCGGCACCGGAACCGTCTACATCGACGCCAAGCTCTCCGTGATTCGCCAGCGCTCCGTCGGCCAAGGGTTCCACGAAGAGCTGACGATCCTCAACCACGCGGACAAGGCGGTCAACCTCACCGTTCGCATCGAGGCGGGCTGCGACTTCGCCGACCTGTTCGAGGTGAAGGACGCGCTGCAGAAGAAGGGCACCTACTCCGCTCGCGTCCAGGGTCGAAAGCAGCTCGTCCTGGGATACGAACGCCAGACGTTCCGGCGGTCGACGACGATCTCGGCGACGGCACCGGCCCGGATCGACAAGGGCGGGCTGACCTTCAAGGTGCGCATCGAGCCCCACGGCGAGTGGAAGACCGGTATCGACGTCTCGACCGGTCCGGTCGAGGGCAAATCTCGAGCGACGGTAGTGACCGGCGGCGGGCGAAGCTCTCCATGCAGCGGAATCTCGAGCGGTGGCTCGAGGACGCGCCCAGCGTCCAGTGCGACTGGGATCCGATGAGATCGATCTACCGCCGCAGCCTCGTCGATCTCGCCGCGCTGCGCTTCTCGCCACCGATCGCGGGCGGTCGCAGTCTTCCGGCGGCAGGGCTGCCCTGGTTCATGACGATGTTCGGCCGGGACAGCATCTTCACGAGCCTGCAGGCGCTCCCGTTCACGCCCGAGCTCGCCGCGACCACGCTGGGCGCGCTCGGCAACTGGCAGGGCAGCCGTCTCGACGACTTCCGCGACGAGGATCCCGGCCGGATCCTGCACGAGATGCGCTACGGCGAGATGACGGCGTTCGAGGAGCGTCCGCATTCGCCGTACTACGGCGCCGTCGATGCGACGCCGCTCTACGTCGTTCTGCTCGACGAGTACGAGCGCTGGACAGGAGACCGCAAGCTCGTCCGCGATCTCGAGCACGAGGCCCGCGCGGCCCTGAACTGGATCGACGAGTACGCAGATCTCCAGGACACCGGCTACATCTGGTATCGACGCCGCAACGAGGAGTCGGGGCTCGAGAATCAGTGCTGGAAGGACTCCTGGGACTCGATCTCCTTCCGCGACGGCAGGCTGCCCGGCTTCCCGCGCGCGACGTGCGAGCTCCAGGGCTACGCCTATGACGCGAAGGTGCGCGGCGCGAGGCTGGCGCGCGAAATCTGGAAGGACCGGGACCTCGCCGACCGGCTCGAGAAGGAGGCGGCCGACCTCAAGCGGCGATTCAACCGCGACTTCTGGGTCGAGGACGGCGAGTACTTCGCGCTCGCGCTCGATCCGGACGGCAACCAGGTCGACGCCCTCTCTTCGAACATCGGCCATCTGCTTTGGAGCGGCATCGTGGACAAGTCCAAGGCGAAGGCCGTCGCCCAGCATCTTCTCGGCCCGCGTCTGTTCTCGGGCTGGGGTGTTCGCACGCTTGCGGAAGGCGAGGGGCGCTACAACCCGATCGGCTACCACGTCGGCACCGTCTGGCCGTTCGACAACTCGTTCATCGCATGGGGCTTGCGTCGGTACGGCTTCAAGGACGAGGCCGCGGAGGTTGCCGCGGGCATCCTCGACTCCGCGGAGTTCTTCGAGGGTCGCCTGCCCGAGGCGTTCGGTGGATACGAGCGCGAACAGACGAAGTACCCAGTGCAGTACCCGACTGCTTGCAGCCCGCAGGCGTGGTCGACTGGGACGCCGCTCCTGCTGCTGCGGACGATGCTCGGTCTCGAGCCTCAGGGCGACCACCTCGTCGTCGACCCGGCGCTTCCTCGCGGCATCGGCCATCTCGAGTTGCTCGACATTCCGGGCCGCTGGGGTCGTATCGACGCGTTCGGTCGCGGGCGGGTGGACGTCCGGCGGAAGCGACCAGCGCGCCGTTGACGTCCGTCGGTCCTGGGCGTGCGGCTTACCCGCCGACCAGAACAGCGGCGCCGACGGCGCCCGACAGATCTCCGAGCTCCGTGCGGAGGACGACCGGCGGGTTGTGCGACACGAACAAGTGCGGGGCCATCTGCTCGACGACTTGATCGACGAACGGCTGACCGAGTCGGTCGCCGAGGCCGCCGCCGACGATGATCGCCTCCAGGTCGAGGAGGTTCTGCGCCGATGCGAGACCGATGCCCAGAGCCCACGCGGCGTCGTCGATGAGCTTCTTCGTCATTCGATCGCCCTTCGCGAGCGCTCTCGCGTAGACGCCGGAGCTGAGGCGCTCGCGACCACGCTTTTTCATGATCCGGAACAGTGTCGTCTTGTGCCCACGCTTGACCAGACGCCTCGCGCGGCGCTCCATGCTGGCCCGTCCCGCGTACGCCTCGAGACAGCCACGACGTCCACAGGAACACCGCAGGCCGCCTGGCTGCACGACGACGTGACCGATCTCCCCGCCGGCTCCCCTGCCGTCATGGAGCTCGCCGTCAAGGATGAGGCCTCCTCCGACGCCGGTGCCCACCCAGACACCGAGCAGATTCTCATAGGGTCGACCCGCTCCTCGCTGGTACTCGCCGAGGACGCCGAGGCTGACATCGTTTCCGATCCTCACCTTCTTCCTCCCAAGCGCCTTTGAAACCAGCGGGCCGAGTTCCACGCGGTCGGAGAAACCGGGGACATTCGCGGCGAGCAGCACTGCGCCGGCCTTCGCGTAGACCTCGCCGGGGGTGCCGATCCCGATGCCGCGAAGGTCCGACTGCGATGCTCCGGCGCCCTCGAGCGACGCTCGGATAGTTCCCACGATGGCCTCGATGACGTCGGCTGGATCTCCGGTCTGCGGCGTCAGCACACGCGCGCTACCGACGACTTCCTCGTCCCGCAAGACGACGGTCTGGATCTTCGTCCCGCCGAGATCGACGCCCACGGTAACTGGCTTAGCGGCGCTCTTGGACTGGGCCGAAGTCACCATGAACGACCCTAGCCGAGCCCGTCATCGGGCGGCGGGAGGTATCTCGCGCTCGACAACATCCTGTCCTCCACCTCCAGGATCCAGGTCGCAGCCTTCTTGAACTCGAGCGGTCCATCCAGGCGCACGCCCGCGGCGATGAGCTCCTCGATTGCGTCCATCATCACGTCCGCGTGGGTGCAGACCGCAGCCGGGCCGCCGTGCGCCAGCAGGAGCATGAGCTCGAGCGCTTCACCGACGGGCGCGCCCTCCTGGAACTCCTCGGCCAGCTCGAGCGGAAGGTCGAGCGCTTCCGCAAGTGGCTCGAGCGTCTGGACGCAGCGGACAGAAGGACTGGTGAGGAGCCGCGTGAACGGCTGCCCCTCGTAGAGCGCGGGCAGCGCCCTCGCCTGCTCGAATCCGGCTTTTGTCAACGGGCGCAGATGATCCGGCTGCTCCCACTTGGCCCGGTTCTTGGCCTTAGCGTGGCGGACGAGGTATACGGGCGTCATGCCGGCGCCTCGAGTTGTGCGAGGAGCTCTACGTCGCGTTCGTAGCTCAGGAGCTCCGGCGCCTCCGCGACGGAGACCCAGAGCGCATCGTCGACCTCGTTCGCTGCGGCGAGGCTGCCGCCGATCGGTGTCATCTCCCAATAGCGAACGGTCTTGGAGCGTCCTCGCGAGTCGTGGTAGCGCGTGATCCCGAGCTCACGGTCGAGACGGCAACGAAGGCCGGTCTCTTCCTCGACCTCGCGGAGAGCCGCCTCCTCCTCACTCTCACCGCGGTTGAGCTTGCCCTTGGGGAAAGCCCAATCGTCGTAGGCGGGTCGGTGCACCAGGACGACCTCCACTGTGCCGTTTCTTGCAGCCCGGCGCACGAGCCCACCTGCGGCGCGGACGACCTCGCTCACATCCACGAGCGGAGCTTCGGCGACTCGAGCTCCTTCCACGCCTTCTGCCAGCGCGCACGACTTCGCTGGCCTGCCGCGCGCTCGAGCCCGGCGAGCTCCCCTGCCGCGAAGACCCCGTGCATCGAGCGGCTGCGCCGAGCCCAATCGCGTAGCCAGCTCTCGGCGACGACGGCATCGTTCACATCTCCCAGCACCTCCTGGAGTGCGGCTGCCGCAGCGGCGAAGGCGCGAGCCTGGCTCCCGACGAGCGGGGCCACGGCTTCGGAGGCATACCGAACTCGCTTGGTCTTGATCCGGATGTTGTGGAGCTCCTCGTCCGTGGGGACGTCACCGAGCGCCTTCACGCGCTTGGTCAGCGATCGCCACGGCCGTCGCACGAGGGCGGGAAGGACCGCGGGAGCCGGGAGGTCTGCTTCGAGGAGGAGCGAAGGTGCGTTCGCTGCGGACACCAGCCGGTCGAGGAGCGAGAGATAACGGTCGCTGCGCAGCGTTGCAAGCAACTGGGCATGCGCCTCGTCGCGGGAGGCTTCCAGCGTTTCCAGTACGCGAGCGACGCCACGGGCGTTCGACTCCGGGAGCTCGGCGGCGCGCTCTCGCATGCGCTCCAACATCACGTCGCCGTCGCGCACGGATCCGAGGATCTCGGCGAGCCAACCGAGCTCGTCGCGCAGGGCCGACGCCCATACGGGGTCGACCAGCGACCCGAACGTTCGCAGGTCGGAGCGGAGACGACGTGTCGCAACGCGGGCTTGATGCACACCCTCCGGGTCGGCGTCGAGGCGCATCACGGGATCGTGTTGGATCAATCGAATCACCGAAGCTGCGATCGCGCGTCGCACGACGTCTCCGGCCGAAGCTCCCGACGCGAGCTTGGGGAGTGGGACCTCCGGAGGCTGCGAAGCGCGAGGGCCGAGCGCTCGGATGTACTTCGGGGTCGTGTCGGGCGCGCCTGCTCCGGCCTGCTGGAGCCGCTCGACGATAACGTCGAGCAGCGCGGGAGGCATCGCTTCGGAGACCTCGATCTCGAGCTCGCGGAATCTGGCAGCGAGGCGGCGACCCTCCAGCACGGAGACCTCGTCGTCGAGAACCTCGGCGAGAACGCGACCCTCTGAGTCGTGGAGCTCGAAACCGCTCCGCACAGTCTTCAGCCGGGTCTGGGGTCGCAGCTCGGCCGACCGGATGAACGCGCGCACCAGGTCCACGGCTGCCGCCGGGGGCTTCCGCCCGTTGCCCGGGAACTCGAGCTCGGGACGCACGAGGAGCGCGCCGTCGCTCTCTGCTGGAAGCTTGACCGTCCAGCCCTCGTCGACGCGATGCCGAAGATTCACTCCCCAGCGCGCAAGGCGCAGGTCGTCGGTGTCGAGATACGTCGTCGAGAGTCGCTGGGCCTCTCGAGGCACCGGAGTCACCCCGTCGGCAAGCCCGTCGAGGCTCGGCATGCGAAACGACGGCGCGGCCGCCAGCTTCACTTCGCGCTCGGTCCCCGGCACCGGCGCATCGTAGACGCCGTGCCGAGGCATTGCGCTCGCTCGGTTGGGATGCTCGCGTGGCGAGCTAGTCAGCCGGCGAGACTTCCTTCGACTCGGTCTCGCCCGCCCCGGAGTCGCTGAGCGCGGTTACCGAGACCTCGTGCGCCTCACCGTCGCAGAGGATTTGAATCTCCGTCGTTCCGCTCGGACCGGTCTCCGTTGCCGTCTCGCCGTCGACTGCGATCTCGGCAGCCGTTGCGTTCTGCGTCGACCACGAAACGCTGACCGACGCCTCGGTCGCACCCGCCACACAGTCGAACACGCCCAGCGCAAACGACGTGACTTCCGCTGTGGCCGTCGTGTCCGTCGTGTCCGTGGTGTCCGTCGTGTCCGTCGTGTCCGTCGAGGCCGGGCAGCTCGTGTCGTCCGTCGTGCCGTCGGTGCGGATCGTGCCGCACAGGGTGGCACCGTCCAGGTTGGCCCCGGTGATCGTCGCGTTCGTCAGGTTCGCGCGAGTGAGGTCGGCATCGGAGAGGTCGGTGTCGACGATCTGCGCGCTGCTGAGATTGGTCTCCGTCAGGTTCGCGCCGCTCAGGTTGGTGTCTTGGAGATTGGTACTCGAGAGATCGGCTCCCGCTAGCTCCGCCCCTTCCAGATCCGCACCCGAGAGGTCCGCGCCCGGGCACGCGGTGGCGGCCTGGATCACGCAGCCGTTCACCGAGGAGTCGGGTCCGCCCGACCCTCCGCAGCCTACGATGGCGAACGCGGCGATCGCGGCCACCAAGACTCCAACCATGCGGCTTGCGCCCACTATGAACCTCTCCTCGGTCGTTTACGACGAAGCGTGGATCATGACGTAACGGCAGCTTCGGGCTAACGAGTCCTGCGTGCGCCCGTGCCGCTAGGGTCGCGGGTTGTGGGCGCCGACCGGGAGAAACAGGTCGCCGCCGAGGCGGCTGCGAAGCTCGTCGAGGACGGGATGAGCGTAGGCCTCGGCACCGGCTCGACGGTCGCATTCCTGCTCCCTGCGCTCGCCGCGCGCGGACTCGATCTGCGCTGTGTTGCCACCTCGCTTCGGACCGAAGAGGCGGCGCGAGAGCTCGGGTTGAGGGTCGAATCGTTCCAGGGGGCTGATGCACTCCCTCGGCTCGACGTGGCGATCGACGGCGCCGACCAGGTCGCCCGATCGGGCTGGCTGATAAAGGGAGGGGGCGCTGCCCACACGCGCGAGAAGGCGGTCGCAGCGGCCGCTGACCGGTTCATCGTGATCGTCTCCTCGGACAAGCTCGTCGATCGCTTGTCGCCGCCGGTTCCGCTCGAGCTCCTCGAGTACGGGCTTGCGGCCACGCTCGGTCGGCTGGGCAAGGTGAAGCTCCGCGACGTTCCGCACAGCCCCGACGGAGGCGTGATCGCCGACTACACCGGCGACTTCGACGACCCGGCGGAGCTGGCAGCGCGACTCTCCGCGACGGTCGGCGTCGTCGAGCACGGATTGTTCCCGGCGGGGATGGTCTCGGACATCGTCGTCGCGCACGGGGAGCAGGTCGAGATCCGCAGCCTGCGGTAGTCCGTCAGCCTCCGGCAGCTGCGGCGTCGGCGATGATCAGTGCACTCGCCGCGTCGACGCGTCCGGCCGGGATCGACGTGTCGCCGGCCCGGAGCCGCCGCAGGGCGTCCACCTTGTCGTCGCCCGTGACCAGCCAGAGCACCTGCCCGGCGGCGTTGAGTGTGGGGTAGGTGAGCGTCATGCGCTGGTGGCCCTGGTACGCGCCGGTGAGTGCCACGCCGCGATCCGTGACTTCGAGCACCGGATCGCCCGGCACGAGCGAGGCCGTATGGCCGTCGGGGCCGAGCCCGAGATGGACGAGGTCGAAGGCTTCCGGCAGCGAGCGGGCGTATGCGGCGGCGGCTTCCTCGAGATCGTGCGCTCCGACAGGCATCGGCCGCACATCAGCTGCGCCACCGGGCGGCAAGCTTCTCTGCAGGTTCGTGAGGTTGCGGTCTGGGTCGCCGTCGGGCGCGACCCGCTCGTCCACCTGGTAGATCGTCACCTTCTCCCAGGGCATCTGGCCGACGAGGTGGGCGAACATCGCCCACGGTGTGCGTCCGCCGCTGACCGCAAGAGTGAAGCGGTCGTGATCGGCGATCGCAGCCCGTGCCTGTTCGGCCACGAACGCAGCCCCCCGTTCTGCGACGGCGGCGGCGTCGGGGAGGATCTCGATCTGAGGCTCGGTCACGACGCTTTCTCGTCGTGGCCGCCGAACTCCTTGCGCATCGCCGAGAGCAGCCGGTTCGCGAAGTCGTCGAGGTTGCGCGAGGCGAAGCGGGAGTAGAGCGCGGTGGTCAGGACGGGGGTTGGAACGCCCTCCTCGATCGCTGCGATCGACGTCCAGCGGCCCTCTCCCGAGTCCGAGACACGGCCTGCGAACTCCTCGAGCTTCGGGGACGCATAGAGGGCTTCTGCAGTCAGGTCGAGCAGCCACGAGCCGACGACGCTGCCGCGCCGCCAGACCTCCGCGACCTCCGTCGTGTCGACCTCGTACTGGTAGTGCTCGGGGTTCTCGAGCGGTGCGGTCTCGGCGTCCATCTCGCGCTGCCGCTTGCCCTATGTCGGCGTTCGCGATGATGTTGAGACCCTCGGCATACGCCGCCATGAGCCCGTACTCGATGCCGTTGTGCACCATCTTCACGAAGTGCCCCGCGCCGTTGGGGCCGCAGTGGTAGTAGCCGTGCTCCGCCGGGCTCGGGTCTCCAGTGCGACCGGGCGTGCGCGGCGCGTCACCCACACCCGGCGCGACCGACGCGAAGATCGGGCTGAGCCGGTCGACGACCTCGTCCTCTCCGCCGATCATCAGGCAGAAGCCGCGCTCGAATCCCCAGACGCCGCCGCTCGTTCCGACGTCGACGTGATGGATGCCCTTCTCTCTGAGCATGGCGGCGTGGCGGATGTCGTCGTGGTAGTGGCTGTTACCGCCGTCGATGATCGCGTCACCGGGCTCCAGCACGTCGGCGAGCGCAGTGATCGTCTTCTCGGTGATGTCGCCGGCCGGCACCATCACCCAGGCCGCGCGTGGCTTCTCGAGCTTCGACACGAATTCCTCGAGCGACATCGCACCGGTTGCGCCGTCCGCTTCCAGCGCCTTCACGGCGTCCGGAAAGACGTCGTAGCCGACGCAGCGATGCCCGTCCGTCATCAGCCGCCGGACGATGCCGGCGCCCATTCGGCCGAGCCCGACCATTCCGAGTTGCATTGGGGTGTCCGTTGCCACCTGTGGCTCCTCTCGTCAGTGGTTCATGAGTTCAGGATGAAGCGATCGACTGCGTGCGCGAAGCCGTCCTCGTCGTTGGTCGTCGTGACGTGGCGGGCGGCCCTCTGAACTTCGCGATCTGCGTTGCCCATCGCGATCGAGAGACCCGAGAGCGCGAACATGAGCACGTCGTTCGGCATGTCCCCGATGGTCGCGATCTCCTCCGTCGGGATCCCGTACTTCTTGGACAGGAACTTGACGACGTGGCCCTTGTTCGCTTCCGGGTGCGTCACGTCGACGTAGTACGGCTGCGAGCGCGCCGCGGAGACGTCGTCGCCGAACTGCTCCCGGGTGGCCACTGCGGCCTCGGCGACGGTGTCGTGGTCGTCGCTCACGCCGACGATCTTGGCGACCCCGCTCTACGCCGTCGAAGCTCTCGACGAGCGTGGGGGAGAACTGGACCGTATGCGCTTCGCGGGCGACATGAGGGCCGTCGAGATCGCGCACGAGCCAGTCGGCACCCCGATAGACCCAGACGCTGAGCCCGAAGGATTCGAGCAGCGCGATCACGGGGGCAACGAGGTCGTCGCGGACGACCTTCTCCTCGACCACATCCAGCTCCGGGTCGACGATGAGCCCGCCGTTGAACGCCGCGAGCGGTGTCCGAAGTCTCAGCGGCTCGACGAGCATGGACATGCCCCGGGGCGGGCGGCCGCTGGTGACTGCAAAGCGGATTCCCGCGTCGTCCAGCGCGTGGACAGCCTCGATGGAGCGCGCCGTCAGCGTCTTGTCCGGCGTCACGAGCGTCCCGTCGACGTCCGCGAGCAGCATGCGAATGCTCATCGCAGCGATCGGTAGCGCCGGATCAGCGCGTTCGTCGACGAGTCGTGTGCGAGCTCGGGCTCGGTCTCCGACTCGAGCTCGGGGATGATCCGCTTCGCGAGCACCTTGCCGAGCTCGACGCCCCACTGGTCGAAGGAGTTGATCCCCCAGACCGTGCCCTGCGTGAACACGCTGTGCTCGTAGAGGGCGACGAGCGCGCCGAGCGTGTGCGGCGTGAGCTTCTCGGCGAGGATGACGTTCGTCGGGCGGTTGCCCTCGAACACGCGGTGCGGGACGACCTCCTCGGCGGTGCCCTCGGCGCGCACCTCGTCCTCGGTCTTGCCGAACGCGAGCGCCTCGGCCTGCGCGAACACGTTCGACATGAGGATGTCGTGGTGGTCGCGGATGCGGATTCAGCGTCTTCCCGAAGCCGATCAGGTCGACCGGAATGAGCTTCGTGCCCTGGTGGATGAGCTGGTAGAAGCTGTGCTGGCCGTTCGTCCCAGGCTCGCCCCAGAAGACGGCGCCCGTCTCGTAGTCGACGCGGCGGCCGTCGAGCGTGACGTGCTTGCCGTTCGACTCCATCGTCAGCTGCTGGAGGTACGCAGGGAAGCGCTTGCAGGTACTGGCTGTACGGCATCACTCCCGAGGTCTGGGCGCCGAAGAAGTCCGCGTACCAGACGGAGAGCAGGCCCATGAGCGCGGGCAGGTTGCGCTCGTAGCGGCGTCGTGCGAAAGTGCTCGTCCATCGCGTGGAAGCCGGCGAGGAGCTCGCGAAAGCCGTCCGGCCCGACCGCGAGCATCGTCGAGAGGCCGATCGCCGAGTCCATCGAGTAGCGGCCGCCGACCCAGTCCCAGAAGCCGAACATGTTCGCCGTGTCGATGCCGAACCTGGTCACCTCGTCGGCGTTCGTCGAGACGGCGACGAAGTGCTTGGCGATCGCGCCCTCGTCCCCGAGCGAGGCCAGCGCCCAGTCGCGCGCGGTGTGGGCGTTCGTCATCGTCTCGAGCGTCGTGAACGTCTTCGACGAGACGATGAAGAGGGTCTCGTCCGGCGGCGAGGTCGCGCGTCGCCTCGGCGAAGTCGGTCGAGTCGACGTTCGAGACGAAGCGGAACGTGAGGTCGCGCCGCGTGTAGTGGCGCAGCGCCTCGTAGGCCATCACCGGCCCGAGGTCGGAGCCGCCGATCCCGATGTTCACGATGTTGCGGATCGGCTTGCCCGTGTGGCCCTTCCACTCGCCCGAGCGAACGCGATCGGAGAACGCGGCCATGCGGTCCAGCACCTCGTGGACGTCGGTGACGACGTCGCGCCCGTCCACGACGAGCGAGCTGTTCCTCGGCATCCGCAGCGCGACGTGGAGGACCGAGCGGTTCTCGGTCGTGTTGATCCGGTCACCCCGGAACATCGCCTCGGTGCGCTCTGAGAGCTCCGACTCCTCCGCGAGCTGCAGCAGCAGCCGTAGCGTCTCGTTGGTCACGCGGTTCTTCGAGTAGTCGAGGTAGATGCCCGCGCCCTCGGCGGTGAGCCGCTCTCCCCGCGTTGGGTCCTCGGCGAAGAGGTCGCGGAGATGGAGGTCGCGGATCTCGCCGTGGTGGCGCTCGAGTGCCGCCCAGGACGGACGTTCGCGAAGCGGCGTCATCGGAGGGCAGAGGCGTCGGGCGCCGTCGTCACGCCGAGCATCCGCGGGGTCAGCCTGCGCGTCACGGCAGCCACGGGATCCTCCAGCCTCCGTACTCGCGTGTGAGCTCGTCCGCCGAGTCCGGCCCCCAGGTGCCGGGCTCGTAGACCTCGACGGGCGGCGGCGAATCGAGTAGCGGTTGGACGACGCGCCAGGTCTCCTCGACCGCGTCCTGGCGGGCGAAACTGCTCGCGTTGCCGCGTATCGCCGCGTCGAGGAGCACCTCGTACGGCGTTGGCCCCTCGCCGCCCATGCTCGCGAACTCCATGTCGAGCTGGACCGAGCGGAGCGCGTGTTGCTCGGCGTCCTTCGCCTGCATGCGCAGGCGCGCACCGGGCTTCGGCCCGATCCGCAGCACGAGCTGGTTCGCCTCGGGGCGCGGCGCGTCCTTCGGGACGAAGCCGAGCCAGGGCGTGGTGTTGAAGACGACACGTACCTCCGTGACCGTCACGGGGAGCGCCTTCCCGGCGCGGATGAAGAACGGGACGCCAGACCAGCGCCAGTTGTCGATCTCGAGCCGCAGCGCGCAGTACGTCTCCGTCATTGAATCGGGCGGTACGCCGTCGACGTCGAGGTATCCGCGGTACTGGCCGCGCACGTAGCGCGAGGGATCGGCCTCGGCCATCGCGTGGAAGACGTCGCGCTTGCGGTTGTTGATGATGTCCATGCCGTGGCCCGTGGGCGGCTCCATCGCGACGAGGCTCAGGACCTGCAGGAGATGGTTTTGCACGACGTCTCGCATCGCACCGACCGGGTCGTAGAAGTGCCCGCGTTCTGCGACCTCGAAGTCCTCTCCCATCGTGATCTGCACGGAGGAGACGAACTGCCGGTTCCAGACCGGCTCGAGGATCGTGTTCGCGAAGCGGAGGTAGAGGATGTCCTCGACCGACATCTTCCCGAGGAAGTGGTCGATGCGGTAGAGCTGGGACTCGTCGATGTGCGCGTGCAGCTCCTCGTTCAGGGCGCGAGCCGACGCGAGGTCGTGGCCGAATGGCTTCTCGACGACGACCCGCGCTTTCTCGGTCAGGCCTGCCTTCGACAGGCCGCCGACGACGATGCCGAACAACGAGGGCGGGATCTCGAGGTAGAAGACCGGGAGCTCCGCATCTCCGACCGCCTTCGCGACCTGGGCGTACGTGTCGGCGTCCGTGAAGTCGCCGTGGACGTATGACAGGCGCTTCACGAGCCGCTCGAAGACTTCCTCGTCGATCTGCTCGCCCGTCGCGACGATCGATTCACGAGCACGATCGAAGAGTTGCTCGAGCGACCAGTCGTCGAAGGCGACGCCGACGATGGGGCACTCGAGGAGGCCGCGCGCCTCGAGCCGGTACAACGAGCGATACGTCATGACGCGTGCGAGGTCGCCCGTGATCCCGAAGATCACGAGCACGTCGGCAGGCCGAGGCCCGCCGTTCGCCTGCCGGTTCACATGCAGAGCATTTCAGCTTCCCCATGCACTCCACAACCGATGTCGAGATACGCGTTACGCGTCAG
>CAVRLG010000002.1:0-49575 GCA_963722035.1 uncultured Thermoleophilia bacterium
GCGCGAAGCAGCTCCAGCTGCAGCTCCGGCAACGGCTCCGCGCGCCAGCGCAAGTCGGGGCGCTGGTTGAGCACTCCGAGGCCAGAGCAGGGGACGTCGACCAGCGCTCGGTCGAAGCCCGTCAACTCGGGAGGAAGAGCACGTGCGTCCGCAGCGACGACTCGGACGTTGGTCGCGCCGAGTCGCCGCGCGGTTTCCTCGAGCTCGCGTGCCCGCGCGTCGTTGACCTCGACGGCGACGACCTCGCCCGCAAGCATCGTGGCCTTGCCGCCGGGAGCTGCGCAGAGATCGAGAACGCGGTCGCCGTCGACGGCGCCAACCGCGAGCCCCACGAGCTGCGACGCCCGGCTTTGCGGCCAGATCCGGCCTTCGGCGAGCGCCACCTCGTCGATCCGATCGACATGCCATGCACCCGGAACCACCTCGTCCTGGATTCCGTCGATCTCACCTCTGATCAGCCTCACAACGGTCTCGGCAGGTTCGTTCTGAGCTCTCATGAGGGCGATCGCGCCGTCCGAGCCGAGATCCCGCCACCACGTCTCGGCAATCCAGTCCGGGTACGAGTGCTTGAGAGCGGCTTCGGCAGCAGTCGTCTCAGGAAGCGCCGCGAGCAGCGGCCGCATTCCTTCTGAGAGACGGCGCAGAACCGCGTTCGTGAACGCAACCGCACGCTCGAGTCCGGCTGCACGGACGAGCTCGACCGATTCGTTCACCGCCGCATAGCGCGGAACACCGTCGACGAAGCCCAGCTGGTACGCGCCGAGCCGCAGGGCGGACCTGACCGGAGGGTCGAGTCGAGCCACGCGTCGACGGCCGAGCGTCTCGATCGCGTGATCCAGTGTCCTGACGCGCTGGACGGCCCCGAACGAGAGTCGTTGTGCGAGCGCACGATCTCTCGAGTCGAGGCCCTCTCCTGCTGACCGAAGCACGCGATCGGCGTAGGCGCCGTCGTCGAAGACGCGCTGCAGAACCTGGAACGCGGCTCTGCGGGCAGGCCCTACGACCGAAGCCCGCGGAGCCATGCCTCGTAGCTCATGCGTCGCCCTGCGTCCGGCTGGACCTCGACCGGTTCGAAGGTCCCATCCTCCGCGACCTGGGCGCGCCATACGGTGACGTCGCGGCCATGTATCTCTGCCCGCGCTCCGATGTGCGGGGAGAGCGCCCGGACGATGTTGACGAGCTCGGTCGCGGGCCTTGAGAGGTCGAGAGCGCGGTCCGCTGCCGTGATCTTCTCCGCATACGTGACCTCCCCGCTCTGATCCCGAAACGTCGGGGCGGGGTCGGCGAGCACGGTGGCAAGCAGGCCGTCGGCGGCGTCGGCAGCTTTCCGATAGACCGCACCTGCGTCGTCCTGAGCGTCGATCGTGAACGCCTGTTGAGCCGCAATTGGGCCGGCGTCCAGCTCCTTCTCGAGCCTGATGATCGTGACGCCGGTGCTGACGTCACCAGCCATGATCGCTCGTTCGACCGGTGCAGCACCGCGCCAGCGCGGAAGCAGCGACGGGTGCACGTTGAGCCAGAGACGTTCCTCGAGCACGCTCTCGGGAACGATGACCCCGTAGGCGACAGCGACGACCGTTGCCGCCCCCAGATCGAGCCCGGAGACGAGACGCTCGGATTGGAGAACTGGGATCCCGAGCCGCTCGGCAACCTCCTTTGCGGGCGGTGCGATTATCCGACGGCCACGTCCGGCCGGAGCGTCAGGCCTCGTCAGGACACAACTGATCTCGTGGCGGGAGGCAAGTCTCTCGAGGACGTCCGCGCCGAAAGGCGCAGTGGCGGCAACCGCGATCTGCAGACTCACCGCGCGCCGAGGACGGGCTGCGGCCTGAGCTTGGCGAGAGCGGCTCGGCGCGACTCGACGTCGGTACGGTCGATGATCAGCACGCCGTCCAGGTGATCGAGCTCGTGTTGAACGATCCTTGCCGACGGAAGCTCGAGATCCAGTGTCACAGGCTCTCCGACGGCATCCATTCCCTCGATGGTCACTGCGATCGATCGCTCGACAGGGACTAGCACCTCCCGCAGGGAGAGACATCCCTCGTCATCGACGTTCGTGTCCTTCGAGCGCTTCGTGAGCACCGGGTTCACGAGCACGCGATCCTCGCCCTCGTCGACGAACACGAAGACGCGGCGGAGCACGCCGACCTGGGTCGCAGCGAGCCCCACACCGTTCGCCTCGTGCATCAGCTCGGTCATCCGCTCCACGAGCCGTCGAAGGTCGTCGTCGAACGACTCGACCTCCCGCGCCCTCATCCGCAGAACACCGTCGCCGTACTGACGGATGCGGGAAAGCGCGACAAGGCGTCGCGCTTCCCGCTCTAGTTCCTGGTCGTTCTTTTCGTGGTCGTGGTCGTGCTCATGGTCGTGGTCATGGTCAGCCATCGCGCGGCGAGTCTAGCCCGCCGCGATGTCGTCACTGTGCGAAACCCGTTGCCTGCCGATCGATCTCCTCGCCAGCGTCGTTCAGGGCTATCACCGCCGTTGGCCCCACGCCTCGACGAAGGTCCACCTTCCGCAAGCGGTAGCCGAGTGCCCCGTAGTCGGCTGATCCCACCGACGCCTTCTTAAGACGCAGTTCACGACGTGTCCCGTCTGTCATGAGCAGTTGGACATTCGCAACGTCAGACGCGGTAAGCCCGATCAGTCTTGCGTCCTTCACATCGGACATCGCGGGGCCACCTTCGTATGCAAGGCTGACGAACATCTTCTTGCCGCCGAGAGGGTCGTCGGAGCTATTGCATCCGCCCTGTCTGTTCAGCGCACCCGCAGACGGCGCATCCCACAGGCACAAGAACCCCGCCGACGTCGATTGAACGAAGACGCCGCGACTCGACAGACCAGGTTCGGCAGCAATGTCAGCGACCTTGACGAGGGGATCGTCCCTGAAGGACGCCTCTAGCCCGTCGATGTTCGTGGCATCACGAAACTGTGCAGCGATCACGCCTCCGGCGAAAATGGCCGCCGCAAGGAGGCCGATAGCCAGCGTGATCCAGCGCGGCGTTAACCGCTTTCTCAGCATCACCTCTCCTTCCTAGGCCTAGTTGTAGGCGGTACAGGCCCCGTAGGGACCGTTCACGTTCGCCCGACAGTGCGCCTTCTTTACCTGCGACGAGAACCAGTGTGTGTCGGTCAACGTCCCCGAATTGCGCACCGTGGCGTGCCATCCGTACCCGACGTTGTCGATGAAGGTAACCGTTGCGTCGAAGCCGGTCGGCTTGTAGAACAGATTCCTCCACCAGCCAGCGCTATACGAAGTAGCCGCTCCCTGCCCCGCCGACCAATAGGACCAGACGGCGTATGTCGTGCTCCCTGCCGAGGCGCTCGCACTAAGTGCCAGCGCCAAGACCAGCACGAAGGCAAGCATCAGTCGCTTCATCGGTTGTCTCCTTCCGCGGACGGTTCGAGTTATGCGTCGCTTCTGTCTACCTCCGCCCAGGAGATGTGTCAATTGTCACAAAGGGACAGTGTCTGAGCCGGCTTCGTCCTCTAGAGCGACTGCGGATCGACGTCTACGACAGCGGCTAGACCGTCACGACGCATGGCCGGAGCAGCTGCCGCAAGCATCCTCCCAGCCTTGCTCGCGAACGCGCGAGGGGACGTGGTCTTCGCAAGAAGCTGCGATCGATGACGTCCGCGCAACCGGAGAAGCGGAGCCGGTCCCATCATCGTCACGTCCGGGGACGCGAGCGCTTCCCTGAGCTCTCCGAGAACCCGGCGCGGCGCGCCTGGCTCCGGCCCCGAGACGACGATCGAGATGAGGTTCCGAAATGGTGGGTAATCGAGCTCCTCGCGTCGTGCGAGCTCTCGGCCGAGGAATCCGGCGACGTCGTGCCGCACCGCGAATGCGAACGGGGTCGCGTCCGGCTGGAAGGTCTGGACGATCACTTTCCCGGGCGCATCCCGGCCGCTGCGCCCTGCCAGCTGGGTGACGAGCTGGAATGTCCGTTCCTCGGACCGGAAGTCTGGAAACGAAAGGCTCGCGTCCGCGTCGACGACGGCAGCGATCGAAACGCCGGGAAAGTGGTGCCCTTTCGCAACCATCTGCGTCCCGATGAGCACGACGGACCGTGATGCACCAAATCGCTCGAGCGCCTCACGAAGAGCGCCCGGGCGTGCGGCAGTGTCCGCGTCGAGCCGTATTCGTTCCAGCCCTGGAACGCGCTTCTCGAGCTCCGTCTCGAGTCGCTGCGTGCCCGCGCCGATGCGCGCGAGCTCGACGGATCCGCACTCCGGACACTGTTTCGGAAGCTCCATCGAGTACCCGCAGTGGTGGCAGTGCAATCGCCCGTCCGCGTGCAGTGTCAGCGCGATGTCGCAACTCCGGCAGCGGCGAGTGCTTCCGCACGCACGACAGTGGATCGCGCCCGAGATGCCCCGCCGATTGAGCAAGAGGATCGCGCGCCCGCCACGCTCCTCGACCGCCGCAAGCTCGGCGAGAAGTGGTGCCGAGAGCGGGTATCCCGCCTCGCGCCGAAGGTCGACAATGTGCACGGACGGGAGAGGTGCGCCGATCCGCGTCGGCAGCTCGAGGCGATCGAGCCGAGACCAGCTCTCGACGCGAGGCGTAGCACTCCCGTAGACGGCGACGGCGCCTTCGAGCGCCGCCCGCTTCGCAGCGAGGGTGCGCGCGTCGTATCGCGGATCCGATTCCTGCTTGAACGAGGCGTCGTGCTCCTCGTCGACGACGATCAGCCCGAGGTCGTGGACGGGCGCGAAGATCGCGGAGCGTGCGCCGACGACGACGCGGGCTTCGCCGCTCACGATTCGCTCACGCTCGTCACGTCGCTCGGCCTCGGTGAGAGCAGAGTGGAGAACGGCAACGCGCCCTCCGAAGCGTGCGCCGAACCGGCCAACCGCCTGAGGGGTGAGGGCGATCTCCGGCACGAGCACGATGGCGCCTCGCCCACGCTCGAGGGCAGCGGCGCACGCCTGGAGATAGACCTCGGTCTTCCCGCTTCCCGTCGGGCCGTGCAGGAGGAAGTGGCCGCCCCCTGCATCGAGTGCTGCGAGGACCCGAGCGACAGCGTCCCGCTGAGCACTGGTCAACTCGGCGGGCTCGGGCTCCCCGGGAAGGGCATTGGCGAACGCCGGCGCTCGACGCTCTCCGCGGCGAGACCGCAGTAGGGGAGCGACGAGAGCGAGGGCTCGAGCGGGGGTCGACCCGTAGTAGTCCGCGAGCCATAGGGCGAGCTCGACGAGTGCGGGCGGCACCCGGTCTATGACGGGACCGGCATCGGCGATCGCGACGCCGTCCGGCGGCTCGACGCCCGTAGCGACCACGATTCCTCGCACCTGGCGCCCACCGAGACGCACAGAGAGAACGTCCCCGCGAGTGACGCTCTCCGCCACCTCGTACGTGAACGAGCGCGCGAGCGCGCGGGCCGTAACGAGCGGGTAGATCTCCGCCAAGGGCACGAGGGCGAGCGTAGCCGCGCCTCCGGTAGGCGGCCCCGCAGGCGAGGCCAACCTCCGCGTCGTAATTTGCCTACGTCAGCTTCGAGCCGCATGATCCGTCCCCTAACAGTCAGGTGTCACGGTGCGGCACTGCGGTGTAAGGTTCCCCTTACATGGCGTGTTCGATGATCCGCCTCGAAGGCGTGACGAAGCGATTTGGCGATGTGCTCGCCGTCGACGAGACGTCTCTGTGCGTCGAGCGCGGCGAGGTCGTCGCCCTGCTCGGTCCTTCGGGCTGCGGGAAGACGACGCTCCTGCGGCTCATCGCGGGCTTCGAGCGTCCCGAGGCCGGCACCGTCGATGTCGATGGGCGCCCGGTCGCCGGCGGAGGAGCCTGGGTACCCCCCGAACAGCGCAGGGTTGGCATGGTTTTCCAGGACTACGCCTTGTTCCCGCACTTGACGGTCGCCGAGAACGTCGGTTTCGGACTCTCGCGACGAGTACGCCCGACCCGCGTGCACGAGCTCCTCGACGTCGTCGGACTGGACGGGCTCGGCCGCAGGTATCCGCACGAGCTGTCGGGAGGCCAGCAGCAGCGGGTTGCGCTGGCGAGGGCACTCGCACCGACCCCCGAGCTCGTGCTCCTCGATGAGCCTTGGTCGAACGTCGACCCGTCCCTCCGCGAGTCTCTACGCGCAGAGGTATCGGAGATCATCCGCCCCCTCGGGATCACGGTCGTCCTCGTGACGCACGATCGCGAAGAGGCGTTCTCGCTCGCCGACCGGATCGCGCTGATGCGCTCCGGCACGGTCGTCCAAGAGGGAACCGCCGAGGAGCTCTATTTCACACCCGCGACCCGGTGGGCGGCAGAGTTCGTCGGCGCCGGGAATGTGCTCGTCGGCGACGTCGTCGACGGGCGCGTCGTGACGCCCATCGGTCGCTTTCATGCGAACGGCGCAGCGTCGGCAACGGCGGCGCAGGTCCTCGTCCGCCCCGAGCTCCTCGAGCTCGAACCGGATCCCGCGGGCGCTGCCCAGGTAGTCGGCCGCGAGTTCCGCGGACACGACGTCTTCTACCGCGTGCTCCTCGACGGAGTCGAGCTCGTGTCGCAGCGGCCGTCGACCGAAGTCGTGCCGCTGGGATCGCGTGTCTCCATCCGTGTGCACGATGGTCGCGTGAGCGTGCTCGACTGAGCTGACAGCTCGCTTTCCACGTATGTAAGGTGTCCCTTACATGACATCTACGGGAACCCTTACACGGAGGTAGAGACGTGAAAGCGCTTGGAGTTGTGGCAGTTCTTTTCGCTGCCGTCGCGGCAGGTTGCGGGGGCGACGGCGACGGTCCGCTCACGGTCTATTCGGGCCGAGAAGAAGAGCTCGTGGCGCCGCTTTTCGAAATGTTCACCGAGGCGACGGGAATCGAGGTCGAGGTCCGCTACGGCGACAGCGCCGAGCTCGCGGCGACGATCGCCGAGGAGGGCGACAACTCACCGGCCGATGTGTTCTTCGCCCAGGACCCCGGATCCCTCGGCTCGGTGGAGTCGGAGCTCTCCGAGCTTCCGGTCGCGACCCTCGATCGGGTCGACGCGCGATTTCGCGATGCTGACGGTCGGTGGGTGGGAACCTCCGGACGGTCGCGCGTGATCGCCTACAACACCGAGGCGCTGTCCGAGGACGAGGTCCCGGAGTCGGTGTTCGACCTCACCGATCCGACGTGGAAGGGAAAGGTCGGCGTCGCCCCCACGAACGCATCGTTCCAGGCCTTCGTCACGGCGATGAGGCTCTCCGCAGGGGACGACGCAACGAGGCAGTGGCTGCTCGACATGAAGGCGAATGGCGTGAAGGAGTACGAGAAGAACACGCCGATCGTCGAGGCCGTCGCCGCGGGCGAGATCGAGCTCGGCCTCGTCAACCACTACTACCTCTATCTCGTCAAGGAAGAACAGCCGGATGCGCCGGTCGAGAATCACTTCCTCCAGGCTCAGGATCCAGGCGCGCTCGTCAGCGTCGCTGGAGCGGGCGTTCTTTCAAGCTCCGATCAGACCGACGATGCCGAGCGGTTCGTGGAGTACCTCCTCTCGGAGGACGGCCAGCGCTTCTACGTCGACGAGGCCGAGGAAGCCGAGTATCCGCTGATCGAAGGCATCGATGCGAAGGAAGGGCTGCCGGCGCTCGAGGACCTCGAGGGGCCCGATGTCGATCTCACAAGCTTCGGGGCAGAGCACGAGGCCACGATCGAGCTTCTTCGCGAGACCGGCTATCTGACGTGAGCGACGAATGAGCCGGGCAGCACCAAGCCGCGCCCCGCTCGTTCTCGTCGTCGCAGCGGGCATCGTCGTCGGATTGCTGCTGCTGCCGCTCGCGTACCTGGTCATCCGGGTTGCGGGCGGCGGCAGGGCGCTCGAGGTGCTCGGTGAGGCTGCCACCTGGCGGCTCGTCTGGAACACGTTCGTTCTCGCTGTCGGCGTCGTCACCGCGACGATCGTGGTCGGAGTTCCATTGGCGTGGCTCGTCACCTCCACCGACCTCCCCGGACGGCGGGTATGGGCGACGGCCGGAGCCCTTCCGCTCGTGATCCCGAGCTACGTCGCCGCCTTCTGCCTCCTCGGCTTCTTCGGCGCTCGCGGGCTCTTCGGAGACGCGCTCGGCGTCGAGCGCATGCCCGAGATCAAGGGGTACTGGGGCTCTCTCGCCGCGCTCACGCTCGCAACGTACCCGTACGTCTTCCTGCTGACCCAGTCGGCACTGCGGAGCCTCGACCCGTCGCTCGAGGAGGCGGCGCGCGGCCTCGGCGTCTCCGGCCGACGCATGCTGCTCCGGGTCACGGCGCCGGCAATTCGCTCGGCCGTGGGTCTCGGTGCGCTCCTCGTCGCCCTGTACACGTTCTCGGACTTCGGAGTCGTCTCGCTCATGGACTACGACACGCTCACGCGCGCCATCTATGTCCAGTACAAGAGCCTCTTCGACCGTGCACCCGCGGCGACTCTGGCGCTCCTGCTCGTGGCACTGACCGGCGTCGCGCTCGTGATCGAGTACCGCACGCGGCAGAGCGGACGCGTGTATCGAAGCGGTCCGGGCACGCAGCGACAGCCAGCGCCCGTGCGCCTCGGCCGCTGGACGGCTCCTGCGCTCGTCTTCTGCAGCGCGGTTGTCGGCCTCTTCCTCGTTCTGCCCGCAGGAGTGCTCGGCTACTGGCTTGCCCGCGGAATCGAGAACGACCGCACATTCGACGTCCCGTGGAGCCAGGCCGTCAACTCACTCGACGGCCTCTGGCCTCGCGGCAGTCGCCGCGGTCGCCGCCGCGATTCCTGTCGCGGTTCTCGCGCTCCGGTACCCGTCACGAACCTCGCGCACGTTGGAACGCTTCTCGTACGCGGGCAATGCGCTTCCGGGGCTCGTCATCGCCCTATCGCTGGTGTTCTTCGCCGCCCGTTACGCGTCCCCGATCTACCAGACGCTCGGGCTTCTCGTGTTCGCGTACGTCGTGCGCTTCTTCCCTCAGGGGCTCTCGGGTGTCGAGTCGGCGCTCGAGCGCGTCAATCCCCGATACGAAGAGGCTGCGCGAGGCCTCGGGCATGGACCGCTTCGGACAACGGCGGCCGTGACCGTGCCGCTCGTCCGCTCAGGCGTCCTCGCGGGCGCAGCCCTGGTCTTCCTGTCCGCGATGAAGGAGCTGCCGGCGACGCTTCTCCTGCGCCCGATCGGTTTCGAGACCTTGGCGACGGAAATCTGGGGACTGACTCAGGTCGGCGCGTATTCACGGGCGGCGGTTCCCGCACTCCTGCTGATCGTCGTGTCCGCACCCGTGCTGTACCTCGTCTCCTCGGCACGCAGGTTCGAGTCGAGCGGCTCCGGGTAGATTTCCGCTGATGGCACAACCGCACGGCCATTCGGTCGACGAGTACCTGGAGACGATCTACTTCCTCGCGTTCCCGATCGGGGAGTACCGCCCGTCGACCGGATCGACCGCGATCGCGTCTCGGGTGGCCGAGATGCTGGGCGTCTCGCGGGCCTCCGCAGGCGAGATGCTGAAGCGCCTCGAGGCCGACGGCCTCGTGGAGCGTGGCGATCAGAAGGAGGCCATTCTCACCGACGTCGGCGCCGAGCGAGCGAAACGTGTGGTGCGCAAGCACCGGATCATCGAGCGCTTCCTCACGGACTTCATGGGATACACGGCCGCCGAGTCGCACGTGCATGCGGACGAGCTGGGCGACACCTTCACCGACGAGATGATCGAGCGGATCAACGAGCGCCTCGGCCACCCCGACCGCTGCCCGCACGGCTGGCCGGTCGAGCCCGAGGTCGAGCAGGCCGAGAACGCAGAACTCGTCACGCTCGCCGATCTCGAGACCGGCAGGCCGGCGGAGATCGTGCGACTCGCCGAGCACGACGGCGACCTCCTCCACTGGTTCTACGACGAAGGGCTCGCGCCGGGCGCACACGTCGAGGTTCGGACGAAGCAGCAGGCTGCCGGGCAGCTCGGTGTCGTCGTGGACGGCGCGGATCGGGCGATCGCGGAGAAAGCGGCGCTCGGGATCTACGTTCGAGCCGCGTAGCACGGCTTACGGATCGCTCAACCACCCGTAGCGACGTCACAGGCCGCAACATGCAAGGCCGAGCAGAACCGCGGCTCCGGTCGCACGGGCCACGGTGCGTTTCTTAGCCAACTCTTAGGGAACTCACAGGTCGCATTCACGGAAGAGCGCTTTCATGGGAGCCGCGCACTCCCTCTGATCGATCGCCCTCCACGCCGAAGGCCCGCAGCGCGGGCTTTCGGCGTTTAGAGACTCAGACTGTGGACTCGGAGAGCAGGCCGCTCGCCGCTCGCAGCGCATCCGCCTTGTCGGTGCGCTCCCAAGTGAAGTCGCGGTCCTCGCGACCAAAGTGTCCGTATGCCGCAGTCTTCGCGTAGATCGGGCGGAGGAGGTCGAGGTCGCGGATGATCGCCCCGGGCCTGAAGGTCGAAGTGCTCCGCGACCAGCTTCTCGATGCTCGCGAGCGGGATCGCCTCCGTCCCGAAGCAGTCGACGTTGACGCTCATGGGGTGAGCCACGCCGATCGCGTAGGCGACCTGGAGCTGACAACGGTCGGCCAGGCCGGCCGCGACGATGTTCTTCGCGACGTAGCGCGCCGCGTACGCGGCCGAACGATCGACCTTCGTGGGGTCCTTGCCCGAGAACGCGCCGCCCCCGTGAGGAGCCGCGCCGCCGTAGGTGTCGACGACGATCTTGCGCCCTGTCAGGCCCGTATCGCCCATGGGGCCTCCGATGACGAACTTCCCGGTCGGGTTCACGTACAGAAAGTCCTTCGCCCCGAACCGGCTGGGATCGACGAGGTCGCGGAAATCCGAGTGGAGGATCGGCTCCACGACGTGCTCGAGGAGATCGGGCTTCATCAGCGTCTCGACGTCGAGGCCGTCGCGATGCTGCGTCGAGATCAGGATTCGCTCGATCTCGACGGGGCGCTGGATCCCGCGCTCGTCCACTTCGTAGCGCACCGTCACCTGCGACTTGCCGTCGGGCCTGAGATACGGGAGCACGTTCGCCTTGCGAACCTCGGCAAGCCGCTTCGTCAGCCGATGCGCGACCAGGATCGGAAGCGGCATGAGCTGTTCCGTCTCGCGCGTCGCGTAGCCGAACATCATTCCCTGGTCACCCGCGCCGAGCAGGTCGATCGGGTCGGTGTCGCCGTGTTGCGCCTCGTACGATTCGTCTACGCCGCGCGCGATATCCACGGACTGCTCGTCGATCGCGACCACGACGCCGCACGTCTCGAAGTCGAAGCCGTACTTCGCACGCGTGTAGCCGATCTCCGCGATGCGCTCGCGCACGACGGCGCGGATGTCGACGTACGTGTCGGTCGTGATCTCGCCCGCCACGACCACGAGGCCCGTCGTGATGAGCGTCTCGCAGGCGACTCGCGCGTTCCGGTCGTCGGTGAGGACGGCGTCGAGGACGGAGTCGGAGATCTGGTCGGCGATCTTGTCCGGGTGACCCTCCGTCACCGACTCGGACGTGAACGAGAACGAGCGCGCAAGCATGTCGCGCAGCGTACCCACCGGGCCAGACCCGTGGGATCAGATCCCTGAAGGTGGGTGCGCCGCTCCAGTTCCCTACTCGGCCGTTGGCTCTCGCCGCATCAGCTGCAGAAGGAGATCGGTGAGCGCGACCCCCTCGAGCACCGCACACACGCCCTCCGTGATGGGGAGCTCGATACCGAGTCGGCGGGAGAGGTCGCGCAGCACGGGAGCAGTCGTCAGGCCCTCGACGACCATCCCGATCTGCTCGGCTGCCTCGTCGGGCGAAGCGCCCTGCGCGATGAGCTCACCCGCGCGCCGATTGCGGCCCGTGGGTGCCCAGCACGTGACGATCAGATCGCCCATGCCGGCGAGCCCGGCGAACGTGTCGGGGCGAGCGCCCGCGACCTCGGCCAACCGCCTCATCTCCGCCAGGCCGCGTGCGACGAGTGCGGCCTTTCCGTTGTCCCCGAGTCCGAGCCCGTCCGCACCACCGGCGGCGAGCGCGATCACGTTCTTGGCGGCCGCACAGAGCTCGACACCGACCACGTCCTCGTTCACGTACACGCGGAAGATCGTCGAATGGACGGCGACCTGGAGGCGCACCGCGAGCTCGAGGTCGTCACTCGCGATCACGGCCGCAGCAGGCAGACCACGCACGATTTCCTCTGCGATGTTGGGGCCCGAGAGCACCGCAACAGGGCGCCCGTGGACGAGCGTCGAGAGTCGCTCGCCGGTCGCCGGGTCGAGGCCTTTGGTGAGACTGAGAACCGGCGTGCTCCCAGGCAGGCCGGCGACGACCTCGCCGAACACGCGGCTCGGCACCGCGACCACCACCAGGTCGGCGCTTTCAACGGGCGCGTCGGCGATCTCTGCGGCGGCAATGCCACGAAGGTCGGCTTCGTGGGCGTAACGCGGGTTTCTTGAGGTGGCCACGATCACGGCAACCTGCTCCGGATCGCGCGCCGCAAGCGTCACCTCGTGTCCGTTGTCGCGCAGGAGGCAGGCGAAGGCCGTCCCCCAAGACCCTGCTCCCACGACAACGGCCTTCATCGACCGGACCGCCTTGCAACAGTCTGTTGCAAGCGTTGCCCGCCGGATGGTGCTGGCGTCAGACCACCTTGCAACAGTCTGTTGCAAGCGTAACTCGGAGCTGGTGCCGACTCACTCGGAGGTGACGAAGTCGATGGAGACGGGCACGCCCTCGAGCCCAAAGCGGGCGCGCAGCTCGTTCTCGACCCAGTAGCCGTAGTCGCGCGTCACGAGCCGGCGATCGTTCACGAAGAAGCGAAACCGCGGAGGCCTCGAGCTCACCTGGGTTCCGTAGAGCAGGTTGAGCCTGCGACCGCGCCGCCCCGGTGGCTGGCGCGCCTCGCGCAGCTCCTGTAGCGCCCGGTTCAGCTCGGCGGTCGGGATGCGCCCGGCGTAGCGGGTGAAGAGCTCCTCGATCATCGCGAGGAGCCGCTCGAGGCCGCGTCCGGTCTTGGCCGAGACGGCGATGAGCGGCGGCCGCTGGCGGAGCCGGGTCGCGATCCGTGGCCGCACCTCCTCGAGCCGAACCTCTGTGACGTCCCACTTCGAGAGCACGACGATCGTCGCGCACTGCGCCTTGCGGGCCACGTCGGCGACGGTCAGGTCCTGATCAACCACTCCCTGAGTGGCGTCGACGAGAACGAGCGCGATGTCGGCTCGCTCGGCCGCCTCCAGCGCGCGGAGCTCCGAGTAGTACTCGATACCCTGGCGTTGCTTTCGCTTGCGCCGCAGACCAGCCGTGTCGACGAGGACGAACGTCGTCTCGTCGCGGAGTAGGACCGTGTCGATGGCGTCACGCGTCGTACCTGGAACCTCGGAGACGATGACGCGCTCCTGACCCAGGAGAGCGTTGAGGAGCGACGACTTGCCGACGTTCGGACGGCCGAGGATCGCCACCCTGATCGCTTCCTCGCCGACGGGTCGCTCCGCTCGTCCGGGAAGCCGTGCGACGATCTCGTCGAGCAAGTCTCCCGTTCCGTGGCCATGAATGGCCGAGATCGGAATGGGGTCGCCGAGGCCCAGCCTGTGGAATTCGAGGGCTTCGAGGTCTCGCTGCGGGTCGTCGATCTTGTTCGCGAGCACGAGAACGGGCCTACGCGACGAGCGAAGGATCTCCGCAAGCTCTTCGTCGCCCGGCGTCACGCCCGCCTTCGCGTCGACGACCATGAGCACGAGATCCGCCTCCTCGACCGCTTGCCGCGCCTGTGCTGCAACCTGCGGGCCGAACGGCCCCGCATCGGCGCGATCCACGCCTCCTGTGTCGATCAGCCGGAAGTACCTCCCGGACCAGTCGCAGAGGAGCTCTTTGCGATCGCGCGTGACACCCGGTGTTTCGTGCACGACAGCAGTGCGAGACGAAGTGAGCCGGTTGATGAGCGTCGACTTGCCGACGTTGGGGAAGCCGACGATCGCGACGGTGCCGGCGATCTCGACGTCGGTCGCCGCCGTGTCCGTCATGACGGCGGTGTCGCGTCGCGGGGACGTCCGAGCTCGTGTATCCCAACGAGCCACTCCCACAGTCGACGGATCTCGCGCTCGATTTCGACCGACGCCTCCTTGTAGCCCTTGCCGCCTCGCGGAAGACCGTCGAAGCTCATCGGCTGCCCCCACGCAAGCGAGACGGGATGGAAGTTCCCCAGCCGCCACGTTTCGCTGCCGTGCAGAGCGACGGGGGTGACCGGCACGCTTTCGTTGATCGCCACCATCGCGGCTCCCGGTTGAACGGTGCCAGGCTCGCCAGTGGTCTGCCTTGTGCCCTCGACGAACAGCCCGAGCGCGTTTCCCTCCCGAACGACCTGGCGCATCATGCGTACCGCGTCCCGATCCGATTCGCCGCGCCGCACCGAGAACCCACCGAAGCTCCTCATCAGCTGGCCGAGCCCAGGCACGCGATGGGCCTCGACCTTGGCCATGAAGTAGAGCGTGCGCGGGCTCGCCGCGCCGAGCGCGGGGGGATCGATCCAGCTGAAGTGGTTGGCGGCGACGACCAGCCCTCCGCTCATGGGCACCCGCTCGGCTCCATAGCTACGCAAGGGGGCGACGATCCTGACCGCGGTTCCGATCGTTGCACGCCCGACCGTCCAGACGGCATCGGTCCTGTTCATCGCCTGGCCTCCACGAGCTCGGCGATCGATTCGACGACCTCACCGACGCTGAGCCCGGTCGTGTCGAGAATCACGGCGTCGTCGGCAGGCTGCGTGTTGGGCGCATCCTGCTCGTCGCGACGCCTGAGGTCGGTTGCAAGAGTGTCGGCACCGACGCCGGGACGGTCTGCCGACCTGCGCCGCGCGCGCTCGTCCTCGGCGGCGACGAGAAAGACCTTCACCTCGGCCGTGGGTGCGACGACGCTGCCGATGTCCCGTCCTTCGATCACCGAGTCTCGGGCTGCACCGAGGGAACGCTGACGTGCTCGCATGACCTCGCGTACCGCGGGGTGTTGCGCGACCACGGGGACGAGGCGGTCGATCTCGACGTCCCGGATCTTCGCGGACACGTCCTCGCCGTCGATGGCCACCGTCCCGTCCAAAGAGAAGGAGACCGGACACTCCCGTGCGAGCTGTGCGAGTGCGTCCCCGTCATCGAGCCCGACCCCGTCTCGCCGCGCGAGCCAGGTGAGCGCCCGGTACATCGCGCCGGTGTCCAGATGAAGGAAGCCCAGGCGCTGCGCGAGCGCGAGTGCAACCGTGCTCTTCCCCGAGCCCGCAGGCCCATCGATGGCAACGATCATGTCGCGGGAGGGTAGTGAAGGGCGTCGGGGGCAAGCTGCTCCAGAACTTCGAAGAAGCCCGGGAAGCTCGTGTCGACGGCGTCTGCCCCCCGAAGCTCGACGCCTTCGCTCGACGACACTCCCGCCACGGCGCCCAGCATCGCCAGCCGATGGTCGCCGCGGGAGTCGACAATCCCGCCGCGCAGCCGCGTGGGCACGCCCCTGATCCGAAAGCCGTCACGCGTAGCGCGAATGTGGCCGCCGATGCGCCGCAGCTCCTCGACGACCGCTTCTATTCGGTCCGATTCCTTGTAGCGCAGCTCGGACGCCCCGCGAATGACCGTTTCGCCGCGCGCATGACAAGCCGCGAGCGCAAGCAGCGGAAGCTCGTCGATCAAGGATGGCACTTCGGCCGCCAGAACGGTCGCGCCGACCAGCTCCGAGGTGCGCATCTCGACATCGCCGGCGGGCTCACCTCCGACCAACCTCCGGTGGTAGATCGCGATCCTGGCTCCCATGCGCTCGAGCACATCCAGTAGCCCAGTTCTACGAGGGTTCAGTCCGACTCCGTGCACCGCGAGCGTCGAGCCCGGCACGATCGCCGCGGCGACGAGAAGGGGGGCCGCCGCCGAGAAGTCTCCGGGAATCTCGACTTCGCCGAGCTCCAGCCCTTGCGCTGACTCGACGCTCACGCTCCGCGGACGCCGCGTCACGCGTGCGCCGGCCCGTTCGAGCAGGCGCTCGGTGTGATCTCGGGTCGGGACCGGCTCGACCACGGTCGTCTTCCCTGCGGCCTGCACGCCGGCGAGCAGGATCGCGGACTTGACTTGCGCCGAGGCCACCGGGAGCTCGTAGTCGATCGCGCGGAGCGCCGCGCCCTCCACCACGACGGGGGCATGACCATCACTGGTCTCGACCGCTGCGCCCATGCGCCGAAGCGGCTCGGCGACGCGCTCCATGGGGCGCAGCGAGAGCGATTCGTCGCCTACGAGCTCGAATCGACCCTGTTGACCGGCGACGATGCCTGCGAGGAGCCGCATGAGCGTGCCGGCGTTCCCACACTCGATCGGCCCGGCGGGCTCGGACATGCCCTGGAGACCGATCCCGTGGACGGTCAGGGTGTCGACGTCATGCTCCTCGACGCCGACGCCGAGCGCTCGAACCGCTTCGATCGTCGTCTCCGTATCGGCCGAGCGACCGAAGCCGACGATGCGGGTTTCTCCCTCGCAGAGCGAACCCACGAGAACTGCGCGGTGCGAGATCGACTTGTCGCCCGGCACTGCGATGTGCCCCTCGAGCACGGGCACCGGATCGATGCGCATGGTCGACCGAGGCCGGCGCTCAGCCGACGGTCTTGCCCATCAGCGAAACGACAGTGCGGATCTCGTCGGCGAAACGCGCGAACTCTCCCACCCTGATCTGCTGCGGGCCGTCGCAGAGCGCGTCCTCGGGCTGTGGATGGACCTCGATCATCACGCCGTCGGCCCCCGCCGCGATCGCGGCGCGTGCGAGTGGGAGCACGAGATCGCTCCTCCCCGCGGCGTGTGACGGATCGACGATGACCGGAAGATGCGTCTCGCGCTTCAGCACGGGCACCGCCGAGAGATCGAGCGTGTACCGCGTCGAGCGCTCGAAGGTCTTGATCCCTCGCTCGCAGAGGATGACGCGCTCGTTTCCCTCCTTCGCGACGTACTCCGCGGCCATCAGCAGCTCCTCGACCGTTGCAGCCGGCGAGCGCTTGAGGAGAACCGGCCTCGGCACGCGGCCGACCTCGGCGAGCAGGTTGAAGTTCTGCATGTTTCGGGCACCGATCTGGATCACGTCGGCGATCTCGACGACCTCCGCGACGTCCCGGGGATCGAGAAGCTCGGTGACGATCGGTAGACCCGTCTCCTCTCGCGCCTCGGCGAGGATCTCGAGCCCTTTGGAGCCGAGTCCCTGGAACGCGTACGGCGACGATCGCGGCTTGAAGGCGCCGCCACGCAGGATCGTCGCGCCTGCGGCCGCGACCGCCCGAGCGGTCTCGAGCGTCTGCTCGCGCGTCTCGACCGTGCACGGCCCGGCGATGAGCCCGAAAAAGCCAGCGCCGATTCGCCTGCCACGGACTTCGATGACCGTCGCATCCGGTGTCAGCTCGCGTGCGACCAGGGGGTACGCGAGAAGCTCGGGTGGGCCGGCGATCTCCATGAGAGGTGAGTGTAGTGGTGGCCCGGCGCCGTCCCGCGGGTCCAGGGAGAATCTCGGAATGCGGGTCTTCTCCGGCATCAGGGCTTCGGGCGATAAAACACTCGGCAATTACAGCGGCGGGTACCGCCAGTACAGAGCAAGCCAGGAGCAGGGCGAGGCGTTCTTCTGCATCGTCGACTTGCACTCGATCACGACCGCTTACGAGCCCGCGGGGCTTCGTGAGGCGACGCTGTCGGGCGCGGCGTTGCTCTTCGCCACCGGAATCGACCCGGACCGGTCTGTTGTTTTCGCTCAGAGTCACGTGCCAGCTCATGCGGAGGCAGCATGGCTGCTCAGCGCCGTTACGAGCTTTGGAGAGCTCCGGCGGATGACCCAGTTCAAAGATAAGTCCGCGGAGCAGGAGTTCGTGTCGAGCGGACTATTCACGTACCCAGTGCTGATGGCGGGCGACATCCTGCTGTACCAGACTGACATCGTTCCGATCGGAGACGACCAGCGCCAACATCTCGAGCTGACGCGTGATATCGCCGAGCGGTTCAACAGTCGTTACGGCGACACCTTTACCGTGCCGCGAGGCGTCTTCCCCAAGGAAGGTGCGCGCATCAAGAATCTGCAGGAGCCGGAGCGTCTGATGTCAACTTCAGCCGGGAACCCCCAAGGGGTCGTACGCATCGTCGACGAACCCGATGTCATACGGAGGAAGTTCAAGACAGCCGTGACCGATTCAGGCCGCGAGATCGTCCACGCGCCCGACAAGCCGGGGATCTCGAACCTCGTCGAGATCATGAGCGTCGCCACAGGGGACTCGATACAGAAGGTGCAGGACAGCTACGACGGCCAGGGCTATGGAGCGTTCAAGGAAGACGTCGGCGAGGCGGTGGTCGCGCTCTTCGAGCCCATCCAGGAGCGCTACCGCGAGCTACGAGCCGACGAGGCCGAGCTGCGGCGCCTGCTCGGGGTTGGCGCAGAGAAGGCGCGGGAGGCGTCGGCTCCCACGATCGCCGCGATGTACGACCGCATGGGCTTCGCGCGGCTCCAGTAGCGAGATTTGGGCTCCGCTCAGACCGCCTCGGGCGTCGGGGCGTCCCCCGCGGCCCGACGGAGCGACTCGACCTCGTCCGGCGTGAGCTCGCGCCACTCTCCAGGAGCGAGCCCGAACAAGCGCAGCCCCGCGTAGCGCCGCCGGTGGAGGTGCTGCACCGGGAGACCTACGGCGGCGCACATGCGCTTCACCTGATGCTTGCGCCCCTCGTGCAATGTCAGCTCGATGCGGCTGACCCGCGTTCCGCGCCGAACGATGCGAGCCCCGGCAGGCGCGGTTCGCCCGTCGTCCAGCTGGACACCTTCTCGGAGCGCCGTGAGCGCGTCGGCGGACGGCGAACCGTCCACGTCGACGTCATAGACCTTCGGAACGCCGAAGCTCGGATGCGCCAAACGATGCGCGAGTTGGCCGTCATTCGTCAACAGGAGCGCTCCGGTCGTGTCGGCGTCGAGCCGGCCGACGGGGACGACGCGCACATCGTCCGATACCAGATCGACCACCGTCGGGCGGCCTTCCGGGTCGTCTGCGGTAGTGACGACGCCGGCAGGCTTGTTCAGGAGCACGTAGCGGAGGGGCTGAGCTTCGACCCGCTCCCCGTCGACCTCGACGGTGTCGTCCTCGCCTACGGTCGTGTTCAACTCCCCGGTCTCTCCGTTCACCTGCACCCGCCCTTCGAGGATCAGTTCATCGGCCCGTCGTCGCGAGGCGATGCCCGCGCGCGCGAGGAATGCATTCAGCCGCATCCCCCCATTGTCGCCAGGCTAGGGTGCCCCCGTGCCGGACATCGAAACCTGGGCGGACAAGCTTGCAGAGCTCGCGGTCTTCGGCGCGAACGTCCAGCCCGGCCAGCTCGTCGCCGTCACGAGCTTCATCGGCAAGGAGGAGCTCACACGGAAGATCGCGCAGGCCGCCTACCGGCGTGGGGCGAAGTACGTCGACGTCGTGTACTTCGACCAGTGGGTCAAGCGCGAGCGAATCGCGCTGGCGGACGAGGGCACGCTCGACTACGTACCGCCCTGGATGGCGCAGCGGCTGTTCTACCTCTCCGACGAGCACGCGGCCCGCGTGTCGCTTTCCGGCCCTCAGGCGCCGCGTGCGCTCGACGGCCTCGACCCTGGGCGCGCCGGACGCGATCTGCTCCCGAACCTCCCCGAGACGGGCGAGGTCGTCAACCGCATGACCACGAGCTGGTGCGTCGTTCCGGGTCCGACCCGCTCGTGGGCCGAGGTCGTCTATCCGACGCTCGGGGGCGAGGAGGCGCACGAGAAGCTCTGGGAAGCGGTCGCACACATCTGCCGGCTCGAGGCCGACGATCCGGCGGAGGCGTGGCTGGAACGCACAGCGACGTTGAAGGCCAACGCCGGCCGACTAACCGACCGCCGATTCGATGCGCTGCATCTCCATGGGCCTGGCACCGACCTCATCGTCGGCTTGCTGCCTTCGGCACATTGGGCCGCCGGCGATCTCGTCACCGTCGATGGTCGACGGCACTCTCCGAACCTTCCCACGGAGGAGCTCTTCACCACCCCTGACCCTGAGCGAGTCGATGGCCATGTGACTGCAACCATGCCGCTCGAGCTCTCCGGATCCGTGATCTCGGGGATCCGTGTGGAGTTCGCGGGCGGGCGTGCAGTCAAGATCGAGGCCGACCAGGGCGTCGATGCTCTGCGCGCCGTGACCTCGCGAGACGACGGTGCTATGCGGCTTGGAGAGATCGCGCTCGTGGACGACCAAGGGCGCATCGGACCGCTCGAGACGGTCTTCCTGGACACCCTCATCGACGAGAACGCCGCGTCGCACATCGCGCTCGGCGACGGCTACGAGCACCCGGTCGAGGATCCTGCTGACAAGACACGGATCAACAGGAGCCAGGTGCACGTCGACTTCATGATCGGCAGCCCTGACCTCGCAGTCGACGGCATCACGCGCGACGGCGAGACGGTCCCTGTGCTGCGCACCGGCGCCTGGCAGCTGTAGGGCAGGCTTGCCCGCCCGGGCGAGGCAAGCCGCGCCTACGACGCGCGGGCCTCGGCCACTTCCAGCAAACGCTCGCGCAACTCGTGTGCATCTTCGCCGAGATCGTCAAGACGCGGCAGCGACGCGAGGCTCTCCAACCCGAAGACTCGCTCGAAGAGCGGAGTCGTCCGGTAGCGAACTGCGCCCCCCGGTGCACTCTCGCGCCCTGCTTCGGCGATCAATCCTCGCTCGGTGAGACCTGCGACGGCTGAGTCTGCAGCGACGCCGCGAATTCGAGCGATGTCGGGACGGGAGCAAGGGCCGAGATAAGCGACAATCGCGAGCGTCTCCAGCGCCGCCTGCGACAACCCCCGCTCGACAGGTCGCTCGAAGAGGCGCGCGCAAGCCTCGGCCGCATCACGGCTCGCGCGAAGGGCGAATCCTCCGGCCACAAGCTCGAGGACGATGCCGCTCCGGCCTTCGCTGTAACGCTCGCGGAGAAGCCCGAGCGCCGTCTCGATGCGCTCCGCGTCGTCATCTGCTGCCTCCGCGAGCTCTCCGAGCGAGAGAGGCGCCGAGGCTACGACGAGGAGCCCCTCGATCGTCCGGGCGAGGCGGTCGACAGGGTTGGGAGCGATCAGGCGGAGCGGGCTGTCCATGCACGGATCCTTTCGCTGTCGAGTAGGTCGAAACCTGCCTCGCGCTCCTGGGGCGCTGCTGGAGAGTCGAGGCCGGAAAGGACAGTGCTCAGCACGGCCCCGGAAGGCCTTGGCTCCCCAGCGGCGTCAGGCGATGGCGGAGCCGGGCTCTGCCCGGCGGGAGCCGAGGCCGCCCAGGGGCGGGAGGCACGTGAAACCCTTATGGGGGCGAAGGGTGCTGCCTGGCTCAGTGCGATCTCACCGGACTTGCGCAGCTCGAGCAGCGCAAGGAGAGCGACTGCCTGCTCGACCCGGGAGAGATCGCCCACTTCGGCGTCGAAGTCGAAGCGGCGACGCCGCGTGAGGAGGACTCGGAAACGCTCGAGGAACTGCGACACGGGCGGAAAGCGCAGAGCCATGTGAGTCAGCGAAACGGTCGGCGGCGGCACGGCGAGTGCGCGCAACGCCGCCGCAAGCGCCGCGGAATCCTGCGGAGCAAGCCGTCTCTCCGGCCGCGGTGCCAGCGGAGAAGGTCCGAGCCTGAACCAGCGATCCCGCTCGGCGGCCAAGCGTTCGACGAGCCAGCCTGCAGCCTCCTTCATTCGCCGGTACTCCGCGAGCCGGCGAGCAAGCTCCTCCGCAGCCTCTTCCGGTTCGAGCTCGCCGAGCTCGGCAGCCTCGTCCGGGAAGAGCGCGCGGGCCTTCAACTCGAGCAGCGCCGAGACGAGTACGAGGAACTCCCCACACGCCTCGAGGTCGAGCTCGTCGCGCTCGGCCATGAGCTCGACGAACGAGACGATGATCGCTGCGATGTCCACCTCTTTTGGCTCGAGCTCCTCCTTCAGGAGAAGCGTCAGGAGCAGATCGAACGGTCCCTCGAACGCATCGAGGTCGAGCTCGAGCTCGCGGACCGGAGTCGACGACACGCGCGGAGGCTAGCCGCGTGGCCGGACGCGCCTGCTTCAGCGCAGCGACTCCGCAAGGGTCAGCGCTTCGTCACGCGTGAGGTCGCCTTCGAGCCGGTACGTCACTCCATTCGCCTCCCAGACGAGCACGTTGCGCGCCAAGCGCGCGCTCTCCTCGATCACCTCGCCGCTCTCGTCGACCAACAACACGAGGTGCGGCCACCCGCCGAGGTAGTAGCCGCGCGCTCCCTCGACGGAGACTTCCTCGACGTGCGTGCCCGAGGCCGCAAGCTTCTTGATGATGAACGGCTCGTCGACTGTGGCACCTGGGGTCTGAGCGACGAGCAGGCGTACGTTCTGTGGCGTCCCGTAGAGGAACCAGACCGTTCCCCGCGCGCCGAGGTACACGCGATCCGGTGTCTGCTTCGAGTTCGCGAATATCGAAGCCGGCCCCTGTGCGTGCCTGCTCCAGCGTCGATCTCTGGCCGAGTGCGAGCTCGAGATCGAGCCCAGGCGGCTGCGGCGTCACTGCAGGAAGCTCGTCGACGAGCTCGATCTGCTCACCGCCGATGTGCAGGACACGGAAGAGCGCGGACCGTGCGTCCGGAATCGCGAGCGTCGCAGCGAACGCTGCGAGCACGATGAGGGCGATTGCGAGCACCCACCGTCGCGGGTGTGGGCGGACTCGCTGCGGCTCGATACGAGCGAGCACCGCAGGCGCAAGGTCGGGCGCCACAGGCACCGCGATCCGGCGGCCGAGCTCGGTCAAGGCGCGCTCGAGGTCGTTCACGAGTCGACCTCCTGTCGCAGACGGGCGAGCGCCCGCGCGGTACGCGACTTGACGGTGCCGCGACGTACATCGAGGACTGTCGCGGTCTCCTCCTCCGAAAGCTCGAGAAAGTACCGACACGCGAGAACGTCACGGTCGCGCTCGTCGAGGCGCTCGACTGCCCCGAGCAACTCCGTTTGGAGCTCCTGCCCGAGCACTGTTTCTTCGAGAGACGGCGCAGCGTCGGTGGACGGATCGGCCGCTGTCGCGCGCACTTGGAGCGCCTGAGACCTACCCGTGGAGCGGCGGCGGTTGTGTGCTTCGTTTGCAACGATGCGGAGGAGCCAGGGCTTGAATGGCGCGCCGCGCCGGAATCGGTTGAGCGCGGTCCATGCCTTGATGAGACCGGCCTGAACGGCGTCTTCGGCGTCGGCGGCCGACCCGGTCAGAAGATAGGCGGTTCGAAAGGCAATGCCCTGATACATGCGTACCAGCTCCTCGAAGGCGCGCTCGTCCCCGCGCCGAGCGCGCTCGGCGAGCAGGACGTCGTCGGGCGGCGCCTCCACCGCCCTCTTGTACACCGAACGGACGGTGGAGGTTCCCTCGGATGGAAGGGCTAGCTACTCGCGGGCGAGAGCCTTCTGAGCCGGCGGACGCCAAGGACGGCCGCGGCCGCAAGCGCGACGGCCGCCGCGATGGCACCGAGGGGCAATGCCGGGAACGAGCCTCCGCCGCCGTCTGGGCCGGCTTCGATCGTCACCGGCGCATACGTCGTGATAGCCGATACGCCATATCCGGTCGCCATGAGCCCGTTGTCGATCTCGAAGCTCCAGCGCCCCGCGTCCGGGAAGACGACGCGCGCCGCGTAGACACCTGTTTCACCCGTCGGATCGGCCGCGAAAGTCTCCGAAATGCCGGTCTCGGAATTGTGGATCGTCAGACTCGGCTCGGCTCCGTCCGTAGGCGTCACGCCGTGACGCAGAACGGTGATCTCCGCGTTCCAAGGCTCACCCGAGCTCACCCCTTCCGGCATCGACGCGAGGCCCACAGACGCCCAACCCCCGGCACCGGCAGGCGCCGCCACGACCGCTGCGAGCACGAGCCCAGAGACGAAGACGAGATAACGCATGACCAAGCTCCTTCCTTCGTAGCCTGGCCGTGTTACACCGCAGGCCGCAGGAAGGTTCCGGGTCAGCGCGTCTTCGGAACTGCCATCGTCTCCGGCTTCGAAGGCGGCGGCCCCGTTCCCCGCCTCCACGTCCTCTGCCACCACACGAAGAACGCGCCCGAGAGGATGATGGCGACGCCTGCCACGTAGACGTTCAGTCGAACTCCGCCCCACTCGTGCGACGGATCGACACGGAGCATCTCGATCCAGAGACGGCCGACGCTGTAGATGAGCACGTACAGCGCGAACAGCCCTCCGGGTCGAATGCGGAACCGCCGCTCGACGAGCAGGAGAATCCCGGCCGCCGCGAAGCACCAGATCGCCTCGTACAGGAACGTCGGATGGAAGGTTTCACTCTCGATGTACTGGATCGGTCGGTTCTCGGGCAAGATCTCGAGCCCCCACGGCAGATCCGTCGGCTTGCCGAAGAGCTCCTGGTTCCACCAGTTGCCGAAACGGCCGATGCCTTGCGCGACGAGAAGGGCCGGGGCGACGCAGTCCGCGAACTTTCCGAGATCGGCGCCCGAACGCTTCGCGACGATTGCGCCGACGATCGCGCCGAGGCCGATTCCACCCCAGACTCCGAGGCCGCCCTTCCAGATCGCGAACGGCCCCCACCACTCGTCCGGAAGCTCGTCCCAGCTCGTGATGACGTGGTAGAGGCGCGCGCCGACGATCCCGAACGCGACCCCCCAGACTGCGACGCGGAAGATCAGATCCCAATCGCCGCCGCGGCGCGTCCAGCGTATGCCGGCGATCACCACGGCCGCGGCAATCGCCGCGAGCAGCGTCAGCCCGTAGAAGTGGATCGAGAGCGGCCCGAGCTCGATGGTGCTGGAGTCAGGCGAAGGGATCGACAGGAGCGGAAGCATCGGCGGGCATTCTGCCCACACCGCCGGCTACATCGTCTGAGAACCGTCAGTTGCCGACCACATGAACCGTTCGTGCGTGCGCTACGGCGACAGGCCGAAGGGCGATTCATTCGCTCGTAGGCCAGCCGCGACTGCTTCATGGCACGTCGGCCAGGGAAGGGGCGCCAAGGCGGGAGCTCATCGTTTTCGCCCCGCGACTACAAGAGGATCTGGAGGGCGAGATCCACCGAGCAACCCCTGCTGAGCAGGTTGACGGCGTCATGGAGATCGATGTCATGGCTCGCAGCGAGGACGAGCGCGCTCTCGGGGTCGTAACCGGCCCTTTCCAGCTCCTCGTGCCGCCACTGCTCGATTCGATCGATCTCAGACGCGTACATCGTCTGGAGTTCTGCCGCAGACATTCCGCCGCCCTTCGCCTTGGGGATCGGTGTCACTCGCGTATTCGTCCACTACGACGTATCGGACGTCCCCTTTTCGGGGGGATTGGGTTGCGGGTCCGTAAACGTTCCGTGAGCAAACGCGCAGGATGCTCGGGGACCTCGCCGCTGCTGCGCTTGAGGCACACTCATCACGTGCCGGTCTGCCCACAGTGCGCCACCGAGAACCCGGACATCGCGAAGTTCTGCCTCGCGTGCGGGTCGCCACTTGCCGCAGCTCCTCCGCCGCAAGAGTTCCGGAAGATCGTGACGATCGTCTTCTCTGACCTGAAGGGCTCGACAGCGATGGGCGAGAAGCTCGACTCGGAGTCGCTTCGCGAGGTGATGACTCGCTACTTCGACGCGATGAGCGCCGAGCTCGAGCAGCACGGCGGCGTCGTCGAAAAGTTCATCGGCGACGCGATCATGGCGGTGTTCGGCCTCCCGAAATTGCATGAAGACGACGCGTTACGGGCAGTCCGGGCGGCCGCCGGAATGCAGCGTGCCCAGGCTGTGCTGAACGACGAGCTGGAGCGTCACTGGGGCGTCAGGCTCACGGTTCGCACCGGGGTGAACACGGGTGAGGTCGTCGCGGGTGACCCGACAGCCGGGCAACGCCTCGTCACAGGTGACGCCGTGAACGTCGCCGCGCGCCTCGAGCAGGCGGCGGGTGCTCAGGAGGTGCTGCTCGGGGACCTCACCTACCGGCTCGTGCGCGACTTCGTCGACGTGGAGGAGGTCGAGCCGCTCGAGCTGAAGGGGAAGTCGGAGCGTGTGCCGGCGTATCGGCTCGTCGGGGTGCGTGAGGACACCGAGCGCCAGCGCCGCCTCGATGCGCCGATGGTCGGCCGCGACGCGGAGCTCGAGCAACTCGAGAGCGCGCTTGCGGACGCTGTCGAGTCGC
This sequence comes from uncultured Thermoleophilia bacterium, assembly GCA_963722035.1. Taxonomy (GTDB): domain Bacteria; phylum Actinomycetota; class Thermoleophilia; order Gaiellales; family Gaiellaceae; genus GMQP-bins7. The sequence continues at coordinate 26,009 of CAVRLG010000002.1, forward strand.
GGCGATGCCGTCTCGTTTCGGTGGTCGGCGAGGCCGGCGTGGGTAAGTCGCGCCTCATCGACGAGTTCGTGCGATCGGTCGAGGCGAGGGCGTCGTTCCTACGCGGGCGCTGCCTTCCCTACGGAGACGGCATTACCTACTGGCCGCTCGCAGAAGCAGTGCGCCAAGCTCTGGGATCGTCGAGCGCGATACGACCGAGGCCGCACGTGAGAAGCTCGCTGCGCTCGCCGGCGACGCCGATGTCGAAGAGCGCGTGGCAGCGGCGATCGGGCTCTCGCCCACCTCCTTCCCCGCAGCAGAGCTGACCTGGGGGGCGCGCAAGCTCTTCGATTCACTCGCTCGCTCGCGGCCGCTCGTCGTCCTCTTCGAGGACATCCATTGGGCCGAGTCGAGCTTCCTCGAGCTCATCGAGCATCTCGTGAGCTCGACGGACGACGCGCCGATCCTCGTCGTGTGCTCGACGCGCTACGAGCTCGTCGAGCGCCTGCCCGAGTGGTCGACGGCGCCCGGGTCGGCGAGGATCGAGCTGGAGCGGCTCACGGCAGCGACAGACGAGCGCAGTCGCCGAGCATCTGCTCGGCGGCACCGGCCTCGATGAGCGGATCCGAGGGCGCATCGTCGACTCCGCCCAGGGCAACCCGCTCTTCATCGAGCAGCTGCTCTCGATGCTCGTCGACGAAGGGCTCATCCGCTTCGAGTCACGGACGCTGGCACGCGGCCTCGGACATCGAGAGCGTTTCTGTGCCGCCGACGATCCAGGCACTTCTCGCCGCCAGGCTCGACCGCCTCGCGGCAGACGAGCGCACAGCGATCGAGCCAGCCGCGGTCATCGGGCAAACCTTCGTTACGGACGCCGTGCGCTACTTGACTCCCGAGGTCGCTCGACCTCGGGTCGGAGCACAGCTCGAGTCGCTCACGGACAAGCAGCTCGTTCTGCCCGACTCCGACAGACCCGCCGAAGAACAGGCGTATCGCTTCCACCACATCCTCATCCGGGACACCGCCTACGACGGAATCCTCAAGCGCGCCCGCGCGACGTTTCACGAGCAGTTCGTCGAGTGGGCCGACAGCGTCAACCGCGAGGGCGCGACCGAGTACGAGGAGATCCTCGGCTATCACCTCGAGCAGGCGTATCGGTACCTCTCCGAGCTCGGCCCGCTCGACGACCACGGCCGCGCGCTCGGCGCGGACGGCGCGCGGCGGCTGGCGTCGGCCGGGCGGAGGGCTTTCGCGCGCGGCGACGTGCCCGCCGCCGCGAACCTCCTCGGCCGCGCTGTCGCACTGCTCGCGAGGACGAGCGACCGCGGCTGGAGCTGCTTCCCGACTTCGGCGAGGCGCTCCTCCAGGTGGGCCGCTTCCCGGACGCCGAGGCCGTGTTGGACGAGGCGATCGAGCAGGCCGAGCGTGCGGGTGCGAACGGAATACGGGCTCACGCGTCGCTCGTCCGCCTGCTCGTCCGCCTGCGTGCTGGCGGGGCGGAGCGCTGGCAGGAGGAGGCCGCGGAGACGATCGCCGAGGCGATGGCGGTGTTCGAGGCCGCGCGTGACCACGGCGGCCTGGCGAAGTGCTGGAGGCTCCTGGCCTGGGCCCATGGCGCCGCCTGTCGCTTCGAGCTCATGGCCGAAGCGCAGGAGCATGCGCTCGAGCACGCCCTGCTCGCGGGCGACGTTCGTCAGCGGAACCGTTCGGCGGGCGCGTACACCGTCGCGGCGGTCTTCGGCCCGACCCCCGTGTCGGAGGCGATCCGCCGCTGCGAGGAGATGCTGGTGGAGGTCTCCGGGGACCGCCACGACCGAGGGCGTCCTGCTCGGGTACCTGGCGAGCCTACTTGCGATGGAGGGCTCGTTCGACCGGGCACGCGAGCTACTGGTGCGGGGGCGCGCGATGCTCGAGGAGCTCGGCCTCGGCGTCGAGGGCGCGCTCGTCGACATCGAGGCTTGGCGCATCGAGATGCTCGCGGGCGACCCGGTGGCAGCCGAGCGCGAGTTGGGGCGCGCCTACGACGCGCTCTGCGCGGCCGGCGAGAAGTTCATCCGCTCCACGGTCGCCGGCCTGCTCGCCGAGACCCACTACGAGCTGCGAGCGGCTTCGAGGAGGTCGGAGGCTTGGAAGCGTCTCGGAGGAGCTCGCCGCCGACGATGACATCGACACCCAGGCTCTGTGGCGCTGCGTCCGGGGCAAGATCCTGGCCCTCGACGCGTCGTTCGAAGGCGCCGAGGCCTCGGTGCGCGAGGCCCTCGAGATCCTCGCGCCTACCGACGCCGTCCTCTTCAAGTTCCAAGCCCTGCTCGACCTCGCCGAGGTCTACCGTCTCGCGGGGCGGGAGGCCGCGGCTCGAGACGCCCTCGAGGAGGCGGCCGAGCTCGCTCGGCTAAAGGGAAGCGTGGTCCTGGCCCACAAAGCCCAGCGCCTCATGGAGGCGCTGGGCGAGCGGACTCTCGTCTAGCTAGCCGATCCCTACGCTCCCGTTGCCGGTCCCCGGGCCGTTCGATCACGATCGTCGCGTCCTGGTGGCACTCTCGATCACAGGGGGTCGAATCAGGCTGTCGCCGGCCGGATCGACGTCAGGGCCTCCGGCGACGAGAGAACCGTCGTGGTAGACCTGAATGTCCTCAGGCTTGATTCCGGGGCCGACGTAGACCCTGATCGTCAGCCTGAAGCTCGTGGGGAAGGCGGAAGTTCCGAGCGGCGGTGATGCTGAAATCGATCACCTGCCCGCCGAAGCAGCCGCCGGGACAGGGTTGTTCAGAGTCTGCAAGACAGTTTCGGTCGCTCACGGACCGACAGGCCTGCCTCGAAGCCCGTCTCGCTGAAAGAATCGCCCGCAGTGCTGTAGGGATTGCTCTCCGGAGGTGATCGTCGTGCCGGTCTGAACGCTCGCTCCGTTCCCGTGGGCGAACTTGGCGTCGAAGTCGGTCGAGCTGTCCAACAACGTGCTCACCGGGTTCGGCGGTGAGACCGAGATAACGGCGCTGCCGCGGTTGTTGCCGGCTGCGAGGAGTACTTGCCCGTGACCGTCTGCGTGACCGACGCTCCCGTAGCTCGGGACGTCGAGCTCGTGCGTCTCCGAGAAGGTCGATCCAGGCATGCCGGCCGCGGTCAGCTTGCCGAGTTACACGTCAGCGTGATTCCGCTCGGAGTGCAGAGCGGCGAGGACGAGCTGAATGTGCCGCCTGATGCCGTAACGGTGACGACGACGCCCGTGACGCTGTTCCCGCCTTCGTTGGTCACGGTCAGCACACAGCCAGTCGTGCTTCCGGTTTCGGGTCACGGTCCGGGCTCACAGGCCAGCGCGGCGCTGACCTTCTGCACCGTCGCCGCCTGCCCGGTCACTACTACGCCTCCCAGGACGACGATGATCGCCAGAGCCGCCGTCCCTCCGAGCACGAGCAAATGTCGCCCTCTAAAGTACATACCCAGTTCTCCTCTCGCAGTTTTCCGCAGGGCGCCCGTGAGCGCGTGCACAAGCATAGATACGTGTCATCGCAAAGTCCATGGCGTGACCACATCGAGTCGCAGTCCGTTTAGGATGGCGCCGTGGCGCTGGGACGAAACGCGAAGATCGAGCTTCTGAAGAAGGTGCCGCTCTTTGCGGGGTGCTCGAAGAGCGAGCTCCAGGAGCTCGCGCTGATCGCCGACGAGATCGACCTGCGCGATGGCCACGTGCTCACCAGAGAAGGCCGGCCGGGTCGTGAGTTCTTCGTCATGGTGGAAGGCACTGCGCAGGTCACACGAAAGGACAAGAAGATCGCGGATCTCGGTTCAGGCGACTGGTTCGGCGAGATTGCGCTCCTCACCGATGCGCCGCGCACAGCAACCGTCACGGCAACTTCACCTGTCGACGTGCTCGTGGTCACCGACCGCAGCTTCCACCGCGTCGTCGAGACGATGCCGTCCATCGCGCTCAAGGTCCTCGCCGTCGTGGGCGAGCGGCTTGCCCGCGACGCCAAGAGCTAGCGGCCGAACAGCTCGTTCAGGCGATAGCAGCTTCGCCGAGCAGAGCTCGAACCTCGGCGAAGAAGTCCGCGTCCGGCTTCACCCGGTATTCCGGTCCGAGCGCGAGCGTGCGCTCGCCGACCGATGTCTCGAGCGCGACGTAGACGGGGGCATCGCCCGGGAAGTCGGAGACGAGCGTCGCAAGCTCGCGGATCAGTCCGGCGGGCGCCTGCCGGGCGTCGATGCGGAGCCGGACCTCACGCCGCACCTGGACGGACTCGAATGGGCTGACCTCGAGGGCGATGAGCTTCGTCTCGCCGGCCTGCTTGTGGTCGACGCGCCCCTTGACGACGAGGATTCGGTCCGCCTCGAGCAGATCGCGCGCCGCTGCGTACGTCGAGTTGAAGACCACGACCTCGGCGCTCCCGGTGGGGTCCTCGAGAGCTACGAACACCATCGGATCGCCACGCTTGGTCGTCACCTGCTTGATTCCCGAGACAATCCCGCCGACAGTCACGATGTCGCCGTCGCGACGGCGCTCGAGATCCATGAGCGCGCAGTCCGTCTTCCGGCGGAGATCTGCGCGGACTCGTTCCAGAGGGTGCTCCGAGACGTAGATCCCGAGCGTCTCCTTCTCGAGCCGCAGGAGCTCCTGCTCGTCGAACTCGGACGTCGAGATCGTCGGATGGTGTCGCTCCTTCGAAACCTCGGCCTCACCGAGCCCGTCGTCGAAGATCGAGGCCTGCCCGGCCAGTCGGTCGGCAGCCAGGCGCTGTCCGTGGGCCAGCGAGGAGTCGAGGATGGTCTCCGCGAGCATTCCCATCCGTGTGGCTCCGGTCGAATCGAGAGCGCCGCAGCGAATCAGCGCCTCGAGCGCACGCCGGTTGAGGACACGGGGATCGACGCGCTCCGTGAACTCCCAGATCGACTCGAAGGGCCCGCCCTTCGCGCGTGCGTCGACGATCGCCTCGGCGGCGGCCTCACCGACGTTCTTCACGGCGTTGAGACCGAAGTGGATCACTCCTCCGACGACTGCGAAGTCCTGTTGCGAGGAGTTGACGTCGGGTGGGAGGACGTCGATCCCCATCTCACGGCACGCGTTCACGTACAGCGGCACCCGGTCCTTCGTGTTCATGACGGAGGAGATGAGAGCCGCCATGTACTCGCGAGGGTGGTTGGCCTTGAGCCACGCCGTCCGGTAGGCGATGAGCGCGTAGCACGCGGCGTGCGCCTTGTTGAAGGAGTAGTCCTGCGACGACTCCATGTCCTTCCACAGCTGCTGAGCGACCGCGGCAGGGACATTGCTCTCGGCGCAGCCCTCGAGGAACTTGTCCTTGAGGGACGCCATCAGCGCGTGAATCTTCTTCCCGATCGCCTTGCGCAGCGTCTCGGCCTCGGCCGGGGAGAACCCGCCTAGCTGCTTGGCGATCTCCATGTACTGCTCCTGGTAGATGCAGATCGCGTAGGTCCCTCCGGTGATCTGCTCGAGCCGCGCGTCGGCGTAGGTGACCGGGTCGCGCCCGTGCTTTCGCGCGGCATAGGTCGAGATGTAGCCCATCGGCCCGGGCCGGTAGAGCGCCACGAGCGCGATCAGGTCCTCGAACTCGGTCGGCTTGACGAGGCGAAGGGCCTCGCGCATCCCGGACGACTCGAACTGGAAGACACCCGTCGACTCGCCTCGCGCGAGCATTGCGTAGGTCGGGAGGTCGTCGAGCGGGAGCGAGCCGATGTCGACGCTGCCGATCAGCTCCACGGCCTTGTCGATCACGTCGAGGTTGCGAAGGCCGAGGAAGTCCATCTTCAGCAGCCCGAGGTCGACGACATCCCACATCCCGAGCTGCGTGACGACTTCCTGGTCTGCGCCCTTCTGCTGGAGCGGAACCACCTCGATCAGCGGCTGCGCGCCGATCACGACGCCGGCAGCATGAATGGAGTCGGCGCGCGTGAGTCCTTCGAGCGGGCGCGCGAGATCGATGATCTCCTTCGCCACCGGGTCCGAGTCCACCGCCTGCCGGAGCTCGGTTCCCGAGCGAAGCGAGTCCTCGAGCGTCTGGCCCGGCCCTTCGGGGACAAGCTTCGCGATCCGGTCGACGACGCCGTACGGGATGTCGAGAACGCGGCCGGCATCGCGGATCGCTGCACGTGCCGCCATCGTCGAGAAGGTGATGATCTGGGCGACGCGGTCACGGCCGTACTTGTCTGCCACGTAGTTGATGACCCGATCGCGCCCGGCGACGGAGAAGTCGATGTCCATGTCCGGAAGGTCCTTGCGCGCCGGGTTCAGGAACCGTTCGAAGAGGAGGCCGTAGCGCATGGGGTCGACGTCCGTGATCTCCAGGCAATACGCCGCGAGCGAGCCCGCCGACGAGCCGCGGCCCGGGACCGACGCTTACGCCGTTCTGCTTCGCGAAGTGGATGAAGTCCCACACGATCAGGAAGTAGTCCGCGAACCCCATCTCCCGGATCGTCTTGAGCTCGAAGCGCAGCCGCTCGGTCAGCTCTGGCGTCACCTTCCCGTAGCGCCTGACGAGGCCTTTCTCGCACAGCTCGACCAGGTAGTCGAACGCGTCCCTCCCCTCCGGCACGGGGTAGGTCGGCAGGAGGATGCGGCCGAGCTCGATCTCGACCGAGCAGCGCTCCGCGACCTCCAGCGTCCGTGCGAGTGCGTGCTCGAGGCCCGGAAAGTCTGCGGCCATCTCCTCGGGCGTCTTGAAGAAGAACTCGTTCGTGTCGAAGCGCCAGTGATCCGGGTTCTTGAGGGTGTCGCCCGACTGGATGCAGAGGAGCGCCTCGTGCGCGTAGGCGTCGCCAGCGTCGAGGTAGTGGACGTCGCCTGTCGCGACCAGCGGAAGACCCGTCTCCTCTGCGAGCGCGATCAGGCCCGGGTTGATCTGCTGCTGCTCGGCGAGCCCCGCGTTCTGGAGCTCGACGTACGTCGACTCGCGCCCGAAGATCTGCACGAGGCGGTCCAGGTCCTCCCGCGCGTCCTTCGGCCGCTGCTCCACGAGCGCGCGAGACACGCGCCCGGAAAGGCAGCCCGAGAGCGCGATCAGTCCCTTCGCGTGGCCCTGGAGCAGCTCCCAGTCGACCCGCGGCTTGTAGTAGTAGCCCTCGAGGTACGCGAGCGACGAGAGCCTGATGAGGTTCGCATAGCCCTCGTTCGACTCGGCGAGGAGCGTCAGGTGCGCGTATCCCTTCGTCTGCGCCCGACGGTCGTCCGCGACGTAGACCTCGCAGCCGATGATCGGCTTGATCCCCGCCTGTCGCGCCTCACGATGAAGCTCGACCGCGCCGGCGAGCGAGCCGTGGTCGGTGAGCGCGACAGCCGGCATCTCGAGCCGGGGCGCCTTCTCGACGAGAGCCGGGATCCGACACGCTCCGTCGAGAATCGAATACTCCGAATGGACATGAAGATGGACGAACGGAGCGGCCACGGGAAGGCCACTCTACTGCCGTCGTCGGAAGACCTGTTCCGGGCTAGCGAGGGCCCATCGAGGCCGTCTCGCCGGACCAGAGCGAGTCCGCTAGACGGCGCCATTCGTCTCGTAGATCCGCGCGTCCCGTGACGCGCTGCAGCTCCCAGTACACGCGAACGAGCGCCCCGAGATCGGCCTCGGCGCCTGCGGATCGTCCCTCTTCGAGCACCCGCACGTACCAGGTACCCGAATCGACTCCGAGCTCGGTGGCCAGCGCGAGCGCACGATCACGAAGCTCGTCGGTGGGGGTCTCGAGGCGGGCCACGATTGAGCTATCGGCACCCGCGCCGAGGCCGAATGAGATCGGTCCCCTCGGACGAGGTAGGAAGTGACGGGCACACTGTTGCGTCGTGCGCCCGCCGACCGTCATCGAACCGGGCCGGCTGATCGCCGGCCGTCATCCCTGCGCGTGGGGTGCGGAGAATGCTCCGATCGAGGTGCGTGACCTGGCGACGGCGGGCGTAACTCTCTTCCTCGATCTCACGCAGGACGGCGAGCTCGCTCCCTACGACTACCTCGTATCGCCGCCCGCCCGGCATGTGCCGATGTCCATCCGCGACTTTTCCGTGCCGACACACGACCAGCTCGTTGCGACGCTCGATGAGATCGATGCGGAGCTCCGAGCAGGCGGGCTCGTCTACGTGCACTGCTGGGCGGGATGCGGACGCACGGGCGTCGTCGTCGGGAGCTGGCTCGTGCGACACGGGGTCGCACCTCACGAAGCCCTCGCGCGAATCGCCGACGCCCGAGGCCTCGGTTGCCCACAGACGCTCGAACAGCGGATGATGGTTCTGGAGCTGGCAAGCCGGCCAGTAACGACAACTCCCTGAGTCGGGTGAGCGAGCGCGACGCGCCGGACTCCGATACGCCTGAGGAGCATGTCCGCAGCCTCCGTGGACTCCGCGCTGCTCGCGTCGAGGGGAATTCCGACGCGACTGCCGCCGCGCGACTGCTCCTGCGGCGTTCGGACCTCGAGCCGACCCCGGAGCGCGCGTGCAGCCGGAATCGCATAGCGGCGCCACCTCCCCCGTGGCCCACCCGGACGGGGCCGCACCGGACGTAGATCTCGCCGAGACCATTCTCGCACGGGTCGACGACATCGAGGGGCAGCTTCGAGCAATTCCCACGGCGTCCGACGAGAAGGCTCTCAAGGAGCTCCGGCGCACGATCGAAGCGCTCGCGAAACGGGATCCGAAGTTCGAAGAGCGGGTGACGAACAGGGTCGACGTCGTGGCGGATCGAGTTGAGACGGTCGCGAAGACGGTCTCTACGACTGCAGCCGGGCTCGCGGCGAGGGACGGGGAGCTCTCGCAGCTCCGCCGTGAGCTCGAAGCTGCGAGCGGCCGCACGGATGCCGCCGTCGCCGACCTACGGCGGTCGGTCGACCCAGCGGCGCTCCCCGAGTTGAAGCGCGCGCTGGCCGCACTCTCGGAGCAGAAGCTGCCGCGCGGCATCGAAGGCCGGGTCGAGGATCTCACTGCAAAGCTCGGGATGCTCTCGCAGCGCATCGACTCCGTTTCCTCGACCGCCTCGACGACCGCCACCGGGTTGGCCGGCCGGGACGGAGACATGATCGCCCTTCGTCGAGCCTATGAGTCCGAAGCCGCTCGAATTGCCGCAGACCTCGCTGATGTGCGGAAGTCGATCGATCCCGCTCCAGTCGCCGAGCTGCGTCAGGCGGTCAAGGAGCTCTCGGACGCCGCGTTCGGCCAGAAGCGCTCGACTCAACGACACTTCGACGAAGTCGGGGCGAAGATCGACACACTCGGCGATCGGCTGGACTCGTTCGCGGCGACCGTGACGGCGACCGCGACGCGGGTCTCCGGGAGCGAGGCGGAGATCTCCGCCGTCCGCGCCTCAGTCGAGGAAGGAGCCAGTCGCCAGAGCTCACTCGTCACACAGCTGAACCAGGCGCTTGCCGCGCTCACCGCACGGGCGGCGGCGCTCGAGGACGCCGACGCGGAGACTGCACGGCTTCTCGACGCGCAAGGCTCGATAGTGGACGGCAAGGTCGACGACCTGGCTGCCCGCCTCGACTCGCTCACAACGACCGTCGAGACGACGAGCGGCCAGCTTGGACAGCAGAACGCCCAGCTTGTGGCCAGTGAGCACAGGTTCCAGGAAGCGAGCGGCAAGGTCGACGACCTGGCTGCCCGCCTCGACTCGCTCGCAACGACCGTCGAGACGACGAGCGGCCAGCTTGGACAGCAGAACGCCCAGCTTGTGGCCAGTGAGCACAGGTTCCAGGAAGCGAGCGGCAAGGTCGACGACCTGGCTGCCCGCCTCGACTCGCTCGCAACGACCGTCGAGACGACGAGCGGCCAGCTTGGACAGCAGAACGCCCAGCTTGTGGCCAGTGAGCACAGGTTCCAGGAAGCGAGCGGCAAGGTCGACGACCTGGCTGCCCGCCTCGACTCGCTCGCAACGACCGTCGAGACGACGAGCGGCCAGCTTGGACAGCAGAACGCCCAGCTTGTGGCCAGCGAGCACAGGTTCCAGGAAGCGAGCGCTCGGGTGGATGGCCTCGTCGGTGAGCTTGCGCGAGCGCTCGAGGAGTTCCCCGACCCGGATTTCCTCGAGCAGTCGCTCCAGCCCCGCCTCGACGAGCTCGCCGGCCACGTCGCTGACCTCAGCGGCCAGCTTGCGCACGTTGAGACGACCCTTTCCCAGCAGACCCAAGGCACCGCGTCCGAGTCCGCCGAGCTCCATCGGCTGCTACTGGCTGAGCGAGGCAAGGTCGACGACCTGACCAGTCGACTCGATTCGCTTGCGGACGCCGCGGCTGCGACCGCCACCCGGATCGCAGGAGGCGAGGAGGAGATCTCCGCTCTCCGCGCCTCTCTCGAGGAGGACGCCAGTCGCCTGCGCCCGGTCGTCGGGGAGTTGAAACTGACTGTCGACGAGCTGTCGGCACGAGCCACGACGCTCGAGGAAGCGGACGGCGAGGCTGCGCGACGCCTCGACGCACGCGTCTCGGACGTTAGCGGCTCGGTCGCCGACCTCGCGGCCCGACTCGACTCTCTCAACGCCTCCGTCGCGACGACGACCGAGCACCTGCGGGACCGAGATGTAGAGATCTCGGCGCTCCGCTCCGAGATCGCGCAGCGCTTCGACTCGGTCGAGCGTGAGCGCGAGGTCTCAACGGAAGCAGCTCGGGCCGCGGAGCAGTCGAGCAAGACCGTCGGCACGCGCGTCGAGGAGCTCGCAGCGAGGCTCGAAGCAACAGACGAAGAGCGGGACGGGGCGACCGCCGAGGTCACCCGCCTCGCGGCGATTCTCGAGGTGGAGCGCGCGTCATTCAGGGCTCGGCTCGACACTCTCGCGGCTGCCCAGGAGAAGTGGGCAGGGGAGCTCAGCGGAGACCAGCTCGAACGGCGGCTCGCAGGTCGTTTTGACGAGCTCGAGAGCGGGCGGAAGGCGATGGCGGCCGAGCTCGACCGCATTTCCAGCGCTCTCGACGAGCAGCGAGCATCTGTACAGGCCCAGCTGGAGGCGCTCGCGGCAGCGCTCTCCCTCCCGTGCCCTCCACTCAGCACTCGTCTCTGGAGGCACGACTCGACGAGCTCACCCAGAAGCTCGACGAGGTCGACCAGCGAGGCATCGCAGTCGCCTCGGACTTCACCCGGACCAGGACGCTTTGGCCGACCGCGCTACGCTCGTTGGAGGCCAGGGTCGACGAGATCGCGCCCAGGCCGCCGAACGAGCCCGCGGCGAGCCTCGAAGAGCAGCCGCTCATCGCCCGACCGAACGACGGCAGCTCGCAAGCAGAGCCTGCGGCGGCGGAGACCGTGAGTTCGCCTGAGAGTGAGCCGAACCGCGAACCCTCGTCCGAAAACACCGTGGCTGAACCCGTTACGAGCGTCGGAGCGGACGTCGTCCGGCTTCGCGCGGCTGATCCCTAGAGCTAGGAGACCGTCGTCATGCGGCTGATCGACACCCTTTTTCTCCTCCTCGGCCGGCGCGGCTCGCGAGCCCGCGGACGGCTCGTCTACAGGATGCTCTTCGACGTCGCGGTGCCCGAACGGGCAGCGCCGATTGAGCGCAAGACCGGAATCCGCTAGCGCGGATTTCGGTCGCGACTCCCATACTAGGGCGACTCGACGAAATAGGCCATCAGGATCGCGTCGACGTACTCGCCCGCGCGCTCGTAGTGCCGTTTGCGATAACCCTCGCGCTCGAATCCGTACGACTCGTAGAGAGCGATGGCCGGCTCGTTCCAGGGGAAGACATGGAGCTCGAGCTTGTGGATTCCCGAAGCGCGAGCCCAAGTGACCGCCTCGTCGAGCAGCAAGCTGCCGATCCCCGCCTCCGGAATCGCTCGTCGACCATCAGTCCGAGATCCGCGACGTGCCGGCTCGAGGGATGCGGATCGCGCGAAAGTGTGAGCCTCGCGACGATTCGTCCGGCGTCCTCGGCCACGAACACCGCTGCGTCCGGATGTCGCTGAACCGTGCGCAGGTATCGCCTCTCGTTCGTGACCGAGCGCCATGTCTCCGTGGCGAGGATCCAGCGCCCGTCCTCGCGACCGACGTGTTCGGCGAGCGCGACGAGCGCCGGTGCGTCGCCAGGCCCAGCCGGACGGACTCGGATCATTCGACGACCAGGCCGACGCCCCCGCGTCGCGGATCCCCCGCGGCGTCGAGCGCTCCGTCGGCTGTCTGTTCGACCGCCTGCACTCCTCCGAAGAAGAGGTTGAGCCCCTCCCAGCGCACGACCTCCCAGTCTTCGGGAAGCCCGCCGGCCTCGGCGTCCGACCAGCCGCCCTCGAGATGCACCGTGGACCCGTCCACGTGCACCCGCGGCGCGTCAATGGCGTCCGCGACCCGCGCGCCCTCGAGGATGCGCCAGATGACCTGGGCTATCGCGCCGGCGAGCCGCACCGAGCCTGCGCTACCGATCACGAGGCGCGGTCGGCCGGCATCGAGGACGAACGTGGGCGTCATCATGCTCGAGAGGCGATCGCCCGGACGCTTCTCACCGGTGCCGATGACGTCGAGCTCTCCGAGCATGTTGTTGAGCTGGACGCCTCCGCGAAAAACCCCTGAGCCCGAGCCCAGCGTCGACGAGAGCGCCGCAGCCGAGCCCGCTCCGTCGATGACCGAGATGTGCGTCGTCCCCGTCAGAGGACCGGAGCCCGAGGGTCCATAGGCCTCGGCGACTGCTCGCACCTCGTCCACGAGTGAGGGCCGATCGAGCACGGAGAGAAGCTCGAGCACGCGCTCGACAACGGCTCCGCCGAGAGAGGGTCTCGGCGTCGAGAGAATCCGGAACCCACGCACTTCGGTCTCGAGCGGCTCGGGGGACGCCACCCGGTAGGCGCGAATATCCGTCTCGAGCTCCGGCAGGAGCTCGACGACCGCTTCGGCTCCCACGTCGCGCACGCGCTCGAGCGTCGGAACGAGATCGGTCGTGACGACGCGCGTCGGGTCACCGTAGACGCGACGCCCGCCCTCCTCGCGCAGGAGCACTCCGCCGAGGATTCCGTGGAGGAAGACACGTGGATCGTCTCGGACGAAGCCTACGCGTGCGAGCTCGACGGCAGGAGACACGAGATCGGACCACGGGCGCGTTGCAAAGCGTCGGTGCGCCTCCTCCAGCCCAGGCAGCAGTCCAGGGACGGCGACCGACCCGAGCCCGATGTGGAACACCTGCGTCCCCGAGTCGCCGAAGTCGATCAGGACTTCCTCCATCTCTCCGAGCTGCGTGGCCGGAACGCCGAAGAAGCAGTCGAGGACTGTGTTCGCGCCTCCGGGCTCGTGAACGAGCAGGAAGCCGCCGCCGGCCGGGCCGGTCAACGGGCCTTCGGTGACGAACGCCGTAAACGCTGCGGCGAGCAGCGCATCCACGGCGTTGCCGCCTTCCTCCAGAACCCGTGCGCCTGCCTGCGCGGTCAGCGGATGTCCGGCTGCGATGGCGCCCCTCATCGCAGGAGGGTACTCCGGCCAGCGCGACGAGCCCGCCAGCCGGCCCTGGTCGTCAGTCCGACTTCAGGAACGAGGGGAGCTCGGAATCCGAGGCGTTGGACGTGTAGGACGGCACCTCGAACCCCGGCCTTGCCGCCCGTCGCCGAGTGCCGCCGAGGCCTGTCGCGACCACGGTGACCCACACCTGTCCTGTCAGGCGCGGATCGACGGTTGCACCGAAGATGATGTTCGTCTCGTCCGTCGCCGTGGGGCGCACGACCTCGGCCGCGTCGTTGACCTCGACGAGCGAGAGGTCGTCGCCGCCGGCAATCGAAAGCAGGATGCCCCGCGCGCTCACGATCTCGGCGTCGATCAGCGGCGAGCCGAGCGCGCGTTCCGCGGCCTCGCGGGCGCGGTTCGGACCGGTCGCATACCCGATGCCCATCAGAGCCGAGCCGGCGTCCTGCATCACCGTGCGCACATCCGCGAAGTCGAGGTTGATCAGCCCGGGCGTCGTGATCAGGTCGGTGATGCCCTGCACGCCCTGGCGGAGGACGTCGTCGGCGATTTTGAACGCATCGACCATGGAGGTCGAACGGTCGAGCACCTCGAGCAGGCGGTCGTTGGGGATCACGATGACGGTGTCGCAGGCAGCTCTGAGCTCTTCGACTCCGCGCTCGGCGGCCGTGCGCCTCCGCGTTCCCTCGAAGCGAAACGGGGTGGTCACGATCCCGACTGTCAGCGCGCCGAGCTCACGTGCGATGCGGGCCACGACCGGTGCCGCACCCGTGCCGGTGCCTCCTCCCTCGCCCGCGGTTACGAAGACCATGTCCGAGCCGCGCAGCGCGACCTTGAGATCATCGACTGCCTCCTCGGCAGCCTCCCGCCCGACGTCGGGATCCGCGCCTGAGCCCAGTCCCTGCGTGACGCCTTCGCCGATCGAGATCTTGGTCGGCGCATCCGAGATCGCGAGTGCCTGGTGATCGGTGTTCACGGCGACGAAGTCGACCTGCGCGATCCCGGCGTCCATCATCCGGTGGATCGCATTCAGACCGGCTCCCCCGACCCCTACGACGCGAATCGCGGCGATGTAGGCGGAACCTTTCGGCGGAGGAACTCGGTGGAGGCGCGGCGCTGGCTCGAGCATCGTCTGGAAGTAGCGGGCCGCTGCCCGCGACGCCGCTGCCTCGGAGGGAACCTCCTCGTCGTGCGCCGGGGCGACGGGCGCAGACACCGGCGGTTCCGCGGTCCTCGCCTCGGCGAAGTCGTGAACGTGCTCGACCGTCTCCTCGAGGGCAGCTTGCGCGCGCCGCTCCTGCGCCGGCTCTTCGACCGCGCCTGTGGGCTCGCTCTCCGCCGCGGCGTCCTGAGAGCGCTGCGCGGCCTCGGTCTTTCGGAAGAGCTCGGCGAGCGGGCCCTCACGCATCGTCGCGCGCTTTCGCGCCATCGAGCACCTCCTTCGCGAGATCGCGGTAGCCCTGTGCCGCCGGGCCGGACGGCTCGTAGCGGAGAACCGAGTTTCCCTTCACCGGGGCCTCCGCGTAGCGGATGGTCTTGCGAATGCGCGTGGAGTAGACGAGGTCGCCGAAGTGCTCTTCCAGGATCTCGATCGCCTCGCGCGCATGCAACGTCCTGCCGTCGTACATCGTGGGGAGGATCCCCTGGACATGCACCTTCGAGTTCAGGTTCTCACGCACCATCGAGAGCGTGTTCTCGAGCTGGACGAGGCCGCGCAGCGAGAGGTACTCGCACTGCACAGGCACGATCACTCCGTCGGCGGCGACGAACGCGTTGATCGTCAGTAGCCCTAGTGACGGGGGCGTGTCGATGAGGATGTAGTCGTAGCGGTCGCGCACCTCGATCAGCGCCTTCTCGAGCGCCCGCTCGCGCCCGATCAGCGCCGAGAGGGCGAGCTCGGCGCCGGCAAGGTCGATAGAGGCCACGGCGATGTCGACCTCGACGGTGTGGATCACGTCGGAGATCGGGACTCGGTGGACGAGGACGTCGAACATCGACCGCTCGATCGCGTCGGGGTTCATCCCCTGGCTCATGGTGAGGTTGCCCTGAGGGTCGAGGTCGATGATGAGGACGCGCTTTCCGGTCTCGCGGAGCGCGACGCCGAGATTCAGCGTCGTCGTCGTCTTCGCGACCCCGCCCTTCTGGTTCGCGAACGCGATGACCTCCGCGGTCACCTGTCCCTCGCCGAGCGGAACCGACGCAGGCCCAGGCGCCGGTACTGCGTGGAGACGTGGAGTTGTCTCGTCGACCTCGACGGCCGGTGGGTCGGCGGCCGGTTCAGGTCGCGATTGGGAGCGTGAGAGAAGGCGTGACAGGGCCATGACCGCTTCACCTTCCCGTCGCTGTGTGAAACTCCTTCAACCTTGGGCACGGTAGCCACGGAGAGCTCTCAATCCTCTCCATCCCAGTAGTCGAGGCGCTCGCCGAGCCTCGTGATCAGGCCGAGGCCGGTGAAGAACACCTTGCCCGAACGAGGGTAGAAGCAGACGTCATTCGGATCGCGCGTGCCGTACATGAGGACGGTCAGCTCGTGCTCGCCGGCGCGGAACGAGTGCGCGATGCCGGTGCCGGGGGGTCTCGCCACGATCGAGCCCGCACGTACCGGATGCTCGACAACGCCGTCAGGCTCCCACAGCAGCAGATGTCCGTCGCCGTCGAGCACGACGAAGATCTCCTCCTCCGCCGAATGGCAATGCGGAGCAGCGTTGAGCTTGCCCGGAAGCACTTCCGCGTAGCGCAGCCCGGTTCGCGCCGATCCGGCCGCACGCCCGAGGTCGCGGATTCGTCGCCCCACCGTGGCACCGTCTCGCTCGACCGGTTCGACCTCGTCGAGGTTGACGATGTTCGTGGGGCGAGGTGACGTCTCGGCGATCTCAGGTGGACCTGCTGCCGCCTCACGCGTCCAGGGGTGATCCTCCTCGACGCCGACGGGCGCCCAGGTCTCCCCGAGCCAGGCCACTTCCGCGCGTGGCAGCCACGTGATGCCGGCCGCGACCGAACGCTGGCCGAACGCGAGGACGTCGAGCCCATCGGCGCCCGCCTGCAGCGTGTGGGCGTTCTCGAGCGGAAGGTGGACGAGGCAGTCGCCGGCGCGCACCTCGTACCCGAGAGGGTCGCCCTCGCCCTCCCACTGCACGGAGATTCCGGAGCCCCCGAGCACGTAGAAGATCTCCTCCTCGGCGCCTTCGAGATGGAGCGGCGTCGACCACATGCCGGGATCGACCTGGATTCGCTTGACGCCGACCGAGTGCGAAGCACGGCCCGTCAAGCTGTGCCAGGTTCCCGCGATGTGGCCGCGCTCGAAGCGCCAGTTGCGCACGTCGTCCCAATGCGAGATCACACCTCGATCATGTCACGCGCCACCGCGTGTCGCAGTCGATCCACGGCGCGCTCTCCGGCCTCACCTCCCTCCGCTTGCGACCACGCCGCTGCCTCATCGAGCAGCGCGCGCAGCTCGGCGATGATCTCTCCGGGCTCGGCTCCCGTCTGGTCGAGCGCTTCGATTCGCTTCAGACGCTCGAGAACGGCCCGAGACTCCTCCATGCAGCCAAGGTAGCCCCGGCGGGCTCGCGGATGGGTAACGCCTTCGGGCCGGGTCCGTGTCAGACCGCAGCCGCGCGCACGACGGTGCGGCGGGACAAGCCCAGCAGCTCGCGGTCGAGGTCGTGGACGAGCTCGGCGCGGTCGCGCGAGCGAAGCACGGCGACGAACGCTCGCCGCGATGCGTCGGCGGATGTTGCGCCGGCTGGCTCGCCTGCCGCGAGCGCCACCAGGTGACCGTGCAGCTCTTCTCTGGTCGCAGCATCCTCGCCGAGGAGCACGGAGCATCGCATCGGCCACGTTTCGCCGAGGAGCGCGGAAAGCGCAGCTCGGAGCTGCTCACCGCGGAACGGCTCGTTCTGGAAGAGCGAGAGCTCCCAGCGGTCGAGCGCCTCGGCGAGCTCGGGGTCGCCGTCCGCGTCCCCGAGCGCCGCGAGCACCTCCACGGCGATCGGTGTCCTGAAGGCGTCGAGCCGGGAAGGCTCACCGGGCGGCTGGGTCGCAGCGATCGGAAGCACGGCCTGGATCCCGAAGGGTCGCCCGTCGAGGGTCTCGAAGAGGACGGGCCCGGCAGCGAGAGCAGCGGACGTCGTCAGCCGCAGTGCGCTCACCGCGTCGGCGATCTCGGCGCCCGCATCGTGAGGTGCGCCTCCGACATCGAGATCCTGGCGAAACTCGAGCACGCAGTTCCGATCCGGCTCGCGCCCGAAGCTTCTCGGAAGAAGCCCTCTGGACTCGGGCCAGTGCGTCGAGAGCTCGCCGGCGGAGAAGGGCCGCACGACGAGGCCCGGCGCGAGCTCGGCCGCCTTGGAGAGCGACAGCCCGGCAAGCGGCGCAATCGCCACGTACTGGCGGTGTTCGCCGAACAGCGACGACTCGAGCAGCGCGTAGGCGCGCTCGAACGACTCATCGTCCCAGTCGAAGCCGCCGCACGACTCGGCGGTCGAGATGAGGAGCCCGAGCAGGACGGTGCGGAAGAGCGCCTCGTCCTCGGTGGCGCGAGGGCCGGCATGCGCGCTCGCGAAGATCGCCGCCGCGGGTTCGCGGCGAAGCTCCTCGACGGCGATCCGGGCGTCCTCGCGAGCGCGCAGCATCGGCTCACGCTGCTCGATATACGCACGGACGAGCGGACGGAGCTCGTACAGGGCAGGCCCCCCACGCTGAACGTGCTCCTCGAAGGCGAAGGGAAGGTCGGATCCCTCCTCGAGCTCACGCCCGAGCACGACGAAGGAGCCGAGGACGAAACCGCGCAGAAGCGGATACAGGTGAGGCGCGCGCACGGGCACGTCTTTCGGTTACGCGGCCGGCACCGTCTCTCCTTCGTTCCGGCTAGATGCTTGATCGGAAATTGGCGCGCAGTCGGGGGCGGTCACGACCAAGCCGGGCGCCGCAGTCACGCGTCGTGCAGGCTAGAAGCCTGTGCGACGCGCGAGGGTGGCGATCCGGCGCAGTGTCGTGGCCGTCATCCGGCCCGCGTGAATTTCCGATCAAGCATCTAGGGCCGCAGCACCGCGCGGCGCGGGCCGGCGAGGAAGCCCGCTTCGACGAGGAGCCCCATCACCTCGGACTCGACGACCGGGGCGCTGTCGAACCGCTCGACCGCAAGGCGCTTCGCTCCACCGGCTCTGACGTGAGCGACGAGCGCGTCGAGCGCCGGTCGGAGCCAGTCAGGATCAGGGTCGCGCAAGGGAACGAGCGACCGGCCTCCTCGCTCGACGTAGAGCGCGGCCTCCCCATCGAGCAGTACCACCCACGCTCCCGCGACTCGCGCGGCTCGTGCTCCCGCGCGCCGCGGCCACGGAATCGCAGCGCCGTACGGTTGCGCAGGATCGGCGGCCGCGAGCACGAGCACCTCACGCTCCTGGTTCCGCAAGTCGTGCGATCGCAGCTCGCGCAGGCGCTCGACGGCGCCCGGCAGTGCGAACTGCGCTCCTCCCAGGCCCTCCACGAAGTACCCGCGGCGACAGACACCGAGCGTCTCGAGCGCACGCAACTCCGCGTACACCGCGCCGTAGCCACCGCGGATGCCCTCTCCTCGGACGCCGTCGCGCGTGACGATTCCCTGCCGCTCGAGCAGGAGCTCGGCTAGAGCGCGGCGATCCGCCTCGCCGGCGAAGAGGGGCGCCGCCAGCGCCCACCGGCCCTGCGTGGGAGACGGGACGGTCGCGCGGGAGCGGGCGAACCGGCGGGCGCGCCGCTCGGGATGCGGCGTGTCGTACCGCCGGGCTGCGCGCAGCGGCGCCCAGGAGTCGTTGGCGACCTCACCTGCCCAGACGAGATCCCAGACGGCGGAAAGAGCTTCGGCGGCCTCGAGCTCACTCGCAACGAGTAGATCGGCCCAGAAGAGCGCCCCTTGTCCGAGTGCACCACGGATCGCCGAATGAGCCGCTCCCTCCGGTGGGTGCTCCGCAGCCGCTCGACCGAGCACAGGCGCATCCTCGCGGAAGTACAGAGCGACTCGATCGAGCCCGGCGCCGACCCAGACGACCTCACCCGAGGCACACAACGCGTCGAGATCGGCGGAGCGGTAGCCCGGCACGCGGCGGGGAAGCACGTCGCTCTCCCAGAGCGAAACCGGGAGCGCGACTCCCTGCAATGGAACGAGTGCCTCTCGCAGCGACTGGCGTCTTCCGATCCCGTGCCACGAGGGCAGGAAGCGGCCGAATGCCGCCTGCTCTGCGGGCTCGACTTCGTGTCGCAGAACCGCCAGCGTCGCGCGCCGAATACGGCGGAGGACATCCGGGTCGCACCACTCCCGCCCGGAGCCTCCCGGGCGAAGCTCGCCCCGAACGAGCTCGTCGTCCCGCTCGAGCCCTTCCAGCTCGCGATCGACCTCCCCGTGGTCGAGTCCGAACCGATCCGCCAGCTCGCTGGTCGTGAACGGGCCACGTGTCTTCGCGTAGCGGCGAGCCACGGCTCGCAGAGGGCGCTCGACCGGCTCGAGGAAGACGTCGGGCACGCCTCCGGGAGGGACGGCGCCGAAGGCGTCGCGAAGGAGACCGGCATCCTCAACCGCTGCGAAGAGCTCGACGTCCCCCAGCCGGACGCGAATCGCTCGGCGCTCGCGAACGAGCGTCTCGGCGAACCCACGGTCGTACTCGCTGTCGACGAGTGGCCCTGCTCGGCGAAGCAGGTCGTGCAGCTCGTCCGCATTGCGTGGCGCCCGACGAAGCGAGCGCTCGACGTCCTCGATGGCGCCGGCGTCGAGCAGATCCCGCAGCTCCTCGATCCCCATCAGCTCGCGCAGGAGGTCGCGGTCGAGGGAGAGCGCCTGCGCGCGCCGTTCCTCCGGGGGCGTGTCGTCCTCGTACATGTACGTGGCGACGTAATCGAAGAGAAGGGATGCCGCGAACGGCGACGCCGACGGCGTCTCGATCTCGACCAGGTCGAGCCGTCGCGTTTGAATTCCCGTGAGGATCTCGCGCAGCGCGGGGAGGTCGAAGACGTCCTGGAGGCACTCGCGATACGTCTCCAGAACGATCGGGAACTGGGGGTAGCGTCGCGCGACCTGAAGCAGGCTCTGCGACTTCAGGCGCTGCTGCCAGAGCGGCGTCCGCTGGCCCGGTCGGCGGCGCGGGATGAGCAGTGCGCGCGCCGCGTTCTCACGGAAGCGCGCGCCGTAGAGCGCGCTCTGCGCGAGCTCCACGAGCAGGAGCTCCTCGATCTCCTCCGGGTCGAGGAGCAAGTCTGCGACAGGCGGCGGCACGTCGGTATCCGGGAAGTGAAGTGCGATCCCGTCGTCCGACCAGAGCGACTGCACGTCGATCTCGAGCGAATCGCGAAGACGGGCGCGAAGCGCCATCGCCCAGGGCGCGTGCACGCGGCCGCCGAATGGCGTGAGGACGCAGACGCGCCAGTCGCCGATCTCGTCGCGGAAGCGCTCCACGACGATGGACCGGTCGGAGGGCACGACTCCGGTCGCGGTCTCCTGCTCGCGCAGGAACGTGACGAGGTTCCGGGCCGCACGCTCGTCGAGCGAGTACTCGACCCGGAGCACCTCGGTCGCCCGGTCGTCCGACAACGCCGCGAGCTCACGCGCTGCGCGTCCGATCTTCTCCCCTAGCTCCGCCGGACGCCCGACGCCTCGCCCTTCCAGAAGGGAGCCGCACCCGGTACGCCCGGCGCCGGGGAGACGAGCACCCGATCGCGCGTGATCTCCTCGATCCGCCACGTCGACGCGCCGAGCAGGAACGTCTGGCCTGCCCTGGCCTCGTAGACCATCTCCTCGTCGAGCTCTCCGACACGCCCGCCGCCGTCGACCAGGAACACGCCGAAGAGACCGCGGTCCGGGATCGTGCCCGCATTCGTGACCGCGAGCTGCCTCGCGCCGGTTCTTCCGCGCACGACTCCGGCAGTGCGATCCCAGACGATCCGGGGTCGCAGCTCGGCGAACTCGTCGGACGGATAGCGCCCGGCAAGCATGTCGAGGACGTTCTCGAGCTGAGCGCGCGAGAGATCCGAGAAGGGATACGCGCCGCGGACGAGCTCGTGAAGCTCGTCGACGGTGATTTCCTCGTCCGCGCAAACGGCGACCACCTGCTGCGCGAGGACGTCGAGCGGGTTCCGCGGGATCCGCGTCTCCTCGATCTCGCCTTCCCGCATTGCACGAGCCACGACAGCCGACTCGAGGAGATCGGCTCTGAACTTGGGGAAGATCCGACCCTTCGAGACCGAGTGGAGATCGTGCCCCGCCCGACCCACGCGCTGGAGCCCGCGTGCCACCGACTTCGGGCTTTCGACCTGGATCACGAGATCGACCGCACCCATGTCGATCCCGAGCTCGAGCGACGATGTCGCAACGAGGCACGGGATCCGTCCAGCCTTGAGCAGCTCCTCCACGACGATCCTTTGTTCGCGCGCCAGTGAGCCGTGGTGCGCTCGGGCGAGCTCCTCTTCAGCCAGCTCGTTGATCCGGAGAGCCAGACGTTCTGCGAGGCGCCGGTTGTTGACGAACACGATCGTCGACCGATGAGTACGGACGAGATCGAGGATTGCGGGGTAGATCGAGGGCCAGATCGAGCGGCTCGACTGTTCGGCTCCTGGTCCCATCTCGACGCCGTCGCGGAGCGCCAGCCCGGGCAAGCGGACAGTGGAAGGGGTGGGGGAACGGGAGGCAGCAGATACCACCGTTACCGGGCCGAGCTCGCGCATGTCCTCGACCGGAACGACGACTTGCAGGTCGAGCTCCTTCCGCACACCCGCGTCGACCAGCTCGATCTCACGGCCAGAGCCCGCGACGAAGCGTCCGATCTCCTCGAGTGGGCGCTGGGTGGCCGGAGACCGACGCGCTGGAACGGGGCGTCGACGAGACGCTCGAGACGCTCGAGGCTCACAGCGAGGTGGGCTCCGCGCTTCGTCCCGGCGACGGCGTGCACCTCGTCGAGGATGACCGTCTCGATGCCGCGCAGAGTTTCACGCGCCTGCGAGGTGAGGAGCAGGAAGAGCGACTCGGGCGTGGTGATCAGGATGTCGGGCGGCGTGCGAAGCATCCGGCGGCGCTCCTCCGCAGGCGTGTCTCCCGTACGCACGCCGACCGAGAGCGTCGAGCCGAGCCCCGCGAGCGGACTGCGCAGGTTGCGCTCGATGTCGTAGTTGAGCGCCTTGAGCGGGGAGACGTAGAGCAGGCGGAGCCCGTCACCAGGGCTCTCGTTCAGCCGGTCGATCCCGATGAGAAAGGCCGCGAGTGTCTTCCCGGACCCCGTGGGCGCCTGGATGAGGACATGCCCGCCCGCCGCTATCGCGGGCCAACCGAGTGCCTGTGCCGGGGTCGGAGCGTGGAACGCGCGCCCGAACCATTTCCGCGTCTCCGGCGAGAAAACGTCCAGCGGGTTCACAGGTCTGAGAGTACCGTCGGCGGCTCGGGCTTCGGTCATGCGACGACGAGCACGGTCTACACTCAGGCCGTGCCTGTCGCTCTCTACCTCACCGAGTCGAACGAGGCGAACGAGCTCCTCGCACGCGAGCCGCTCGCCCTGCTGATCGGATTCGCGCTCGACCAGCAAGTGACGGTACCTACTGCGTTTGTCGGCCCTTACAAGCTGAAGAGCCGGATCGGCGGGCTCGACGCAGCCGCGATCGCAGCCATGGATCCGCTGAAGCTCGAGGAAGTCTTCCGCGAACGGCCGGCAATCCATCGCTTCCCGGGCTCCATGGCGAGGAGGGTGCAGGAGCTGTGCGCAGTCGTCGCAGACGAGTACGACGGCCAGGCCGAACGTGTCTGGACGGAGGCCACCGACGCAGCGGATCTCCGCCGGCGTATCGGCGCGCTTCCTGGCTTCGGGCAGATGAAGATCACGGGCCTCGGTTCGGTGCTGGCGCTTCGTTTCGTCTCGAGGCCGCGCGGGAGCTGGTACCGGATTACCCGTGCCTCGGTGGGATCGACTCCCCTGCGGGGCTCGCCGAGTACCAGGCCGCTAAGCGCGCCCACAAGAGCGCCCGTCGAGAGCAAGAACGAGCAGCCGCGCAGGCCGCAAGATAGCGCTACCGGAGCCGCTCGGCGTCACCGTGGCGGCGAGCAGGCCCAACGTCCGGCCGGTTCTGCCTCTCTGGCGTAGTACTGTCCGCCGGAGACGGACTGAGGAGGCCAAGCGGACATCATGGCGACTGCGACATCAGTACTCACGGGCCTCGAGCCCGGCGCGTTCTGGAGACATTTCGAGACGCTGACCACGATTCCCCGGCCTTCGCGGGCTGA
>CAVRLG010000003.1:0-17577 GCA_963722035.1 uncultured Thermoleophilia bacterium
AAAACCCTGCATTTGCAGGGTTTTCCCATTTCTTGTGACTTCAACCAGGCGAGGCCTCGACAAGCGGCAGCAGGCCTGACCGAGCGATCGAATCACGCGCGTCCTCCATCGCCCGGCTAGCCATTCCACCAGGCACGCTTGACACGAAAGCGAATCCGAGATGTAATATATTGCATGCCGGTTCCAAAAGTACAGACGCCCCCTGCCCGGACGCTCCTTCGCGACGAGGCATACGCGCGCCTTCGGGACGCCGTCCTCGACGGGACGCTCGAGCCCGGTGAGCAGCTCAAGGACGCCGAGCTCTCGGCGTGGCTGGGACTGAGCCGGACGCCGATCCGCGAGGCGCTTGCGCGACTGGAGGAGTACGGCCTCGTCGAGAGCGCGCCAAACCGGTACACGCGGGTGGCACCGCTCGACCGGCGCGACGCACAGGACGCCTTCCACGTCGTGGCCGCTTTGCACGCGCTCGCGGCAACGCTCGCCGTCCTCCGGGTCGGCGACCGCGAGATCGATGCGATGCGATCGGCGAACGCCGCATTCGAAGCGGGGCTTGCGCGCGGCGACGTCGATGCGGCGCTCGCGGCGGACGACGGCTTCCACGCGGTTCTCGTCCAGGCGTCGGCGAATCGCGAGATCGCCCGTTCCCTCGATCGGCTCACGCCCCGGGTGCGCCGGCTCGAGCGCGCTCGCTTTGCCTCGCTTGCCGGCCGCCGCTCCGTCGGTCAGCACGAGCGGATCATCGAGCGCTGCGCCGCCGCGGACGTCGAGGGCGTTGCCAACGCGGTGCGAGACAACTGGTTGTCGCTCGGCGCTCTCATTGATCAAACCTTCCAACATGAGGAGGCATAGCCATGTCGATCACCGTTCCGAGCGCCCAGCTCGAGGCGCATAACTCGGACATCCTCGCCTTCGACCGCGTGCCGCTGCTCTTCGGCCCGTCGCCCGTGCACCGGCTCGAGCGGCTGAGCGAGCACCTCGGCGGCGAAGGTCGAGATCTGGGCGAAGCGCGAGGACTGCAACTCGGGGCTCGCCTACGGCGGCAACAAGGTGCGCAAGCTCGAGTACCTCGCCGCCGATGCGCTGGCCCAGGGGTGCGACACGCTTGTCTCGATCGGCGGCGTCCAGTCGAACCACACGCGCCAGGTCGCGGCGGTCGCCGCGCACCTCGGGCTCGGCTGCGTGCTCGTCCAGGAGCACTGGGTCGAGTGGGACGATCCCGGCTACGACCGGGTCGGGAACATCCTGCTCTCGCGGATCATGGGCGCCGACGTCCGGCTCTCCGACGGCCGGGTTCGACATCGGCTTCCGACCGAGCTGGGAGGAGGCGCTCGCGTCGGTCGAGGCGCGCGGCGGCAAGCCGTACCCGATCCCCGCGGGCGCCTCGGATCACCCGCTCGGCGGTCACGGCTTCGCGCGCTGGGCGGACGAGGTCGCCGCGCAGGAGGCAGAGCTCGGCGTGTTCTTCGACACGATCATCGTCTGCTCGGTGACCGGCTCGACCCAGGCCGGCATGATCGCCGGCTTCGCGGGCAGGAGCGGCCGCGCGCGCGTCCTCGGGATCGACGGCTCCGCCACGGTCGACCAGACCTGGGCGCAGATCGCGCGGATCGCGCGGCAGACCGCCGACGCGATCGGGCTCGGTCGCGAGCTCGCGGACGACGAGATCGTCCTGCTCGACGAGTGGCACGCCGGCACGTACGGGATCCCGGACGCGAAGACGATCGACGCGATCCGGCTCTGCGCCCGGCTCGAGGGGATGCTCACCGACCCCGTGTACGAAGGGAAGTCGATGGCGGCGCTGATCGACCTCGTGCGGGACGGGCGCATCGAGCCCGGCTCGCGCGTGCTGTACGCGCACCTCGGAGGGCAGCCGGCGCTGAACGCCTATGCCGGAGCCTTCTGACCAGGCGGCGTAGGAAACGGGACGGGCGAGAGTGCGCGAGCGCGTTGTCGAATGGGACGTTCGGCGGCGCGAATGAGCATCGCGTAGCCGTTGGCTGCAACGCGGACAGCGGCCGTGCATCACCGGTGCATCACGAGGGCAGCATCTGACGACTTCGACGGCACGGCGGGAAGGCTCAACCAGCATGGCTCGCCAAATCGCAGAATTGCTCGCGAAGAATCCGGCTTACAGGCCTGCTACGGGAAAGCCGCGCTCCTTGCGGGGCTTTTTCAATGCCGAGACTTGTCCTGTGCATCCCCGGTGCATGAACAAGCGCTTCACCCGACGGCTGCGGGCGACGCCAAGTCTCGGACGATGCCTGGGAGCCACCCACGTACGGCCGCGGCCACGGCCTCGAGATCCGTCCGCAGGGCGTGGTCGCCCGACACCTGGACGACGGTGCGACGTGCGACAGCAGGCGGAATCCCGAATTGGTCTCGTGCGCCCTGCACGACCAGCATCGGGACCTGCACGCGGTCGAGCTCGGGGAGCCGACTCGATGACGGAGCGCCCGTGGCTCGGCGCGGCGGCTGCAGCGGAAAGGCGAGACACAGCACCGCAGCGGCGCCGGTGGTCTCAGCGGTACGGCAGGCGACGCGGGCACCCAACGAGCGTCCGCCCACGATCAGCGGCAAACCGCGCAGCTCGCCCGCTGTCAGCCGCTCGACCACTGCAATCCAGGCGGCATCGAGCTGGCGCGCAGGGCGCGGGGGAGCGTCGCCCGGCGACCCGGTAGGGCTGTTCGACGAGGGCGACGCTGACCCCTTCCGAGCGGGCGACGTCCGTCACGGCCACGAGATCTCGCGACGTCACGCCTCCACCTGCGCCATGGCCGAGCACGAGTGCAGCGCGCGGCTCCTCGACGGGGTGGAGGTGGACGTTGGCCTGGCCGTGTGGAGTCTCGACTACGATGACCGAACTCGCCAACTTACCGCTCAAAGCACCGAGAGGATATCGTCGGCGGGGTCAACTCGAGTGTCACCGCGGTACGATCGGCGCGTCGAGCGTGCCGTGCACGATCGCGGAGGGTAGTCGACCGACGCGCCGATAGATCGCACCGAGCACGAGCTCGCAGATTGGGAGCTGCTGATGGATCCGCTGGTCGGCACGCCCATCCAGCAGGACGTCATGAACGTCGGCGAGCTCCGACGCAGCATCGAGAGCATGCCGCCGAGCACGTACGAGAGGGGCCCGAGTTCAAGGGGAGCCTCGTCGCCGACGCACGCGCAGCGGCGTTCGAGTCTCGGCCTCGGCCTGGGCCTGGACGGTCGTCGTCGCGCTCGAAAACACCCAACGAGTGCATCACTTGATCGTGTGCACGCTCTGCTCCCGTTACCCGAAGGAGCGAGGGGGGCTCGTGTCCCGCGACTCGATGATCGGCGTCGCCCAGCCGGCGATACCGGCGCCACTTGTGGCACAGCCCTCGGAGGATCTAAGCCGCTCTGAGCACGACCTCGATTGCCGTGCCGCGGCCGGGCGCGGACTTGAAGCTCAGGTGTCCGTCGATCGCCTGGGCCCGAAGCCGCATGTTGGCGACACCTAGTCCGGACGCCGCGTCCGCTTGGTCGAAGCCGATCCCGTCGTCAGACACCGATACGACGCGCCGCCCGCCTTGCTGCGAGATGGAGACCTCGACGTGCCCGGCTCCGGAATGACGGCGAGCGTTCCCCAACCCCTCCTGGACTATCCGGAACACCTCTATCTGCTCGTCCGGCGCGAGCCGAACCTGGGGATCCACATCGAGCTCGACGTCGAGCTCCCCGTCAGCTGTGAGAACCTCGACGTACCGGCGTAGAGCCGAGTCGAACCTCGCCGACCCTCCTGCCGATGAGAGCGCGAGAACGGCAAACCGGGCCTCCTGCTGGGCTGCAGTCGATGCCTGCTTGAGCCTGGGGAGGACCTGTTCCAGCGGGGCGCCCGATTCGAGCATGCTGACCTGAGTCGAGATCGCGAAGAGGTACTGGGCAAGCCCGTCGTGGATCTCGCGCGCTACGCGGGCCCGTTCGTCCGCGACCGCGCGGCCGAACTCGGCCTCGGAGATCGCGCGCCACACGCCGACGAGCAGAATTCCATAGGCGAGGACACGGAGAAAGTCACCCTGGAGGACATAGTCGCTCGACACCACCGGCGTGAGGACGAGGTGCAGGTCGGCGAAGAGCGCAAGCGTCGCCGCAAGACACATCCAGCTGTCCAGATCGCGGCCATAGCGCCTGTAGCGCAGGCCGAAGCCGATCAGAGCGACTAGCCAGAGGGAAGCGAGCAGGGCAGCCGCAAGCCGAACGTACGAGCCGTCGACGACGCCGACCTCGAGCGGATCGGCTCTCCACTCCGGACCACTAGCCCCGACGGCTACGGCTGCGAGCACGAGCCCGACGCCCACGCCCATGGCCAGAAGAGAGCGACGGCGCGCCGACATGCGTCCGTCGACGTAGGGGGCGAGCGCGATCAGCCCAGCCCCGAGGAGCCGCGCGCCGACGAATGCCCATGCCGCGTCCGGAGTCAACGAGCCTCCGCCGAGCACGGGGACCAGGCTGAAGGCGACGGTGCCCAGAGCGATGCTCCAGAACCCGGCGGCGAGCAGCAGGTCGAGAGTGCGGCCGTCGACGAGGAAGCGCACGGATGCGAGCACGCAGACGATGACCGCGACCACGGCGACCGCGGAGTCGAACGCGAGCCTGGCGTCGTGGAGCTCGTACGCGGACTGCAGCGACTCGCTCGCCGCAAACAGTGCGGTTCCGGAGGCGAGGAGACCGACGAGCAGAATCTCGCCCAGGAGCCACGATCGGTAGCGCTCGGCCCGAACGTTGTCCACGGTTCCCTTGTCGGCACGGGGAGTCGTGCCGATAAGAGGGGCGTGGCCGAGCGAATCTTGATCGTCGACGACCACCCGCTGACCAGGGACGCCCTCGCGGCGCTGCTCGCGCAGCAGGGATTCGACGTAGTGGGCGCTGCCGAGGACGGAGAACGCGCGATCGCCCAGGCCGAAACCCTTCAGCCCGACCTCGTGCTGCTCGATCTCACGATGCCCGGAATGGACGGGCTCACCGCGCTTCCACAGATCCGCGAGCAGGCGCCGACGTGCGAGGTCGTGGTGCTCACCGCCTCCGACGCGGAGGAGAACCTGCTTGCAGCGATCCGCGCAGGGGCGTCCGGGTATCTCCTCAAGACCGAGCCTCCCGAGCAGATCGCCATCTTCCTCCGCGGTGTCGCACGAGGCGACGCAGCGCTTTCCGGAGGCGTCGCGCGACGCTTGCTCGACCGCGTTCGCGAAGGAGGAAGGCTGGACGGCATCCCCGAGGCGATCACCCGCGCACTCTCAGCTCGGGAGGTCGAAGTGCTGCTCCTCCTGGACGAGCATCTCGGAACCGATGAGATCGCGCAGCGGCTCTTCATCTCCGAGCATACGGTTCGGTCTCACGTCAAGAACCTCCTGAAGAAGCTCGGCGTATCCTCGCGCCGCGAGGCGCTCGAACGGCTCGAGACGGCGCGAGGCTAGCTCAGCACCGAGGTCTGACCTCACGGGTCTGACCCGTCAGAGCACCACTACCCCTCGGCTGAGAAGCCCTCGAGCGCCGCTTCGACCAGCGCGGGGAGGGTCTCGAGGTTGTAGCCACCCTCCAGAACTGCCGCGACGCGGGGCGCGAGTGCTCCGCAGCGACGGCCGAGCTCGCGGAACCCGTCGACGCTGACCTCCATCTGCGCCAGTGGATCGTCGGAATGAGCATCGAAGCCTGCCGATACGAGCACGAGATCCGGCTCGAACATACGAACTGACGGCTCGACGACATCGCTGAACGCCTGCATGTACTCGGCATCGCCGGAGCCCGCAGCGAGCGGAACGTTGAGTGCGTGCTCGGAGCTGGACCCGGGCCCCCGGTCCCCGGCCAGAGCGGCCACTGGTGGAGCGAGATCATGAGCACGGACGAGTCCTCGCGGAAGATTGCCTCGGTGCCGTTCCCGTGGTGAACGTCGAAATCGATGATCGCGACTCTTGTAAGCCCGAGCGCCTCTTGTGCATGACGTGCCGCGATCGCCACGTTGTTGAAGATGCAGAAGCCCATGGAGGACGCAACAAGTGCGTGGTGGCCGGGTGGACGCACGAGCGCGAATCCGCTCGTCTCGGCCGCCTGAATCGAGCATCCTGCGGCCAGGCGCGCCGCCTCTGGCGTGGTTGCATCGGCGGCGGTGTCCGCATCGAGCCACACCTCCTCGTGAATCGCATCCACGGCGTCGATGTACGTGCCTCTGTGAACAAGCTCGATGTGCGCGCGCTCGGCAGGCTGTCCGGTGACGAACGCGGGGAAGCGCTCATGAAGCCTCGCGAGCCGCTGCGGAATCTCCAAATACTCGGGATCGCTGGGCGAGTGCAGACGAGAAAACGCGGGATGGCTGATCACATCCACGTGCTCGCCTCCTCGAACCTGCCGGCGACGCCAGGGAGACCGAGCTGGCGCGCGTGCTCGGCGGCGGCTGGCCAGTCGGGCGCGACGTCCGGGAGGGCAGGAAGCGGTGCAGCTCGGTCCATCGTCGCAATGCACCGGTAGAGACGAAGCAGCTCTGCCTCCGCTGCGAATCGGCCATCCGCAAGCATTGCCTCGAGCGACTCGAACTGGCTGAGGAGATCGGCGGCTCGCTTCTCCCCTACTCCGCGTGCGCCTGGGATCCGATCCGAGGGATCGCCGCGCAGGGCGATGAAATCCGGGACCTGCTCGGGATCCACCCCGTACCGCTCACGAACCTCGGTCGGGCCGATACGCGCCGGCGCACCTCCGCGCACGGGCTGGAGGATGGTCGTCTTCGTGCTCGCCAGCTGAAAAGCGTCACGGTCCGACGTTGCCACGAGAACTTCACCGCCAGCCTTCTCCTCGCTTTCGACAGCGGCTGCGAGGAAGTCATCGGCCTCGTAGCCCTTCTCCTTCGCGCAAGCGAACCCGGCCGACGCAACGAGGGCCGGAAGGAGGTCGAGCTGCTCGAGCAGCTCCGCGTCGAAGACGCGGCCCGCCTGATAGCTCTCGAGTGCAGTGTGCCGGTAGGTCGGTGAATCAAGTGTGTCCCAGGCGGCGAGAATCGTTCGCGGGCGTTCGTCTTGCCAGAGACGCAACAGCATGTTCGTGAACCCGATGAGCGCGTTGCCCGGCCCGCCGTCGGTCCGCCGCATCGTCTTCGGCAATGCGTGGTATGCGCGATGGGCGAACGAGTCGCCGTCCAGCACGAGCAATGGCCGCCTCACGAGAGCGAGTGCTCCAGTTCGGTGATCGCTTCCTGCAGGCGATCGGTCGCCACCTGCGCCGCGTCTGCCGCGGAAAGACCGGAGAGATCGTCGAGCTCAACGGGGCGGCCGTACGCCACCCGGAGCGGGCCAAGCCGAGCAAGCCGGTCCGTACCCGTGATCCCGGCGGGAACGAGCGGTACGCGGGCCTCGAGCGCGATGCGCGCGGCGCCCGTATGCCACCGCGCCTCGTACTTCTTGCGTAGACCCTTCCTTCGGCGCGTGCCTTCCGGGAACATCACGACCACGTGCCCCTCTTTCGCGAGCGCGACGGCGGTGTTCATCGCCTCCTCGTCCCGCTCGCCCCGACGCACTCGGAAGCCACCTCCCGCCGTGATCACCGCGCCCAGAGGGAACCAGAAGAGCTCCGCCTTCGCCATGAAGCGAAAGAAGCGACGTGGGAAGAACGCGAGCGCCAGTGGCCACGGATCGAAGTTCGACGAGTGGTTCGCGGCAAGCACGAAGCCGCCGTCGCGCGGGACGTTTGCGATCCCGGTAGCTCGGTGACGAAACAGCGTCTTGAGAACCGGCCAGCTGAGCGCTGCGACGAGGTAGTAGAACCAGCTCGGTCGATGTGGTCGGGGCACGCGGCGCAGTATCCGAGATTGCGGCGCTCGACCGCAGCGCGAGCACTCGGCTCGGGCTCCGTAGCCGTTTAGCCTGAACCGAGCGCTAAGGTGTTCCGCCAATGCCGAAGAGCCTCGTCATCGTCGAATCGCCCGCCAAGGCGCGGACCATCGCCGGCTACCTCGGCGGCGACTACGCGGTGGAGTCAAGCGTTGGCCACATCCGAGATCTGCCCGATCGCGCCTCAGACGTCCCCGAAGCACAGCGGAAGCGGTTCGGCGCCCTCGGGGTGGACGTGTCCAAGGGATTCGAGCCGTACTACGTCGTCGATCCGGGGAAGAAGAAGATCGTCACGGAGCTCAAGAAGCATCTCGCCGGCGCCGACGAGCTCCTGCTCGCGACAGACGAGGATCGAGAAGGCGAGGCTATCGCCTGGCATCTCGTCGAGGTCCTGAAGCCGAAGGTTCCGGTGCGCCGCATGGTCTTTCACGAGATTACGAAGGATGCGATCGCCAAGGCGCTCCACGAGACGCGGAGCATCGACAAACGCCTCGTGGACGCTCAGGAGACTCGGCGTATCCTGGACCGCCTCTACGGCTACGAAGTGTCACCCGTCCTGTGGAAGAAGGTGACTCGCGGGCTCTCCGCAGGGCGTGTCCAATCGGTGGCAACCCGTCTCGTCGTCGAGCGCGAACGCGAGCGGATGGCATTCACGTCCGCCGACTACTGGGATCTCGTCGCCACGTTCGATCCCGGTGCCTTCGAAGCTCGCCTCCTCGCAGTCAACGGTGCGCGGATTGCCCAGGGGCGCGACTTCGCCGCATCGGGAGCGCTCCGCGAAGACTCCCTCGTTCGGCTCGACGAACAGGACGCGAAATCGCTCGCCGGGCGTCTCGCGGACGCGGAGTTCCGAGTCCGGTCGGTCGATGAGCGGCCTTACCGACGCAAGCCGGCTGCTCCTTTCAGGACTGCGACTCTGCAGCAGGAAGCCAGCCGAAAGCTGCGCTTCTCGGCCCAGACGACGATGCGCGTGGCGCAACGCCTCTACGAAGCCGGATACATCACCTACATGCGTACGGACTCGACCACGCTCTCCGAGTCGGCTCTCGAAGCTGCGCGAACGCAAGTACGCGAGCTGTTCGGCGACGATTTCGTGCCCGAGAAGCCCCGCCGCTACGGGCGTGCAGTGGCGAACGCGCAGGAGGCGCACGAGGCAATCCGGCCAGCCGGTGACTCGTTCCGCACGCCGAAGGACCTCCAGCAACAGCTCGGCCGCGACGAGCATGCGCTGTACGACCTCGTCTGGAAGCGGACTCTCGCCTCGCAGATGGAGGACGCGCGAGGTCAGACCGTGTCTCTGCGAGTCGCGGGAACCAGCTCGACGGGCGAAGATGCCGAATTCGGGGCATCAGGGACGGTGATCACGTTCCGAGGCTTCCTTGCCGCCTACGAGCCCGGTCGCGACGAGCCCTCCGCCGACGACGAGGAGCGCGTCCTCCCGCAGCTGACAGTCGGAGAGGACGTGTCGGCCACCGCGCTCGAGCCCGAGGGGCATACGACGATGCCCCCAGCGCGCTACACGGAGCCGACGCTCGTCCGTGCACTCGAGGAGCGGGGGATCGGACGCCCGTCCACATATGCCGCGATCCTCTCGACGATCGTCGACCGGGGCTACGTCTTCAAGAAGGCGACGGCACTCGTCCCGACGTTCGTCGCCTTCGCCGTCGTCAACCTGCTCGAGCGTCATTTCGCGCAGCTCGTCGACTTCGACTTCACCGCACGGATGGAAGACGACCTGGACCGGATCGCCGCCGGAGGAGAGGAGCGAGTCGACTGGCTGACGAAGTTCTACTTCGGCAACGGGGACGACCCCGGTCTCCATCAGCTCGTCACCGATCACCTGGACGAGATAGATGCTCGCGCCGTCAACTCCATCGCGATTCCACAAAGCGACGCCGTCGTGCGTGTGGGCCGTTATGGCCCGTACCTCGAGCGTGGGGAGCAACGCGCAAGCCTCCCCGCGGACGTAGCGCCTGACGAGCTGACTCCCACCAAGGTCGAGGAGCTCCTGTCCCAACCCGACAGTCGCTCGCTCGGCACGGACCCGAAGAGCGGCAACGAGCTCGTCGTTCGCACCGGTCGATACGGCCCTTACGTCACGGAGGTCTTGCCGGAGGGCGCGGACACGAAACCGCGAACCGCGTCGTTGTTCGCATCCATGTCACCCGAGACGGTCTCGCTGGACGACGCGCTCAAACTCCTTTCTCTCCCCCGCGTTGTCGGTGAGATCGACGGCGACGAAGTGACCGCTCAGAACGGCCGCTACGGGCCCTACGTGAAGAAAGGGGCGGAGTCTCGATCGCTCGAGACCGAAGGACAGCTGTTCACGGTGACACTCGAAGAAGCGCTTGGTCTTCTTGCGCAACCGCCACGACGAAGGGGGAAGAAGGGCGCCGCCAGTGGACCACTCAAGGAGCTCGGCGCCGATCCGACCAGTGGCCGCCCGATCGTCGTCCGCGACGGGCGGTTCGGGCCCTATGTCACGGACGGTGAGACGAACGCGAGCCTGCGGCGCGGGGACTCACCGGACGGCGTCACTCTCGAGCGGGCGACCGAGCTTCTCGCAGAAAGACGCGCTAAGAGCGCGTAAAGGCTTTGCGAAGGGGGTTTTCGCCGTCCGCCGGAACGGTCATGATCTAACTTGCCTGAGGCGAACGACGTCTCAGGTTACGTGGGCCTACGGGCTCCGAGCGTTTACGCCGTGAACCGCTTGGGCATTAGAAGCGGAATATAAAAGCAGGGCGGGAGCGTTTCGAGCTTGTGACGCACAGTCGTCGAGATATGACCCTGGAATAAGAGCGAAAGCCGCCGTAAACTTCGTAAGTTTGTTACTTCCCTCAGGAAGCTCGAAAGGACTGAAACACGAATTTGACGCAGAACCAGCTGATCGATCTGTTCGAGTCGGAGCATGTAAAGGCTCTGATCGAACGCGCCGAGGAGCACGGGGGCCAACTCGAGGCGCCCGAGCTCGAGGCGTTCGTGCTCGAGCACGACATCGGCGAGGAAGACGCCGAGCTGCTCCAGCGCGAGCTCGAGGCGCACAACATCGAGATCACGCAGCCCGACGTCGATGCAGAGAAGGAGGAGGCCGCGGCCCAGAAGTACGAGGCCGGAGCCGTATCTGGTGCAGCCGACAGCCTCCAGCTCTTCCTGGCGGACGTTGGTCGCCACAAGCTTCTTACCGCTGCGGAAGAGGTTTCGCTCGCCAAGCGGATCGAGCGTGGCGACCCCGTTGCGAAGCGCGTGATGATCGAGTCGAACCTTCGACTCGTCGTCTCCATCGCGAAGGGCTACCGCGGGCTCGGCGTGCCGTTCCTCGATCTGATCCAGGAAGGAACGCTCGGCCTCAACCGCGCAGTCGAGAAGTTCGACTGGCGGCGCGGGTTCAAGTTCTCGACATACGCAACCTGGTGGATTCGCCAGTCCGTTCAGCGCGCTGTCGCGAATCACGCGCGGACGATCCGCGTGCCGGTGCACGTCGTCGAGCGACAGCAGAAGCTGTCCCGCGCCGCACGTCGGCTCGAGGTCGAGCTGGGGCGCGAGGCGACGAAGCAGGAGCTCGCCGAGGCGACCGGACTGCCGATCCAGCATGTCGAGGAGGCGCTCGGTGCCGCCCACGCGTCGGTTTCGCTGAACCAGACGGTCGGCGCCGATGACGAGGGTGAGCTCGGAGATCTCTTCGCCGATCGCGAAGCGGCCGACCCGTTCGACGAGGCCGAGGAGTCGCTCCGCCGACAGAGCATCCGGCGTGCGCTCGACGCTCTCCCGGAGCGCGAGCGGCGGATCCTCGAGCTCCGCTTTGGTTTCGAGGGCGAGCCTTGGACGCTCGAGGCGATCGGTCACGAGCTCGACCTGACGCGTGAGCGTGTACGGCAGCTCGAAGGGCAGGCGCTCAAGCGTCTCGAGGCCCTGCGTGATCTCGCCGGCTTGGCCGCGTAGTCGCCAACAACACCAGTTACGTTACGAGCGGCCCCGACATTCGGGGCCGCTCGTCGTCTGAGTTAATAGCGGCCGGTAGTAAGCTCCTGCGGTTCGCTCCATATCGAGGGAAAGGAAGGGAAGGAATGCGCAAAATTCTCAGTGCCGCTGGGGTGCTCGTCATGCTCGGACTGCTAGCGGCCGCGGTGGCGTCGGGGTCAGCCGAGAGGCAGGCGCAGACGAGCACGCTGGTCTTCGCCGCTTCGGCGGAGCCGACGTCGCTCGACTCGCCATTTATCTCCGACGGCGAGTCGCTGCGCGCCACGTACCAGATCTATGAGGGTCTGATCAAGCAGATCCCTGGAACGGTGACGCTTGCGCCCGGTCTTGCGACGGCTTGGAAGTCGTCCAATAACGGCAGGACGTACACGTTCACGCTGCGCCGCGGTGTGACGTTCCACGACGGGACTGCTTTCAACGCAGCTGCCGTCTGTGCGAACTTCAACCGTTGGTACAACTTCAAGGGCGCTCAGGCAAACCCGTCGGCGTCGTACTACTACAACGCCATCTTCAAGGGCTTCAAGTCGAAGGACAGGGGCAAGGCGCTGTTTAGAAGCTGTGCGGCGAACGGCCAGTACACGGCCGTCGTTCGGCTCACGCGTGTCTATGGCCCGTTCCTGAACGTACTGACCAACGGCTCCTTTTTCATCCAGAGCCCGGCCGCAATGGCGAAGTATGGGGCCAACAAGGGTCGCGTAACGTCTGACGGCGTCTACGTTCCGACCGGGCAGTGGGGTGTGCCTGGCGGAAACGCCGTTGGCACCGGCCCCTTCAAGCTCGTGTCGTGGAAGATCGGCGACAAGATCGAGTTCGCTCGAAACGACACCTATTGGGGCAGGAAGGCGGGCATCAGCCGGCTGATCATCCGCGCGATCGCCGACAACACGGCACGCCTGCAGGCACTGCAGACCGGCGAGATCCAGGGGTACGACAACGTCGCGCCCTCTGACATCAGGACGATCACGAGGAACAGCAAGCTGAAGATCGCCGACCGGCCGCCGTTCAACGTCGGCTACGTGGGGATCAACCAGGCGGAGGAGCCGTTCAATCAGCTCGCCGTCCGGAAGGCGCTCGCATATGCCCTCGACCGCGCTGGGGTCGTGCGGTCACTGTATGCGGGCCGCGGCACGGTGGCGAAGGAGTTCCAGCCGCCAACCCTCCAGTTCGGCTACTCGAACAACGTGCCCACGTACGCCTACAGCCCGGCCAAGGCCCGCGCTGCGCTCACCGCAGCTGGGCTCACGCTGCCGGTCGAGGTCGAGTTCATCTACCCGACCGACGTGACGCGTCCGTACATGCCTGACCCGAAGCGGAACTTCCAGGCGTTCTCCGCGAGTCTCGAGAAGTCGGGATTCAAGGTGACCGCCAAGAGTGCGCCTTGGAGCCCGGATTACCTAGGTCAGGTCCAGGCTGGCCAGGCCGGAGCGCTCTTCATGCTCGGGTGGACGGGTGACTACGGCGATCCGACGACGTTCCTCGATGGCATCTTCGCGGCCAAGCAGTTCGGCCTCGAGAACGCCCTGGGGAACAGGTTCTACGCGATGATTGCCAAGGGGGCCGCCGAGCCGAACCCGGCAAAGCGGAGCGCACAGTACAAGGCAATCAACAACTTCATCATGAGAAACGTGCTGGCCGTGCCGTACGTGCACACGCGGCCGGCGCTCGGGTTTGCCCGGAACGTTCGGGGCTTCGTGGCGAGCCCGGTGTTGAACGACTCGTTCGCGAGCGTTCGGATCAGCGGCTAGGCAGGCATAGCTGAAGAGCCGACGGGCGGAAACCTGAGTTGCTTCGGTTTACCGTCCGTCGGCTCCTCCTGCTCGTCCCGATCCTGCTCGGGCTCTCGATCCTGGTGTTCGTGTGGATCCGAGCCCTTCCCGGGTCGCCAGCCGAGGCGATTCTCGGCGAGCGGGCAACAGAGCAGGCGGTCGCCGAAGCGCGTGAGCAGTACGGTCTCGACGACCCGATCTACATCCAGTACGTGCGGTACCTGCAGAGCCTCGCCGACGGCGACCTCGGAGCGAGCGCCTACTCTCACAGGCTCGTCACAGACGAGATCAGGGAGCGATTTCCAGCAACCATCGAGCTCGCGCTCATGGCCATGGTGTTCGCAATGGCCGTCGGCGTCCCGCTCGGGTTCTACGCGGCAAAGCGCCACGGTGGGGCGTTCGACCACTTCAGCTTGTTCGCGTCGCTGATCGGCGTCTCGATTCCGATCTTCTTCCTCGCGATCCTCCTCAAGTACGGGTTCGCGGTGAAACTCCAATGGCTGCCCAGTGTTGGCCGGCAAGACGTTCTCATCACCGCCGAACACCCGACCAATTTCTACGTCCTCGACGGGATCATTACCGGCAAC
This sequence comes from uncultured Thermoleophilia bacterium, assembly GCA_963722035.1. Taxonomy (GTDB): domain Bacteria; phylum Actinomycetota; class Thermoleophilia; order Gaiellales; family Gaiellaceae; genus GMQP-bins7. The sequence goes on from CAVRLG010000003.1 coordinate 14,170, forward strand.
TGGAACGCCGCCTGGGACGCGATGAAGCACCTGATCCTTCCCGCGATCGCACTCGGGTCGATTCCCCTCGCGATCATCGCGCGGATCACGCGCGCGTCGGTGCTGGACGTGCAGAACGAGGACTATGTGAGGACGGCGAGAGCAAAGGGCCTGCCCCCACGCACTGTCGACCGGGGCCATGTCTTTCGCAACGCGATGCTGCCCGTTGTCACCGTGATCGGGCTCCAGGCCGGCCTCTTGCTTTCGGGAGCGATTCTCACCGAGACGGTATTCGCGTTCCCGGGAATGGGCACCTGGGTGCAGGAGGCGATCAAGCACCGCGACTACCCGGTTCTCCAGGGCGGGATCCTCTTCATCGCGGTCGTCGTCGTCCTCATCAACCTCTTCGTTGACATCGCCTACGGCTTCCTCGACCCGCGGATCAGGCTGTCCGGGAGATAGCGATGTCAATCGCCGAGATCACCGAGGTCACGCTCGAGCAGAACCCACCGACCGGACTCATCCGCGACGCGTTTCGCAGGATGCTGCGGAACCCAGGTGCCGTCTTCGGCCTCTTCGTGATCGGCTTCTTCATCTTCGTCGCCGTATTTGCTCCGCTGCTCGCCCCGTACGACCCGCAGGAGCAGAATCTCGCGGCGATCGAGCAGGGATGCTGCCCGGGTCCGTCTCGAGAGCACCTGCTCGGTGTCGACGATCTGGGTCGCGACGAGCTCTCACGGCTCATCTACGGTGCGCGCTATTCACTCCTCATCGGGATCGTCGCGGTCACCGTCGGCCTCACTCTGGGCATGATCCTCGGCTCGGCGGCCGGCTACTTCCGACGGCTCGACACCCCGATCATGAGGTTCATGGACATCATGCTCGCGATTCCGGGTTTCCTGATGGCCATCGGGATCGTCGCGCTCTTCGGCGGCGGCGGGCTGCTCCAGGTCATGCTCGCGATCGGGATCGTGAACGTCCCGATCTTCGCGCGGCTGATGCGAGGATCGATCCTCGGACAACGCGAGACCGACTACGTGCTCGCGGCGCGCGCGGTCGGCGTCCCGAGCCGGAGCATCCTGGGGTCGCACATCATGCCGAACGCGATCTCACCTGTGATCGTCGCCGGAACTCTTGCGCTCGCGACGTCGATAATCGACGCAGCTGGTCTCGGGTTCCTCGGCCTCGGCCCGCAGGATCCGGCAACCCCCGAGTGGGGCACGATGCTCACCGACACGGTGAAGTACCTCGACTCTCAGCCGATGCTCGCGATTCTTCCGGGCCTGGCGATCGTCATCATCGTCATGGGGTTCAACCTCGTCGGCGACGGACTGCGAGAGGCTCTCGATCCGAAGTTGCGCGGGCGTGTCTGAGCCGCTCCTCTCGGTCGACGGATTGCGCGTCGAGTTCACGACGGAGCGCGGGACGATCTACGCAGTCAATGACATCTCGTTCTCGATCGGGGAGGGTGAGACACTCGGAATCGTCGGCGAGTCGGGCTGCGGAAAGAGCGTCACCTCGCTCGCTCTCCTAGGCCTCTTGGCCCGCGCTGGCCGCGTGGCGGCTGGCTCCGCGATGTTCGCCGGACGGGATCTCCTGACGATGTCGGGCCGGGAGCTCCGCAGCTGTGCGCGGCAAGGAGATCGCAATGATCTTCCAGGATCCGATGACAAGCCTGAACCCGGTGCACACAATCGGCGGGCAGATTCGCGAGGCGCTCACGACTCACTTCGACATGTCGACCCGCGAAGCCAACGCCCGAGTCGTCGAGCTTCTCGACCAGGTGGGGATACCGAGCGCGAGATCGCGGGCCAGGGACTACCCGCATCAGTTCTCAGGCGGAATGCGCCAGCGGGCAATGATCGCAATGGCACTCGCGTGCGAGCCGAAGCTCCTCATCGCCGACGAGCCGACAACGGCGCTCGATGTGACGATTCAGGCGCAGATCCTCGACCTCCTGCGCACGCTGGTAACGGAACGCGGAACCGCGCTGATGCTGATCACGCACGACCTGGGAGTTGTCGCCGGCATGTGCGAGCGCGTGAACGTCATGTACGCGGGAACGTTCGTCGAGACCGGTACCGCAGATCAGGTGTTCGCGCAGCCACGCCACCCCTACACGCTCGGCCTCCTCCAGAGCGTCCCACGCCTCGATGTCGGAAGGCAGCTCGCGCTGCATCCGATTCCCGGCCAACCCCGGAACATGCTGAATCGACCGACTGCGTGTCCGTTCGCTCCCCGCTGCCGATTCCGCCTGGAGGTCTGCACCCAGGAGCTCCCGGAACTGACCTCACACGGGCACGACCACAAGGCTGCGTGCTTCAACCCCGTCGCGGAGGACGAGTGGCAGCGAATCCGGGCGGGCGGGCACGCAGCGTGACGAACGGAAGCGACGGGCGGACGCTCGTCGAGATCGACGACCTCCGCGTGTGGTTTCCGATTCGCAGCGGGATCTTGCTCGACCGACACGTTGGAGACGTGAAAGCGGTGGACGGCGTGACGCTGACGATCGAACGTGGCGAGACGCTGGGACTCGTCGGTGAATCTGGTTGTGGGAAATCGACGCTGGGCAGAGCCCTCATTCGCCTCTACAAGCCCACGTCCGGACGGATCGTGTTCGACGGCAAGGACATCACGTCCGCGTCGGACCGAGAGATGCGAGACGTCCGTCGGCGCATGCAGATGGTTTTCCAGGATCCGTACGCGTCCCTCAATCCCCGGCACTCCGTCGGCCGCATGGTGGGTGAGCCGCTGCGGGTTCACGGAATCGCGTCCGGGAAGGAGATCACGGCTCGCGTACAACAACTGCTCGAAGTCGTGGGACTCCCGGCCGACGCGGTCGACCGCTACCCACATGAGTTCTCGGGTGGCCAGCGCCAGCGCATCGGTCTCGCTCGCGCCCTCGCGCTCAACCCCGAGCTTGTCGTCTGCGACGAGCCTGTCTCCGCTCTCGACGTGTCGATTCAGGCGCAGATCGTGAATCTGCTCGAGAAGCTCCAGTCGGAGCTCGGGCTGACCTATCTCTTCATTGCGCACGACCTGGCTGTCGTTCGCCACATCTCGAACCGCATAGCCGTCATGTACCTCGGCAAGGTCGTCGAGGTCGCGCCGGCGGACGACCTGTACGACAACCCGCTGCACCCGTACACGATCACCCTGCTCTCGGCGATTCCGATCCCGGATCCAGCGGTCGAGAAGCATCGTCGAGCTATCCGTGTCCAGGGCGACCTGCCGAGCCCGGCCAACCCGCCGGCGGCGTGTCGGTTCCATACGCGATGCCCGTTTGTTCAGCCGACGCGGTGCGCCGAGGACGAACCCGTGCTACGGAAGCTCGAAGGCCATCTCGTAGCGTGTCACTACGCCGAGGACATCAAGGCAGGTCGGATCGCGCCGGCTGAGCGAGTCGTCTGACACCCTGTCTGGACTCCC
>CAVRLG010000004.1:0-118561 GCA_963722035.1 uncultured Thermoleophilia bacterium
CCCCGGTCTCCCCGAGGAGCTCCGTCAGCGAATCCTCGCCCGCTCGGAAGGCGTACCGCTCTACGCAGTCGAGACTGTCCGCATGCTCCTCGACCGCGGCCTCGTCGTGGAGGAGGAGGGCGTCTACCGGCTCACGGGCGAAGTGGCCGAGCTCGAGGTCCCGGAGACGCTGCAGGGCTCGATCGCCGCTCGCCTCGACGGGCTCGCGCCTGACGTAGCGCCGATCCGGAGGACGCCGCAGTCCTCGGGAAGACCTTCACGAAGGAGTCGTCTGCCGCGCTCTCGAAGCGCGCCTCGCAGGCCGATTCGAACCCGCTCCTCGGGCCTCGGTGCGCAAGGAGGTCCTCGGCGTGCAAGCCCGACCCGCGGCTCTCCGAAATGCGGCCACTACGGCTTCCTGCAGGACCTCGTACGCCGCGTCGCCTACGAGACGCTCGCCCGCCGCGACCGAAAGACACGCCACCTCGCCGCCGCCGTGCAGCTGGAGGAAGGCGTTCGGACACGCGACAGGATAGATCGTCGCAGTCGCTGCCGCGCACGACGCTCCGCTTTCGGGCCGTAGCCCGACGCCGAGGACGTACGACTGAGTATCAAGGTCCGTGCACGTGAAGCCGCCGCCCGCGAGGGGAGCGAGCCGGATCCCTCGGTGCGGTCTGTGAAGCCCGGCGTTCATTCGAGCAGGCAGCCGAGCCGTCGGATGAGCCAGTCGACAGCCCGCCTCCTGGAAGAAGGCGGCCAGCGTCATGGCCATTGACAACACCGAACGGGAAGCGGCGGAGCGCAGCCTGGACTCCGCGCTCGAGCCTTGGCGCTTGCGAACCAGCCAGACACCAGGCGGCATAGTCGCTGGGCGACACTGGACATTTTGAGTCATAACGGGCGCGGAGAGCAGGGACGCAAGGCGCATGGAGCAGGGGATCCAGGCGGTGGCTACGGACGAGCCGTACGCTGACGTCGCGGGATCTGGCTGTCCGCGACACGGAAGAGGCCTACGCCTTCGCCGGCGAGCTCGAACGTGCCGCCGAGGCGAACGAGCTGGCGCTCGCAGTCGCCAAGCACTCAGGCTCCCCGAGACCCTCGCCCGCGCCCTCGGGACAAAGGCGTTACTCGCGCGAGCAGCCGGTCGGCCCGAGGAGGAGCTCGCGTTGCAACGCCACTCTGTGCGCTATGCGCTCGAGAACGATCTCCTGGGTCAAGCCGCCGTCGGACTTGGGAACCTCTCCGACGCTTGCTTCCAGGGGACCGGTAACGGAGAGGCGCTCGAGGCGCTCGCTGAGGCACTTGCCCTCACCCGGCGCAGCGGAGATCGCCGCTCCGAGCTGTTCGTTCTCAGCGAGATGACGTACGCGATGACGATGACCGGAAGCTGGGAAGACGCTCTCACCGCCTACGACGAGCTCCCCGAGGAGCAGCTTCGTACGGCCGGCGCACTGGCGAGCTCACTGTGCGGCGTCCTCGAGATCTTCCTTCACCGCGGTCAGCGCGGGAGCGCCCAGGAGCTCCTCTCGTACTTCGCCTACCTTCAGGAGGAGATCGTCCTTCAGGATCGCGCAATCCACGCGGCGGCTCGCGCCGCGCTGCTGCATGCAGAGGGAAGGCTCGGCGAAGCGCTCGAAGCCGGCGCGGAGGCGGCGAGCGCCTCCGCGGTTCCGCAAGCCGTCAAACAAGGGCTCGTCTGGGCAGTCGAATCCGCGCTCGCCCTCGGCGAACCCAAGCAGGCGGACGATCTTCTCACGAAGGTCGAGCAGCTGCCCCCAGGTCTCCGCTCGCCGTTTCTCGAGGCGCAGGCGCAACGCTTCCGAGCGCGCATGTCCGGCGAAGAGGCGGGCTTCAAGGCGGCCTGCGGCGGCTTCCGCGAGTACAGCCTCCCCTTCTGGCTCGCCGTCACGCAGCTCGAGCACGCCGAATGGCTCACGACACAGAACCGCAGCGACGAAGCGCAGCCACTGCTCAGCGAAGCACGCCAAACCTTCGAGCAGCTGCAGGCAACCCCCTGGCTGGAGCGAGCGGCACGAACCACCTCCACCAGGCGCGAACCAGAAGTCGCGATCTCCTGAGAACGGGGAGGTGGTGATCAGCCGCGGATGAGAAAATCATCACCGGGCTGCCAAGGTTGTGACCATGAGCGTGCTGACGAGGATCAGCGACCACGTCTATTGGATGCCGCCGGGCCCGCCGGACCGTCCGTCGGTGTGCGCGGTAGTCGGCGATCGGCGCACGCTCATGCTGGACGCTGGATCGTCGAATGCTCATACGCGGACGTTTCTGGACGCACTGTGGGCGGAGACGGCAGCGCGCCCGAGTGCGGTGGTCTACACGCATTCCCACTGGGATCATGTTTTCGGCGGGGCCGAGCTGGGCGGGCTGGTAATCGCCCATGCATCGACGGCTGCGTGGTTGATCGAGCTGGCGGGGATGGACTGGAGCGACGAAGGGCTCGACGAGCGTGTCGACGCAGGCCATGCTTCCCCGCAACACGCCGCGAACGTCAAGGAAGAGCTGCCCTCGCCAAGAACGGTCGAGGTTGCTCCAGCTGACATCGTCTTTCAGGACGCCCTCGACATCGAGCTCGGCGGGGTGACGGTCCGAGTCCGACATGTCGGCGGCGACCACTGCACCGAGTCCAGCGTGATGTACGTCGAACCCGACCGCGTATTGTTCCTCGGCGACTGCATGTACGACTCTCCGGCGGGCGCCCTCACAGCCGAGTTGGCGTTCCCGCTGCACGACGCGATTCTCGAGTTCGACGCCGAGCTCTATGTGGACGGGCACGATAGGTCGGTCTCCTCACGTCCGGAGATCGAGGGCCTGATCGAGAAGATGCGATTGGCGGAGGAGGCCGTCCGACAGGGATCGGCGATCGCAGTACTCGACGAGGACACGGAGTCCTTCGTTCAAGCCTTCAGGGCAGGGCGTGCTCTCTAGTCCCCCATCGAGACGCGCGAGTACGTGTCGAGCGTCGCCGACTTCGTCAAGCGTCCGAGTGTGCTGCGAGGTCGGTGACCGAGACGCCCTCGCGGATCTTCACGTTCGCGTGGCGGTGTCGCGGTGAATGCGGTGAGTAGCTCGCGGGGACGGGCTTAGCGAACTGTCGTCTACGGTGCCGCGCATGCGCGCTGGAGTAGCCGCCGGTCATCGTGCAACCGCCGAGGTCGGCGCCGAGATCCTCGCCGACGGCGGGACGGCTGCCGATGCCGTCGTCGCGATGGCGCTTGCCTCCTGTGTCGCCGAGACCGTGATGAGCGGCCTCCTCGCCGGGTGCCACGCCATCCTGTTCGACGGTTCGCGCGTGATGAACCTGAACGGGTTTGCAGCCGTGCCGTCGGGGCGCCAGGACCTCGTCGAGCTGCCCATTGCTTTCGGCGACGAGCTCGTCGTCTACTCGATCGGCGCAGCGTCGTGCGCAGTTCCCGGGCTCCCCGCCGCACTCGGAGAGCTTTCGGAGCGTGCCGGCCGGCTTCCGTGGACACGCCTCGTCGAGCCGGCACTAGGACTCGCTCGACGCGGTGTGCCGCTGCCCGAGATGCACGAGCGCACGCTCGAGATGCTCGGCGAGCTCTTCTCACGCGGGCGCGGCTTGGATCTCTTCGTCCGAGATGGCAGAACGCTCCAGGAAGGCGAGGTGGTCGACCAGCCTGGCCTGGTTCAGACGCTCGAGGCGCTCGCCGAGGAGGGCGCGGAGAGCGTCTATAGCGGGTCGATCGCCGAGGCACTTCTCGGTCTCGACGGAGTCGTCTTCACGGCCGCAGACCTTCGCGACTATCGCGCGTTGTGGGCCGATCCGACCGTCACCAGCTTCCATGGACATCGCGTCGCTACGCGCGGTGGGCTCTCGGGAGTGCCGAACCTCTTGCCAGGGTTCCCGGTGCTTGGAGAGCTCTCCGAGGCTGAGCGCGTGCTCGCATTAGTCTCCGCGCTCGAGACATCCGAGCAGGGCGGGGAGCACACGACCAATATGGTCGCCGTCGACGGCCACGGCAGGGCATGCGTCCTCACGCACTCACTCGGCGTCGGGGCGGGTACGTGGCTACCGGGGTTCGACGTGCACCTGAACAACCTCCTCGGCGAGTCCGACATCGCGTTCGGCGATCCGCAGCCCGGCGATCACCTCGAGAGCAGGATGGCGCCTAGTCTGGCGTTCGACGACAACGGCCTCGCGCTCGCCATCGGCGCCGCCGGGGCAACGAGGCTGCGCACGGCGCTCGCGACGGTGCTCGCCGGCATCCTCGACGAATGCCTCGATCCGGAGACTGCCGTGTCGCGGCCGCGGGTCCACCCCATGCCGAATCTCGTCGATGCCGAGCCGGGTGTCGACGAAGAGGCGCTCGTCGAGCTCGAGGCCCGCGGGCGAACGGTGCGACGCTGGGAGCGCTTCCACCACTACTTCGGTGGCGTGAGCTGCGTCGGCCGGACCGGCGCCGCAGGAGATCCGCGGCGTAGCGGCTCCGCGATCCTCCTCTGACTACTTCAAGAGCAGCTTGTCGATGCGGCTCGAGGCGATCGCCATGCCGACCAGTCCCATGGTGACGAGATAGGCCACGTTGACGAGTTGGAACGCGGTGACCGAGCCGGTGGTGAGCGCCCTGACGAGCTCGATTCCTTGGTACAGCGGCAGCACGCGGACGATCCACTCGAGCACTTCCGGATACACGGAGATGGGATAGAAGGTCGCCGAGAACATGAACATCGGCAGCATCACGAGCTGAACGAGATCGAAGTCCTTCCAGTTCCGCATCCACGTCACCGCTGCGATCCCGGCGCCTGCGAAGCCGAAGCCGATGACGAAGCAGGCAGGGAGCGCGAGTAGCGCCCACCACGACTCGACCAGGCCGAGCACGACGATAACGGCAAGAAATGCGGCGGAGTAGAGCATCGCCCTGACCACGGCCCAGATCGTCTCCCCCACGGCTACGTCCTTCGGCCCGATCGGGGTCGAGAGGATCGAGTCGTAGACCTTGCCGTAGCGGAGCTTCCAGAAGACGTTGGTCGCGTCGTAGAACGCGCCGTTCATCGCCGACGACGCGAGGAGGGCAGGCGCCACGAACACGGCGTACTGGATCGTCTCCCCTGCGGAGGTGACGTCGCCGATGAACCGCTCGAGCGGGTAGACGAAGAAGAAGAGGTAGAAGAGCGGCTCGAAGAAGCCGGATAGCAGAACCATCCACGTCCGGCGGTACACCATCGCGTTTCTCTCGACGATCAGAAGGCCCCCGAACGTCGGGCGGGCGGGTGTTAGGAGCCGCGCGCGGGCAACCAGCTCTGTCAAACGACGAGCCTCCGGCGGTACGTCATGCGTGCGAGGGCGAGACCCACGGCGCAGAACGCCAGCAGGTAGCCGACGTGGAGAAGGGCGCTCCAGACCTCGACATTGCCGAGAGTCAGGTCACGGCACAGCGTCACTCCGTGCCACAGAGGCGTCAGCGTACGCGATCGCTTCGAGAGGTGCGGGAAGGGTCGAGATCGGGAAGAACGTCCCCGAGAAGAGGAACATCGGGAGGATCACGAAACGAAAGATCGCGACGAAGGAGACCTCCGTCTCCGTGTGAGCCGCCCAGGCTGCGATCGGCAAGGAGAAGGACAGTCCCACGAGCACGGTCACCGGGATCGCGAGGATTCCGAGAGGGGAGCTGACCGCGCCGAACGCCGTGATCACGACGAGATAGACCGCGGCCGTCATGAAGATGCGGGCCGCGACGAACGTCTGATGGCCGAGAAGGATGTCCCCGTAGCGAAGCGGCGTGGCAAGCATGGCGTGGTACTGGCGATCCCACTTGATCGCGGAGAGCACCGGCCAGCTCGACTCGAACGTGGCGAGCTGCATCGCGGTGGCGGCCATGAGGCCCGGAGCGACGAACTCGAGGTAGGTGATTCCGTCCGGGAGGTCGGCCGAGCGGTCCACGAAAACGCCGAGCCCGACACCCAGCGCGAGGAGGTAGATCACCGGAGTGATCACGCTCGTTACGGCGGTACCTCGCCAAACGCGCTTGTACTGCGTGAAGAAGAACTCGAGCGGGCGTAGGGCTAGAGCGAGCGAGCTCATTACTCGATCAGGCTGCGGCCGGTGAGATGGAGGAACACGTCCTCGAGCGTGCTGCGGCGGACTAGCAGGCTCTCGGGAACGAGTCCGCGCTCGTATATCCCGTGCGAGGCGGCGTCCCCGTCGTCCGTATACAGGAGCACTCGATCGGGGAGCGACTCGACCCGGCTGACGAGGCCGTCTGTCCAGTAGCCGAAGTCCTCGGGGCGGTTGTCATCGAAGCGAAGTTCGACGACCTCGCGCGTCGAGTAGCGCTCGATGAGCTCACGCGGAGAGCCCTCGGCCACGATCTTGCCCTTGTCCAAGACGACGAGCCGATCGCACAGCTGCTCGGCCTCGTCCATGTAGTGCGTGGTCAAGACCAACGTGACCCCTTGTCGCTTCAGCCGGTAGAGCCGATCCCACACGACGTGTCTCGCTTGCGGGTCGAGGCCGGTCGTCGGCTCGTCGAGCAACATCACTTCCGGGTCGTTGACGAGCGAGCGTGCGATTGTCAGCCGGCGCTTCATTCCCCCGGAGAGCGGCTCGACCTTGTCGTTCGCCCGATCCGTGAGCTCGACGAACTCGAGCAGCTCGTCTGCTCTCGCGCCCAGCTGCTTTCGGGGTAGCCCGAAGTAACGCCCATAGATCACGATGTTCTCGCGAACCGTGAGCTCCATGTCGAGCGTGTCCTGCTGTGGCACTACGCCCAGGCGGCCGCGAATCTTCACGCCATCGCGCGCAGGGTCGAGGCCGAACACGCGCAGGCTCCCGTCCGTCACGGGTGAGACGCACCCGATCATTCGCATCGTCGACGTCTTCCCGGCGCCGTTCGGGCCGAGAAAGCCGAAGGCCTCCCCGCGCTGAAGGTCGAAGTCGATCCCGTCGACCGCTGCGAGCTCGCCGAAGCGCTTCACGAGCCCGCGTGCCTGTATGAGGGGCTGTCCGTTCTGACCGGCCACCGCCACCACGTTAGTTACGAGGTGCTGAACTACGCGGCCCCGACCGGAGGTCCCGGTCTTTGCGCGTTCCTCGTCGCTTCGACGTCGCGCGCGATCTGCTCGATAAGGGCTTCCTCCGACTCGAAGACGGCCTCGTCGCGCAACCGTTCCCAGAGCTCGACCACGAGCCGCTGGCCGTAGAGGTCGCCTTCGTACTCGAGGAGGTAGGGCTCGATCCGTCTCTCGCTGCCACCGTAATGGGGATTCGTTCCGATCGAGACGGCGGCTCGGTGCCCACGCGAGGCGCCCGCGTAAATCCCGTACCGAGGGCATGCGAGGTCCGGCTCGAGTCGGAGGTTTGCCGTCGGGTATCCGAGGGTCCCGCCGCGCTGATCTCCCGCCACGACAACTCCGTCTAGCTCGAAAGGCCTGCCGAGCATCTCGGCCGCTCCGACCACGTCGCCCTCGGCAAGTGCAGTTCGGATGGCGGTCGACGATACGCCTTCGACCACGGGCGCTACGGCGACGTCGAAGCCGAGGCTCTCGAGCACTGCGAGATCGCCTGATCGTCGGACTCCGAACCGGAAGTTCTCGCCGGCCACGACCAGCTCGGCACCGATGGCTCGAAGAAACTGCTCCGCGAACAGTTCCGGCGTCAGCTGTTGCAAGTCCGGTGTGAACGCCGCGATGAGAACTGTCTCGACGCCAGCCTCCCCGAGGAGCTCGAGCCGGCGTTCGAGCGTGGTCAGGAGCTCGACCTTGTTGCCGAGCGCGATCCGCGGGTGTGGATCGAACGTGATGACCGTCGGCTCGAGGCCCGTGGCCTTAACCGCGTCCGAGGACGGAGCGATGCCCCCGGTGGACGCCGTCAAAGCTGCCGATCGCTACCGCCCGACGTCTCGGATCGAGCTCGGACGGTACGTGAGCGATCTTCAGAGCAACCTCGCAAGCGCCGCGTCGGGAGAGATGATCCGGTCGGGGTCTGCCTCCTCGACCGAGAACGGGCCGATCTCGGTCCGGCGCAGCGTTCGGCAGTGGCCTCCCATGGCATCGGCGATGGCGCGGACATACGTCCCCGAGGCGACATGGAGCTCGATTTGCACCGTGCCAGCCGTGTAGTCGTCGAGTCGAAGCTCGTGGACGTGCATCGTGCGAATCGGCATCTCCACCGCGATGCCTTGCCGGTGGAGCTTGTACGCGCGCGTGCCGTCGATCTTCACGGCCGACGCGGCCGGTATCGGCAGGTCGACAGCTCCCCGAAGCCGCTCGAGCCGTTCTGCGAGCTCGGACTCGCCTGGTGGTTCGCACTCTTCGATGATCTCCCCATCGAGGTCGCCCGTCGTCGTACGGCGCGAGAGGTCGATCTCCGTCGAGTACCGCTTCGTCAGACCGACGAAGCGAGCCTGCAGTCGCGTGGCGGCACCCGACAGCAGCAAGAGAAGGCCAGTGGCGAAAGGGTCGAGCGTTCCAGCGTGACCGGTACGTGCGCCCGTCTTCCTGCGGGTCGCCGCGACGATTGCGAACGACGTCGGCCCTGCGGGCTTGTCGACGAGAATGATTCCGGCCGGAGTGAGTGCTCGCGGTGGCACCAGACCAGCTACGCCTTCGCGGCAGTACCGACCTGGGCGACGACCTCGCGGACGATGAAGTCCGTGATCTCGTCGATGGAGAGGTCGCTGGAGAAACCCGCCGCCTCGCGGTGACCACCCCCACCGGATTTGCGAGCGATCGCGCTGACGTCGACTTCGTCCACCGACGAGCGAAGGGAGACTTTTCGTGTCGGTCCGCCATCCCGTGGCGGCTCTCGAATGAGCGCCGAGACCAGCGCGCCCTCGGCGGAGCGCAGGAAGTCGATGATCCCCTCGGAGTACGGCTCGGTCGCTCCCACTGCCTCGAAGTCGTCACGGAGGAGGTGCGAGACGACGATCTTGCCTCCCTCGAGCACCCGCGCCCGATCCAAGGCACGCGCGAGCAACTTGAGCTTCGCGAACTGGACGTTCTCGTACACACCCTGAAAGACCCGGTGCACGTCGGCGCCCGCTTCGACGAGATCGGCCGCGAGCCGAAGCGTCTTCGGCGTCGTATTCGCGTACTGGAAGCGTCCGGTGTCGGTGACGAGCGCGATGTAGAGGGCCTCGGCGATCTCGGGCGTCAGCTCGACGCCCGACTCGCGAAACACGTCCGCGAGCACCTCTCCCGTCGAGGAGGCGTCCTCGACGATCAGGTTCACGTCGCCGAAACGCGGATTGTCGTGATGGTGGTCGATGTTGATCGTGAACGGCGCGGCATCGACAAGTCCTGGCTCCGCACCGACGCGGGCCGCGCTGGCGCAATCGACCGCGACGAGTACTCGTTCGGCGAAGTCTGCAGGCCGCCCCCTCTGGAGCCCACGCTGCTGCAGCTCGAGGAACCGGTACTCGCCCGGAAGCGGCGCGGGACCACCGAGGAACATCACAGTGTCCTTGCCGAGCTGACGCAGTGCAAGCCCCGTCGCGAGCAATGAGCCGAGCGCGTCTCCGTCGGGCGCCTCGTGCGACGTGACCACGAAGCGGTCGTTCTCTCGGAGGGCGGCTACGACAGCCTGCATGTCATCGGGGCTCTGCATCGGGATCGTCATGCGGGCGCGAGCTCGTCGATCAACTTGGTGAGCCGGACGCCCCGCTCGATCGCGGGATCGTATTCGAAGGACAGAACCGGAGTCCGCCTCGTGCCGAGCGCGCGTCCCACCTGTGCTTGCAGGACGCCGTGCGCGGCCTGGAGACCGTCGAGCGTGCGCTGCTGCTCCTTCTCGCTCCCGAGCACGCTCACGAACACCTTTGCCTGGGCGAGATCCTTGGTGGCGTGCACGCCTGTGACAGTGACGAAGCCGATCCTCGGATCCTTCAAGGTCGGGAGAGCATCCGAGAGCACCTGCCGGATTGCCTCGTTCACCCGTCGCCTTCGCTCACTGCTCGCCAGGGACGATCACCTCCCGATCCGCGCGCAGGAGCTCGAAGCCCTGCGAGCCGAGGTAGCGCACGACGGCGTCGAGGTGGTTCTGCAGCTCACCGTGCTCTCGCGCAGCGCACGCGACGGCGAGGGTCGAGCGCTGCCAGAGGTCGTGATGGTCCACCTCGGCGACCGACGCTCCGAACCGCTCGTGGAGGTGAGCCTTCGCGGACTTGACGTACTTTCGCTTGCCCTTGAGCGAGCCGTTCTCGGGGAAGTGGAGCTCGACGGTCAGGATTCCGACGTAGCCGGTCGCCACGGCCGCACGACCGCTATTCGTCGTCGTCGGCTGCCGGCGCGGCTGCGACGGGCGCCTCGTCGAGCTCGGTCCGTTCGATCTGGCGCGTCTCGTAGACCTCGAGCACGTCGCCTTCCTTCACGTCGTTGAATCCCTCGAGGAGGATCCCGCACTCGAAGCCTTCGCTGACCTCGCGCGCGTCGTCCTTGAAGCGCTTGAGCTGGGCGATCGTGGTCTCGTAGATCACCGTGCCGTCGCGCACGACCCGCACCTGCGCGCCGCGCCGTACGGTGCCGCTCGTGACCATGCAGCCGGCAATCGTGCCGAGCCGCGAGACCTTGAAGAGCGCTCGCACCTCCGCCTCCCCGAGCGTCTCTTCCGTTTGCACGGGTGTGAGCATTCCGACCAGAGCCTGCTGGATGTCCTCGGTGAGCTGGTAGATGATGCGATAGGTCCGGATGTCGACGCCCTCTCGCTCGGCGAGCACGCGCGCCTCGGCACTCGGACGGACGTTGAAGCCGACGACGAGCGCATCGGATGCCGACGCAAGGTTGACGTCGTTCTCGGTGATCCCGCCGACCCCGGTGTGGATCACGTTCACGCGCACCTCGGTGTGCTGGATCTTCTGCAGCTCGCCGAGCAGAGCTTCGATGGAGCCCTGGACGTCGCCCTTCAAGACGATGTTGAGGTCCTGCACCTCGCCCGCCTGCAGGTCGTCGTGGAGCGTCTCGAGAGAGACACGTCGTCGCGGACGCTGCGCGAGCTGTTCGCGGCGCAGCCGCTCCGCGCGCAGGTTCGCGAGATGCTTCGCCTGACGCTCGTGCTCGACGACGCGGACGAACTCACCTGCTGAGGGCGGATGATCGAATCCCAGGATCTCGACCGGGTCTCCCGGCCGTGCATCCTGGACCTTCTCGCCGCGGTAGTCGTAGAGCGCTCGTACCTTCCCGGATGCGTCGCCGGCAACGGCTGCGTCTCCGACGTGCAACGTCCCGCGATTGACGAGCACGGTCGCCACGGGGCCTCGGCCGACATCGAGTCGTGACTCGATGACCACACCCGAGGCATCCGCGCCCGCGTTCGCCCGCAGGTCGAGCTCGGCGTCCGCGACGAGCAAGATCTTCTCGAGGAGATCGCCGAGGCCTTCCTTCTGCTTGGCCGACACTGCGGAGAACTGTGTTGCTCCGCCCCAGTCCTCGGGCTGCAGCCCCTCGGCGGCCAGCTCGCTCTTCACGCGGTCGACGTTGGCGTCCGGCATATCCATCTTGTTGACCGCGACGACGATCGGCACCTCGGCGGCGCGTGCATGGGAGATCGACTCCTTCGTCTGCGGCATCACCCCGTCGTCGGCGGCAACGACGAGGACTGCGATGTCGGTGACCTTGGCGCCGCGAGCGCGCATGGCGGTGAACGCCTCGTGGCCGGGCGTGTCGAGGAACGTGATACGTCGCCCGTCGACCTCTGCCTGATATGCGCCGATGTGCTGCGTGATCCCGCCGGCCTCGGTATCGACGACGGACGTCTCGCGGATCGCGTCGAGCAGGGTCGTCTTCCCGTGGTCGACGTGCCCCATGATCGTCACGACCGGCGGCCGAGGAACGAGATCCTCGTCGCTGTCGTCGTACTCGGTGGGCTCGAGCTCCTCCTCGGCGGCGTGCTTGATCGTGATCTCACGGTCGAGCTCCGATCCGATGACCTCGAGCTCCTCGTCGGAGAGCGACTGTGTCGCGGTTCGCATCTGGCCGAGCCCCATGAGGATCTTGATGAGCTCCGGCATCGGTACGCCAAGGGCGTGCGAGAGGTCCTTGACCGTGACGCCGGACTCGACCGTCACCGGTCCTGTCGGCGGCGGTGCCGGCGGCTGGCGAGGCGGGGCGGGAGTGTTGCTTCGATCGCGTGCCTGCCGTCCCTGGCTTCGTGCGCCCCCGCCTTCGATGACCACGCGCCGCTTGCGCCCACTGGGCCCCCCTCCGCGAGGGCGGATGGGGCGATTCGGTCTGTTTCGTCCGTCAGCCATCAGGGGTCAGTGTAGTGGTGTCGGAATAACCTTCAGGAGCGTCGCAGACGGGAGTTACCCGTCGCTTCGGACCTCGTCCTCGACCAGCACCTCCTCGAGCTCCGCGGCAATCTCGAGATCTTCGGCGATCGCCTCAGTTGCGGCCTCCTCGATCGCTTCCTCGAGCACTTCGGCCCCGTCGGCGCTTATCGCCCCCTCTGCGAGCTCGTCCTCGACTACGTCCTCGAGCACGGCTGCGGCCTCGATGTCCTCGACTACTGCCTCCGCAACGGCACCGTCCACGGCCGCGAGCGCCTGGTGGGCGGGGACACCGCAATACCGCGAGCCCGGGAGCGCCGCGTTCGGGCAGCGCTTGCCGTTTGAGAGAATGGCTCCGCACCGACCGGAGTACTCCTCGTCGTCCTCGGCGCCTGCGTAGGCCGCATCGGCTTCGGCCTGAGCGAACTCGGCCTCGGACTGGATGTCGATCTTCCAGCCCGTGAGACGCGTGGCGAGACGGGCGTTCAGTCCCTCCTTGCCGATGGCAAGGGCGAGTTGGTCGTTCGGGACGATGACGGTCGCCTCACGTGTCTCGTCGTCGATGTACACCTCTCGCACCCGAGCCGGAGAAAGCGCCTTTGCGACGAATCGGGCGGGCTCCGTGTTCCAGGGAATGATGTCGATCTTCTCGCCGCGGAGCTCGGAGACGACCATGCGGACGCGCGATCCGCGCGGGCCGACGCAGGCGCCCACGGGGTCGACTCCCTGCATGTGCGACTCGACTGCGATCTTCGACCTGTAGCCAGGCTCGCGGGCGACCCCGCGGATCTCCACGAGCCCGTCCGCGATCTCGGGGACTTCGAGCTCGAACAGCGCCCGGATGAGCTCGGGGTCACGTCTCGAGAGAATCACCTGCGGGCCTTTGGTTCCCGACCGGACCTCGCCGATGACGGCCTTGATGCGACTCCCCTGCTCGTAGCGCTCGCCGTCGACCTGCTCGGAGCGCGGCAGGAGCGCCTCGACCCGTCCGAGGTCCACGAGCACGTTGTTTCGGTCGCCGGCCTGCTGCACGATGCCGGTTACGACCTCGCCCTGGCGGTCGACGTACTCCTCGTACATGATCGCGCGCTCCGCCTCTCGGATGCGCTGCTGGATGACCTGCTTCGCGGTCTGAGCAGCAATGCGTCCGAAGTTGTCGGGCGTGACGTCCGTGCGCAGGATCTGATCGGGCGGAACTTGCGACCAGTCGAGGTCGAGATCATCGTCGGTGATCAGCGTGTGTTGCCGCTCGCCGGTCTCTTCCTCGATCTGCTCGAGCTCGATGATGCGCGCCTCGCGTGCCTCCTCGAGCAGGCGCACCTCGATGTCCTCTGGGATCTCGATCCCGTACACGCGAAACTCACCGTCCGTGTCGAGCTTGACCTCGGCGTGGCGCGTAGCCTCGGGCGTCTTCTTGTATGCGGCCCTGAGCGCGTCTTCGAGAGCGGCGATGAGGATGCCTTCCTCGATCCCCTTCTCCTTCTCGATGGTCTGAATGCCTTCCAGGATCTCTTGGCTCATGTCGTCAACCCCTCGTCGATCAGATTCCCCCGCACGATCGAGTCGTACGGGACTTGCAGCGTTTTGGCCTCGGCGGTCTCGACGGTGACCGCATCGTCGCCAGCCTTCGTCACCTCGCCGCGGATCCGATTCCCACCGTCGATCTGAACACTCGTGCGGAGCGAAACATGCCGTCCGATAGCGGCTGCGAAGTGCGCCTGTTTCCTTACTGGGCGTTCCGGACCTGGCGAGGACACGTCGATCGTGTAGTCGGCTCGATAGGCATCGAGCGCCCGGGTGACGCGCTCGCACAGTGCGTGGTCGACCCCGTCTGGATGATCCACGTAGACGCAGAAACGACTCGGCGAGAGCAGCTCCACGGCCAGAACTTCGACGTCGGGCACGCGCTGCTCGACCGCCGGAGCGATCTCGTCTTGCAGCGTCCGTTCTCGTGTGTGGGTCGTGGTCATCGGGATCCTCATAAAAAATGGGCGCCGGGCGCCCATTTCGTCAAGCCGGTGAAATGTGGTGAACAGAACGATAGCACCGTCAGCCCGTCTCACCGCCACGGGGTCTAGGCGTCGAGCACGATCGTCACGGGACCGTCGTTTACCAGGGACACCTCCATGCGGGCACCGAAGACACCTCGAGCCACGCGCACGCCGCCACGCTCGAGTTCTTCGCAGAACGCTTCGACCACCGGTTCGGCTACCTCGGGTCGCGCGGCCGCACCGAAGCTCGGCCTATTGCCTTTCTTGGTATCCGCGATGAGCGTGAACTGGCTGACGACGAGCGCCTCGCCGCCGACGTCGAGCAACGACAGGTCGAGGCGTCCGCGTGCGTTCTCGAACAGACGAAGACGCAGAGCCTTGCCGGCCAGCCGCTCGGCAGTGTCCGCGGTGTCGTCCTGCGCCACACCCAGCAAGACGACGAAGCCCGCGCCGCACGCCGCGACGACTTCTCCCGCGACCGTCACGGACGCTTCGCGAACCCGTTGCACTACTGCACGCACGTGGCGATTCTCCCGAGGGTCAAGAAACGATGCGAATCGACCGATACGACAAGCGATGGAAGCCGCACATCATCCTTGGCCCGCACTCGGGGTGCTGATGGTGCGAGACGCCTTGATCTCGAAGGAACAGCTCGAGGCGATCCTCGAGGAGCAAAGGCAGGTCAGGCTGCAGCGCATCTCGGGTCGACAGCTCGGAGAGCTCCTCGTCGCGCGCGGCATGGTGACGACGGCGCAGGTGGCCAGGCTCGTGGCTGAGCAGTACGAGCTCTCGTTCGTCGACCTCGCCACATCCGACATCGATCTGCACGTTGCACGGTTGCTCAGCGAAGAGCTCGCGCAACGATTCTCGGCACTGCCGGTAAGCCTTCGCTCAGACGGTTCGTACGTTGTGGCAATCGCCGATCCTGGGACGGTGCTGTTCTCCGACGAGCTTCGCCGAGCACTCGGATCCACCCCCCACTTCGTCGTCGTCGGCCCCGATGCCATCGAAGCAGCGATCGCATTCGTTCACAGCGTCGGGCAGGCCCCGCTTTCGCAGCAGGACGAAGATCAACCTGAGCTCCATGCGAACGTACTCGAGCTTCGGCCCGAGGATTCGATCGAGCCGGCCGTTTGGTCCGCCGACGACTCGTACGTCGACCTCGCAGGCCCGGCGGAGCATGCGCCGCCGCCGCTTGGCGTGATGCTCGTCCGTGAAGGCCTCCTCAGCGACGATGAGCTCGAGGCGGCTCTCGCCCAGCAGCGCCTCACTACCAGTTGGCGACTCGGAGAGATTCTCGTGAACCGAGGACTCGTGACTCCGTCGGTTGTCGCACGGCTCGTGGCAGAGCAGTACGAGCTCCCGTTCGTAGAGATCGCAGAGATCGACGTCGATCCAGCTGCAGCGCTCCTCCTCCCATGGGAGATCGCGCGACAGTATCCCGCCATCCCGACGAGGACACGCGTCGATGGATCGCTCGAGGTCGCGATCGCGGATCCCACGAATCGCTTCTACTCTGACGAGCTTCACGGAGCGCTAGGCGTCCCCCTCACGTTCGTCGTAGCCGCGCCCGATGCGATCGACGCGATGCTGGAGTCCGTTCACACGCCGGGACCAGTGTCCGACGCCGCTCCTCAGGTGCACGAGGTCGAAATCGAGGAGCCGGTGGATTCCTTCGTCGAAGCAGCGGAGTCGGCTGCCGTAGAGGACGACGTTCAGATCGTCAGCGCCGAATCGTATTTCCCGTACGTCGTCGAGACCTCAGCCAGCGACGAAGAGCCCGTGGAATGGCTACCAACCTGGACATCGGAGCTCCGCGTTGCCGATGCCGAGGTCGAGCTCCCTGTCGACGAGGTCGAGCTTGCCAACGATGAAGTCGAGCTCGACGAGCTCGCTGGGGCCTACGTTGACGCCGAGGAATCCGAGATCGTCGAGGACGAGCTGTCGAGTGTGCTCCTCGCCGAGGTAGTCGGAGACGACGAGACAGACGAGACGCCGATACTCGACACCGCGCCGGAGCCCACAGAAGCGGTTGCGTTTGTCGAGGTCGAGCACGACGACGATGTGCCCGAGGCGACCGAGCTACCGAGCCATGATGGCGATCCCGCAAACAACGAGACGGCCCACACATCTGTATTCGACCTCGCGCAGGAGCCGACGGACGCGGTTGCGTTTGTCGAGGTCGAGCACGACGACGATGTGGCTGAGGCGACCGAGCCACTGACCCGGGACGGGGAGTCCGCCTTCGACGGCGACGATTTCGAGACTGCGCTCGAGCACGCGCTTGCTCTCGGCGCCACGGCAATTCACTTCTCTCCCAATGGCGAGTTGCATACGGTTCGAGCTCGGATAGACGGACTTGTCCGCGAGCTCGGCGTCGTCGCCGAGGAAGATCTGCGATTCGCTCCTTGAGCGCCTGGAGCCCACGATGCGGGTGCAGGCCGTGTCGACCAGACAGGGCGACAAGTTGACTCTGTTCCCACGCGAGCAGCTACCGGCTCCCGTAGCGCTCGTCGAGCTCGGTCTGGCTCCCGATGGAATCGACGCGATCCGAAGCGCGCTTGCACGGCCCTCGGGCGCATTGGTCGTGTGCGGGCCAGTAGGGAGTGGGACGACCACGACGCTCTACGCGGCCCTCGATGTGCTCAATACACCCGATCGTGTCGTCGCGACCGTCGAAGATCCAGTCGATCGAGCTTCTCGAAGGAGTAGACCAGATCGAGGTGGACGATGCCGGAGGAGTCACGTTCGAAGGTGGGCTGCAGACACTTCTTGCCGCCGACACCGATGCTGTTCTCGTCGGAGAGATTCGTAACGGCGGGACCGCGGAGATCGCCTTTCAAGCAGCCTTCGCCGGCCGTCACGTCATCTCGGCGCTACGCGCTTCGAGTGTGGCCGCCGCGATCCGCCGTCTCGCGCGCATGGGAATCGAACCGAGCGTCCTAGGCGGTGCCCTCACGTGTGTGGTCTCACAGCGTCTGGTGCGACGAGTATGCGCTGATTGCCGTGAGACGTACTACGCCGCGGAGTCCGAGCTCGTCGAGCTCGGACTGCCCGAAGGCGACGGGCCACGGTTGCTCGCTCGCGGGCGGGGGTGCGCGGCATGTGCAGGCACCGGCTTCCGCGGCCGCGTGGGTATCTTCGAGGTTCTCAGCGTGACGGATGACGTCCGCGCGCTCGTGAGCGACGGCGCCTCGGCAAAGAAGATCCACCGGACGGCCGTCGCATCAGGCATGCGGACGTTGCATCAGGACGGGGTCCGGCTCTGCCTCGAAGGTGTGACGACCGTTTCGGAAGTCCAGCGGGTCCTCGGCGTCGACAGCTAGAGCACCGCGGCGCGCCAGCGGGTCTTTGGGATCAGGACAGCCAAGCGGCAGCGACAGCTGACGCTTTTTAGGGACTTTCGCGCGGTAGGAATCCCCGCTAGCGGATTCGTACCTTGCGCACAACTCAGTCGAGTTCGTCGCCTTCGCTGCTTGTGCGCGGCCGTAACGACCGAGCGAGCTTGATGTGCGGCGTGGCGTCTCTGCGCCGACCCTGATTCACGAGCGCCCGAGCCAATGCGTAATGCGCGAACTCGTCGGCCGGCGCGAGCTCCACGAGAGCGCGGAACTCGGCTTCGGCCTCCTCCCAGCGACGGATCCGGAAATACGCGATCCCGAGTGCCTCGCGGATCGAGCGCGATTGCGGCTCACGTCGCTTCGCCTTTTCGAGCGGAACAGTCGCTTGCGCGGGCATGCCGCTACGCAGGTGCTTCCGTCCGAGCTGGAACAGGTCGTACGTCTCGGTCAAGGCGCGAAGCGTCTTGTCCGCGAAGCGGACCAGTGGAAGGGGTCTGGGGAAACCGGGAGGCTCCCCCAGCATGAGCCGGGTGCTCCTCTCATCCCGAAAGGCCCCCACGAACGGAGCGGAGGGAAATGAAACCGCGGAAACGAGCCCACAACGAAAGCTCTCGCCGGGCAAGCTTCAGGAGAGTCCGGAGCTCATGCTTTGCGAGCGACGCCCCCCGTTCCGCGTCGATCGGAGGCCCGAACCGGGCATGGGCCGCCGCCGCAGCGTACGCACGGCCGTCGAGCCCCAACCCCTCATGCACAGTCCGCTGAAGCGCCATCAGCGTCGCGCCGGGCGGAATCGCAGCACCCTGGTCTCGTAGGAACGCTTCGAGCTCCCTGCGGCTGGCCGTCGCGATGCGGCGAGGATCGCGCGTCAGGTAGCGAGTCCGGCGCACGCCGGCTTTGGCGATCCCGACGCCGAGCGCCCAGATGGCACCGAGCAGCAGGACGATCGCGAACAAGGATGGCGCGCGCTCCTCGGTGCCGGCGAACTCCCCGCCGAGATCCGCCGCATCCGGGAGTACCCGACCTCGCACCGGATCCGATCGGGTGAGCTCGCCTCGACTGAGCGCAGCGACCGCGGCCTCCGAGTCGGAGGCAAAGGTGTACGCGCCGGCGAACGTTCCTCGACCCGGAGTTGGATCGAACGGAATCCATCCGAGCCCGGCAAACCAGACCTCGACCCAGGCGTGAGCCTCGTGATCGGTCACGACCCACTTTCCGTCCTCGTCTTGAGTCCCGCTCGTGAAGCCGACTGCGACACGTGCGGGGACGCCGAGCATCCGGAGCATTGCCGCCATCGCGCCGGCGAAGTGTTGACAGTAACCCGCCTTGGTGCGGGTGACGAACGCGACGAGCGGCGCTACCTTCACCTTCGGAGGCGACTCGTCGTACCGGAAACCGCCTCGCTGCCTGAACCACGACTCGAGAGCAAGGACGGCAGCGTATGGCGATCGCGCGTTTCCGGCGATCCGACGTGCAGCCGCGTACATAGGACGATGGCGGACGAACGGCGCGTATGACGGGTCGGCGAACAACGATTGCGCGATGCGCTCGCGGTCGGGATCTTCGAACGTCGGAAACGTTCGGCCGTCGATCTCCAAAAACGGTGCCACCTCGGCGGGGTACGCCGCGCGCGCTGCTGTCAACGTCGCCGGCGTAGGATCGGGCACGTAGCTCCACACGCGATAGCTCTCGCCCGCGCCGATCGAATCTCGAACCCGCAACACGCCTCCGGAAAGCTGGAAGACCGTTCCGAGGCGGCGGGCGTCGAGTGCAACGGGAGTGCCGGCGGCCGCCAGATGGTCATCCACGAGCGCCTCGACCTTGACTCGCTGCTCGAGCCAGTTCTCGGGTCGCAAGCCACGAGCCGGAAACAGCCGACTTTGCGAGAGCGGCTTCGAATCTCCGTCCACTCGTCCGAGCCAGAACGGATCGTCGAACCAGTGGTCGTCGGTGAAGAGGTCGAGTGTCAACGTACGCCAGTACGTCGGCTCGTCGGGGCCGTCGATGGTCAGGACGACTGTCCTGGCTGCCGGGAAGTCGATTCCTTCGTAGTTCGAGTCCCACGCGAACCGCACGCTCGAAGCCTCCTTGGCGGGCCCCCGAATGTCCCAGGTCTCCCAGTTCAGCGCCGACTCCCGGGCGATCGTGGTCGCAGACGACGCCCACGTAGCTCCGACGACGAGTAGCGCGGCCGTGGTGGCTCCGGCGATCAACGCCGGTCCCGAGCGAGCCCGAAGTATCAGGGGTATCGAGAGGGCTGCGGCGAGCGCGACCGCTCCTACCGCGATCGTCTGCCCACTCACGAGTGTCGCAGGCCAGCCGACTGCCGCGACCGTCACAGCGGCGGCGCCGACGGGACGCCGCGAAGCTACGAGGAGCGCTGTCGCAAGGGTGAAGCCGAAGATCGCACAGAGGACGAGTGCATGCATCTCGGGATTCCGCTCGGGCTCGAGTGGAAGAAGAACCGCGTAGAAGTCCGTGATTCCGAGACCGACCGCATCTGCGATCGGTGCCAGTACGCGCTCGTCTCGAAACGGGAGAAGCTCCCATGGCTGTGCGCCGAGCGCGACCCAGGCTGCTCCTACGGAGCCGGCTAAGGCAATGGCCGCGCGACGCCATCCGGATGTGACGAAAATCGGGCAGAGTGCGAGCGCGACGACCGCCACAGCCTCCCCGTGGCGAACGGGGTCTTCGATCCGCAGCCAGGAAGCTGAGATCGCCAGCGCGGGCAGAGCGCAGGCGGCGAAGGTCCTAAGCACGTGCGACCGCCGCTACATCGCGTACGCCGAGAACAGCTGCAAGGTCGTCGCCGTGCCGCACGACGGCAACCGCGATCCCATTCGCGGAGAGCCGAAGCGCACTCGGCGTCGCCCGCGTGGGCCGCGACATCCAGCTCGGGGCGTCGATCCAGACGACAGAGACGAGCCGTCGCGTTGCGAGACCGAGCAGTGCATTCACCGCGTTCGGCTCCAAGGCCGCTGTCACCACGACGAGCTCCCCGGCCCGCGTCACGGGTGCGTGGTCGAAGCTCAGCGACCTCGCCAACCCGTAACGCGCATCGGGCTCAACCGCCGCGAGCGCCGCAAGCGCGGAGCCGATGTCGGAGTCGGCCGACCGGACCGAGGCGATGGCGCGGTCGCTCCCGGTCGTGACGAGCGTGGCTGTGCGACCTCTCGTCGCGTACTTCCGCACGATGGAGCCCGCAGCCCGAACAGCCGTGTCGAAGCTCGAGTCCGGAGGCTTACCGGCGGCGCCCGCCGGATCGCAGTCGAGCAAGACGACGACGCTGTCCCTTGGGGCGTCGTCGAGCTCCTTGACCATCAGCTGACCGCGTCGCGCGCTCGTCGGCCAGTGCACACGTCGAAGCGACTCACCCTGCTCGTACTCCCGGACGGAGTGAAAATCGAAGCCGGCGGGTCGACGAAGCAGCAGACGCCGACCCTCACCGCCGAGACGCCCGGCATCACTGAAGAGCCCATCGAGCTCCACGAGTCGCGGGTACACGACGATCGTCGTCGAGGTGAACCTCGCTCGCGGAACCACCGACTCGAGCCCGAGAAAGTCCCAGAGGACGAGCCGCGCATCCGAAAGCGGGAAGGCGCCCCGGGGAAGTCCTCCGAGCTCGAGGCTCGCGCAGACGGTCCGGCGGTGCCCACGGAAACGGCACTCGCGCACGCCGAGTCGACCGAAGGCCCCCTGAAAGACGAGCGCTCCGACCGGGACTCGGGAGGCGCGGCGGGCTTCGAGTGTGACCGTGACGCGATCGCCTTCGATCGCAGGCGCCGGGACGACGCCTAGGGCCACGGCGACCGGGCCTCGTACGAACCCTGCCCACACCCTCGTGAGACCGGCCGCGAGGAGGAGCCCGACCCCCGCGACGCCGAGGGGGCGCGAGCCGAAGGCGATCGCCGCGCCCATGACACCGGCGCCCAGCGCGAACGCGCCGCTCCAGCGCCTCATGCCGGAACCGGGATCTCGGCGAGTGCCTCCTCCACGGCTTCCGCCGCCGCGACCCCGGTGGCGCGTGCCTCCGGGCCGACGATGAGCCGGTGCGCCAGAACAGGCACAGCAACGGCCTGGACGTCCTCGGGGAGCACGTATTCGCGGCCGGCGGCGACAGCGCGTGCTTTGGCCATCCGCAGAAGGGCGATCCCGGCTCGTGGGCTCGCTCCCAGGGCGAGCCGTGCGCTCGAGCGCGTGTGGCGAAGGATCCGGACGACGTAGTCCCCCACGCTCTCCTCGACGTAGACGGCACGGGCAGCATCGATCGCGACGAGGACGTCTCCGCGGTCGGCCACGGCGACGAGCCGTTCGAGGGGCGGTGCGGTGGTCTGTTCAGCGAGCATTCGGGCCTCCTCGGCGCGCGGTGGATAGCCGAGCGAGAGCCGCGCGGTGAAGCGATCGAGCTGCGCCTCGGGCAGCGGGTAGGTCCCCTCGTACTCGATCGGGTTCTGCGTCGCGAGGACGAGGAACGGCAGCTCGAGGGCATACGTCGTGCCGTCGATCGTGACCTGCGCCTCCTGCATGGCCTCGAGCAGCGCAGACTGGGTCTTGGGAGACGCGCGGTTTATCTCGTCGACGAGGAGGACGTTGGCGAAAACCGGGCCTGGCTTGAACTCGAACTCGTTGGTCTTCTGGTTGAAGACGTTGACGCCGGTGACGTCCGTCGGGAGGAGGTCGGGTGTGAACTGCAATCGGGAGAACGAGATGTCCAACGAGCGTGCGAGGGACTTCGCAAGCATCGTCTTGCCGACGCCGGGGAAGTCCTCGATGATCAGATGCCCCTCGGCGAGCAGGCACAGCACGCAGAGCTCGAGAGTCGCGCGGGGCGCCCGAATCGCGAGCTCGAGGTTCGCGACCACGCGCTGGACGACGTCCGCTGCGGCGACAGACGTGACTGCCTGGCCGGCACGAGCGCCGTCGGTCATCTCTTCGAGAGTACCCGCTCCACCTCGTCGAGTACCTCGGCCGCGATGGCGAGCTTCGGCCGTTTTCCGACCTCTCGCTCTCCGTTCTCGGAGACGAGAACGACCTCGTTGTCGGGAACGTCGAAGCCAATGTCCGGCCTACTGACGTCGTTGAACACGAAGAGATCGGCGTTCTTCGCGCGTCGCTTCTCACGTGCGCGCTCGAGGCCCGCGTCGCCTCCGTCTGCAGCAAAGCCCACGAGCACCTGTCCCGGCCTGCGAGCAGCTCCGAGCGCGGCGAGCACGTCAGTCGTCGCCTCGAGCTCGACGACCCACGGTGCACCGTTCTTGGGACGCTTCGTCGCCGCTGGAGACGGGGGTCGGTAGTCCGCGACCGCAGCGGCCATCACGATGACGTCCGAGTCGGCGCGGGCCAGCGCCTCCCGCTCGAGATCTCGCGCGGTCGGCGTCTCGACGACGGACACACCCGCGGGAGCGGGGACGGTCAGGTTCGCTGCGAGTAGCGTCACGTCCGCACCACGACGACGCGCTTCCTCGGCCAATGCCACGCCCATACGACCCGATGAGCGGTTCCCGACGTAGCGAACGGAGTCGAGAGGCTCGCGCGTTCCACCCGCCGTGATGAGCACACGCACACCGCGAAGCGCCTCCGATACGAAGGTACGTCCGCCGAGCACCGCTTCCACCCGAGAGAAGATGTCCTCGGGCTCCGCCATGCGGCCGACTCCCTCCTCACCCTCGGCAAGCTCTCCTTCGACTGGTCCCACGAGCTCGACTCCGCGCGCGCGAAGCGCTGCCGCGTTCGCCTGCGTGGCCGGGTGCGCCCACATGCGTGTGTTCATCGCGGGCGCCACGAGCACGGGCCCCGAGTGGGCCAGCGCGGCCTCGGTTAGGACGTCGTCCGCGAGGCCGTGTGCGAGCCGTGCGAGCGTGTTCGCGGTCAGTGGCGCGATGACGAGAATGTCCGCGCGCCGGAGATGCGGGTACGGGTCGCCAGTCGGTGACTTGCGCGCGAGTGCGAAGAAGGTCTCAGGCGAAACGAATCTCTCCGCGCCGGCGGTTACGAGCGGGTAGACGTCGTGATCGGCGCGAACGAGCAGCCGAATAAGCGTGCAGGCCTTGTAGGCGGCTATCCCCCCGGTGACGCCGAGCAGGACGCGTGCCATGGGCTACCGCTCAGGCTGGAACGTGATACGTGATCTTTCCGCGCGCGATCTCTTCCATCGCCATCGTCAAATAGTTCTTCGAGCGCGATTCGATCAGGGGCGGAGGTGCCTCGTCGAAGCCGATGCCCTCGCCGAGCTGGTGGTGGTAATTGTTGATCTGGCGCGCGCGCTTGGCGGCGACGATCACGAGCGCGTAGCGGGAGCCTTCGACCTTTTCGAGGAGATCGTCGATTCGAGGATGGATCATGGGCGGCTCATGGTACCTGCGCGAGCGACCTCGCACTCCACGATCGCTGCGAGCGCCGCCGTGGCACGCTCGAGGTCGTCGTTTCGCACCATGTAGCGGAAGCGGTGTGCTTGTTCGAGCTGCTCTCGCGCGAGCGAGATGCGCTCGCCGATCTCGCCTGTGCTCTCCGTCGCGCGCGCACGAAGGCGTCTCTCGAGCTCTGGCACATCGGCCGCGATGAAGATCGTGACGCTGTCCGGGACCTCCGCCTGTACCGCCAGAGCTCCCTCGAGCTCGAGCTCCAGCACGCAAATCCGGCCGGCGTCCGCGATTCGCTCGATCTCAGACCGCAGCGTCCCGTAGCGACGTCCCGAGACGTATGGCACATGCTCCAGGAACTCGTCCGCCTCGACGCGGTGCGTGAACTCCTCGTCCGAGAGAAACCAATAATCGTGTCCGTCGATCTCGCCGGGCCGCTGCGCGCGGGTCGTCGCCGAGACGGCGACCTCGAGGCCTGGCACGCGCTCGAGGAGGCCCTTGATGAGAGTCCCCTTCCCCGCGCCAGACGGTCCCGTGATGACGAAGACGGGCCGCGAAGGCACCGCCGCGACTACGAGCGGTGGTTGAAGAGGTCGACGAGCTCGGTCCGCTGGCGCTCGGAGAGGCCACCGACGGTCTTAGACTGGCTGATCCGGCACTGGTTGAGAAGCCGTGCAGCCTTGACGCGCCCGAACTTGGGGACAGCCATGAGCATGTCGAAGACCTTCGCCGTCGAGACGTACTCCGGGGGGTCGAGGAGGATGTCCTCGATGCTCTCTTGTCCCGCTTTCAGGTCTCGCTTGAGTTGCGCACGTCGGACCCGAACGTCGTTCGCCCTTTGGAGCGCCTCCATCCTCTGGTCGAGGGAGCGAGCCGGAGCCTGCGCGGGCGTCTTGGTCGTGACCATGAGCCGGTCGAGTCTACCAAGACTCCGATTCTGGTCAAGCCCAAACGTTTTGGCCCATTTGCAGGGCTTTTAGCGTTTGCTAATCAGATTACAGAACGGGAAGGGAGACCGAGTCCCGCGCAAAGCCGTGAATCCCGCGCACGGAGACGACTGGCTCGGCGGTCTCAGCGCTCCCCAGGTCTTCGCGGAGGTGACGCGGCGCGAGCGGGTTCGAGAACAGGACCGTCCCGAGTCCTACGGCACTCGCACCCACTGCCACGAAGTCGAGCACATCCCTCGCGGATGCGACGCCTCCCATCCCCACGATCGGCAGGTCGACAGCTTCAGCGCAGGCGTTGACGCACGCGAGCGCGATCGGGCGCAGCGCGGGGCCGGAGTACCCGCCCGCACCGCGCGCCAGCACCGGGCGGCGTCTTCTCGCGTCGAGCGCGAGCCCGCGGATGGTGTTCACGAGGGAGAGGCCGTCCGCTCCGGCGGCGGCAACGGCACGCGCGCTCTCTGCAACGTTCCATGTAGCGGGCGAGAGCTTCGCGTAGATGGGCTTCGCAGTGGCATTCTTCGCGGCACCGACTAGCTCGGCCGCAGTCTCCGGCGCCTCCTCGACGTTCGGGCACGAGAGGTTCAACTCGATGACGTCGACCGCATCTTCGGCGTCGAGCCTCTCGCAGACCCCCGCGTAGTCGCGTGCCGAGAACCCGCCAACCGATACCCAGAGCGGGATCTCGAGCTTCGTGAGCTCCGGCAGGTTCGTGCTGACGAATGCGTCGATGCCGGGGTTCTGGAGCCCGATCGAGTTCAGCATTCCGGTCTCCGTCTCGGCGATTCGCGGTGGCGGGTTCCCCTCCCGTGCGAGCGGCGTGACCGTCTTCGTCACGAAGGCGTCGAGACTCCGGGCGACATCGGGCGCCGTCAAGGCATCGAGACAGCCGCTCGCGTTCAGGAGCGGAATCTTCATGCCACCTCGCGAAGCACCGGCCCGTCGGTACAAAGTCTCCGGTAGCCACCACCCAGTTCGACGACGCAGCCGTAGCACGCCCCGTACCCGCAGGCCATCGGCGCTTCCCAGGCGAGCTGGGCGCCCGGGACCAGGGCGCGGACGGCCTCGAGCATCAACTCAGGCCCACACGCGAGGACGCTGCCGGGATCGCCGGGAATCAGCTCGGTTACGAGACGCGGCTCGACGACGACCTCGGCGTCCGGCAGCAGGCGCGCGGCCTCCGCGTGGCGCTCACTGCGAAACCCCAAGACAACGGGCGGATCTCCAAGCGTCGCTGCCAGATACGGCATCGGCGCGATCCCGATCCCGCCTGCAACGAGGAGTGGCCGGTCGACGTCCAGGTCGAAGCCGTTGCCAAGCGGGCCTAGGACGTCGATCGCGTCGTCGAGCACGAGCCCGCAAAGCGCGTGAGTGCCCGGGCCTATCGGATCGATGAGGAACGCGAGCTCGCCCGGCGGGGCCTGGCACAGGCTCATCGGACGCGGAAGCACCCGACCCGGAGCCTCGAGCATGAAGAACTGGCCGGGAACGCCGGGCTCGAGCTCCCCCCGCTCGAGTCGGAGCAGCGTGTAGGGCCCGACGAGCTCGGTCGAGGTGACCTTCAAGCGCTGCCTGCGTGCTTCCCTTCCCGCAAGCAACAGACTGTTACAAGCACGGGTCATCCCTCGACAGGGCCTGGCTGCACTCGAATGCGACGCCTTGCAACAGTCTGTTGCAAGCGTTCCTTCACGCTTTGATCCCGATCCGCTCTTGCAGGGACAGCGCGGACTCGGCGCGCGCGTTCGCGATTGCATGAACGGCCGCTGCTGCACCCGAGATCGTGGTCACGCAGGGAACGCGAGCGACGAGCGCAGCCTCGCGGATGAGGTAGCCGTCGGCACGCGCGCCACTCCCCTGCGGGGTGTTGATCACGAGATCGCACCGCCCTCGGCGAACGAGGTCGACCACGGTTGCTTCGTCGTCGGCGGCGTCGGCCACCTTTGCGACTTCATCGGTCTCGAGACCCGCGGCTCGAAGTGTGCGGGCCGTGCCTTCGGTCGCAACGAGGTCGAAGCCGAGCCCTGCGAGAGCGGCTGCGACCGCGACGGCAGCGGGCTTGTCCTCGTCGCGAACCGAGAGAAACGCGATCCCTGACGTCGGCAACGGCCGCCCTGCGGCTCGCTCCGCCTTCGCGAGCGCGGTAGGGAGGTCGGCGGCGCTGGCCATGACCTCGCCAGTCGACCGCATCTCCGGGCCGAGCACCGGATCCGCCCCTGGAAAGCGCGAGAACGGCAGCACGGCGGCCTTCACGCTCACCTGCGTGGGCCTAGGCGTCGGAAGGTCGAGCTCCCGCAGCGTCATCCCGGCTGCGAGCCGACATGCGGCGTCGACGAGGTTGATCCCGATCGCCTTGCTCGCAAACGGCACCGTGCGCGATGCACGTGGATTGACTTCGAGGACGTAGACGATCGAGTCGGCGATCGCGAGCTGGACGTTGAGCAGGCCGACGACCCCGAGAGCGGGGCCGAGAAGCTTGACGACGCGCTCGACCTCGAGGGCTGCGGCCAGCGTCAGGGATGGCGCGGGAAGAACGCAGGCCGAATCGCCCGAGTGCACACCGGCCTCCTCGACGTGCTGCATGACCGCGGCGATGTAGACCTCCTCCCCGTCGCAGAGCGCGTCGACATCGAGCTCGATCGCGTGCTCGACGAACCGGTCGAGAAGGACTTGTCCCTGTACGGAGGCCATCGCGGCCTCGAGCTGCTCGGCGTCGTAGCAAATGCGCATCGCCCGACCGCCGAGCACGTAGGACGGCCGCACGAGCACTGGGTATTCGATCTCCTCAACCGCCTCGAGCGCCTCTTCGAGATTCCCGACTGTCGCCCATGGGGGGCACCGCACTCCGAGATCACCTGCGAGTGAGCCGAAGCGTTCGCGATCCTCGGCGAGGTCGATCGCCTCGTGCGGAGTTCCGAGAATCTTGTATCCGGCGTCCTCGATGTGGCGCGCAAGGCGGAGCGGCGTCTGTCCGCCGAATTGGGTGATGACGCCGACGGGCCGCTCACGGTCGCAGACAGCGAGGACCTCCTCGGGGGAAAGCGGCTCGAAGTAGAGGCGATCGGAGGTGTCGTAGTCGGTCGAGACAGTCTCCGGGTTGCAGTTGACCATCACCGCCTCGTAGCCGAGCAGGCGGAACGTCTGCGCGGCGTGGACGCAGCAGTAGTCGAACTCGATTCCCTGGCCGATGCGGTTCGGGCCGGAGCCGAGGATGACGACTCGCGGCTTGTCGCCCGAGGGGAGCGCCTCGTCATCCTCCCCCCAGGTCGAATACAGGTAGTTCGAGGCGGCCTCGACCTCGCCCGCGCACGAGTCGATCCGGCGGAAGACGGGCCGCAGGCCCTGCTCGTGCCTCAGCTTCCGAACGTCCGCGCCTGTCAGGCCGAGCGTCTCGCCGATCGTGTCGTCACCCCAGCCCGCGCGTTTCGCCCGCGCGAGATCCCCGCTTGCGAGCTCGGCTTTCGCGCGTGCGAGCTCCGCACGGAACCACGGATGCAGTCCGGCGGGAAGGTCGTCCAGCGTGGCCCACGGAGTCGGGGCACCTCGCTCGAGCTCGCGCGAGCCGTGCGCTTTCAGGAAAGCCTCGGTGAACGTCCGCCCGATCCCCATGGCCTCTCCGACCGATTTCATCTGCGTCCCGAGGGTCTGGTCTGCACCGGGGAACTTCTCGAAGGCAAAGCGCGGAAACTTGACGACGACGTAGTCGAGCGTCGGCTCGAAGCTCGCGGGAGTCGTACGCGTCAGGTCGTTCGGAATCTCGTCGAGCGTGTACCCGACGGCGAGCTTGGCGGCCACCTTCGCGATCGGGTAGCCCGTCGCCTTCGAGGCGAGAGCCGAGGAACGCGAGACGCGCGGATTCATCTCGATGACGCGCAAGGCGCCGGTCTCACGGCTGCGCGCGAACTGGATGTTCGACCCCCGGTCTCGACGCCGACGGCGCGGATGACCGCAGCGGCGGCATCGCGAAGCTCCTGGTACGCCTCGTCGGAGAGCGTCATCTGCGGCGCGACAGTCACGGAATCGCCGGTGTGCACACCCATCGGGTCGAGGTTCTCGATCGAGCACACAACGACGACGTTGTCCGCACGATCGCGCATCAGCTCGAGCTCGAACTCGTCCCATCCGCGCACCGACTCCTCGACGAGAACCTGGCCGATCGGCGACTCGGCAAGGCCGCGCTCGACCTGGTACTCGAGGGTCGCGCGATCCTCGGCGAAGCCTCCGCCGTGGCCGCCGAGGGTGAAAGCGGGTCGGACGACCGCGGGCAGCGAGACGTCCTCGAGCTCGCCGAGAGACGTGACGATGCGCGAATCCGGCACCTCCAGGCCGCAGCTCCGAACCGCCTGGCGGAACTCTTCGCGATCCTCGGCGCGCCTGATCACATCGACTGGAGCACCGATGAGCTCGACGCCGAGCTCCTCTAGCACTCCCGCCTCCGAGAGGGACACAGCGAGGTTGAGAGCAGTCTGTCCTCCGAGTGTCGGCAGGAGCGCGTCAGGACGCTCGCGCGCGAGGACGGAGGCGACGCTCTCGAGATCGAGCGGCTCGATGTAGGTGCGGTCGGCAAAGCCGGGGTCGGTCATGATCGTCGCGGGATTCGAGTTGACGACGACCGTTCGGTAGCCCTCCTCGCGGAGCACCTTGAGCGCCTGACAGCCTGCGTAGTCGAACTCGCAGGCCTGACCGATGACGATCGGCCCCGAACCGATCACACAGATCGACTCGAGGTCGCGCCGGGCGGGCATCAGTGGTCTCTCCGGAGTCTGACCACTCAGCCGACGACCGAACCTTCGCTCCTCGACCCAGCCCTCGAGGATCGGCCACGCGTCATGCGGGCCAGGGCCTGCCTCGGGATGAAACTGGACGGAGGACGCACGGAGCTCGGGGAAGTCGAAGCCCTCGACGGTCTCGTCGTACAGCGAGACGTACGTCGCCTCGGTCGCCTCCGACGGTGAGACGGCGAATCCGTGGTTCTGGCTGGTGACGAGGACCCGTCCGGTCCGCCGTTCGAGAACCGGGTGGTTTGCGCCGCGATGGCCGAAGGGGAGCTTGAACGTCTCGTGTCCGGTGGCGAGGCCGAGGAGCTGGTGACCGAGGCAGATGCCCAGTATCGGGACACGTCCGAGAAGGCCGCGAACGGCTTCGACCTCCGCGTGGAGCGGCTCGGGATCGCCCGGACCGTTCGAGAGGACGACCCCGTCGAAGCTCGCGAGCTCGTCGGACTGCGCGGTGTGCGGGAGCACAGTGACTGCGGCTCCCGCGTGCGCGAGCCGGCGGAGGATCGAGCGCTTCGTGCCGTAGTCGACGACTGCGATTCTCGGAGACCCCGTTTCGCAGAAGACGTACGGCTCCGCCGCCGAGACCTGCGCGACGAGCGCCTGGCCTTCCATGAGCGGCTGCGCGTGGACCCGTTCGAGCGCCTCGTCGACCGAGACCTCTTCCTCGTCGGCGACGGCCGCTGCGCGCATCGCCCCTCCATCGCGCAGCCGCAGGACAAGCGTGCGCGTGTCGATCTCCTCGAGCCCGACCAGCCCGTGCTCGGAGAGCCAGTCAGCCCATTCGCCGCCGCCGAGCTGACGCATCAGTGCCGCCTTCGCATGTGGCCTGGAGGACTCGCCGCGGTCGTCCGCGACGCCGTAGTTGCCGACCATCGGCGCTGTGAAGCAGACGAGTTGCTCCGCGTAGCTCGGGTCGGTGACCGTCTCCTGGTAGCCGGTCATCGCGGTCGTGAACACGGCTTCGCCGTACACGGCGCCGCCCGCCCCCACGGAGCGACCGCGAAACACGGTTCCGTCCTCGAGAACGAGGAACCCCGCCGTCACGCGGCGTACACCACCCGGCCGTCGGCGATCGTCTGGACGACGCGGCCGCGAGAGGGTCTCGCCGAGCAGCCAGGAGTTGGCCGAGAGCGACCTGAACCCTTCTTCCGTGACGATCCACTCCGCATCGAGATCGACGGCGACGAGGTTCGCGCGTGCACCGACCTCGACCTTTGGCTCGTCGAGCCCGAAGACACGGGCCGGCCCGGCCGACATCCGCTCGAGCAGCGTCTCGAGTGAGAGCTCGCCCGGCACCACGAGGTACGTGTAGAGGGCGGCGAATGCCGTCTCGAGCCCGGTCACGCCGAACGGCGCATCCTCGAACGGGACGTCCTTCTCGTGCCGGGCGTGCGGAGCGTGATCCGTTGCGATGCAGGAGATCGCGCCACGCCGGAGCGCGTCCCGCAGAGACGATCGATCCAGCTCTGACCGAAGCGGAGGATTCATCTTGACGTTCGGATCGAGCGACCGAATCGCCTCGTCGGTGAGGACGAGATGGTGCGGCGTCACCTCCGCGGTCGCATCAGTCCCGTCTGACCGCGCGCGATCCAGCGCGGCCACCGACTCGCGGGCGGAGAGGTGCATGAGGTGGATCGGCCGCTTCTCCAACCCGGCGAGCGACAGGTCGCGCTCGACCATCACGCTCTCGGCCGCGGAGGGATAGGCACCGAGACCAAGCTCGGCCGAGACCTCGCCCTCATGGGCGTGTCCGCCTCGTGAGAGTGCGGGCTCCTCGCAGTGCAGAGCGAGCGGGAGTCTTGCAAGCGCGCTGTACTGCAGCGCACGGCGCATGAGCCCGGCCGACTCAACCGGCCGGCCGTCGTCCGTGAACGCGGCCGCGCCGGTGGCTGCAAGCTCGGCCATCTCGGTGAGCTCGTCCCCGAGCTGTCCCTTGCTGATAGCCGCCATGAACCCGGTGGGAATCACCGCGTCCTCACGAGCCCGCTCGACAAGCGCCCCGAGCACCGCGGCCGAGTCGACGATCGGATCGGTGTTGGGCATCGCCAGGATCGCGCAGTATCCGCCCGCGGCGGCCGCCTCGGTCCCGGAGCGAAGCGTCTCCTCGTCCTCCCGCCCCGGTGTGCGCAGGTGCACGTGCGGGTCGACGAAGGCCGGTGCGATGACGAGGCGGCTGGCTCCCGCCGGCTCGATGCCGCTGATCACACCGTCGGTGACGGTGATCCGCAGCGACTCGTCGAGGCCTTGAGTCGGGGACACAACGCGTCCTTCGACCGTGAGCGAGTCCGCTCGCCCATTTCGGCAGAAGAGGGTCACGCAGCCTCAACCCGCTCGGGCGTCTCGACCGGTGTCCCGACCGGCGCCACGGTCAGCAAGTCGTAGAGCACGGCCATGCGAACGACCAGGCCTGCGCGCACCTGATCCGAGACGAGCGCTGCCTCGGAGTCGGCGACCCGCGGGTCGATCTCGACCCCACGGTTCATGGGGCCCGGGTGCATGACGACCTGGCCGCGCCGGACACGCTCCGGCCCGATCCCGTACAGCGCCGTGTACTCCCTGAGCGACGGGACGAAGGCCTCTCCGGGGGCCATCCTCTCTGCCTGCATGCGAAGCACGTAGACGACGTCTGCGTCTTCGATCGCGCCGATGTCGGTCGAGACAGTGCAGCCGAGCGCCTCGATCCCACGCGGAAGGAGCGTCGGAGGCCCGACGAGAAGCGCCTGTGCGCCGACGAGGCGGAGCGCCTGGACGAGCGAGCGGGCGACTCGCGAGTGGAGCACATCTCCGACGATCGCCACCTGGAGGCCCTCGAGTCGCCCGAAGGCCTCTCGCATGGTGTAGAGGTCGAGCAACGCCTGGGTCGGATGCTGGTGCTTTCCGTCGCCGGCGTTCACGACGTGCGCGCTGGCGTACCGAGCGACGAGTTGAGGCGCTCCGATCGACGGATGGCGGACGACGATCACGTCCGGGTCGTACGCCGCCAGCGTGAGCGCCGTGTCCTTCAGCGACTCGCCCTTGTCCACCGAGGAGCCCGCTGAACGAAGCGACATCGTGTCGGCCGAGAGGCGCTTCGCAGCAAGCTCGAAGCTCGCCAGCGTCCGTGTCGACGACTCGTAGAAGAGGTTCACGACCGTTCTTCCACGCAGCGTCGGCAGCTTCTTGACCTCCCGGTCGAGAGACGCCGCGAGCGAGCTGGCCGTGTCGAGCAGACGTTCGACATCCGCGCGATCGAGATCGCGTATCGAGAGCAGGTGCCGACGTGGTTGCGCCGGAGGACGAAGCTCAGACATGGGCCGCATCCTCGCTTCCTTCGACGAGAAGAACGGCGTCGTTCTCGTCGACCTCGACGAGCTCGACGTGGATCCGCTCGCCGGGTCCGGTAGGAAGGTTCTTGCCGACGTAGTCCGGCCGGATTGGGAGCTCGCGATGGCCCCGATCGACAAGCACTGCGAGCTGTACTCGCGCCGGACGGCCGAACTCCATGAGCGCGTCGATTGCTGCGCGGATCGTGCGACCCGTGTAGAGGACGTCGTCGACGAGCACGATCGTCATGCCCTCGATCGGGAACGGGATGCTCGTGGCCCGAACAACCGGTTGGCGATCCGGCGACCGTCCTCCGTCGCGCACGTGCACGTCATCCCGATGAAACGTGATGTCGAGAGCACCGACGGCGAGCTTCACCCCGCTTCGCTCCTCGACCAAGCGCCGAAGCCTGGATGCGAGCGGCACTCCGCGCGTCTGGATCCCGACGAGCGCGACGTTCTCGAGCCCGTGCCCGTCGGGCGGCCGCGTTCCGCTCGATGAGCTCGTGGGCGATCCGCGAAAGGGACTTGGCGATGCCCTCGGCGTCCAGAAGTCGCTTCGCCGAACTGCCCAAGAAAGTGCTGCGCACTTTCTTGGGATCCCAAATTCCGCGATCGGGGACGTGCGTGGTCAGCTTTCACTCCTTTCCGGCCTCACTGGACCGGGTTAAAGGACTGCCTCAGTCTAGCGCGGCGTCGTGATGTCCTCCGTTACTCGTCGAGCTCGTCTTCGGGTTCGACGAGTGCTTCGATCGCATCGCGGGCCTCTTCGACCTCGGACTCGGCGACCAGCACCCTGAGCGGCGGATCGTCGAGCGCATCCGGGTCGTGCTCGCCGGCGGGCTCGAGCTGGGACTCGATCCCGGCTGCCGAGAGCAGCTCCTGAAGCTGCTCGCCCTCGGCCACGTCACCTGCGAGCGTCACCTGAACGAGTCGAGTCACGACTCGACGGACCCTACCGGAGCTCGGCTGGCCCGAGCTCCACCGCGAACGAGCTCGGGCGAGCCGCGCTCCGGGAACGGGATCTCGACGACGTCGAAGTCGCGCGGAACGACGGTCTGCGGGAAGAGCTCTCGCGCTTCCTCGACCACCTGATGGCCGAAATAGCGAGTCGACACGTGCGTGAGCGCGAGCATGCGCACGCCTGCCTCGTGCGCCACGAGCGCCGCCTCGCCTGCGGTCGAGTGGCAGGTCTCACGTGCTCTCTCTCGCTCGTCGGCGAGGAACGTCGCCTCGTGGACGAGCAGGTCCGCGCCCGCT
Source organism: uncultured Thermoleophilia bacterium (assembly GCA_963722035.1). GTDB lineage: Bacteria > Actinomycetota > Thermoleophilia > Gaiellales > Gaiellaceae > GMQP-bins7. Next base: position 34,188 of record CAVRLG010000004.1, read on the forward strand.
GACACGTCCACCACAGCGGCCGCCGGTCCCGTATCCCCTGCCAGGACGACCTTCCGACCGAGGCGAGCCGGGCCGAGCACCTGCTCGGGCGTCACGACTGACCCATCAGCGAGCGTCACGGCCTCCCCGCGTTGGAGGCGGCCGCGTTCGGGACCGTCCGGAACGCCCAGCGCAGCTGCCGTCTCGACGTCGAATCTCCCGGGGCGTTCGCTTTCGACGATCGCATAGCCAATCGCTGTGACCCCATGCTCGACCGCGAATGCCTCGACGCGGTAGCCAGCCCGGTCGAGAACGGTTCCAGCCTCGAGCTCCACCACCTCTACGGCATAGGAGAGCCGTCCGAAGATGCGCCGCAGCGCCGATACCAGCTCGTGGAGACCACGAGGGCCATAGAGGCGCAGCGGGAGCTCGCGGCCGCGGAGCGAGTACGTCTTGAGCATCCCAGGCAGACCAAGGTAGTGGTCCGCGTGAAAGTGCGTCAGATAGATCTCCTCGAGCTCGACCAGGCCGACATCAGAACGCAGGAGCTGACGCTGCGTCCCCTCGGCGCAGTCGAACAGAAGCCGGTCGCCGCCGCGCCGTACGAGCGTCGCAGACAGGGCGCGCTTGGCGGTGGGCATGGAACCGGACGTCCCGAGGAAGACGACGTCGAGCTCCACGGCGGGGGATTGTAGTCGTCGGCTCAAAGTTGGCCTTGATCCCGCCGATATACGGAAAATGCGGCGAAAGCGGGCCTACCGCTCGTCCGGGCTGCTGCGTTCCCTGACGCTGCTGCGGACGTTCCTCATCGCTTCGGCGGTGATCCTCGCTGCGGGCGCAATCGCGTTGTCGTCGACGCTCTCGAGCGATCTGCGTGCCGCCGCGCTCGATGACAACGCACGCGATGTCGGCGCGTACGTCGATGCGGTCCTCGCGCCGAGCTTCGTCCGCGGGGATCGCGTCCTGGTCACTCGTGGGACCCGGCGTCTGCTAACGGAAACCATTCGGCTTCCCGCGGAGGTCCGCGGATTGAACGTCTACTCGGAAGAAGGCCGGCTCGTGTACTCGACCGCGCAGCCGGGCCGAATCGGTCGCCGCAGGTCGAGCCCGGATCTCAAAGAGTCGATCCGCACAGGTCAGCCGTCGGCCATCGTCGTCGATCCGCGGGGAAAGGCTCCTCCGGTGGTGAAGGTCTGGGCGCCCCTGCTGTCGACGAAGTTGCGGCCGGTCGGGGCGGCCGAAGTCGCACTCGACGTCAACGTCGTCGAAGAGGGGATCGCAGCTTCGAGCCGAACGATTTGGATTGCAGTGGGAGTCGTATTCGGGATTCTTTGGCTCGTCCTCGCGCTTCTCGTTCGAGGTGCGTCAGCACAGCTTCGCGGTCATAACGAGGATCTCGAAGCCCGATCGCGTGACCTCCTCGACACCTCGCGCATGCTCGAGGCGACTCTTCTCGAGACGATCGAGACGCTCAACGCCGCCGTGGAAGCGCGTGACCCGTACACCGCGGGGCATTCCCAACGCGTACGCCGCGTCGCCCTCGTCGTCGGGCGCGACCTTCGTCTTTCAACGAAGCAGCTCGGCGCCCTTGGGATGGCGGCCCTCTTCCACGACATCGGAAAGATCGGGATGCCCGACTCGATCCTCACGAAGCCTGATCGCCTCAGCCGGTCGGAGTCCGCTGTCATGCGCCAGCACGTCACGCGCGGCGCGGAGATCGTCTCTCGGATCTCGTCGCTCCAAGACTCCGTTCCTGCCATCCGTCATCACCACGAGCGCTGGGACGGGCTCGGGTACCCGGACGGCCTGAGCGGCGACGCGATCCCGCTCGAGGCCTCGATCATCGCCATCGCAGACGCGTGGGACGCAATGACGACCGATCGTCCCTACGCAGTCGCACTTACGGTGAACGAGGCGATGCTCCAGATCCGAGCCGGACGCGAAAAGCAGTTCAACCCCATCGTCGTGGACGCGTTCTGGGAGCTTGCGCGCCGCCGGCCGGCCGAGATCCTCCCGCCGGAGTCGCCCACGGCGGCTGTGGCCGTCGTCTAGACGCTCGGGAACGCGAGATCGGAGTAGACCGCCTCGCCTTTGAACTTCTTCGCGGCGGGATCCCAGGGGAAGAAGATCGCGTTCCGCCACTCGAGGCGCGCCCCCGTGGCCTCGTGCTCGAGCCATCTGGCCTGATGAGTGGCGGTGACCCTGGCTTCCTCGCAGACTCCTTGCGGCCCGATGACGATGTACTCGAGGTCGAAGTGGATGTCAGGAAACGCCGTCAGGAGCTCGGTATAGAAGCGCGCAGCGCCCTCGTGTCCTTCCCAGCGCGCGCCGGTCCCCATCACCTCGTAGACGCAATCCTCGGTGAGGGTCGAGATCAAGCCGGGAAGATCGCGATTGTCCTCGGCGATCGAGTGGGTCTTCCAGAGCTCGCGAATCTCCGCATACTCGTCGACGTCGACTGGGCGACGGAGGAGCTCGAGGATCCGGTCGGAGGCCATGCGGCGGGTTCTATCAGCCGCGGCCGCGAAGCGCGCTAGGGCACCAGCAACCGCTGCCCCGGCACGATCGTCGCACCGCTGAGCCCGTTGCGACTCTGGAGCTTCCAGACGCCCTCGCGAGGATCGCCCCCGTAACGCCCCTCTGCGATCGACCACAGAGTCTCGCCTTGCCTCACCGTGTGGTAGCTGGGGTTCGGACCCGCGCCGGTATCCCGCGCAAGCACAGCCCACAGAAATGCCGCAACGAGTAGAACGATGGCGATCCGACCGAACATACGTTCGCAGTATGAGCGAACGTATGTTCGATGTCAAGGTCGACGCTTGAGCAGCGCGTGGCGAACAACGAATGTGCGCCGAGTCACGTTCGCCTCGGCCTTGAGCTCCACCGCCACCTCGACGCGTCCGCGCGCCCACGCGGGCGCGAGGACTGCGACGTTCAGCGGGCGCAGCCCCGGTACCGCTGCAGCCCGGCAACGTGCGCGGTGCGCGATATGCGGCCATTGCCCCACCGAGCGCACGCACACCGTCGCACGCGCGTCCTCGCCCGCGGCAATGCGTGCGGTCACGCCCGCCCCGAGCGCACCGATCGCCACCTGTGCCCCCACGACTTCAGCGCCGGGCTCCCACCTCACGTGTTCGCCGATGCAGCCGTCCTTCGTTTCCGCAATCGCAACCTGCACCGCCGCTGCCGCCGGCCGAGGGGACCCGTCGGCGCGCAGCAGCGCCGACTGGAAGCCGGTCCGGAGACCGTCGTCGCGGAACCCGAAGAAGCTGGCCTCTGCGATGTCAGGGTCGCAGGCCGCCTGGCGGATCAGTTGGTCGTAGATCGCAGCCTGTGTCACCTCGTCGGTGACGGGCACGTTCTCGAGACCTCGGTAGCCGATGCGCCCCGATGTGTCGACCTGCCAGCCGATCTCGTCCAGATGCAGACGCAGCCCCTCCATCGTGGTCGGTTGTGCCGTTCCGTGGAACGCGTCCCAGAGGGCTTGCTTGATCCGATCGAGATTCGCGAAGCCCGCATTCGGCCATGCGTATCCGCGCTCGAGCGGATCGGTGTCCTCGTTCGGGTAGGGATGGAAGCTGACGGCATCCATGAGCGGACGCGCGCGCCCGCTCTTGCGGTACCAGGCTCCTAGCGCGCGAAGGAACCGAACGGGCGAGGTCGAGATGTTGTTCTTCGCGTACGGACGGTCGTTTCCGCGGGGGGAGAGACCGATCCCGACGACCGAGATTGCCGGGTCGACCGACTTGAGCGTGTCGTAGGCCGCGGCAAGATACGGACCGAAAGCCGCAGCCGAGGCGTTCTCGCCTGCCAGATCGAACTGCGGTCGCCAGAACGCCGGCTGGTTCGGCTCGTTCCCGATCACGAACTGCTTCACCTGCGGATAGATGGACGCGAGCACGCCGACGTACGAGGCGAAGAGCGAAGGAGAGGCGAGTCCGGCCTCGATCTGCCTCGGCGGGTACGGGTAGACCGCCAGGACGACGCGGAGGCCCGAGGCCAAGGCGTTCGCGAGCACACGATCGAGCAGTTGCTTGTCCTGGATGACCATGGCCTCGTTGGGTACGAAGCGCACGCCTATGACCGTCTGGCGCAGGCCGAGGCTCACCATGCCCTCGTACATCGCGACGCCCCCGTCCTCCGAGTGCTTCGCGGAGTCGTCGTTGGCGCCGATGTTCGCGCCCACGGCGACCGACGCTCCGGTCAGGAGCGCGACGGTGAGAGTCGTTGCCGCAGCGAGGAGTCGCATGGAAGTCTCGTTCGCGGGCTCCCCACTGCCCGCACGCCGCTCGGAGCCTAGAGTCGCGCGAGAAGCGAGTCAAGCAGGTTTCCGGCGCCGAAACGCACGGGGTCGTCGGTCGGAAGACCGGTCTCGGCCGCAACTACGGCTATTTCGTCGCGTGCGTCGTCGTCCCGCTCGAAGTCCGCCGTGTTCAGCGCGATGCACGCGACCTTGGCGCGGCGACGCGGAAGTGCGATCCGCTCGTGGAGCTCGACGAGTTCCATCAGCGGCGGAATCGCGTGCCCCGGGCACCCTTCGATCTCGGTCGAGCCGGCTCGATGACAGAGGACGAAGGCATGCGGAGCCGATCCGTGGATCAGGCCCAGCGTCACGCCCGAGTACATCGGATGGACGAGCGAGCCTTGGCCCTCGACGAACAGCAGCTTTCCTCCCCGCCGAGCGCCCTCGACGACCAGCTGTTCGGAGGCACCCGCGAGGAAGTCGGAGACGACGGCGTCGACCGCGATCCCCCACCCCGCGATGGCGATTCCGGTCTGCCCGGTGGGCACGAAAACGGACTCGAGGCCCCGGCGTCGCGCTTCGAGATCGAGCTCGACCGCGACTGTCTTCTTTCCGATCGCGCAGTCGGAGCCGACCGTAAGCACGATCTTGGCGTCGACCTCGAGATTTGCCCCCGTCGGGACGTTCAGGCCGGCGGGGGGTTTGCGGAGGTCTCGCAACTCGACACCATGGCGCCGGGCGAGCTCGGTCAGCTCGGAATCCTCGGAGATGAACTCGTGCAAGCCGCTCTCCACGTCGAGGCCATTCGCGATGCAGCTCTTCAGGAGCTCGCGCCATGCCTGCGGAAATCGCCCTCCCTGCGTCGCGACACCGACCACGGCGACCGTTGGCTCGAAGGCGAGGGAGTCCTCGACAGTTCCCACGATGGGGATGCCTTCGTGCGCCTCTCCTGCACGGGCCGAGTCGAGAATCCCGACGACCGGGTCCGGGCCATAGCGAACGATCCCGCGCAAGGTCTTCCCGTAGTGCGGGTCGTGTGAGAACCCCTCGCCGAGGATGAGGATCCGTCGGCTTGTCTTCATCCCGTGGAGACCCCGAGGCCGGGCTCGAGCGCGGGCACCTGTACTCCGTCGACGAGCTCGACACCCGGGTACGGGTCTTCGCGCAGCAGGAGGTTTCCGTCGAGATCGACGTGGTCGCACAGGGGCGCGACACAGCAGCCGGCGGCGATCCCCAGCCCCGACTCGAGCATGCACCCGAGCATGACCCCCATGCGCAGAGCCCGTGCCGCGTGCGCCATCCGAACCGCCTCTCGAATGCCCCCGGACTTGGCCAGCTTGATGTTGATGCCGTGCGCGATCTCTGCGCAGGGAAGGACGTCGGCGAGCGTGTGACAGTCCTCGTCGACGTAGATCGGGATCGGGGAGCGATCTCTCAGCACCCTCCCACCCTCGTCCCCGGCCGGAAGCGGCTGCTCGCAGTACTCGACGCCGAGCTCCGCGAGCTGCTGGAGGTTCTCGAGCGCCTCATCGAGCGACCACCACTCGTTGACGTCGACCATCAGCGGAAGGTCGGTCACGGCGCGCACGGCCCGGACGCGCTCGACGTCGAGCCCGTCGCCCCCGCCGAGCTTGAGCTTCAGGCGTCGAAACGATGCCGAGGCCTTCTCCGCCCGCCGTGCCATGTCGTCGGGATCCCCGAGCCAGACCGTCCACGAGGTCGGCGGCCCGGATCGCGGGAGCCCGAGGAGTCGAAACACCGAGATCCCGAGGAGCTTTCCCTGGAGGTCGTGGAGCGCACCGTCTAGCGCCGCCCTGGCCGCCTGCTCACGCGGTGCCGCGGCAAGGCGCTCGCCGATGTCCTCCAGAGCGAACGGGTCGTCGCCGAGCATGTCGGCGTGGTCCTCGACGAACGCCTTGGCCGATTCGACGGACTCGCCATAGCGGTCGATGGGGGCGCCTTCGCCGAACCCGGTCGCGCCCTCGTGACGCACCGATTACGTGGACGACGTCCGCGTGGTTGGCGGCCTCGCGAGCGATGACGAACGTCTCGGCAAGGTGCAGACGAACCGCTCGGACCTCGACTTCCATGCCGTGAATCTATCCGGGCGTCAGGGGCTCGAGATCGAGACTACGTACGCCACGACGTCCGCTTCCTCGGCGCCCGACACAAGCCCCGCGGGCATGACCCCTCGGCCTTGCTGCACGGCAGCGGACACCGCTGCGGCGTCGATCCCCGCTGCGACAAGACGCGGGCCGATGCTTCCACCTTCACCGCCCGACCCGTGGCAGCTCGCACAGGAGCGCTCGAAGACGATCTCCCCCCGCTCCACGTTCCCTCCAGACACAGCGCTGGCGGTGGGTGCGTCCGGCTCGAACACCTGTGCCTGCGCTAGCGCGAATGCGCCCACCGCGACTGCGACGCCAACGAGAATCGGTCTCCAACCTCGCCCCATCAGATGCCGAACCTCACCGTCGTGAAGTACCAGAGGCTCGAGGTCAGCCACAGAAGGCCCACCATCGACGCGAGGGTCAGCCCCGCGGTCGGCAGCGCCCAGCCGGGAAGCGAACGATCACGGACGACCAACACCTTCGCGGCGAACACACCGTAGAAGAACGTCCCGACGAGCGAGTGCACCGCGATGCGCAGGTCCGGCGTCTGGAAGCCCAGGATCGTCACGCAGTGGAAGAAGACCGGAAGCGTGAGGAGAAACGCGGTGCGCCCGGACCAACGGTGCACGCGCGCTACCGCCGGGCCGCGTTCGGGAAGAAAGCTCAAGCGCCCGTATATACGAGCTGCGGTGGTCACCTGCACGAAAGCGAGCAGCAGTGCCGCAGTCGCAAGCCATGCCTTGGCTGCAATCGTCGACGAGAAGACGGTCGTGACGAGATCGGTGTAGGTCTCGCTGACGTCGGCGAGAAGCACGGCTGGAGCCTACGACCTCCAGGCTCCGGCCGACAAGCTGCAGCTTGACGTCCAGGGCACGCCTCAACGAGGCTGCGCAAGGCCAGCGCTACACTGGTGCGTTCCCGAGCGCCCGTAGCTCAGGGGATAGAGCGCGCGCCTCCGGAGCGCGAGGTCGCAGGTTCGATTCCTGCCGGGCGCATTCTGGCCCGCGCTAACCATGCGGTTTTTGGCTTGAAACCGTGGGTCGGGCGGGTCAGCGATGTCCCGAGATCACGGATGGTGCTGTCCCCGGTGCTGTCCTGGAAATCCACCCGACTTCCCCCGCGCCCGCAGTGGATGAACACGTCCAAAACGGCCATCTAGCCAACCGCGCCGGTGCGCTCGTACCACTCCGCCGGCGTTCGGCCGCGCGGAGGTCTCGATCAGAAACCCTAGACCCCGAGCAGCGCTCGCAGCGCGAGCCCGAGAACGATCAGAACCTCTACCGCCATCCAGCCTGCGGCTGCGCGGCCCCAATTCATTCGCCATCCTGTAACGGCGTAGAGGATGTGGCCGCCGTCGGTAATCGGGAGCGGGAGCAGGCTGACGACGAAGATCGCGAAGTTGACCGCTGCCAGGGATCCGAAGATCCAGGCGTTCTCGATGGGGAGATACGCGAGGCCGATGAAGACCGCGCACGCCACGAGCGTGGCGAGCGGTCCGGCCAAAGCGACTCTGCCGAGGTTCCAGTCCTCTCGTTCGGGCGAGGAGTGGCCCATCAGCACCTTCGGGCCGGTGAGCTTCATCGTGAACCCGGCGTAGTCCCAGCCGTATCGGCGGCCGACGACGACGTGTCCGGCCTCGTGCGCGGCCACAGAGGCCGCGAGCATGGCGAACCAGACGCCGAGCCAGAGGTAGGGAGTCATCGCTCGACCAGCGGGACACCCGCGCGAGCCCAGGTGCGCTCGTAGAGGTCGCGAGCGACCTTGACCGTCCATGCCAGCAATAGGCTGAAGCTCCCCGACATCTTCCCCCCTCGCGCCGCAGTGCTCCCATTATGATCGCGTCCCCCCCAAAAGGGTAGGTGGGACCTAGACTCGACCCCTCGCCCATGAGATCATCGTCACAGTGTCCGGGGGGCCCGGGTGCGAGCGGCGGTTATTCGGGCGGCGGCGCCTGAGCTCGAGCGAAGCGACCGATACGCAGAGCCGGAAGACCTCGACGCGTGAGCCGCTTCACCTCCACGACTTCCGGTCCCTCGACGCCCGTAGGGAGGGCCGTATCGGCAGCCCCGTTGCGTGCGCGCAAACTAGGCCGCGTCAGGCCATGCGATCTCGAGCGGAGGGGTTCTCTTCCGAGGACGGCCCGGCTTCGGCCACTCCCGCAACCACCTCGCCGCGACAATGTTTCGCTCGTCGAACTTCCAGCGCGGGCGTTTCCTCGTCTTCAGGAGCGGATCTCGGCCGGCGAGGATGGTCAGGCAGTCGTCGCAGAACGACACCGGCCAGTGCTCGTCACGCGATCTTCGGTACGCGAACGCATGGATCGTGTGGAGGTGACTGCACGGCGTGCGGCCACGCGTTAGCCCGTCGCGGCGTCGCCGTAGCCGGAGCTCGGGCTCCAGGCAGTCGTCACGCATCAAAGCCCGCGCAGCCAGACGTCGCTCTTTGAGGATGTCGATGTGCTCCACCGCGGACACCGTAGGGGTCGCACACGACGGCGCAACCAGAGCTGCGGCGTGCGCGATCACCGGGCACCGCCCTAGCGCACCTGCAGCAACTCCGCGAGCGCGGTGACGAGCCGATCGAGGTCGCTCTCGTCGTTGTACGGGCCGATCGAGACCCGCAGAAGCCGTTGTCCCGCCCACTCGTAGGCCGGCACCTCGATCCGATACTCCTCGTAGAGACGCCGCCACAAAGCGTGCGGGTTGCCCGACCGAAGCTCGACCGCACGCATGAACAGAGCCGGCTCGCCCGGAATCCGCGCGAGTCCGAGCTTCGCGAGCTGCGCTTCGGCGAGGTCTGCCAGTGCGAGCGACGCCGCGAGATCGAAGGTCGCATGCACTTCGATCGCCGTCGGAACGGTGAGGTACGCCGCCGGGTCCTGTGTCCCCTGCCAGCCATGCCGCTCGCCGAAGTCCGCCTCCTCGTGATAGCCCCAGCTGATCACGAGGGGCTCGATCCACTCTTGATGCTCCGGGCGAGCCCAGAGAAAACCGGAGCCCTTGGGCGCGCACAGCCACTTGTGGCAGTTCCCCGCGTACACGTCGGCGCCGAGGGCCCCGAGATCGAGGGAGATCTGCCCGGGAGCATGTGCTCCGTCCACGATCGAAAGAACGCCCGCCCGCCGAGCGGCGGTGCAAATCTCCTCGACGGGGAGCCGGAGCGCCGTGGGAGACGTGATGTGAGAGATGAGAACCGCGCGGGTTCTCACGCCGATGTTCTCGATCAGCTCGTCGGGCTCGCAGAGAACGACATTCGCCCGGATGAACTCGAGCGTCCGCACGACGGCGCCGTACTCGTGCTTGGTCGTGAGGATCTCCTCCTCCGGCCGGATCCGAAGCGAACGGATCACCGCGTTCAGCCCAGAAGTCGCGTTCGGCATGAAGACCAGGTCGTCCGCCTGCGCCCCGACGAAAGCGGCAAGCGACCCACGGGCCGCGTCGAGCAGCCTGGGACCGTGCGCTCGTTCCCAGAACGAATCGCTGAGACGTCTCGCGAGAAAGTCGGTTGGCGCCCGCTCGAGCTCTCGCTGGAGGCGTTGGTACTCCTCGAAGACAGGGACCGGACACGCCCCGTAGCCCCCGTGGTTCAGGTAAGCGACGTCGGGGTCGAGGAGAAAGCCCTCACGCATTGGCTCTTACCCCGGAGGTCGCCAGTCCTGCGGAAGCGTCGGAGCGGCCCACGAGGGGTCTGGCTGCCACTCCTCCCAACCGGTCGGAAACGGCCATTCGGCAAATAACGCGCTCGCCCTCGGCACGGATGACGGCCACGTCCTCCGATGTGAACCTGCCCTGGCGCACGCGTCGTCCATCTTCTCCTCATCCTTCCACCGCCACGATCCACTCGCGATCTGCCGGTCGTCGTCCTGGACGACCCGGACGGCGAACTCGGCGTATGTCCGGCCGCGCCAGGTCTCGCGCCAAAGAACCTGGTCGCCGTGCCGCCAGCGCACCGGCCGAGCCTAGCTAGTGTCCTACGGTGCACGGCCTTCTCCGCACGTATTTCCCGCCGCTTCCACGATCGGTCGCGACACTCCAGGTCGGCGGGCTCGTAAACGCATTCGGAAACGGGATCGTCCTCCCGTTCATGTTCATCTACCTGCACAACGTGCGCGGGATCAGCCTCGCCGTGGTAGGGCTGATCGTCGCCACGCATGCGGTCGTCAGCCTCGTCGCAGGTCCGATCTTCGGCTCGCAGATCGACCGGTTCGGCGGAAAGACCATGCTCGCGATCTCGCTCGTGATCCTCACGGTCGGATTTGCTGCGTACGCACTCGTCGTCGAGCCGTGGCAGGGCTTTGTGGTCGCGGCGATCAGCGGGGTCGGCGTCGGAGGGTTCTGGCCGTCTCAGTCGACGCTGATCGCAGGGCTCACCTCCCCGGAGCAGCGACCCGCGGCGTTTGCGATGCAGCGCGTGGTGATGAACCTCGGCATCGGCCTCGGAGCGCTCACGGGCGGGCTGATCGCAGCGACGGACTCGCCTCGGAGCTTCACCGTTCTCTTCCTGCTCGACGCCGCAACCTTCCTCGTGTACGGGGGCGTGATGCTCGCACTCGTGCCCGAGCCTGCACTCACGGGGGCAGCACGCGCACCGGGTGCGTCCGGCTCGTATCGAGAGGTCCTCCGCCACCGCGCGTTCGTCGCAGTCATCGGGCTCAACGCCCTCTTCATCTTCGCCGGCTTCTCCGGCTTCGACGTCCTCCCCGTGTATGCGAAGAACGAGGCCGGTCTCACCGAGACGCAGATCGGCTTGCTCTTCTTCGTCAACACCGTGGTGATCGTGCTCGCTCAGCTCCCTGTCGCACGCTTCGCCCGGGGTCGGCGGCGGATGCCTGCGCTCTCGCTACTCGGCGGACTGTGGGCCGCCGCGTGGGTGATCGTCCCGCTGGCCGGCTCGGCCTCGCCCGCAGCCGCCGTGTGGCTGCTGATGACTGCGATGGTGGTCTTCGCACTCGGCGAGTGCCTCCATGGGGCGGTTCAGGCACCGCTGGTCGCGGATCTCGCCGAGCCCAGGCTCTTGGGTCGCTACATGGCCCTGTCCGCGCTCTCGTGGCAGGTGGGCTTCGCGCTCGGCCCGGCTATAGGGGGCGTCGGTCTCGAGCTCTCACCGAACGGTGTCTGGCTCGGGGCAGCTGCTCTCTGCGTTCTCGGCGGCGGCCTCGCACTCGTGGTCGAGGGCGCTCTTCCCGCCCGGGCTCGGAGGACTCCGGTGCCCGTGCCCGCGTGAATTTCCGATCAAGCCTCGAGCCCGATCGGGAAGGCTCCGCGGGTAGAATCACGAACATGACCTTGACGACGGACGATCCTCTCAGTACCCGTGCCGAACCTGCCCCGCATCAGGCGCTCGCGAACCCGTGGCACGGGTCAGGTCGTCGTACGTCCTGCGCCGCTCGTTCACGAGCTCTCCGCTAGCGGCCTCACATGGGTCAACGTCGTGGCGCCGGACGTCGACACGGCGCAGATGCTCGCCGACCGCTTCGGCTGGCACCCCCTCGACGTCGAAGACGTCGTCTCCAAGAGACAGCGCCCGAAGGTCGACTCCTACGAGGAAGACGGCTACCTCTTCGCCGTCCTCCACTTCCCCGTCTTCGACCAGACGGTTCAGCGTCTCAATGCGGCCGAACTCGACCTCTTTCTCGGCCACGACTACGTGGTCACCGTCCCGAACCGCGAACTGCTGCCGGTTACGCGCCTCTTCCGGCGCTGCGAGGAGGACGAGCGCCTTCGCGAGCACCTCTTCGCCCGAGGATCGGGACGACTCTTGTACGAAGTACTCGACGACCTCTTCGACTACTGCTTTCCGATCCTCGACAAGATCGCGCACAAGCTCGACGGAATCGAGGACGAGATGTTCGAAGGGCGCTCGTACGAGGTCGTCCGAGATCTCTCGAACGTCAAGCAGGAGATCATCTCCTACCGCAAGATCATCAAGCCGGAGCGGTCGACGTTGCGTGTCCTCGAGCGCCGGGTCGAGGCGTTCCTCCCCGAAGAGCTCGAGCTCTATTTCGACGACATCGTCGACTCGGCCGAGCGGATCTGGGACCTCCTCGACAACTTCAAGGAGGTCGTCGAAGGGCTCGAGTCGACGAACGAATCGGTGATCTCGCACCGCCAGAACGACGTTCTACGTCTGCTGACAGTGATCAGCGTGACCATCCTCCCGCTCACGCTCGTTACCGGTCTCTTCGGCATGAACGTCGTCTTCCCGGGAGAGGGAACGAGCGAGGCCTTCTGGGCCATCGTAGGCGCGCTCGCTGTAGTAGCTGCTGCCACGCTTGGCTTCTTTCGCTGGAAGCGCTGGCTCTAGGCTTCTTGGCTCAGCGGCGCGGCTCGCGCGACTTTCTACCCGGATCTTCTACCCCGAGCAGCCCCGCCTCTTGCCGACTTAGTTAGCTGGGGTGAACAACACCCATGCCTTGAAATAGTCAGGAGCAGCAAGAGTCGTGTCGAAGCAGACGACGAGCTCGTGATTGTTCTTGATGCCCGGAGGCTGGTACTGCGCCCCCGGCGTGAAGTCGACAAACTCGCCGTCCAGGAACAACTCGTAGTCGACGAGCAAGGCGACGCTATTGCTCGGAGCACCGTTGATTTCAACGACCTGACTCGATCCCGGCTTGGAAACGATTTCGACGGTTCCGTACGAGCCGCAATCGTTCACGAAGGTCTGGAAGTGACGTACTGGATCCGCGGTCGCCGAGCTCGCAGCGGCGAGTGCGATGGCCACGACGCTCAGGATTGCCAAGAATTGCCGCATGGTTTACCTCCCCTTCGATAGATGCCGCAGGCGGGAGCGCAGCAAAGCAGCCAGCTACTGAATGCCTACTCCGATAAGAGCGTCGCTTCCCTCCTTGACGAGCTTTGCGCCAAGAGTCTCAAACTTGGACATGCGGATGTCAAGGAGGCCGCCGACGTCTCGATGAGCGCATGCTCAGGGGTATCGGGTCCCGATAGCAGGTTACGAAGGGAGTCGAAGCAGAAACTTCGGGTAGAACGGCTCAGCCGCTCGCTTGAGCCGTTCTCCATGGACGAGAACGGCTTAGCTAAGCGGCTCTGTCTCGCGCGACCGGCGACCACCCACGCGAGCAATATGGGCCGGTCCCCGCCGCACCGGGGCCCGGCCCGTGGTGCCGCCGCCTTCTAGAGGAGAATCCGCAGTGCCGTATCGGGCGGGCAGCCACGCCGCGTGAGCGCCGAGGCGTTGTGAAGGTCGATCTCCACATGTGATGCAAGAACGAGCGCAGAGCCTATGTCGTAGCCGGCGCGGACGAGCTCCTCGAACCGCCACCGCAATATCGCTTCAGCTTCCGTCTCGTCGATTAGCTCGAACTGGGCCGCAGTCAACGCCGCCTCCCTCTTTCTCGTGTCGGCTACAAGGTCACAGTTCAGCGTCATCGGCCCTGCCGAGCGCCCACTTGAGGTCCTGAGTCGCCGGACCGAAGGTCCGGTTTCGCGAGCCCGACTTCCCTCGTCCGAGGGAGGGCGTCCCTCGATCGGGTGGTGACTGGTTATCGAGGCGAAGGGCTAGACGCGCGGAAGCTCGTCGAGACCGCCCCGCTTCGCCTTGTCCCTGCGGTCCACATTCCAGGCGAAGAGGAGAAGGACGCCGAACAACGCGACGAGCGCCGCCCCTATCCCGACCCGGGCCCAGATGTTGCCGAAGATCACGATCCCGAGAACGCCCAGGACGAGGAACACGATCGCAGCGGCAGCAAGCTTTAGCCCGTATCCCATCGGAGATCGAGTCTACGTTGCGAGCGCGACAGGGCGCAACCAACGGCGGGCGCTGGTAGAAACGTCCCATGACGAAGCCGCTCTGGGCGCCCTGGCGGCTCGAGTACATCACGCAAGCCGGCGAGCAGGTCGAGTGCGTCTTCTGCGAGGAAGCCGCCGGCAATCTGGCTGACAACGAGTCGCTCCGCGTTTACGAGGGGGACGCAGCGGTCGTGATCTTGAACAAGTACCCGTACTCATCGGGGCACCTGATGGTCTCGCCTCGGCGCCATGTCGGGGTGCTGGCCGAGCTGACGGACGAAGAGGCGCTCGAGATCCACCGGCTGGCTGTCGCCGGCCTGGACGCGCTGGATCGCGTCTACGGGCCGGGCGGCTTCAATCTGGGCTGGAACCTCGGCCACGTCGCTGGCGCCGGCATCGCGGACCACGTACACCTTCACGTCGTCCCTCGCTGGGCGGGCGATACGAACTTCATGCCCGTGCTCGCGGACGTGAAGGTCCTTCCCGAGCACTTGCTCGAGACACGCGACCTGCTTCGAAGCTCCTGGGCTAGCCGCTGAGCGGCGCGAGGGCACGCCAGGCCGCAGGGCCGGTCGTCATCCAGTCGTAGAGGCTCACGCCGATCGTGCTCCCGTCGTCCTCGACCGCTGCCGAGAACCCCGCGAGCTCGTCGGGCCCGAGCCGGTCGGCGACGCCGCCGGCGACGTGGATCGGCACGTCCGGATCTCCCGTCTGCACGCGGAGCAGCCGCAACGCGCGCGTGACGTAGCCGTACGTCGCGTCGAATCCCTTGTAGGCGCCTCCGGTGTAGATCATCGGCGCGAACGCGTCGGCTTCGGCGGCCAGATCGTTCCAAGGGAAGCCCGGCCAGGTGCTCGGACGCCGCTCGAGCCCGCGTGGGTTGAAGGGGATGATCGCGAGCGGCGTGTCCCCCGCTTCTTGATTTAGCCGGCGCGCCAGTGCAACCGCCCTGCGAGATCGAAGCGACGCATTTCTCAGCTTCGTCGACTCGATGTTCAGGCTGACGCCGTCGAACGTCTGGTCGTCGGGCGTGCGGAACGAGAGCATGGCGAGCGCGCGCCGCGTGTCGAGCCCTGGCTTCACGTGGCCGGGCAGATACCAGGCGACGACCCGGACTCCTCGCCCGTGCAGCGCTTCGACCAACGTCCCGAGCCGCACTGGATCAACGACATCGGTGGCCGCACCGTAGTTCGCGGTCTCCGCCCATACCGTCTTGACGCCGCGGGCGGCCATCCGCGCGGCCGTTCGCTCCGGAGCGGCGTAGACCGCCTTGTCGTAGATGTCGACCCAGGTGCCAAGACCGCCGAAAACGTCCGCGTCGGCACTCTTCGCCTCTGCTCCCGTCGACACCGCTCCGGAGCAGGCAATGAGGATGGCGAAGCTCGAAGCGAGAAGCAGCGCGCGCACGCAGAGGACTGTACGGACGACGTATTAGGGGTCCGTCAACGCGCTACGAACCGCGCTCCAACGTAGGCGCATGCAGTCCCTGGTTAGCGCAAGGCTCCCTCGCGAACCTGGAATGTCGCGAAGTCATGGAGCTTGTAGAAGGTCGTCCGCGTCGGGGGTGCTGCGTCCGCCGGGATCGAGTCGCCGACCATTTCCATGATCTGCTCCTGGAACTGTTCAGCCTGCTCCTGCGACTTCCACACATCGAAGATGCGGAAAACGCCGGCGTCCTCGTCGAATCCGGCCGAGTGGAAGATCAGACCCTCGGCAGGAGGCAACGACCCCAGACGCTCCGCGATGGAGTCGTAGTTCGTTGTGCTTCGGTCGTCCCCTTGGATTGCGAATTCCTGGATGAAGGCGATGGCCATCGGAGGCCTCCTCGGTTTGGGTTCATGGTCTCTTCCCACGAACAGCAATGACTAAACATCTTCCTGCGACGCGAGAGAGACGCGGACGATGCCCGTAAGAGAGACTTCAGCTCCAGCTTCACCGCATGTGGCAAGCTCGCGGAGGCTGATCGAATCAAGGAGGCACAGTGAGCGTCAACAAGATTCTGGCTCGCGACCGGGAACTCCGCGAACACGCAACCGCCCGGCCGTGGCATCAGTCCGGCCAGGGCATCAGGCTGAGGCTTGTCGGCCCGCTACCGCGCGCAACCATCGTGGTTGACCCGTACGGCCCGAACCCGCAAGACGCGCCGCTGTTGCTCCACCGCATCAACACCTACGAGGAGCTCGAACGGGAGATCGAGCGGCTCTGGGCAACCCTGCGAGATGCTCGAGCGCGGCTCGACTACACAAAAGCCATCTCAACAGACCTCCCGACCGAAGAGGTATACGAGTCGCTGGCCAGCGACCTGGACGCGCGCATCAGCGCCGCTCTTGGAGACCGCCGAGGTGGCGTTCGGATGGCGTCAGCCGCAGATGCCGATTCGGGCTAGGCGGCTAAGATCCCGGGCGCGCGGACGTAGCTCAGTTGGTAGAGCACTGGCTTCCCAAGCCAGGTGTCGTGGGTTCGAGTCCCATCGTCCGCTCTAACGAAAAGCCCCGCAAACACGGGGCTTTCGTCGTTCTGGGGAGAGCTACGGCCTCGCGGCCGTGGCCCACTAGTGGCCCAAACCCCACCGGCCCTCCGGAGCGTCACTCCTCAATGCCCTTGGGCCAGTAGTAGCCCTCGACCCCGGGGTCATCTAGGTCATCGAGCATCTTCACTGGGACTCTGCAAGCCCGTGCGATCTCCGCGGTCGTGTGCCCGACGTTATGAGCCTACTTGTCGGGATCTGGTCTAAGTTCCCTAGATCCCGAGTGGAGTGTGTCGGGATCTGGCGGAAGTCGGGATCTGGCCGAAGACCCTCAAACGGCCGACTTTGTAACACCGCCGGAACTACCCGACGACGCCCCCGAGTGGGAGCGCGCGTACTGGCAGCGCAAGACAGGGCGGAAAACATGACTACGCCGCGTCCGACACCGCCGCTCCTGACCACACGACAGGTGGCCGAGTTCCTCGCCGTATCGCCGGAGACAATCCTTCGCCGCGTTCGTGCGGGCGAGATTTCTGCGGTTCGGATCGCCACGAACGCGCTGCGCTTTCGTGAAGAGGACATCACCGAGTTTCTCGAACTCAGGACAGACCGCGGCCCGCGCTGACGGTCATCCGGTGATGCCTCGATCCGCTGCAGGACTTCTAGAAATCGACTGGCAAGGCGATGCCGAAGAACGCGCCGCTGTCCTTGCTGCCCTTGATCGGGTCGCCCTTCGCTACCCACCAAGCGGCTATCGCGTCGAGTTTGAGCCGGATCGTCTTCAGCCTCAGGCCGTCGCCACTGCTCCAGAGCATCGTGACGTCGGACAGCGTGACGCCGTCCGCGTCCTCCGAGTTCGCGCTCTTAGCGACGGGGTGTTCGCCGCTCCCGCGTCTCGCCGTACCGTCGACCTCGCCCGTGGGCTACAGAATCTCGCGGGCTTCCCTAGACCAGTTCAGCAGCTTTTCTCGAAGCAACCTGGATCGATCCAATTCTCCAACCTCTTTAACCAAATCGCTCTCCACGGCGTAGCGAATACGCAAGGGGTTGGAGCCACCGAGGCGCTCATGCGTGAACTCGCCGTCGACTATCTGCGTGTCGTCATGCTTGGTGACGGTCTCGCTGTAGACGCCGCCTCGCAGGGAGCCGAGGAAGATGATAGTGGCCGAGGGCGGCGGGTCAAAGAATCGAATCAGAAACAGCTCGTCGCCCCTACTCATCAAGAGCATTCCCGACGGTTCCTCGACGGGGTGGATCAAGTCGGGCGCGAAGTCGTCACCGAGCGACGTGCGGATAGCTCGGTGGAGCTGGTTCCGCAGCGCATCGCTGGACACGTACTCCTCGACTACATCGAACCAGTTACTCATCGCGCCTCAACACGTTCGGGTTGCCCCTGAGACTCCTCGATGCCCGCCGAGATGGCCACTTGAAACCAGTCTAATCGCACTCAGCTGCTCGTCAGTGAGGCCACGTGTAAGGGGAAGCCACCCTTGAAGCTGGCGTCAAGACGACTCGCGTAGATGCTGTCGATGCGCTCGGCGTTCACGAGCATCGCGTCCTTGATCTCCCGTACGGCCTGGCCGCCCGCCCGTACCGTCGATGCCATGACTAGTGAGCAGCGCGAGCTTCTCCGTAAGCAGATCGACGTTCGTGCGCGTGAGCGCCTGGGCAGGCTGTCGAAAAAAGGCGGACGCCCGGTCACGTCTCGAAGCCGCCGCGGGCCGAGGTCGTGATTCACCCCGTTCCGTCGGAACTTGCGCCGCCGCGTGACAGGTCTCGCCTGTAGGGTGCCGCGGCCATGAGGAAGCTCGTCAAGTGCCTCGCCGTGACCACGCGAGCAACGAGCTTTCGCTCGAAGGTCACCGATGCATGGGCCGCCGTTTCTAACCCCGGCGGCGCTGGTCCGTACCTCGATGAGTACCGGCCCAACTGCACAGCGCCTGGCTACCCGCGCGGTTGAACACGGTCATGCGGAAGCTCGTCACAGTCGGACTCGTCAGCGCCTTCCTGCTACTCGCTGCAGGTTGCGGCGGTTCTAGCGACGGAACAGCGTCATCAAGCATCGAAGAGACGAAGGCGTGCTTCACGTCGAGCAGGCGGGATGGTTCTCGCTTGCTTGCTAGCGGGAGGTGACGTTTAGGTCGAGTTCGGTGTCGAGGGTGGCGGCTAGGCGCGCGGCCTCCTGCCCGAGGAGGTTGAGATCGGGTGGGTCGGCGTCCTCGAGCCAGGCGAGGGAGAGGGTGTCTGGCTTGCGCGTCCAGGTCCCTGCCACGACACCGTTTGCGAGCACGAGGTTGGCGCCGCGGGTCACGGGTTGGCGATGGGCAGTGGGCACCACGTGGGGGTTTGCGGTGCCTGGCCCCATCACCCACGGGTCGGCGGCCGGCAGCAGGCAAACGGTGGGGGACATCACGGTCGAGGTCAGGTCGTCGACGTCGTCGGCGAACAGGAGGAGATCCTCGCCGTCGATGTCGACGGCGACGAGGCGGTCAGAGAGATCGTCGAGCCAGCTGCGGAGCGCCTTGCGACCGGCGCTCAAGCCCTCCCCCAGGTAGTACTGCACCCCGTCGGCGGTCGTGGGGCCGTAGGTGCGGATGTACGCCTCGACGGCCCAACGGCCCGCGTCGTCGATATCCGGCAGCCCGGCCCACCGCTTGACTTGGTGCATGCCCTGCACGGTTCCCGCACCGTCGCGCGCCGGCCCGAAGCACAGGTCGCCTTGCCACATCAGCGCCTTCAACAGGGTGTCGGAGCTGCTGACCAGGCCCGCTGCCGCCGCACGGAACGGTCGCAGCCGAGCGACCGCCACAGCCAGCTCCTCGCGCGTCAGCGGCCCCTCGACCACGGCTTCCCGGACCGCTTCCCGGAACGCCGGCCAGTCGCCTGGCGCCAACCCGTAGGTCTCCTGCCAGCTGGGCAGCTCCCATTGGCGGCCCGACGCACGGAGAGCCAGGTAGGCGCCGCCCTCCTCTGGCGTGAGCAGGTGGGTCGCACCTCGGAAGGCGTAGCTCTTGAAGACCTCGCCGGCGTCCAACGCGCTGGCGACATCGCCGAACCGGGAGCCAATGCGGCGGAGGCCAACCGCTAACTCGGGCGTCGTCTCGGGATAGGCAGGGACAGCACCGAGCCGGCCAACGACATCGCGAACCGAGCCCGTGCCGACAGGATCAAGCAGATGCCGGCGCAGCCGCCACGCCAAAGCCTGATCCCAGGTCAACACCACCAACGCAGGCTAATCGCTCCCCCATTGCCGAGAGGAAGGGCCACCCACGAAGGCCGAGACGTCACAAGCCGCAGGATCACCCTCCACAGCAACCCGGCTCACTCCCCAACCAGAGAACGTCCTCCTGGCCTGCGCGAGCGTCCCTACGCTTGGACGTTTGCGAAAAGGGCACCTTCGGGTGCCCTTTTCGTGGTCCTACCTAGACGTCGCTGGCCGGGGTCGTCTCCCACATCCCGAGGCCGAGGTAGACCTCGACGAGCCCTTTGCCCAGGAACACCTTCGTACCCGGCGCTGGATCGGCGAACCACCGTCGCGACCAGAGGAGGGGGTATCCCCTGGAGGCTCTGCCGGAGGTGGCGCGGTTACAGCGACGATGCTCGGGGCCGGTGTAGCGCGAGCGGTCGTGGTCGTCGTGGCCGAGGTCCCATGGCTCGGTCGGAAGGATCGGCTTACCGCACCGGACACAGACCGCCGCTCCCGACTTCACCACCGGGTCGAGGCGTGCGCGTAGGCGTTGGTGAACCCAGCCATACCCGCAGTTGCCGCACCCCTGCGCTAAGGAAGCGATCTCGGCTTCGCCATAACTCGTCGTCGCAGCATCCTCCCTAGTCGAGTTCGCGCTCCTCGATTCGCAGTTAGCTCGCGAGGTCGGAGCTCGTCCGCTGGAAAGACCCCGCTCTAGCCCCCGCGAGTGACTCTCCGATTGGCCCTGATCCAGCGCGTCTTGGCTCGCTTGACGAGCGGGGTGAGGCGGCGGATCTCGGCCTCATCTCCTTCGAGTCTGGCCGCGTCGATCTGCCCCTCGAGGGTGAGGTACTTCTGGTGGAGGGCGATCTCCTCCGCCCGTGGCTCATGACCATGGTGGAACTCGCTCATGACGCAGGACTCTAATTCCGCCTCCCGGCCCGTGAGCTCGCGCTCCTCGATCCGCAGGTAGCTCGCGAGGCCGATGACCGCTATGGCGACCACGTGGGAGAAAATGTTGTGGGTTCCCTTCCCGCACGGCCTTGGGAAGGTGGGTCCGGCATCGCCTGCGAGAAGGTAGGGCAGCGCTCCTTCAAGCCGGGAGTGAGCGGAGACCCGGGCGGGCCTCTGCCCGGAGGTTGCGTAATCGGAGGAACGCGCTGAGGGCCCGAGAAAGTCGGTTGACCCCGACGCGATCGCCGGGGTCAACCAGTGTGTTACGAGCTCCTAGGGCTCGGAGAGGAAACCGGTGTTGCCGTTGCAGGCCGCGCCGGGATGGGGAAAAGCCTCAGGGTCAGGCGGGTTGCTGCGATTCTCGGCGCTCGGATCAGCGGCGCCGGACTTGACGTCCTGCCCGTAGGACTGCGTCTTTCCGCCAGGATTCATCGGATTCGTGCTGTCTGGATCGTCGTTCTGCCCGGAGAACGCGCAGATCGAGTTGGCGTTGGCGTTCTGACCACTCTTGCAGTTGTCGGCAGCTGGAGACCCCGCCTTGGCGTTATTGCAGTTCCCAGTCACCTCACCGGCGAATGCGACACTCGAACCCAGACCCGCCGCGATGGCGGCTGAAAAGGTCGCAATCGCCAGCAAAGCCAGCAATGACCGCTTGCGCATGGCCCTTACCTCCCCCTCTTAGATACTGACGCCGCAGTTGACGCCAGGCTGGAACGTACTCCTATCGAGAAACGTCGTCAACGGTTCCCGAGGAACCGTCCCTCGTCCTCTCACCCCTTGTTTGCCGCTCTGTTCGAGCCGATCCGGCTGGGTTAGACCCGGGGCTCCCGAGGCCAGAAAGCTCTCGAGCAGCTCGAGCTCGTTGAGCATGTTCTGCCGGTCAGCGCGATGTACCGGTAGATCGAGAACCGGGTCACCCCGAGCATCTCGGCCAACTCCACGACACCGGCGAGGTCGTCGATCACGTCGTCGGTTGTCGCGACCTCATCAAGGTCGGTGGGTTGCTTCGCCGCCATCGAGGTCCCTTCTCGGGCGCGTCACAGCGTTCGTTGGGAATAAGTCGGATGCGGCTCGCTCGGGTTCACTCGCATCCTTGGGAGAGGTGAGAGCAGCGCCCGACACGGCCTGCTAACCCACGGCCGCACCCGAGCACCGACAGTACAGCCCAGCCAGCTGCGATGCGCGGCCTCGAAAGGGAAGCGGCCCCGTGAGGGGCCGCTTCGCAATCGATCTTCGTAGCGTGAACCGTCTAAGTCGTTCGGCCTATCTGCTGACGGCCCGGTGACGATCTGGCCGAGTGGCCTGTAGAGCGCCCAGCCCAATCCGGGCCAAGAGTGTTGCCGTTGGCGCCCCAGCTGATGAAGGCTTCGTCGTTGTTCACGTCGGTTCCGGCAAAAGCCGCCGGCGCGTAGGTCTTGGCTCCAACGTTGAGCGAGTCGTAGCCGCAACCCGGGTCCGTGAAGAAGCAGCCGAGCGGGATTTCGCCGATCGGGCTGTAGCCGTAGTGCGTCGTGTTGAACGCACCGTCCAGACGACTTCCTGCCCACTGGTGAACGTGGTTCCAGCAGGGAATGTGAACGTCAGCGGCACCGACTTCGAGTAGACGCACTGCCCGAGCATCGTTGAGGAACCGGCTGTTGGCCGCGTCAGCGGGCGGGTTGTTCGGACAAGCCGTGTCGAGTCCGCCGAAGGCCGGAACGGGATGTCGGGTTCGGACGTTCGACGTTGCGATCATGGGCGAGGTTGCCGCGTCACCACGGAGTAGATCTTCGCGGTGATCCCGCCGGGGACGGTGAAGGTGCCGGCGCCACGGCAGGCGTCAGGCAGTCGCCCGTGTACCAGTGTCCGCTCGTCGCCGCATCCGTAGCTCTGGAAGTCCACGGTCATCGACACGAGGTTGGTGCCGCCGGTCGTGTCGAGCGTCACCTTGTCTCCGAACTCGTCCGCCTGATTAGCCTCGAAGCCCAGGCTCGGCGGGCAGCAGTCCTCCACGTCGGTCGGGATCGCGTTGTAGGCGGCATTCGTGTTGCCGTGCCAGCCTCACAAATCGGCCCCGGCTTCGGCAGGACGTAGCAGGTGGGCGCGGTGCTGCCGGGGTGGAGAGCAGCGCACGTGGTCGAGTCGGCGATGTGCAGCAGGATGTCCTGTTGGTCGACGCGCGTGCCGAACGTCGCGGTGCCGATCTGGATGCCGTCGTCCCGTCCAGCGGGATGTTGGTCTTGTTGCCGCCGCCTCGCACGAACGAGGCGTCTTCCTCCGTTGCGATCCGCCTTCCAGTTGGCGGGTGACACCGTGGTGCCCGGAGTCACCACCATCTGGTATAGACGCAGTATCCGACCAGGCCCGGAACGCCGTTGTTCGGGCTCTGGTTAACGAGCGAATCGAAGAAGTACGTCGACGGTTGTGGTGCCTGATGAAGGGCGTCCACGTTGTTCGCCGCCACGAAGTTCGTGATGTTCGACGGACAGTTTCCGGTAGGTGCTGGCGGCGCTGGCGGCTTTGCCGCAGATGCCGTGCCGATCAGCACGACTGATAGGGCGACGACGGCAAGCGCCGCCGCGCCGAAAAGACTTCTCTTCATATTCCCAATCTCCCTTTCTGTAGTTACAAGTCACCGAATCCCGCACCATGGCAGGATCGGCGTTACAGGCTGACGTGATGGCGCTACGACGGCAAGCGTCGCTGCGCCCAAGAACTTTCGCCGCGTATAAAGATCCTCTCCCTCTGTGCCGCAGTTACGGATCCTGATCCCTGCCAGGATCCCAGCGAAGGATTGTGACAGGTTTCACGACGCGCTGCGTTGCGATTTCGCAAAACTGCCGAGGAATAGACCCGTTTGGGTCCAGCGATGCGAGACGAGCAGCCCTACCGTGGCGTTGTCATGAACAACGATTCACGGAAAGGAACAACAGTGAAGAAGGTCATCACGCTCGCTGCGCTTGTCATGGCGGCGCTCAGCATCACCGCGACTACGGCTCTCGCGAGTCCGGGTCCTGTCAGCACCGGCAAGCAGGCCTGCAAGGCGTCAGGACCGGCTGTGGTCAATGTCCACTACACGTATACGTCTCCCGACAGTGGCCTCGGCGGCAACAACTGGGCGAACGACACCATCAATCGCCAGATGCAGATCTTCAAGGTCGATGGCGGCTACTGCGCGTCTGTCACTGATCAGGGCAGTTTCGTCACGGTGGACGGGGCAAGCCCCGGAAACACGGGCCACGTTTCGGCCGGGATCACCGGCAAGCTCAAGGGCGGCTACACCACCACCCTGTTGACGTGACGGGCACGCTCGATCCGGACGCATGCCGACCCGAGGCAACCTCGGCAGCTTCGACCGCAAACAGGCCGAGCTTCATGAGCTACGGGCTGAGTGGCGGCCTGGCAGATTGGGGCTGGGTCTACGAGACGGCGAACAACGGCTCGTGGGTCAATGCGTCCACCGCCAGCGGCAGACATCGGAGACATCACCGGCTAAGAAGAAACGATCAGACCGCGAAGAAAGGGCGGCGAAAGCCGCCCTTCTCATTACGCCGCACACTCGCTCCGACATGGTCTGACCGTTCTCGGCGGCAGCAACATCTCGTAGTTCAGCTTGCGCCCGGCTCAAGGGCTACCAAGTGGGAAGGCCCGCTCCGGCGGGCCTCGCCGTGCGAGAGCTCGACGAAGACGCTCGGGCGCGCTGATCAGCCACACTTCCGTGATGGCCACTGGCCTGGCAGTCGGCGGAGACGTCGAGAAGGCTCTGGAGAGCGTCGGCGTCCCGAGCTACGTCCTCGACGAAACGGGAATCGTCCGCTGGATCAATGCGGCAGCCGAGCGGCTTCTCGGCGACATTCGCGGTCGCCACTTCACCTCCGTCGTCGCGCCCGAGGACAGCCGGCGCGCCCGCGAGCTGTTCTCCCAGAAGGTGCTCGGCACCTCCCCGGCCACAGAGGCGACCGGCTTCTTGGTTTCGACCGCCGGCACGCGGGTGGCGGTGGAGCTCAGCGCGGTGCCGCTCAGGAACGGTGAACGGGTGGTCGGCGTTTTCGGACTGATCGAGGAACGCCCCGACGACAGCCCCACAGCGCCACCCCCGCATCTCACCCCCCGCCAGGTCGAGGTGCTTCGTCTTCTGGAGCAGGGCCGCTCGACGAAGCAGATCGCCGCCGAGCTCCACCTGAGCCCCGAGACGGTCAGGAACCACATCCGCCGTCTCTTTCGGGCCCTCGGCGTCAACTCCCGACTCGAAGCCGTCGCCGCTACGCGGGCCGCGTCACCCTAGCCAGCGCCGCACCCGCGTGGACCCAGTAGGTCAGCTCCGTCGGGAGTTGACCCGATTGTGTCCTGTACGGCCTGGCTTCCCGCACCTACCGTGGTGCCCCGGTGAGTCCGGCGCTGGGAGCCTGCCGCTCTCGGCGCACCCCTGTAGCAGGTGGGGCCTGCGCGGGCTTGCCGTCACTGCGCGAGAGACTCGGCGGCGGCTGAGTCTCTCGCGCAGCCCTCATTCGTCACGCCTCAGTCAGCGCTTGGAGCCGGGTCAGCCGGTGACGCCCTCCATCGCTACGGGGATCGGGGCGAACAGCAACGCGGCGCAATCAAACGTTGGGCGTCGCCGCCGACTGCCAGTCCAGTGGCCATCACGGGAGTGTGGCTGACCGGCGCGGAGTTCCACAGCGGGCTGGCCAATTGACCCGTTTAGGTCACTGACGGCGCGTGTGTGCGGCGATATGTTGTCCCTCGAATGAGGTAATCAGTTCGGGTGACCCAGGAGGTCACAACCGCTGCCCCGCGTCTCACTTTTCGGCGCATCGGAGTCGGGCGGGGTGCGGCCCGAACACAGAGACGAAAGGAAGACGCATGAGACGTCTAGTTATCGCTGCGTTCGCTGGTGGAAGATGAACGTCCCCACGGGGTACGTGCGTCAAGGGAGGCGGGTGGTCAACCCAAAGGCTGTGTACGGGAGCCAGCGCGGCCACGCGCGCGCGTTGTACAGGCGGATAAACGGGCGGCCCGGGGGGACACTGACCGTCGGCGCTGACGACCGGATTCGCGAACCGGTGAACTGGGGCCTGGTGGTCGCTCTACTGGGCTGTCTCGCGTTATGGGGCACGGTCGTGGTCGGCCTAGTGGTTGCCGTCTAGCAAGGCGATCTAGCTCACCCGCGCGCCCGCAGCTCGCGCTCCTCGATCCGCAGATAGCTCGCACGCGAACTGAACCCCGCGCGAGCGACTGGCAGGACGACAGCCGCCCGCGATTCGGTCGCTAGTCGCTCGGCGCGTCCTGCACGGTGATGTCACCACCGAGCAGCTCGAGATAGACGGGCGGAAAACCCGACGGTGCGTCCGCAGGCGGGCACACGTCCGGGAAGCCGCAGGTAGCTCGCGAACTGGGATCGTCGCCGCGTAACTCCCTCGATGATGCTGCTTGCTCAGGCATCGACGACCCTCCTAAAAGGAAGAGCGGCCGCTGGGTACGGCCGCTCAAGGAAGAACTGGGAGGATTGGGTAACCAGGTCTTCGTCGGTGCGGCACTTTGACGCGTCCCCCTTTCGGGGGCATCTCGTAGACGGAGTCCCGAGGGACCGACCAGTCCTACGCCATATCGTCCACCATCTCCCGACACCGGCGAAGGCTCCGACTGCTTACGTTGGGTTCGAGAACCTTCAGGCCCCCGTACGGTCGCGGCTAAAGGAGATCGATGATGGAGAGAAGCAGGTAGAGGACGATCGCTGCGGCGCCGATCCTGACCGCCGCCAGCGCAAGGCGCCGGTCCTCCGGAACGTCGAGCTGCGTCTGCCCGAGGACGATACCGCCCATCGCGAGGACGGCCGGGAGCCCGGTCCAGAAGAGCAGGAGGGTGAGCACGCCCAGGCCGGAGAGCGCGAGGGCGACGGCGCTCGGCCCCGACTCGTACAGGTTCAACGCCGAGGGCACTCCCCACGCGAAGACGCCGAGCGTGACGAGGACGATGAGAGCGAGGATGGGGACGTACTCTCGGACGCCCTCCGGACCCAGCAGGGTCATGAGCGCCGACGGAACCGCGGCCAGACACGCGCAAGCCCTGCAATCTTCGCCAGCTCGGACTCGCTCGGCTCTGCGGCAACCGAGACTACTCGTAGACCACTCTCGAACATCCGGGGCCTCCTCGTCGTGACGACAACCCGCACGTTGTTCGAAACGAGCTTCGCCGTCATGCCTCAAACAGGGTTCCTCGAATGAGGCGCCCCCTCCGAGGTGTTCGACGAGTCCGAGGTCGCCGGCCGTGTCGTGCGAAACGCCCAAACCTCCCTTCTTCGACTGCATCCTGGCGAGATCCGCGCGTTCCTCGCCGGCACAAGTTCCTGCTCGCGGCGTTGGTCGGCTACTTGTCGATGCCGTTCGACCTCATCCCGGACTTCATCCCTGTCGTCGGCGCGCTCGACGACGCGATCGTCGTGGCCATCGTGCTTCGGACGCTATTTCGAAGCTCGGGTCCTGATCTTGTCCGAGAGCACTGGCCCGGGCCGCGACGCTCGCTCGAGTTGATGCTGCGGCTCGCCGGCGCGCCTACTCTCCTGGCGCAAACGCCTGAGAGTCGGTCTACGTAGCCGATGCGAGTCCCGGCTGGGTACAGCTTGAAAGCTCCCCGAGCCGCGTCCCAAGCCAGGCGCCGCGGATTCGAGTCCCATGGTCCGCTTCCAGCGAGCGCACTTGCGACGCTGGCCTACGCGTTTTCTGCGGTCAGGGCGAGCTCGACCGCGTCCTCGAACGTTACCGCGCGGCCGTCCGCCCAGACGGCATCCGCGTCCGCTCCTAACGCCCGGCGCGCGCCGCCGATGTACGTCTCCAAGAGCGCATCCCAGAAGGCGACGGAGAACGAAGCTCCGAGCGATTCCCACAGCGCCTCGACCGACGCGGCCAGACGGAGCGCACGCCGCGGATCGCCGGTGCCCGCCGCCGCCATCGCGATGCCTTGCACCTCGAAGCTCGTCTCGAAGACGTCTCCGAGCGGGAGCGCCGCTCGCAGGCTCTGGCGGTAGCGCCGTCCAGCCTCCTCCGCGTCGCCACGGATTAGGGCGCAGTCGGCGAGAAAGTGGAATGCGAAGTGCTCGGTGCGCGAATCGCCGCCGGCCATCGCGAGCAGATCTCGCGAAAGCGACTCCGCTCGCTCGACGTCGCCGAGTGCGACGAGCACCTGGCAAACACCAACCAGTGCACGGGTCTCGCCAGCTCGGTCGTCGAGCTCACGACGGAGGTCGAGGCTCTGTTCGAACGCGTCGAGCGAGCCGGAGTCATCTCCGGCGCCGTACACAAGCAACCAGCCCAAGGCATCCAATGCCGAGGCAAGCTCGTCGCCGTCGCCGAGCTCGCGCCAGAGAGCGATGCCTTCCGCTAGAAGCGCCCTCCCGCCGCCGGCATCGCCGCACCGGGCCGCGAGCGAGCCCGCAGACGTGAGCGCTCGCGCCTTCGAGGCGTCAGTAGCGGTCGAGTGGGTCAGCAAGTCGGCGAGGCGTCGGCTCCCTTCCAAGAGATGGCCGTGCGAGAGCCAGAACCAGCCGAGGGCTCCTGCGACTTCGAGAGCACGGTCCGGCTCGCTCTCGGCCATGCAGTCGAGCGCGGCACGAAGGTCGTCGTGGTCGCGCTCGAGCAGCTCGGCCCACTCCGACTCGGCGACGAAGCGTTGCTGGTACGCCCGCTCGGCAAGCGAGGAGAAGGAGGCCGCGTGCTTTTGCCTCAATTCCTGTTCTTCCCCTGAGCCCGCAAGTCGCTCGAATGCATACTCACGGATCGTCGCCAACACCACGAAGCGGTCGTCGCCGATCGGCTTCAGCAAGCTCGAATCGACAAGCGCCGTCATCCCGTCGAGGTCAGCCTCACAAACCTCCTCCGCGGTCGTAAGAGGAAACGAGCCTGCGAAGACGGAGAGCCGCGCGAACAGCTCCTTGCCGGCGTCATCGAGGAGGTCGTAGCTCCACTCGATCGTCGCGCGAAGGGTGCGCTGCCGCTCGGGAGCATCGCGCGCGCCACCTGTCAGAAGCGGAAGAACCGAGTCGAGACGCTCGAGGAGCAGCTCGGGAGCGAGGAGCTTCGTGCGGGCCGCAGCGAGCTCGATGGCCAGTGGAAGGCCGTCGAGGCGGCGGCAAATGGACTCGATGGTGGCGTCGGGAGTGAGCTCTCGCCCGACCGAACGGGCTCGCTCGACAAAGAGCGCAGACGCATCACTCGCCGGAAGCGGCTCGAGCCGATACTCCTGCTCGCCCGACAGGCGCAGGGGAGCCCGGCTCGTGACGAGCACACGCAGTCCTCTTGAGGCAGCAAGTGCGGCGCTGACCGCCGGGGCGGCTTCCAGGAGATGCTCGAAGTTGTCGAGCAGAATCAGGAGCTCCTTGTCGCGGAGGAAGCCAGCCAGATCGTCGCGCGCCCCGATCGCGTTGGCCACCTCCGCGGATACGAACTCGGGATCGGAGAGACCGGCGAGAGGCACCCAAAAGACACCGTCGCGCAGCGTCCCCACGAGCTCTGCCGCGACTTGCAACCCGACCCGGGTCTTCCCGGTGCCCCCAGGCCCGGTGACGGTGAGGAGGCGCGTGCCGTTCGAGAGCTGGGCGACGAGCTCGCTCAGCTCGTGCTCTCTCCCGACGAGTGCGCTCGCAGCGATGGGCAGATTGGTCGCATCTAGCGTCTTGAGCGGCGGGAAGTCGCCCTCGCCGAGCTGGTGCAAGCGCTCTGCCTCGATGAGGTCCTTCAGCCGGTGCTCGCCGAGATCGCGTAGGTGCGTTTGACTGTCTAGGAGCCGGCGTGTGGTCTCGGAGAGGACGATCTGTCCTCCGTGTGCAGCGGCGGCAATGCGCGCGGCGCGATGAACGTCGATCCCGACGTAACCCTCATCCGTCACGAGCGGCTCTCCCGTGTGGATCCCAATGCGTACCTGTATCGGGCCGCCGCGCTCGAGGGCCTCCCGCGCTTCGATCGCCGCCGCGACGGCATCAGTGGCTCTGGGAAATGCGACGAAGAAGGCATCGCCCTGGGTGTCCACCTCGACACCGTCATGTCTGGTGAACGCCTCCCTCAGGACGCGGCGATGGTCAGCGAGCAGATCGGCGTACTCGGAGCCGTGCTCCTGGAGAAGTCGCGTCGAGCCCTCGACGTCCGTGAAGAGAAACGTGACGGTGCCCGTCGGGAACTCGCTCCGGCTCATCGCGCGATCATCTCAGCATGGTCGGGGTTTGGCTGCAGCGCTGCGATAACGTAGCGACCCCTGCGCACGGGCCGGCTAGGCACTGCGCTCAGCTGACGAGGCGGAGCGCAGCCTCCTCGATCTCGCTCTCCGACACGAGGACGAGCCGCGCGG
Organism: uncultured Thermoleophilia bacterium; assembly: GCA_963722035.1. Classification (GTDB taxonomy): domain Bacteria; phylum Actinomycetota; class Thermoleophilia; order Gaiellales; family Gaiellaceae; genus GMQP-bins7. The sequence continues at coordinate 64,189 of CAVRLG010000004.1, forward strand.
CGTCGCCGAGCGGCACGAACGAGTCCTTGCTTGCGACCCGGGCGACGCGGCCGTCGAATCCCGCGTCGACCAGCGCGGCCAACACACCCTCGGACACGCCGCCGGTTCGCCTCGTCTCGTCGACCACGAGCACGCGGCCCGTGGTGCCTGCTGCGAGGAGGATGTCGGCGACGGGGAGAGGTGCGAGCCAGCGCAGGTCCAACACTCGCGCGGCAACCCCCTGCGCTGCGAGACGGCGGGCGACTCTGAGCGACATGTGGAGCCCGTTGCCCCAGCTCACGAGCGTGATGTCGGCCCCGTCGAGATAGGTGCGCGCGGAGCCCAGAGGAACGTGCTCGTCGCTCAGTTCCGCGCACCAGCGATCGTCGCCTTCCTCGTACAGATCCCGAGCGTGGTAGAGCGCGATCGGCTCGAGGAACACGCAAACGGTGCCGTCAACCGACGCCGAGGCAGCGCACGTCGCGAGCATCGCGGCCGCGTCGTCCGGCCTGGACGGGGAGGCGACCACGATTCCCGGGATGTCCCGCAGGACGCCGACCGCGTCGTCGTTGTGGAAGTGGCCGCCGAAGCCTCGCTGGTAGCCGTAGCCGGCGATCCGGATCACCATCCCGTTTCGATAGACGCCCTGGGAGAAGAACTGGAGCGTGGCCGCTTCCCCGCGAAGCTGGTCCTCGGCGTTGTGCAGGTACGCGAGGTACTGGATCTCGGGGATCGGCAGGAATCCGCTGATCGCCGCACCGAGTGCCAGCCCGAGTATCGAGGTCTCGTCGAGAAGCGTGTCGAAGACGCGTCCCGCGCCGAAGCGTGCGTGAAGGCCGCGGGTGACACCGTAGACGCCGCCCTTGACTGCCACGTCCTCTCCGAAGAGAAGCGCCTCGGGATGTCGCTCGAGCACGGCAGCCAGGCCGCTGTTGATCGCCTGGGCGAGTGTGACGGACTCGGCGCCATCGAGCCTGGTCGCGCTTGCAACTCGGGCCACGGCGTCGGGCGTGCGTGGGGCCAGTGGCGCCATGACCTCGTCGGCGGAGGTCATCTGCGGAAGAGCGGCGGCTTCGGTCGCCTGGACCCGAACGCGTTCGCGGGAGGCCTCGTAGTCGGCCGCGAGCTCCTGTCCTGTGCGCTGCCCGGACGCGACGAGCCAGCGAGCCGTTCCGAGGATTGGATCCCGTTCGAAGTCCGCACGAATGGCACGCGGCGCCCGGTAGGCGATCTCGGCGTCGGCTCCCGCGTGGCTCAGGTAACGCACGGTGCGAAGGTGCAACACGGCCGGCTTCCGCTCGCCCCGCACCCACCCCGCCAGCTCGCGCGTGACGTCGAGCACCGCTTCCGGGTCGCTTCCGTCGACCTGCTCGTAGCGAAGCGTGGGCCGCGACCGGAGCACCGCTTCGACCCAGCCGGCGGGACTCGGGACGCTGATCCCGAGGCCATTGTCCTCACAGAGGAACAGGAGCGGGAGCGGGAGACGCTGGAACGCGGAGTGGCCAGCGGTGTTCAGGGCCGCCTGTGCGCTCGCGTGGTTCACGGAGGCGTCGCCGAACGAGCAGAGGACGATCGCGTCGCTCGCCCATGGGCAAGGCACCCCGAGGCGAGTTGCCCGATCGATCGCAAGCGCGATTCCCACACTCCGAGGAAGATGCGAGGCGATCGTCGAGGTCATCGGAATGATCGAGAGCTCGTGGCGGCCGAAGACCTTGTGCCGTCCACCGGCGATCGGCTCGGCGGCCGCGGCGACGACCCCGAGCATGATGTCCCGGACACCGTCGATGCCGGCCTGAGCAGCGCGTGCGAGATAGAACGCACCCGACCGGTAGTGCAGAAGCGCCGGGTCATCGACTCGAAGCGCGAGCGCGACCGCCGCGTTCGACTCGTGACCGGCAGAGCCGATCGTGTAGAAGGTGCGGCCGTTCTGTCCGAGCCAGCGCGCGGCGTAGTCGGTCTGCCGGCTGTCCACCTGTGCTTGCCAGATCGCGTCCGCCTCGGATGGCACCGGGACCGGCGTTGAAGGCGGCGCGAGCGCCCTCAGAGACTCGAGGAGATGCTCCTCGACCGGATCTGGCTCGACGGCCACGGGCCGTACGTCTAGGCCGCGACCGGTTGTTCCATCTCCGCGCTCCACTCACCCGCAGCTGCAAGGGCATTCATGCGCGCACGATGGGCGAACACGGCCTGCGCCGCCTCGGCATTTCCATTGTCGCCTGCCCACGTGGCGAGTGCGGATGCCTGCAGCGCTCTGCCATACGAGAACGAGAGCGGCCACGGCCCGCCGACCCGGTTGATCGCGTTCAGGTTCTCGGTCGCCTCGACCTCCGACTGCCCGCCCGACAGGAACACGATCCCTGGCACCGCCGCGGGCACGACGCCTCGGAAGCAGTCCACGGTGGCTTGTGCGATCTTCTCGGCGGAAGCCTGCTCAGGGCAGTCTTTGCCGGAGATGACCATGTTCGGCTTCAGCAGCATGCCCTGTAGGTCGAGGCTCTGCTCGTAGAGCTCGTCGAAGGTCTCGTGCAGGGTCCGCGTCGTCGCCTCCCAGCAGACCTCGAGAGTGTGGTCGCCGTCCATCAACACCTCGGGCTCGACGATCGGGACGATCCCGGCCTCCTGGCAGAGAGTCGCGTAGCGCGCGAGCGCGTGGGCGTTGCCTTTGATGCACGCATCGGTCGGAATCTCGTCGCCGATCGTGATCACCGCCCGCCACTTCGCGAAGCGCGCGCCGAGTCCGCGGTACTCCTCGAGTCGCGCTCGGAGCCCGTCGAGGCCCTCAGTGATCTTCTCGCCGGGGAATCCGGCAAGATCGTGGGCGCCGGTGTCGACCTTGATCCCGGGGATGGCCCCCTTGGAGGCAAGCAGCTCCGCGAACGGCGTCCCGTCGTCCGCGCTCTGACGAAGCGTCTCGTCGTAGAGGATCACGCCTCCGATCGAGTCCTCGATTCCCGGCGCGGTGAAGAGAAGCTGGCGGTAGAACCTCCGGTTCTCCTCGGTCGACTCGACTCCGATCGAGTCGAAGCGCTTCTTGATCGTGCCCGTGCTCTCGTCGGCGGCGAGGATCCCCTTGTGCTCCGCCACGATCGCCTTCGCAGTGTCGTACAGCTCGTGCGCTCCCATCAGCGCGCTCCTTTCATCAGGCTCTGAATCTTGGTGAGCGGGTGCGAGGCGACGATCCGGCGGAACGTACCCGAGCTCGAGCGCATCACGATCGACTCCGTCTCCACGCGGTCCCCGACGACGCGGACGCCGCGGAGCAACGCGCCGCTCGTGACGCCGGTGGCGGCGACGAAGACGTTGTCGCCCTGAATGAGGTCGTCGGCGGTCAGAACGCGGTCGAGGTCGAAGCCGGAGTCGATCAGCTGACGGCGCTCGTCGTCGTTTCTGGGCCAGAGCTTTCCCTGCATCGCGCCGCCGAGGCATTTGATCGCGGCAGCGGAGATGACGCCCTCCGGCGTCCCCCCGATTCCCATGAGGAGATCGACCCCGGTGCCGGTCTGCGCGGCCGCGATGGCCGGCGCCACGTCGCCGTCACGAATGAGGTTCACACGTGCCCCAGCCTCGCGCAGCTCGGCGATCAGGTCGTCGTGGCGGTCTCGCTCGAGGACGACCACGGTCAGATCGTTCACCGCATGACCCGTCGCCTCGGCCACGCGCTCGAGGTTCTCGGTAGGCGTCGCATCGATGTCGATCGCGTCTGCTGCAGCGGGCCCGACCGCGATCTTGTCCATGTACAGGGCCGCGCCGGGGAAGAACATCGTCCCGCGCTCGGAGACGGCGATGACGGCGATGGCGTTCGGCATCCCGAGGGCAGTGAGCCTCGTACCCTCGAGCGGGTCGACGGCGACGTCGACCTCCGGGCCGGTGCCGTCGCCCACCTTCTCGCCGTTGAAGAGCATGGGCGCCTCGTCCTTCTCGCCCTCGCCGATCACGACGACGCCGCGCATGCTCACCGTGTCGAGCATGAGTCGCATCGCGTCGACCGCTGCTTGATCGGCCGCGATCTTGTCGCCGCGCCCGATCCAACGAGACGCGAAGGTGGCGGCGGACTCCGTGACGCGGACGAGCTCGAGCGCGAGGTTACGGTCCGGCGGGAGCGCGCTCACATCGCCTGATCCTACATCTGTTCGGGAGCGTCTACCCCCACGAGATCGAGGCTTCGGCGGATGACGAACGCCGTAGCGGCGCAGAGTGCGAGCCGAAATCCCTCCTCCTCCGTGCCCAGAACTCGGTGGTGGTGGTAGAAGCGGTGGAAGTCGTCCGCGACTCGGATCGCGTAGTTCGGGATCGCGTGCGGCGCCCGCCGCTCCGCGGAATCTGCGGCGAGTGCGGGGAACTCGAGCAACCGTTTGACGAGCTCGCGTTCCTCGACCTCGAGTGGGCCTGCTGGCCTTCCGTCGCCCGCTGTCGTCGTCGCGTTGCGAAGGATCCCGGCAATCCGGGCGTGCGCGTACTGGACGTAGTAGACGGGATTCTTCTGCGTCTTTTCGGCCGCAAGGTCGATGTCGACGTCTATCGCCTGGTCGTGGCCGCGTGAGACCAGGTGCCAGCGAGCGGCGTCGACGCCGACGGTGTCCAGGAAGTCGTCGAGGAAGACGACGTCACCGCGACGCTTCGACATCCGTTTTGCCTCACCACCCTCGACGAGGTTGACGAGCTGGTAGATCAGCACGTCAACCGCGTCGCGCGGGTGGCCGAGCATCTCCGCGAGCGCCTGCAGTCGAGCGACGTAACCGTGGTGGTCGGCGCCGAGGACGTAGACCAATCTGTCGAAGCCTCCCGATAGCTTCCGCCTGATGTAGGCGGCGTCCTTCCCGAAGTACGTCGGCTCCCCGTTCGAGCGGACGAGGACGCGGTCCTTGTCGTCGCCGCGTGCGCTCGTGCGCGCCCACACCGCCCCTTCGGCCTCGTATGTGTCGAGCAACGGTAGGGCAGCGGAAACCTCCGCTCCGAACTCGCTCTCGCGCTCCCACGTGTCGAAGTGGACGCGGAAGCGCTCGAGCGTCGCCTCGATTCGCTCCAGCATCGCCGGCACCGGATCCCCTGGAGTCGACGCAAGCTCTCGAACGTAGTCGCCTTGGTATCCGTCCTCCGGGGGATCGCGGCGTTCGCGCAGCGCTTCCACCGACTCGCGAAAGCGCTCCATCTGGGTGCCAGCGTCGTTGTAGTAGTACTCGCGTGCAACGGTGTGCCCGGCGAATGTGAGAAGCCGGGCGACCGAGTCGCCGTACGCACCGTTTCGGCCGTGAGCGACGGTGAGCGGGCCGGTCGGATTGGCGGAGACCATCTCGACCTGAATCCGCTCCGGGTCGCTCACAGACGCCGATCCGAACGTATCGCCGGCGGCGACAATCTCGGAGACGGCCGCTGCGAGCCATTCGTCCGGCATGTGGAGGTTCACGAATCCGGGACCGGCGGGCTCCGCGGCAGCGACGAGCCCTCGCTGCACCGCCTGCTCTGCGATCTCCGCAGCAAGATCGCGAGGGACCTTCCCGCGAGCCGGAGCGAGCCTCAACGCCACGTTGGTCGCGTAGTCGCCGTGGTCGGGGTCGCCCGGCCGCTCGACCTCCACGGGCGCGCCTACGATCGCACCGAGCGCGCTCTCGAGATGCGAAACGGGATCGCGGGCGTCTGCCATGGCGGAATCGTAGGCGCGGATCATGTCGAGCCCGTGACCGAATGCATGTGCGGCCTGGAGGCCGCGGTGCGTCAGGCCGGCTTGGCGGACGGGGCCGAGCGGATGGGAACGACGACGCCGTCACGCTGCAACGCGGACTGCACCTCTTCGCGCGCCTTGTAGATACGCCACTTCACGGTTGCAAGCGTGATCTCGAGCGTCTCGGCAATCTCGCTGTACGAAAGCCCCACGATGTCGCGCAGGAGGAGCGCCATCTTCAGATCGGGGTTCAAGGCCTCGACGGCTCGCCAGACCGCATCGATCGTCTCCGCGCGCTCCGCAGGGGCATCCACCACCTCGAGCGGTGGAACGTCCTCGATGTTCACGACCGACCTCGGCCGCCGCTCGATCGCGCGAAGCTCGTCGAGGACGCGGTTCTTCGTCACCTGGAAGAGCCAGGTGGTGAATCGGGAGCGGAGCGAGAAGCCGGGAAGCCCCTGGAAGACGCGCAGGAACACCTCTTGCGTGAGATCCTCGGAGAGAGCCCGGTCGCCGGTGAGCCGCAGGACGTAGTTGAAGACCGGTTGCTCGTACGTGCGCACGATTATCGCGAACGCACGCTCGTCTCCGCGCTGCGCCTTTCGCAGGACTCCAAGATCCGGCTGTGGCAATGACACGCGCGGCGAGTATAGAGGGAGAATTGTAAGAATCCTGGTTGCGGGCAGTTACGGACGCGTTGAGAGCGGCCTACCTGTCATGTCAGTCGGAACGGCAAGTCCCAGCATCCCCAGGATGGTTGGGGCCAAATCAGCCAATTCACCGTCTTCGCGGAGCACCACATGCTCGTCGGTGACGACGAGCGGAACCGGGTTCGTCGTATGAGCCGTGTGCGGGCTCGTGCCGTCTGCCTCGAGCAGCATCTCCGCGTTTCCGTGATCGGCCGTCACCAGGCAGACCCCCCCTTCTGCGTGAACGCACTCGACGACTCGGCCGAGCATTTTGTCCGTGACTTCGACAGCGGCGATGACCGCCGGGATCGAGCCCGAGTGCCCGACCATGTCCGGATTGGCGAAGTTGACGACGACGAAGCCGTATCCGTTCCCGACCTCGTCGCAGGTCCGCTGCGCGACTTCGCCGGCCGACATCTCCGGCTTCAGGTCGTAGCTCGGGACGTCGCGCGGCGAGGGCACCAAGATCCGCCGCTCTCCCTCCCACTCGCGCTCCTCGCCCCCGTTGAAGAAGTACGTCACGTGCGCGTATTTCTCCGTTTCGGCCACGTGCAGCTGGCGGATGCCGTTCGCGGAGAGCACCTCCGCCAGGGTGTTTCGAACAACCTGCTCGTCGAAGGCGACCGGAAACGGGAAGTCGGCTCGGTAGCGGGTCATCGTGGTCAGATCGACGCCAGCCTCGAGGAGGCGCTGTGACAGCTGTCTCGCCCGGTCCGGCCGGAAGTTGAAGAAGATGGCGGTGTCGCAGGCGATGGGATCGAGTCGAGGACGGCCCGCGAGAACCACGGGCTCCACGAACTCGTCGGTGATGCCCTGCGCGTAGCTCGCTTCGACTGCAGCGACCGGATCCGTGGCGACGACGCCCTCGCCGTCGAGGATCGCACGCGCCGCCCGGTCTGTGCGGTCCCAGCGCCCGTCTCGGTCCATCGCGTAGTAGCGGCCGCAGATCGTCGCAATCTGCGCAGCCGGCAACTCCGCGAGGTCGCGGGCGGCAGCGTGAGGCGACACGTCGCGACCGTCCGTGAACACGTGAATCCACGTGCGCTCGGCCATGCCCTGGCTCCGCGCGAGCTCCAGCAGGGCCTGGAGATGGCTGATATGCGAGTGGACGCCGCCATGTGAGACGAGCCCGAGGAGATGCACGTCCCCGCCTCGCTCACGGGCGCGCTCGACCGCCGCTACGAGAGCACTGTTGGTATGGAAGGAACCGTCGGCGACGGCTTGATGCACACGCGCGAGATCCTGGAACAGGATCCGACCGGCCCCGATCGTCAGGTGCCCGACCTCGGAGTTCCCCATCTGCCCGATCGGGAGACCTACCGCCGCACCCGAAGCTTGCAGCGTCGTATGTGGGTACTGCTCCCAGAGCGCATCGAACACCGGTGTCTCGGCGAGCTCAACCGCGTTGCCGGGCCCCGCCGGAGCGAGTCCCCAGCCGTCGAGGATGATCAGCGCAACCAGCCGCGTCACGCGGCGACGACCTCGGCAGCAGCGAGGCAGATGGCCTCGAACGACGCCGAGTCGAGTGAGGCACCACCGACGAGCGCGCCGTCGACATCTGGCTGTCCGAGCAGGACGCGCGCGTTCTCGGGCTTGACCGAGCCTCCGTAGAGGACGGACGTCGCATGCAGCGACTTGATGAACGCATGCGCGTCCTGCGCCATCTCCGGCCCGGCCGTACGACCGGTCCCGATCGCCCACACGGGCTCGTACGCGATGACGAGTCGTTCGTGCCGCGGAAGAGCCGCCGCCTGACGAGCGAGGACGGCCTCGGTCTCGCCGCCCTCGCGCTCGGCTTCGGTCTCGCCCACGCACGCAATGACAGCCAGTCCTGCGCCGAGTGCTGCCTCTGCCCTCAGCCGCACGGTCTCGTCCGTCTCACAAAAGTGCTGGCGCCGCTCCGAATGGCCGACGATCGCACCCGTGACCCTGAGCTCGTTGAGCATGGGCGCTGAGATCTCGCCGGTGAAGGGTCCCTCGAGGTCCCAGTGGACGTTCTGTGCGTACGTGCGTACCAGGCTGCCGTCGCCGAGGCCCTCGAGCGTCGCCTGGAGCGAGACAAACGGCGGGCAGACGACGATGTCGACTCCCTGCGTGCGCTCGGGCAGGTGCCGGATGCGAGTCGCGAACGCCCGCGCCTCGTGCGGACCTTTGAACATCTTCCAATTTCCTGCGATGAGCACCGCGGCGATCCTAGTGGTCTCTCCGCGAAATACGCCACCGGACTTTCCGGAGAGACCACTAGTGCGGTGAGCAGCACCTGGCCGTGCTTGTTAGCCTCGCACGCATGGGCGTCCCGGTTTGGGAGCAGCGCTTCCGTGCTCCTGTCTCGTTCCTGCCCGGGTGGTCCCCCCAGGCCCCGAGCCGGATCGTCTATCGCATCAAACGAGTCAGGTGTATGGCAGCTCCACGCCTGGGACACGGTCGCCGGAACGCGCCGGCAGGTCACGGATCACCCGGTCGGTTTGCTCGACGGCATGCCGACGCTGGACGGCGAAGGGATCCTGTGGTTCCAGGACGAGACCGGCGACGAGTCGGGCCAGTGGTTCGTCCAGCCGTTCGCCGGGGGCGAAACAACGGCCGTTCCTCGAGGGGATACCGCACGGATGGAGCGAGGGACTGGCGCAGGCGCCCGGGGTCGTAGTGGCCGGAATCAGTGATCGAGATGGGTTCGCCGTCTACGTGTCGCTCGACGGTGCCACGGCTCGCCAGCTCTATCGATCCTCCGAGTCCGTCCGCATCGGCAGCGTGGACGAGGGCGAATTCCTTCGCGGCGGCCTTTCTACCGACGGCTCTCTGCTCTGTCTCGAGCATGCCGAGCACGGCGACCTCATCCACCCCGCTCTGCGGGTCGTCGATCCGCGCACGGGTGCCACGATGGGCGAGCAGCTCGACGAGGGGATGTCGGTCCTCGCGAAAGCCTGGTCGCCGATCGCCGGTGACCAACGTCTCGCGTTCGATCACGAACGGGAGGGCGACGAACGTCCGGGAGTCTGGAACCTCACGACCGGTGAGCGACAGGACCTCAGCGTCGACCTGCCAGGGGCAGTTTTCGTCCAGGACTGGTGGCCGGACGGAGCCGCGCTTCTGCTGAAGAACCGCTTCGAGGGTCGCGACCGCCTGTACAGGTACGACCTGGCTACGGCAGCGCTCGATCTCATCCCAACCGATCCTGGCGTCGTCTGGCAGGCGCGCGTTCGTCCGGATGGCCGCGTGTGGTTCCTGCACGAGCAGGGTCATCGGCAGCGGATCGTCCTCGACGACACCGGGGCCGAGCTGCTCGCTCCGGGCGGCGGCCGTGGTCCCACAGGCCGCCCGTACCAGTCCTGGCACTTCGAGAACCCCCACGGCCAAACTGTCCACGGCTTCTTCGTGACTCCGGACGACTCCGGCCCATTCCCGGTGATCATGTTCGTCCACGGCGGGCCGACGTGGCTCGACATCGATCGCTGGCAGCCGGAGGTACAGGCCTACGTGGACGCCGGGTTCGCGATCGGGATGGTCAACTACCGAGGCTCGATCGGCTATGGACGTGAGTGGCGCGACACCTTGATCGGAAACATCGGCGGACCGGAGCTCGAAGACGTGAACGCCGGGCTTCAAGACCTCGTCGACCGCGGACTGGCCGATCCGGAGCGGGCTGTCATCGCCGGATACTCGTGGGGCGGTTACGTGACGTTGCTCGAGTTGGGCAAGCACCCGGATCTCTGGATCTGCGGCATGGCCGGCGTGCCTGTCGGCGACTACGAGGACGGGTACGAGGAACTCTCCCCGATCCTCCAGGCCTACGACCGCGCGCTCCTCGGCGGGCACGAGCCGAAGGACCTCCCGGAGCTCATGCGTGATCGGAATGCGATCAACTTCGCCGACGACGTGCGCGCGCCGGTCCTCTTCGTCATCGGGCGCAACGACAGCCGCTGTCCGTATCGCCAGGCCATGCGGTACGTCGAGAGGCTGGCGGCGCGAGGTCACCCGCACGAGGTCTACGTCTTTTCGACCGGGCACGGTTCGTTCGATGTGGACGAGCGCGTCCGTCAGGTCTCGACCATCCTCGACTTCCTGGCTCGCAACGTCTCGCGCGTCGGCAGCGCAGCGGTCTGAGCTCCCTCACTCGGAGGGGATCGCCGCCACGCCGGGAAGCTCCTTGCCCTCGAGCAGCTCGAGCGCTGCTCCACCGCCAGTAGAGATCCAGGAGACGCGATCGGCGAGCCCAAGCTCCTGGATCGCCCGAACCGAGTCGCCGCCACCAACGACCGTGTAAGCGTCAGCCGCGGCCACCGCCTCGGCGACGATCTTCGTGCCCTCCGCGAAGCGCGGCCACTCGAAAACGCCCATCGGGCCGTTCCAGAACACGGTTCGTGCGGAACGGATCCTCTCTGCGAAGCGTTGCAGATGTTTCCGGCCCGATATCGAGCCCCAGCCAGCCTTCGGGCAGTTCACCGTACGGGACAACCCGGGTCTCGGCGTCCGGCTCGAACGCGGCCGCGGCGACGACGTCGCTGGGAAGCTCGGCGTCATAGGGAAGCGGGTTCTCGTCGCGCAGCTCCTCTGCCATCTTGCCCCCGACCAGGACGGCGTCGGCGCGACGCCCCAGGTTCACGAGGACGCCGAGCTTGTCCTCGACCTTGGCGCCGCCGGCGACGAGGACGAACGGTCGCTCGACCTCGTCGAGGAGGCGTCCGAGCATCTCCAGCTCTTGCTCGAGGAGCAAGCCTGCGTATGCCGGCAGAAGCCGCGCGACGCCCTCGGTCGACGCATGGGCTCGGTGTGCCGAGCCGAAGGCGTCGTTCACGAAGAGGTCCATTCCGTCCGCGAGTCGGCGTGCGGTCTCGGGATCGTTTTTGGTCTCCCCCGCGTCGAAGCGCGTGTTCTCGAGCACTTCGAGCGCGGTCGTCCGGAAGGAGGTCTCGAAGGCGAGCTGCCACGGGCTGCGATGGTGTATGCAGGATCGGGGCCGTTGGGACGGCCGAGATGCGAGCAGACCACGACCCGGGCGGCCCCGTGGTCGAGGAGGTAGCGAAGCGTCGGCAGGGAGGCACGGATCCGCGTGTCGTCGGCGACGTGCCCGTCCTCGAGAGGAACGTTGAGGTCTGCCCGGACGAGGACGTTCTTACCCGATACGTCCGCTTCGCGTACGGAGCGCGGCCGCCTCACTCCTCTTCCATCGGAATCGACTGAAAGAGCTCGAAGAGGTTCCCGTCCGGGTCGCGGACGTATGCGACGCGTCCACCCCACTGCGGCTTGCTGACCGGGCCGCCCACGACCAGCTCGCCGAGCCGACGTACCTCCGCATCGACGTCGTCCACCTCGAGGACGACGAGCGCGGCGTCGCCGCTGGGCCTGAGGCCGACGACGGCGTCCTGCTCGGCCGCGACGAAAGAGCGCAATCGTCCCGCCGTCCGCGGCGAAGCTCGCGTAGACGTCGCCCTCCGCCCCCATCTGGCACTCGAGTCCGAGAGCGTCGCGCAGGAATCGAAAGCAACCGGGGAAGTCGTCGACGAGTAGCCTCACCTGCGAGAGCTTCACGGGAGCAGCTTTCCGATCAGGTCGACGAGTCGGCACGAGTATCCCCATTCGTTGTCGTACCAGCCGAAGATCTTGACGTTGCTCCCGTGCACCATCGTCAGCTCGCTGTCGAAGGTGCACGAGTACGCGCTGCCGATGATGTCGGTCGACACGATGGGGTCCTCGGAGTACTGGAGGATTCCGGCGAGGCCGCCGGTGGAGGCGGCACGAAACGCCTCGTTCACCTCGTCCACGGTCGTCTCGCGGCCGAGCTGGACGACCAGATCGGTGAGCGAACCAGTCGCGACCGGCGCCCGAACCGAGATCCCGTCGACCTTCCCCTGGAGCTCGGGAAGGACAACCCCGATTGCCTTTGCCGCTCCCGTCGACGTCGGGATCAGGTTGATCGCAGCCGCGCGCGCCCGGCGAAGATCCTTATGCGGGAAGTCGAGGATCACCTGGTCGTTCGTGTACGCGTGGATCGTCGTCATGAAGCCGTTCTCGATGACGCCGAGCTCGTGAAGGACCTTCGCCATCGGCGCCACGCAATTCGTCGTGCAGGACGCGTTCGAGACGATGTGGTGCGTATCCGGGTCGTACGCGTCGTCGTTGACGCCCAACACGATCGTCACATCCGGATCGGTTGCGGGCGCCGAGATGACGACCTTCTTCGCTCCCGCATCGAGGTGCTTCTGCGCACCCTCACGATCGGTGAAGAAGCCGGTCGACTCGAGAACCACGTCCACGCCGAGGTCGCCCCACGGAAGTGCAGCCGGGTCGCGCTCCGAGAGCATCCGCATCTCTTCCCCCGCGGCGCTCAGGACTCCCTCCGCGAGTGGACCTCTCCCGGGAACGGGCCTAGATTCGAGTCGTAGCGGAGCAGGTGCGCCATCGTCTTCGCATCCCCGAGATCGTTGAACGCGACCACGTCGATGTCCGCGCCGAGCGCATGCTGCGCGCGGAAGAAGTTCCGCCCGATGCGTCCGAACCCGTTGATGCCGACGCGAATGCCCATCCTCTCCTCCGTGGTCGTAAGCGGGTACCCGGGAGGCGAGTCTAACGGGGCCCTTTCGGCGGGAGGTCAGCGAGGGCGGCCGGCAAGCTCCTCGAGCCGACGGAGTCGCCTGTGAACGGCCGCCTTCGTGGCCGGTGGATCGGTCCGCCCCGCGAGCTCTCGAAGCGAATCAGTCGGATGCCGGAGCCTGAGCTCGGCGGCCTCGCGTAGCCCGTGCGGGAGCTGGCCGAGTCGATCGTCGGCCCGAAGCTGCTCGACGGCCTCGAGCTGATAACGGGCAGAGCGGCTCGTCCGCACGAGGTTGGCATGGTCGGCGTTGGCGAGGCGGTTCGCGCGCGCGCTCGTCTCTGCCACGACGGCGCGCTCCTCGAGCGCGAGGACGGTCTCCGACGCGCCCATGACCGCGAGCAGAGACTCGATCGCCTCCCAGCTCTTCGCATAGGCGACGGCATGTGTCGAGCGCTCGGCAACAGCAAGCTCGATCCCGTCCGCCCTCGCTACCTCACACAAGAACGTCGCCGAGCCGAGCGACGCCGTGCGTAGCTCGAGATGAGGAGATCGCGCCACCGACAGCGATCCACCTCCGAGAAACGCGCCACGCAGATACGCCGCCCGGCAGCACGCGCGGCCGACCACGCGTCGCGGCGGCCTCTCGAGTGGGGCGTGGCGCTTGTCGATCACACCGGCCGTGCCGAGCACGTGGAGGGCGTGAGCGTCGCCGGCCACATGCAGCTGATAGCGCGTCGCCCGGTCGAACGCGCGGCGATGATACGTGCGGATCTCCGAACGGATACCGCTGTCCCGAAGCAGCGCGAATGCCCGCCGCGCCGCAGCGCCGCTGCCAAGATCGAGGTGCAACGCCCAGTCGCCCTCGGAACGAAGGTGCAGGCTGCCGGCCGAGTGGAAGAGCGCCGAGAGCTCGGCCCGCTGGTCGCAGCCGCGACTGGGTGCGATTCGCGCGAGCTCCTCGCGCACATCCTCGGAGGTGATCAGAGGACCACACCCTCGAGGGCAAGCAACCGGCGTTTGACGCCGACGCCCGTTCGGCCGTAGCTCCCGATTCCGGCGGCACCCACGACGCGATGACACGGCACGAGGAGCGCGAACCGGTTCCCGGCGCAAAAGCTGCCGGCTGCCCTCGCCGCGCCGGGATAGCCGGCGAGCGCGCCGAGCTCGCCGTACGTGACGACCTCGCCACGCGGCACGCCGCGAAGCGCGTCCGCAACCGCACGCTGAAACGGAGTCGTCCACGACAAGTCGAGCTCGACATCGTCGAGCGGGGCTTCGGCGCCCCGGAGGAAGTCGGTGAGTCGGGCTGTGAGCTCGTTCGCGTTGACAGTCGCCGGCGGGTCGACTCCGTGCGGTCTCGGCACGAAGTCGTCTCCCATGCGTTTCGATTCCGCGGCTAGCGTGTTGGTTGGGGCGTGGAGCCCCCATGGGGCTGTGGACCGCGGGGCCGTGGACCGCGGCCTCGAGGTGAATCGTGACCGTGCACCGGCTGACGTGCGCGGAGAGCCTCCGTCCCGGCATCGAGATCCTCTCCGAGAGCGAGGAAGCGAAAGTCGTGAGCAAGGACGACCTCACGCCGCGTCCACAACTCACCGAAACCCCAACCCGGCACCGAGTAGTGCGTTAGCGTGGCACGCAACGTTTTCGACTCTACAATCGCCCCCATGAGCTCACCCGGGATCTTTACTCCCCCGAAGCCAGTCAACGAGCCGATCAAGACATACGCGCCGGGCAGTCCCGAGCGCGCAGAGCTCCAGGCCCGTCTGCGCTCGATGGAAGGCGAGCGCATCAGCATTCCGATGATCATCGGCGGCAAGGACGTGTACGCCGACGAGACGTTCGAATCGGTCATGCCGCACCGCAAGAGTCATGTCCTCGCCGACGTCAGCAAGGGTGGGCCCGAGCACGTCCAGCAGGCGATCGACGCTGCCAGGGCCGCGCACGCCGACTGGTCGCGAATGCCATGGCACGAGCGCGCCGCAGTCTTCCTTCGTGCGGCGGAGCTCCTCGCAGGCCCCTGGCGCGCCACGGTGAACGCAGCCACGATGCTCAACCAGTCCAAGACCTCCCATCAAGCCGAGATCGACGCCGTCTGCGAGATGGTCGACTTCTGGCGTTTCAACACCGAATTCCTCGTCCGCGTCTACTCCGAGCAACCGTACTCGCCGACCGGGACGTGGAACCGGATGGAGTACCGGCCGCTCGAGGGCTTCGTGCTCGCGGTCAGCCCGTTCAACTTCACTTGCATCGGCGGGAACCTCTCGTCGACGCCGGCACTCATGGGCTGCACGGTCCTGTGGAAGCCCGCCTCGACCGCCGCGCTCTCCGCCTACTACCTGATGCGCGTGCTCCAGGCCGCAGGCCTGCCGGACGGTGTGATCAACCTCGTCTACGGCTCCGGGGCGACGATCGGAAGCGCGGCACTCGCGAGCCCGGATCTCGCAGGGATCCACTTCACGGGCTCGACCGAGGTGTTCAACGGCATGTGGGAGACCGTCGGCACCAACATCGGCTCGTACAGGAACTACCCCCGCATCGTCGGCGAGACCGGCGGCAAGGACTTCATCCTCGCGCACCCGTCCGCAGAGGCCGAAGCGGTCGCAACAGCCGTCGTTCGCGGCTCTTTCGAATACCAGGGTCAGAAGTGCTCGGCCGCGTCACGGCTCTATATCCCCTCGAACATCTGGCCCGAGGTGAAGGAGCGGCTGGTCGCAGACGTCGCCACGATCAAGATGGGCGACGTCTCGGACTTCGAGAACTTCATGGGCGCCGTCATCGATTCCAGCGCGTTCAAGACCCACAGCGACGCGATCGCGGAGGCCCGTGCTTCGGGCGCCGAGATCCTGACGGGCGGCTCGACGGACGACTCTGAGGGCTACTTCGTGCAACCGACGGTGATCGCGACGGAGGACAAGGGCTTCCGACTGCTCCGTGACGAGCTCTTCGGGCCGATCGTGACGACGTACGTCTACGACGAGAAGCGCTGGGACGACACTCTTCGGCTCGTCGACGAGACCGCGCCGTACGGACTCACCGGGGCCGTGTTTGCCACCGACCGCGGCGCGATCGACGAGGCGCAGGAAGCGCTCCGCTACGCGGCGGGCAATTTCTACGTCAACGACAAGCCGACGGGCGCCGTCGTCGGCCAGCAGCCGTTCGGGGGCTCGCGCGCCAGCGGGACCAACGACAAGGCCGGCTCGATGTGGAACCTGATCCGCTGGGTGAGCCCGCGGACGATCAAGGAGACGTTCGTGCCGCCGACCGACTACCGATATCCGTTCCTCGGTCCCGACGGCAACGGCTCCAAGTAGGAGCTGACGTGAAGGCTGCAGCGCCGCGGCCGCGAACGCGGTCGCCTTCAGGGATTACGCGCGACCTGGATCCGCGCTGCAGCGGATTCCGGTCTTGCGCAAGGTAGAGCCTTGGTCCGCGTCCTCGACGGGATCGACGCTTTTCTCGACCAGCTCACGGCGGTCGACCCGCTCCCTGTCTTCTTCGCGCTGCTCGCGCAGCTTGCGAAGCTCACCTGCACGGGCATGGCGTGGCGGAACGTGCTCGCCGCCGCGTATCCGGATCAAACTGTCCGGCGGCGGTCCATCATCGGCGCATATCTCGCCGGAGTGGGCGTCAACGCGCTCGTCCCTCTGAGAGCGGGAGACGCCGTGCGCGTCGTCCTTGCGCACCGGGCAATACGCGAGAGCACGTATACGACCGTCGTTTCCAGCGGCCTCGTCCTCTCGATCTTCGACATCGCTGCCGCCTCCACGGTGCTCGCGTGGGCGGCTCTGACGCAGGACGCCCTGCCGGGTCTCGGTGAGCTACCCAAGCTCCCCAGCTTCGACTTCTCGTGGCTTCTCGACCATCCGCTTGCGTTCGATCTTGCGGTCGCAGCACTCGTCATCGCAGCCATCGTCGCCGGGATCTGGATCCACGGGCACGTGGTCGACTTCTGGGAGCGGGTCAAGCAGGCTTTCTCCGTCGTACGACGCCCGGCGCTGTACTTGCGGACGGTGGCGTTTTGGCAAGCCGGCGACTGGATCTTCCGCCTCGTCGCGATCTGGTTCCTGCTCGACGCGTTCGACATTCCGCAGACGTTCGAGAACGTCCTGCTCGTGCAGGTGTCGGCGAGCATCGCCACCCTGCTACCCCTGACTCCGGCGGGGATCGGTACCGAGCAGGCGTTTCTCCTCTACGTCTTTCGAGGCGCTGTTCCGTCTTCCCAGCTGCTCGCATTCAGTGTCGGGCTGAAGTTCATGACGATCGGGACGAACGTCGTTGCGGGGTTCACGGCGATCGCGATCACGCTGCGGACGCTCCGCTACTCGAGGGCCCTCGGCCCTGCCGAGGAACACCGGGAAGACAGACGACGATTCGCGCGAGGACGTGATAACCGGGCCGCCCTAGGACGGCCCAGCCTTGTGGAGCTGGGCGTACAGCGCCCGCGCGGTCTTCTGTGGCAGCCCGGGAACGCCCTCGAGCTCCTCCTGGGACGCCTCGAGAAACCGCTCGACCGAGCCGAAGTGGCGCAGAAGGGCGCGGCGACGCACCGGCCCGATGCCCGGAAGCGTCTCGAAGATCGTCTCCATCGAACGGGCACCTCGCTTGCGCCGGTGGTAGCGCAGAGCGACGCGATGAGCCTCGTCGCGAACCCTCTGGAGCAGCTGGAGGCCCGGGCTCGAGCGCTCGAGCGCGATCGGAACCGACAGCCCGGGGACGAACACTTCTTCCTCGCGCTTGGCGAGCGCGATGACGGCGACTCGGGGCAGATCGAGCTTCTCCATTTCCGACAGCGCCGCCGCCAGCTGCCCCTTTCCACCGTCGACGACGACGAGGTTCGGCGTCTGCGAGAAGCTCTCGTCGGGCTCGCCTTCACGGACGCGGGCAAAACGACGGGCGATCGCCTCCCGCATGGCGCCGACGTCGTCCTGGCCTGCGAGCCCGCGGATCGCGAAGGTGCGGTAATGCGCGTTCTTCGGTCGCCCGTCGATGAACACGACCATCGAGGCGACGATCGACTCGCCCTGGATGTTCGAGACGTCGAAGCACTCGATGCGGACGGGCAGGCTCTCGAGATTGAGAACCTCGCGGAGCTCCTCGAGCGCCGCGACGCGGCGCAGCCTCGTCCCCTCCCGATGTGCCGAGTCCGCCTCGAGCGCAAGACGTGCGTTCTCTCCGGCGAGCTCGACCAGTCGCCGCTTCTCGCCTCGCCGCGGCGCTCGCACCTCGACTCGCGATCCTCGGCGGGACGTGAGGAACTCGGCGAGGACGCTCGTGTCGGCGACGTCGGCCGGAACGAGCACCTCTGGCGGGGTGCTCGGGAGTGAGCCGTAGTACTCGATGACGAACGCCTCCAGCACGGTCTGCGCGTCGTCGCCCGCCACGTTCTCGAGGTGGAAGCTGTAGCGATCGATCATCTTCCCGTCCCGCAGCGGGAAGACCTGGACGGCAGCGCGGTCGGCCTCGACCGCGAGGCCGATCACGTCCACGGTGCCGACCGCTCGCTTGTCGGCAGCCTGACGTTCCGCGAGATGCCGGATCGAGAAGAGTCGGTTGCGATAACGAGCAGCTTCCTCGAACTTCTCCTCCGCGGCCGCCTCCTGCATTCGCTCCTCGAGCTCGCCGCTGAATGGTGTCGGTGTCGCCGGAGAGAAAGGCGGAGACGCCGTCGATGATCCGGGCGTAGTCTTCCGGCGTGATCGCCCCGATGCACGGGGCGAAGCAGCGGTCGATGTGGTAGTCGAGACATGGGATTCCGGAGTGCCGCCCCGGCCGTGGCCCTTCGCACGGGCGAAAGCGAAACACGCGGTTCAGCACGTCGAGCGTCTCTCGCACCTTCTTCGCGTTCGCGTAGGGCCCGAAGTAGACGACCCCGCGGCGGTGGCGCTCACGCGTGAACATGACCCGCGGATACTCGTCCGCAAGGGTCACCGCGATGTACGGGAACGACTTGTCGTCGCGAAGCCGAATGTTGAACGGCGGGCGGTGGCGCTTGACCAGGTTTTGCTCCAGATGGAGCGCTTCGGCCTCGTTCCGGGTGACGATCACCTCGATGTCCGCGACGCGAGCCGCAAGCTGCGCCGTTCCCACCCTCCCGTCTCCACGCTGGAAGTAGCTGCGGACGCGCGATCGAAGCGATTTCGCCTTGCCGACGTACAACACCTCGCCGGGCTCGTCGCGGAAGAGGTAGACGCCAGGCCCGCGCGGGAGCGACTGGAGCTGCCCTTCAAGGTTTTCACGCATTCCGTCGCTAGCGTATCCCCATGCGTCTAGGGCTCCTGGCGGCACTCGTGGCCGTTTTTGGCTTGAGCGCGCCCAGCGTTGCGCGCGGCGGGACCAGGCCTCGTCGCAGGCGCGGTCGAGGACGACGTCCGTGCCGCGACACTCGTCGAGGCGGAGGCGAGGATGACCACGCTCCGCATCGCGGGATTTCGCGCTGTACGCGTCACGAGCTACTGGACACCGGGCCTAACGAAGCCCACGGACGTCGAGCTCGGCATTCTCGAGAACGTCGGAGCGGCGGCAGCGCGGAACGGGTTGCTGGCCTACGTCACGGTCATGCATCCGGGCTCGAGGACGACACCGTTGACCGACGAGGCCCGAGCCGAGTTCGCGTCGTACGCAGCAGCCATCGTCCGAGGTGCACCGTCGCTTCGCCGTGTGATCGTCGGGAACGAGCCGAACCTCAACCGTTTCTGGCTCCCACAGTTCGCTCTCGACGGGTCGAACGCCGCCGCAACCGGGTACCTGGCGCTGCTCGCCAGGACCTACGATGCGATCAAAGCCGCCGCGCCCAATGTCCGCGTATACGGAGGCGCGGTCTCACCACGGGGCGCGGACAACCCGGCGGGCTCGCGCCCGACCCACTCACCAACGAGCCTTCATCCGCGATCTGGGGACCGCCTATCGGTCGAGTGGACGGGACCGGCCCGGTGATGGATGCCTTCGCGATCCATCCGTATCCGGACAACTCGAGCCAGCCGCCGACGGTTGCGCATCCGCTGACGACCACGATCGGTGTCGCGGACTACGGAAAGCTGGTCGCGCTACTCGGCGAGGCGTTCGACGACACGGCACAGCGCGGCTCCGATCTCCCGATCCTGTACGGCGAGTTCGGTGTGGAGTCGGAGATTCCGGCGACCAAAGCAACGCTCTACACGGGCACCGAGCCGACCACGACGAAGCCCGTCGCCGAGGAGACTCAGGCCGCCTATTACGAACAGGCGCTGGCGCTGGCTTTCTGCCAGCCCACCGTCGAGGGCATGCTGGTCTTCCTCTCGCGCGACGAGCGCGCGCGGGCGTCCTGGCAGTCCGGCGTGTTCTACGTCGACGGCACTGCGAAGCGGAGCCTGCCGCGCGTGCGAGAAGCTCTCGACCGGACGACCGGCGGATCGATCACGCGCTGCCCGGGCGTCCAGCTCGTCGTTCGGCCGACTTTCCTCCGCTTCGGGACGCGCTCGGCTGCGAAACGCGGCATCTTCCGAGCCAGCCTGCGCTGCAGCCTCGATTGCGCGTATCAGGTTCGCGTCGAGAAGGCCACGACACATTCGACGAAGCTCGTGGCCCGCGGACGGGCGGAGGTGGGCGAGCTCGTCGAGGTCGATCTCGGACCACGGTTGCTCGGGCCCGGGAGCTACCGCTACACGCTCCGGCTCGTGCACCCGGTGAACCCCGCGCCTCCCACGCTGCGTCAAAGTCCGGCGTTCACGCTGCCGTAGACGCTGCTCTAGTACGTGTGCTCGAGGCGCCACACACGCACCACGACATAAGCACATGCGGCGAGCACGACGATGAAGGCGAACGCCCCGACACCGGACGGGAATCCGAACCCGACCGCGAGCCCGATGTCCACCACCGCCAGCACGATCGCGGCGTAGAAGAGCTTCCGGTTCCACTCCGACCACGCCTCGAGATCTCCTCGCCGCTCCCGCCAGAGGAGGAAGAGGAAGAACGCGATGGCGAGGAAGAATGCGATCTGAAGCAGCCCTCCTACCGTCGCCACTACCGGTTCCAGCGATAGCACGACGACGATGAGCGCGATCACCGCGACGATCCCGAAACCACGGGCGAGCGCCGGGATCCGACCCCAGAGCCGCCTCATGCCCCGGTCATGAATGCGCGCACCGCGAGCGCGCCGGCGACGAGGGTTGTCACCGCGAACCAGAGCAGGCGCTTCTGCCCGAGACGCGGTGCATAGAACCACGGCGTCAGCGCGAGCCCGAGCGCGAGCGCGCCGTAGGTGTAGTGAAGTCGATCGGGTGCGCGCCGGTCGTCCGACAAGAGCAGGAGCCCCAGCGCTGCCTGCGCGATGAGGAGCGTCTGCGCCAGCACGAGACCGTGCGCCACGAATCCCGCGGTGCCGACGCCCCTTCGGTAAGCCACGAAACCAAGTATTGCTCCGCCGATGCAGACGGCGATCACCGCGACGCCGAGAGCAACGTGCACGGCTACCATCGCGCGCACCCTACCGAGAGGCAGGCAACGCAGATGGTCGAGGAAGGCAAGCCGGCGCCCACGTTTACCCTCCCGGACGACTCGGGTGACGACGTCTCCCTCAAGTGAAGGGCACCGCGACAGAATCAGATCCCGGCCGAGGCCTTGCGCAGCTGGGAGACGTGCACCTGGAGCGCGGCTCGGGCGGTGTCGGGAGGTGAAGCACCCCAGAGCTCGTCGATGAGCGGTCGCGGGATACGACCTCGTTGGCGTGCAGCAGCAAGGAGGCGAGCAAGGCGCGCTACTCCGAGCCGCGGAGCGGGACCTGGTGGCCGTTCTCCAGTACCTCCAGCGACCCGAGAATCCGGAACTCCACGTCTGCTCCTCGCCCTGACGGCAACACGGACACCGCCCAGCCTTTGCCCGCGGGCTCCCGGTCGCGGTCAACGCCGTCGGGCGGGCTATCCGCAGCCAACGCGTATCGGGCAAGATGAGACTGGTTTGGTGAGCGAAAGGCGGCTCAGAGTCGGACTCGTCGTCGAGCCGACAGGCATCGAGAATCCGTATATCCATGGGGCCTACCTCGGGCTCGAGCGGGCCGTCCGAGAGTTGGGGATCAGAGGGCGAGCGCTGACACCCGCCCCGAAGGAAGGCTACGTCCCGAGCCTCTCACTTCTCGCGCGACAGAAGTACGACCTCGTCATCGGATTCGGCTTCTTTGCCGCCGCCGCGATCGACAGAGTCGCCACCGAGTTTCCCGAAACGAGGTTCGTGACCATCGATTTCGCCCACGACGATCTGGCGCATCGCCCGACAGAACGTCGTGGGCCTCGTGTTCCGCGAAGAGCAAGCCGGGTATCTGGCCGGTCACCTGGCTGCGCTCATGCTGACGCTCTCTCCCGGGGAGGAGGTGATCAGCTCGGTCGGCGGCCAGCGGGTGCCGGCGGTCGAGAAGTTCATCGCCGGCTACCAGGCGGGCGCGAGAGGAGCCAATCCTCGCGTCACGACGTTGAACAGCTACACCGACAGCTTCCTCGACCCCGTGAAAGGCAGGTCGGTCGCCCTGAGCCAGATCGCGAAGGGATCGCGAGTCGTGTTCCAGGTCGCCAGCGCTTGCGGACTCGGGGCGCTGGAGGCGGCAAAAGAGCGTGGAATCTGGGGGATCGGAGTCGATGTCGACCAATCCCACCTCGGCCGTCACATCCTGACGAGCGCCGTGAAGAGGCTGGACGTCGCCGTGTTCGACACGATCGAGGAGTTCGCGCGCGGGACGCTCGAGACCGGTCGCACAGCCCACTTCTCCCTCCGAAACCGCGCTGTCGGCCTCGGTACGATTAACGCGGCCGTGCCCCGTTCGTTCAAGGCCGAGATCGAGGACGTCAGGGCCGAGATCGTCGCCGGGAAGATCCCGATCGCGAGCTCGGTCACATAGCGGATCGCCAAGTAGGTCTTACATTGATGAAATTGCGCTCTACCCAACGGCGCTATCCCATGACCGTGCGCTCTCGCTCTGTATCGAAACCCAGACGTTCCCGTCCCAGGAGGCCACATCGGTCGGCGCATGGCCAACCGGAACGAGGCCTATCACCTGCCCGTCCTGAGCATCGATCTGGACGACGGTGCCGTCGGCGTTGTTCGCCGCGAACACCACCCCGTCCGTCGCGCACAGGCCCACGAGCCCTCCGCCAACCGAAGTCGTCTGAGTCACCGTTCCTGTGTCCGGGTTGATGCGCCAGACCTGGCCTCGCGTGTCAGAGACCCAGACAGCCTGCTTCCCGGCCGTCAACGCGACGGGGTACTCGATGGGCACCTCGGCCGTGGCCGCGTTCGTGTGCGGCTCGATGCGCAGAGCCCGCTCGGCGGTCGTCACCACCCAGAGTGCCTCCTCGCCGAGTGCCACGCCTACCGGCACCTGGCCGACGTCGATGATCGCGAAGGGCTCGTTCGTCGCCGGGTCGATGCGGAGCACATGGTGAGGACCCGCGGCGATCCACACGGAATCGTCGTCGGCGTCGACCGCGTAGGTCGGGTTCCAGGCGAGTTCGCTCGAGCCCCTCAGGTCGATCGTCTCGACGACGGCGTCGGCGCTGGGATCGATGCGCGAGACTGTGCCGTCGCTCCCGTTGGCCACCCAGACCGCATCGGTGCCGATAGCGAGGTCTACCGCCGGTGCTCCGATTCCGATCGTCCTGATGACTTCGCGGCGATCCGGATGGATGCGAGAGACCGTTCCATCGTCTGTGTTGGCGACCCAGACCGAGCCGTGCCCGATCGCGAGGGCGACAGGCCTTCGGCCTACGCGCACGTGGCCCACGACCCGGGAGCGCTGCTGGTCGATCACAGCGACCGAGTCGGGAGGCGGCGCGTTAGTACGTGACGACGCTCGGCGACGCAGTGCGACAGAGGGTCGTTCCGCCCCCGCGACTACCGGCGACTCGAGCGAAGGATCGTGGTTGAGGATGGCTTTCTCGAGGCGTTGGAGCTCATCGTCCGGCTTGAGCCCGAGCTCCTCGTCCAGCAACCGCCGGCCCGAGCGGTAGACCTCGAGCGCGTCTGCCTGGCGGCCGGAGCGATAGAGGGCCAGCATCAGCTGGCCGCGCAGGCGTTCACGGAGCGGGTGCTCGCGGACGAGGCCCTCCAGCTCGGAAACCAGTTGCCCATGGCGCCCGAGCTCGAGGTCCGCGTCGATGCGCTGCTCCAGCGCTGCCAGCCGCTGCTCCTCGAGGCGGGCGCGCTCGGCGCGCGCGAACGAGGCGTCGAGCTCGGTCAGGGGGACTCCCCGCCACAGAGCGAGCGCATCCCTCAGCAGCTCGGCGGCCTCAGCGGTGACCGCGGTCCGGGCCTTCGCCACCAACGACGCGAAGCGCTCGAGGTCGAGCTCTCCGTTCCGAACGCGGATCAGGTAGCCGTGGGGCTGTGTGACGATCACGTCGCGGCCGAGCACTTTGCGCAGTTGTGAGACGTGAACCTGGATGGCCGTGGCGGCAGTCTCCGGAGGCTGGTCGCCCCAGAGCTCATCGATCAGGCGGTCACGGGAAACGGCCTGGTTGGCGTGGAGGAGCAGAAGGGCAAGCAGCCCGCGCTGCTTCGCGCCCCTGAGCTTCAGGACCCGGCCCTCCTCCTCGACCTCCACCGGCCCGAGGATGCGGAATTCCACTTGCTCTTCGGCCTCCCTTTAGCGGAGCTTTAGGTCCCGTCAAGCCCCCTTTTAGCCGCTTCGGCTCTTGTGTGCAAAGACCGCATCCGGCGGTCAAGACCGAAGGGAGTTGAAGTGAGGCTTCTCAGTACATATTTCGTGGTCGTGGCAGCGCTGGTTGTGGCGGTGATAGCCGTGCCCATGGCCGAGGCGGGCAATCCGACTCCTGCTGAGCTGCGGGCGCTCGAGATCCGGGGCCAAGCGATGAACCACTTGTGCGGGGACTCGACCCTCACCGGCGTGGCCTACCGGGCTCTCTGCGGCAAGGCCGGTGCAGGCAATCGGCCGACTCCGTCTGAGCTCCGGGCGCTCGAGATCCGGGGACGAGCGATGAACCACCTGTGCGACAGCAACCGGATCCTCTCAATCGCAGCCTCCGAGTCTTTGTGTGGCGAGCGCCTAGCCGCCGGGCACGCGACCCGGGTGGCCGAGGCGAGCGGCTTTGATTGGGGCGACTTCGGCATCGGTGCCGGAGCCATGCTCGGGCTCGTGCTGCTCGTCGGTGGGATCGGCACGGGCTTGCGTTACAACCGCAGGAGCAACGTGCGGATGCGCCCCGCGCTGTAGGCGCGGGTGCTCGAGAAACCGGCCGGGGCGCATTCACGTGCCCGCCCCGGTCGGTTCATTCGTCAAAGCGCTCAGCTGGTTCCTGGATTGCGACGCGACGTCGCCGGCCCCACGCGGGCGCAACGACGGCGACTCGCGCCTGCGGTCGAGGCCGTCGAGCCCTGGAGTGCGCGGTCTGCGCCAACTGAACCGCTCAAGGGACATTCCCGCACGTTCGCGCAGCCGAGCGTGGCGTCACCTGGCACGCGTCGCGCACGAAGCGGGCTAGGATCGGCCGAGGTCGACGATCTCGGGTTGTGCTTTCTGGAGTGTGAACGGGGTAGTGCGGGCGTGAACGATCATCAGATTGCGCAACTGAATGTCGGGCGTGCCGTGGCCCCGCTGGACGACCCGCGCATGGCCCACTTCATAGCGCTCCTCGACGAGGTGAACACGGTGGCGGAGCGGAGCCAGGGATTCGTCTGGAGGGACGACCTAAGAGTCGGGGACGACCCGCTGGTGATCATCAACCTGACGGTCTGGGAATCGGCGGACGACCTGTTCGCGTTCACATACCGCTCGGATCACCGGTCAGTGTTCGCCCGGCGCTTCGAATGGTTCGAACGTTGGGAAGGGCCAAGCGTCGTGCTGTGGTGGCAACGGACCGGGACGATCCCGACAATCGAAGACGCTTTCCGCCGCCTCCGACTCCTCGCCGACCACGGCCCCACACCCGAAGCGTTCACGTTCAAGCAACGGTTCGCGCCACCTGCCTGACCACCCGCTCCCCACAAACAGCGGGCGGGCGCGCCGCAAATCAGCTCAAGAGACATTCCCGCACACTCGAGGCGAAGGGTGACGTCGCCGCCGCCGCGAAGTTTTGCTCGCGTCTCTTTTCGCTCGGCGTCAAGGTCGACTAATCGTCGTCGCCGAGTACTGCTTCTGCTTCATCAGCCGCCAATGAACAACACCCAGCGCGCCTGAACCGCGCATCCGGTCTCAAATACAAGGAGGCCCGATCCGGCGGGTCTCCTCCTCGCCGCTCGGAGGTGACGGCGCCGAACGTTTAGCCGAAAGACGACACGCACAGCAACTATTTCTAGTAGTTGCGCCGCGAGTCGCCCTTGGGCGTGGTGCCTAGACGGTGCCGCGCGGTCGACATCTTCGTGGCAGCTGCCGCCGGACTAGCCCGTTCGGTGTAGGGAGCCTCGGATTGGGAGCCGGTGTGGAACCCGGACAAGGGACTCGGCCGAAAGGTCGAGCCAGGAAGACAGCGAGGAGGCTGACCGTAACAGGCGAGGAGACGCACGAGCCGCCGAAGCCGTGGGAGAGAGAAATGACCGGTTAGGAGCCGGGGTCCACACTCACACGAAGCGGATAGGCGACGCGAGCAGATCCTCGGGAGCAAGGCTGACGGTTTGGGACTCGAGCGGTTGAAGTCGGTAGGGAGGTCCGTTCGTCTCGGCTGGCAGACCACGGAGAGATCATCGCGAGTCTCTGGGCGCACGCAGAGAGCACACCCAGGGAACGGGAGGTATAGATAGACACTGCTCGACGATCGAAGATCGAGGCGAGAGTCGATAATCCGAGTCTTGCCCCCGGCCTCATCGGAAGACCAGGAGAGCGCCCTCTTCACTCCCGGGGAATGCCAGCGGCCTCGACGTGGAGTCGGGACACCATCCTCGTTCAGCCTCCGCGCGATCGGTACAACGCTGAGACCAGACTCGTAGTAGTTCTGAAACTTCTCGACCGTCTCCGAGCTCATCTCTCGCGGACGCCCGAGCTGGACACCCTCCGCCCGCTTGAGCGCGCCAGGCCGTCGTTGGGCGCCAGAAACTCCTCTGCTACCGCAGAGGTGGTGGGTGTTTCTCGGGGCGCAAACCCCCAGCCTGCATACATCAATTTTCAGGATTCGAGTGTCGAACACGCGGCGATCCATGGGTCACTCGCGCGGCGTTGTCGGTCAGCGGGAACGTCCGGTCAGGCTCGGCTGCTTGGCGGGGTGGGTGCATGGATGGATTCAGACATGCAAGGTGGGCCCGTAGATGAGCTCTTGGGTGTGGCCGTCGAGCGTCCGGCTCTCGATCAGTTCGAGGTCGAAGTCGGCCGCACCCTGGAAGATCGGGTCATCTCCGGTCTGACCGGTGATCACGGGGAAGAGCGTCACCTGGACGCGGTCGACCAGTCCGGCTGCCATCAGCGCCCGGTTCATCGACAGGCTGCCGTGCGAGCGCAGCGGCACCTCGGACTCCTCCTTGAGCCGGGCGACGACATCGACGGCGTCACCGCTCACGACGGTCGCGTCCGGCCAGTCGAGGGGGCCTTCCAGCGTGCTCGACACGACCGTTGCCGGCAGGCTCCTCATCCGAGTGACCCATGGGTCACGCACTTCGGACTCCTCGGTGCTCGAGGCCAACATCCGCGCGAACGCCCGATACGTGTTGGCTCCGAAGACCATCCGCTGCTCGCCGCCGTAAAGGGCGAGGCGGTGGTCGAGGAGCTCGGGGCCTTGCTTGCCCCAGTAGCCGCCCCAGTTGCCGCCGCTGATGCCGCCGTAGCCGTCGAGGCTGGAAAAGACGTCGAAGGTGTAGGTAGTGGTCATGACGCTCTCCTCGCGTGCGGTTGATCGCGTGTTCGGGATACAGACTGGAAACCACGCCGAAACTCATCGCCCTTGGACTCCTGGCGTCCGGCCGCCCGGATGCGGCCCCAGGACTTGACCACGGCCACGACGGGTGGAAGGTCAGATGATCGGCGACGCGCCGGCGAGAGGAAGAGCGTGGCACGCCGATCCACAGGTCGTGCCTATTCCTCTCGGACGCCGGCAACTGCGTAAACGGCGTCTTCGGGGCTCAGAAACTCTGCCGCTACCGCAGACGGGCGGAGGTGCTTCGCGGGCGCAAACCCGCAGCCTGCATACATCAATTTTCAGGATTGAAGGTTGCGACCCTCGATAGCTGCTACGGGCGCGCCGGCAAGCGCGGCCGCGAGCTGAGTACGCGAAGCGATGTCGAGCTTGCGGTAGACGCTCGACAGATGCACCTCGACTGTCTTGGTGGTCACGAAGAGGTCCTGCGCGATCTGGCGGTTCGTGCTGCCTTCCGCCGCCATCTGCGCGACGCGACGCTCGCTCGGTGTGAGCGACTCGACACCGCTGAGCGCGATTCGACGGGGTCGCGCCCCGGTTGCAAGTAGCTCCGCTCCAGCGCGTTCGGCGAGGGGTGTCGCACCGCAGAGCGTCGCAAGCTCGCGTCCGAGGCGAAGCGGCTCCCGTGCATCGGAGCGGCGGTTGGAGCGCCGGAGCGCGCTGCCCAACTCCACCAGCGCCCGCGCATGCTCGAGCCGAGCCTCCGAAGGTTCCAGTACCGCAACCGCCTCCTGCAGGAGCGCGAGGCCTTCGTCACCGCCCTCGGCGAGGCCGGCCGCGACCAGAGACTCGCCGAGGACACGAGGCGAGCCCCACTGTCGTGCGAGATCGAGTTCCGCGTGCGCGTACCGGAGCGCGTCGTCTCTCCGATCGAGACCGAGGGAAGCGAGTGCCGCCAGGGAGCGCCACGACGAGAGAGCGGGATTGCGAATACCGAGCGCCTCGAGGAACCGACCGAGCTCGACGAGCTCGTCGAGCGCTCCGGCAGGGTCGTTGTCCGCCAGCCGGAGGCGTGCGCGGACTTCGAACAACCCGGTCTGCGCGTATGTCTCCATTGTCGTCCCGACCCCTGCCGCGTGAACGAGCTTCCGAGCCTCTTCCGCCTCTCCGCGATCGAGGAGCGCCTGTGAGAGGACGGCGACGGTGTTCGGGCGCCCGACCTCCAGCCCGTAGGAGTCGATCGCGTCGAGGCTGAGCTGAGCGTCGGCGACGGCGTCGGCCAGTGAACCGCGGAGCAACGACACGCGCGCGCGGTAGAGCGACGCAAAGCAGAACTGCATGACGAGCCCTCGCCGCTGCGCCTCCTCTATCGCCCCGGTGCAGTGACGTACCGCGGCGTCGAAGTGCTCCGCGTTCATCAGCGCTCCCACGGCGTACAGGAACGCGGGGTACGGACGTTCCCCCCTCATGAGCGCCTCGCCGGCCAGGGCGCGCTCGGCCAGCTCGACGGCCTCGCTTCTCTCGAGCCTCGCTCGCGCTGCCTCGGATGCGAGATTCGCGAGCCCCACCTCGTCTCCCGGGCCGAGTTGCGGCGCGAGCTCCCGCAAGCGTTCGAGCCGTTCTTGGGCTCGTGGATAGAGCTCGGGCTCGAAGCGAGCGACCCCGATCAGCAGGTACTCGAGCTCGCGTATGAGCTCCGGTGCCTCGCCGGCGAGCTCGGTGATCGCCTCCTCGAGAGTCTCGAGGGCCTCGCGCGCCCGCCCGGCGGTGAAGAGCGCACTCCCGAGATCGAGTGCGATGCGCGAGCGCGCTCGGAGATCACCTGCGGCGGCACGAGCGGCGGCGAGATGCTCGATCGCTTCCGGGTCTGCCATCCTCGCCTCTGCCGTGCCGAGCTCGTGGAGGACGGCCTCGGGTTCCGAGCGGTGACGCTTCCTCGAGCGCGCGGCGGAGGTAGGCCACTGCGCTGTCCGGAGCGCCGCGCCCGAGCGCGGACCGGGCGGCGTCGCGCAGTATGCTCGTCGCCCACGCGTCACCGGTGGGCGTCGTGAGGAGAAGCTGCGCGGCGACTCGCTCAGGCTCGGCGCCCGACTCGGCGAGAAGACGGGCCGCCCTGGTGTGTCCTCTGCTCCTTTCGACCGGAGAAAGCTCTGCATAGACGGCGGCGCGAACGACGGGATGGACGAAGGCGAGAGGAACGTTCGGCTCCAGGATCTCCGTACGGCCCAGGTCGGCCGCGGCGTCGGACGCAGCCTCCAGCTCGAGGCCCGCCAGCGTGGCAGCGAGCCCGAGGTCGGCGTCGCCGCCAAGCAGCGCGACCGCTCGAGCGAGCCTCGTGGCGTCTGCCGGAAGCCCGGAGAGCCGCAGCGCGACGGCGCGGGACACCGCGCGGCCTCCGAGCTCGTTCAGGCGGGATGCGTTGGCAGCCGTCGGCTCAAGACCTTCGGCGGCAATTGCGTTCGCGAGCTCCCGAACGAGCAACGGATTCCCGCCACTGGCCTCGTGCAGCGAGACCCGGAACACGTCGTCGACGTCGGCTGAGACGATCTCGGCGATCAACTGTCCGGTGGCCTGTTCGCTGAGCGCTCCCGGCCTCAACACGGTCGAGAGCGGATCGGTCGTCACCCTCGCCAACAGTGCGACGTCCGCTCCTGGTTCGGCCGGCCTGAGCCCCACGACGATCAGTAGCCGCAGACCTTCCATCCGCGGCAGCAGATAGGTGAGCCAGCGCAGCGAGGGAGGATCGCACCAGTGCAGGTCATCCAGCGCGAGGAGAAGCGGGTGGCGATCGGTGAGGTTGGCCGTCAGCCAGAAAAGCCCATGCAGCATCGCCTGCGACCCATCCTCGTCCGGCTCGGCGCCGAAGTGGGCCGGATCGAAGATCGGATCTGCGAGTCCCGCCGCATCCGCGAGAAGATCGGTCGCGCTCCTCCGCGGTGCGGAGGCAGAAGCGGCTCGAAGAGCTGGCGGACGACCCCGTAGGAGACGCGCTGCTCGAGCTCGGAGCCGCGAGCGGCCAGCACCCGCATGCCCGGATGCCTGACGCGCGCTCACGCGTCTCTGCCAGGAGGCGCGTCTTGCCGATCCCGCCGGCCCTTCGATCGCCAGCAGCTTGCCGCCCGGTCGGCGCGGCGGCGAGCAGCGCGTCGAGCGCGGCCAGCTCGGCGTCGCGCTCGAGCAGGTCGGCCGCGCCACGGGCGCGTCTGCGCGTCGGGCGCAGGAGCGCGGGGCGGCGGAAACGCTTCCGGCAGTCCGTCGACGACCAGCTGGAAGAGCTGCTCCGGGTGTTCATGTCACGGAGCTGGACGAGGCCGAGCTCGTGAAGACGAACGTCGGCCGGCAGGTCGGGCTCGACGAGGTCGCGACGTCGTACCCGAGAGCAGAACCTGGCCTCCGTGCGCCGAAGTGCAGATACGCGCCGCCCGGTGCACGGCAAGACCGCGGTAACTCCCGTCGGCGACCGCAGCCTCGCCGGTGTGGATCCCGATACGCACACGCACGACGGCATCCTCCGGCCAGCGATGCTCCGCACAGCACGCGTTGCGCGCCGACCGCAGCCCGCACCGCCTCGCCCGCGGTCCGGAAGGCGACGAAGAAGCCATCACCGTGGCAGTCGATCTCGATCCCGCCGTGACTTCCGAAACGCGTCGCGAAGCAGGCGGCGGTGAGCATCGAGCACGTTCCCGTACCGCGCCGCGCCAAGCGCCTTCACGAGCCGCGTCGAGCCCTCGATGTCGGTGAAGAGGAACGTGACCGTGCCGGTCGGGAGATCCATCGCGTCCTCGACGAGACAGTCAAACACCCTCGCAGGCATGCGGCAACCGACGCCGCCGGGCAAACACTAGGGATGTCTTTGGGGTAGCCCCACGACGCGAGGCGGCGTCCTCCTGGAGCACGCTCGACGGGTCAACAAGGAGGACCGAAATGCCCGAAGGACGCCATACCCACACCAGGTCGCACCGGCGCTACCGGGAGCTCGCCTTCCGCGAGTCGGACCGCATCTCCGTCCGCCTCTACTGGGACTCCCTCGAGAACGAGGTCTTCGTCTCGGTCAGAGACGACCGCAACGGCGACGACTTCGTCCTCAACCCGCCGAAGCACGAAGCCCTTTCCGCCTTCCACCACCCCTACGCCGTCCGCCCCATCGAGCCCCCCTGGCCGGTGCTCATCCCGGCTTTCCAACTCATGGCCGACGAGGCGTCCTAGCCCTCGGCCGAAGAACCCGAAGGAGGAACAGCAATGTCTCGCACCAAGCACAGCAACGTGGCGGCCCGCATGGGTCGCTGGAGCGCCGCTCACTGGAAGACCGCCACCTTCGGCTGGCTGGCCTTCGTCGTCGTCGCCTTCGCGCTCGGCGGCATGGTCGGCACGAAGCTCATCGACGACTCGACGGCTGGGCCGGGCGAGTCCGGCCGCGCCAACAGGATCCTCGACGCCGGCTTCAAGCAGCCCGCCGGCGAGACCGTCCTCATCCAGAGCAACTCGCTCAGGACGAGCGATCCGGCGTTCACGGCCGCGATCGAGGACGTCGTCGAGGGAATCTCCGGCCTGGGAGCGGTTCAGAACGTCCGCTCGCCGCTCGCGCCCGGAAACGCCGGCCAGATCGCCAAGGACCGGCACGCCGCCCTCGTCGAGTTCGAGATCCGCGGCGACGCCGACGACGCGATCGACAAGATCGGCCCTGTCCTCGAGCGCGTCGAGAAGGCGCAGGACGCTCACCCGGAGCTCTTCATCGGCCAGTTCGGCGATGCAAGCGCGGTCGACGGGATCAAGAAGGTCTTCGCCGAGGACCTGGAGAAGGCCGGTCTCTTCTCGCTCCCGATCACGCTCATCATCCTCGTGATCGCGTTCGGAGCGCTCGTGGCGGCGGGCATCCCGCTCCTGCTCGCGCTCACCGCCGTCATCGCGACGTTCGGCCTGGTCGCATTGCCCAGCCAGGTGATGCCGGTGGCAGAGGAAGCCGCCGCAATGGTGCTCCTGGTCGGGCTCGCGGTCGGCGTCGACTACTCGATGTTCTACTTGAGGCGGGAACGCGAGGAGCGTGCCGCCGGGACGCAGCGAGCGGGAGGCACTCGAAGTCGCCGCCGCCACGGCCGGCCGCTCGGTCCTCATCTCCGGCCTGACGGTGATGGTGGCGATGGCCGGCCTCTTCCTGACCGCCGACGCGACGTTCGCCTCGTTCGGCCTCGCGACGATCATCGTGGTCGGGCTGGCGATGGTCGGCTCGCTGACCGTCCTGCCGGCGCTGCTCTCGAGGCTCGGCGACAACGTCGACCGGGTGCACGTGCCGTTCGCCGGCCGCCTTCGCCGGGACGACGGCGAAGGACGGATCTGGGGCGCGATCATCGACCGCGTCCTGCGTAGGCCGGTGCTCTCCGTCGTCCTTGCCGGGGGCCTGCTCGTGGCGCTCGCGCTGCCGGCTCTCCAGCTCAAGCTGGTCGCGCCTGGAGTGGAGACCTTCCCGCAGGACCTGGCCGTCGTCAAGACCTACAACCGGATGCAGCAGGCGTTTCCCGGCACGCCGCTGCCGGCCAACGTCGTCGTCAAGGCGGACGACGTCAACGCGCCGGCGGTTCGCGACGCGATCCAGCAGGCTCGAGCAGCGGGCGCTCGCGAGCGGCCGGATGCACGAGCCGATCACGGTCGCCGTCAACGCCGACGCGACGGTCGCGAACGTCACCATCCCGGTCGAAGGGAACGGAACCGACGCGGCAGTCGACTCGCGGCTCTCGAGGAGCTCCGCGAGGAGATCGTGCCCGAGACCGTGGGCGCGCTTCCGAACGCCGAATCCGCCGTCACGGGCGCGAGCGCGCAGTGGAAGGACAGCACCGACAAGATGAAGTCGGCGCTGCCGCTCGTGGTCGCGTTCGTGCTGCTGTTCGCGTTCGGGCTCATGCTGGTCGCCTTCCGCTCGATCGTGATCGCGGCCAAGGCGATCGTGCTCAACCTGCTCTCGGTGGCCGCGGCCTACGGCGTGCTGGTGATCGTCTTCCAGCACGGCTTCGCCAAGGACCTGCTCGGCTTCAGCTCGACGTCCGGGATCGACCCGGTCGTTCCGCTGCTGCTGTTCGTGATCCTGTTCGGCCTCTCGATGGACTACCACGTCCTCGTCCTCGGCCGGATCCGGGAGATCTTCCACCGGGGCGCGACGATGGACGAAGCGATTGCGCACGGGATCAAGACCACGGCCGGCGTCGTCACCAGCGCGGCGGTCGTCATGGTCGGCGTCTTCGCGATCTTCGCGACGCTCTCGATGCTGATGTTCAAGCAGTTCGGCGTCGGGCTGGCGACGGCCGTTCTGATCGACGCCACGATCGTCCGGGCCGTGCTCCTGCCGGCCTCGATGAAGCTGCTCGGCGACTGGAACTGGTACCTGCCCGCATGGCTCCAGTGGCTTCCGACCGTCGAGCGTTCTGAGACGAAGGCATCGCCCGAGATCAAGCCGGAGCCCGTCTCTGCCTAAGAACCCCGATTCGGTTCCCGGGCCTGTGTGCACAGGTCCGGGACCGACCTCAAGGAGGCATGTCATGACCGACTACGCCATCGAAGTCCACGGTCTTACGAAGCGATTCGGCGAGCGCACGGCGCTCGCTGATCTCGACCTCGCAGTTCCCCGTCGTAGCGCGTTCGGGTTCCTCGGGCCGAATGGCGCCGGCAAGACGACGCTCATTCGGCTGCTGCTCGGCCTCACGAGCCCGAGTGCAGGCTCGATGCGGCTCCTGGGCTCGCCGATCCCCGAGGCTAGGCAAGCGGCACTCGCACGCGTCGGCGCGATCGTGGAGGAGCCACGCTTCCACCGGTTCCTGACTGGCCGAGAGAACCTGGCGATCACCGCAGCTGCGCGCGGGCTGGAGGCGCAGGCACGGATCGACGGAGTGCTCGACCGCGTCGGACTGTCCGACAGGGCGGACGATCGCGTGAAGAGCTATTCCCTCGGCATGCGCCAGCGGCTCGGCGTCGCCCGCGCACTGCTTGCCGATCCCGAGCTCCTGATCCTGGACGAGCCCACGAACGGGCTCGACCCGGCTGGGATTCACGAGTTCCGCGAGATGATCCGCGGGTTCGTCGAGGACGGCATGACCGTCCTCCTCTCGTCGCACCTCCTCGACGAGGTCGAGAAGGTCGCGGACTACGTCGCGATCGTCGACCGGGGGCGTGTCGTCCTGCAGGGCTCGATCGCGGACCTGCACGCGGAGAGCGAACACACGATTCTCGTGTCCACGAGCGACGAGTCGCAGGCCATGGCCGTGCTCGTCCTGGACGCCGTCGTCTGCGCGGCCGAGAGGACGCAGGACGGCATCCTCGTCACGCTGCGTCCTGGCCTGGAGGCGGAGGCTGCCGCCGGAGGGATCACCCGTCGACTCGTGGAAGCGGGCGTCGATGTCCGCCGCGTCGAGCCGATTCGTGCGTCTCTCGAGCAGCGATTCCTGGAAATCACGACCCGATTGGGGGTAACACAATGAGCGTTGAATCCTTCGCCACGGCTGTTTCGCCCTCCCGCAGACGCAGGGAGAGAGGACCGAGACTCGTCGGCGCCGAGTTCCTGAAGTTGCGGAAGCGTCGCGGGCTCGTCCTCTCGAGCCTCGGTCTCACGGTCGTGCCGATGCTCGTCGGCTATACGGTCGTGGCGGTTCAACATGCGAGCGACCCGGACAGGCACGGCCCGGGAGGTGGGGTGGAGAACTTCGTCCCGTCGATCGGGCTGCTCAGCGGGCTCGTGGCCATCGTCGCGATTCTCATAGGCGTCACCGCGGGCACGGGGGATCTCCGAGCCGGTGTGTTTCGCGAGCTCGTGATCACGGGGCGCTCGCGACTCTCACTGTTCGCGGCGCGAATACCGGGCGGACTTGCGCTGCTCCTCCCGTTCGCGGCCGCTGGGTTCGTAACCGCGGCAGTGGCCTCGATCGTCCTCGCGGGTGGCGAGCCGACGCCGGGGTTCCGCCTGCTTGTACTCACCGGTGCGTGGATCGGGCTCGCGGCGACGCTCACGTTCGTGCTCGCACTCGGAGTCTCGTCCGTGGTCGGCTCCACTGGGCCGTCGGTCGGCATCCTGCTCGGCTGGCAGCTGCTTCTAGGCCCGCTCCTGCTCGGCATCGACAGCCTCGGGTTCGTCCGCGATCTGCTCCCCGGCGCCGGTGTCACGGCGATCGCTCCCGAGGCCCTCGAGGTCCAGTCGGCACTTTCGATGGCCCCTGCTGCGATCGCTGCGAACATCGCGCTCTGGACGCTCGTGCCCCTCGCCGCCGGTGCCTGGCGCACGAACACGCGGGACGCCTAAGGGGGAGATGATGCCGAGACGACAACCGTGGCCAGCCTCCGTGCGGTGGGTGTGGCGCTCGTAGGCGGCCTCCTCCTCGCCTCCGGCCTGGCGGCGGCGGAGCCGAATGGCTCGCCGCCGCCAGGCGCGACGGTCTTCCCGAGGGAGACAGACGGTCCCGTCGTGTCGTCACCCTGTGGCCCATAACGCGAAGCGCAATCCCGAAGCAGTGAACGCTGGGTGCAGCGGCGGCTGCCGCCGGATGAGTGGCTGCTCGAGGCGTGCCTCAGGGAGGCCAACCGCGCTTGCGGTCGCGCCGTGGCACTTCCAGACAGGTCGGCGCTACCCGGAGACAGATGTCTCGGAAGAGGCTTCGCCGCGCGAGATGATCTCGTAGACGTTCCCGTCTGGGCCACGAAAGTGACACCAGGCGCTCGCGCCCGCGTGTTCGACCGGAGTGAGGAACTCGATGCCGGCGGCTTCCATACGCTCACGAACGCTGGCGACATCGTCAACAACGAGCCCGACTACTGGGGCCAAACCGAAGAACCCGTGGTCGACATCCCCTTGTCCGTAGACGTGAACCTCGGTCCCGTCACCGAGCCGAAAACGGACCGACGTGCCGTCGACGTGGAACGAGTCGAGCCCCAGGAGATCGCGGTAGAGCGACACCATCTGCTCGAAGTGATCTGTCCGTACACCTAGCCAACCGAGACGTTCGACGCTCATGGGCTGACGCTAACAGGGCGCGTCTTGCGTACTTCGCATGCCCCTCAGGCCGTCATCTGGGGTCGCCGGTCATGTCCATGGGCGCGAACGGGGGGCCGCCAGGCGGCGCTCGAGCAGCCGGTATCGATCCGGCGACGGACGTCGTCGGCGAGACGATCCAGGAACTAGCGACCTTCAGCTGTCCTGGACCGTCAGGCTCCGCTGACCGCTCCCGTCGGCGTTCATGACGTGGGCCTCGAGACGCCCGTCGCGGTCGCTGACGAAGGCGATCCTCCGCCCGTCCGGGACCAGGAAGGACGGCCGTCCTGCGCAGGGTTCCGGGTGAGGTTCCGCTTTCCGCTTCCGTCGGCGTTCATGACGTAGATATCCCTGTTGCCCCCGATTTTCGTCGTGCTCTGGAAAGCGATCTTTCGCCCGTCCGGAGACCAGGCCGGTTCACCGTTATAGGCCCTGTTGTGCGTCAGCCTGCGGGTTCCGCTTCCGTCGGCGTTCATGACGTAGATATCCGTGGTTGCGACGCGAGCACGGACCAGGCCCCGTACCGGCAAGTCCGCTTGGCGCGAAGGCGATCCGCCGCCCGTCGGGCGACCAGACGGCGGTCAACGGTATGTACGGGAGCCTCCGCGCTCCGCTCCCGTCGGTGCTGACGAGGTAGCGCCCGAAGTAGATCGTCCGTCCGTCCGGTGACCAGACCAGCTGATCACCTGTCCCGGATACGTCCAGTTGCGCGTCAGTCTGCGCAGCCCGCTGCCGTCGGCGTTCACGACATAGAGCTGGTAGCTGTGGAACCGGTGCACGCAGCGGCGCGGAGAGCCCGAACAGTCGCGACGGCGGCGGGAGACCAGCGGGTACGCGATGCGTCCTGCTGTGGGGACGGCCGCGCAGGAACGCGATCTTCCGCCCGTCGGGTGACCAGGTTGGATAGTCGTCGCTCGCCCGATCCCGCGTGAGGTTCCGCTTCCCGCTCCCGTCGGCGTTCATGACGTAGACCTCGGAGTTGCCGTCGCGTCGGCTCACGAAGGCGATCCTCCGTCCGTCGGGCGACCAGGCAGGGCGGACATCCTTCGCCGGGTGCTGCGTGAGGTTCCGAGGCTCGCTGCCGTCGGCGTCCATTGCGTAGACCTCGCCGTTGCCGTCGCGCCAGCTCACGAACACGATCGTCCGTCCGTCGTGCGACCAGGCAGGAGCCTGCACGTCGAGTGGGCTCGGCTTGCCCTGGATCAGGCTCAGGAGGCGATCACCGATACCGAGCGCCGGCGTGGCGAGCAAGGCCGCACCCGCGACGATCGCTGCGGCGATGGCGACGACCCGCCAGCGCGAGGGCGGCCGGGTGGGAGTTCCACTCCTTGCCCCGGCGCGGTCGAGCACGTCGTCCCAGTCGGCGACGACCGTCGGAACGGGGAAGACCCGTTCGAACGAATCCGCAACTTCCAGCTCAACGTCTGTCATCGCACTGCCTCCTCGTATGAGCGCCGTAGCGCAGCGTGCGCCGTGGCGAGCGTGGCCGAGACTGTTCCGACCTCGACCTCGAGCGCGACTGCGATCGACTGATAATCGAGATCCGCGAAGTAGCGGAGAAAGACCGCAAGGCGCTGGCGCTCGGGAAGGGCGGCGACCCAGGCACGCACGGCGCTGTCCTGCTCGGGTACGTGGTTCGTGGACGGAGTGGTCGCGCTCTCCGAGGCACTCTCGAACTCCGACGCACGGCTGCGTCGCAGTGCGAGAGCCTCGTTGATCACGATCCGCCACACCCACGTTTCGAGCGGCGCCTCGCCGTTGTAGCCCGTCCGCTTTCTAACTGCCTGCACGAACGCGTCCTGCACGGCGTCCCTCCCCGCTCCCTCGTCGCCGACGATCGCCGTGGCTGCACGAACGAAGCGGGGCAAGTCGGCTCGGTAGAGCGACTCCAGCGCTTCGACCGTGGCTCCGCGCGCCGCCATCTCAGTCATTAGATGCGCCGGGCCGGGCGCTTTGTTTAGTCGCCCTGCGAGATTCTCGAAACCAGTCGTGTGGTTACTGAAGCATCAGGTGCTCGTGTGGGGCAACACGAGCTTCCCCCACGCGTCTGACAGGACGTCGGTCGTGGAACAATCTGAGGTCTAAGTCAAGGAGTTGGGATGAGCACATCTCCTGATGACATGCACGGCACCGATCTCCTCGCGCACGAGATCAAGGAGGAGGCGGGCCGGCTCGTCCGTCATCCGGTGGAGGAAGTGAAGCGCCTCGAACACGTTGCCGAGGAGGGAGATAGTCCGGCAGCGATGCTCCTTCTCATCCTGGCTGTTACCGCTGTCATGGCCGTGATCTTGGCGGTAGTGATCTCCGTCGCGCTCGTCGTCTATTACCGGGGCTGAGTCGCTCGACGCGATACCGACCTACCGCCTCGTCGACACGACTGCCGACGACCTCGGTCTGCTCGAGCACCCGGCGAATCTCCAGCTTGGTGATGTGGTCGTGACTCCCGATGGGCGCGAGGCGCTCGTCAATTCTCGGATCGAGTCCGAGGAAGGCCCTCTGACGGCGCTGCTCGAAGTGGCGCTCGCTGTACGACGCGGTCGGAGAGGCCCGCCGCGGCGACCCGGCGTGCGTCGACCTGCTCCATCGAGAACGGGACGAACAAGTCGCCGAGGTCGTGCAGCGTCAGGTTCTCGCGTCCGTCACACCGATGAACCCCGCAGATGATCCGGGCGAGACCGTTCTGACTCTTAGTCACCGAGCCGATGCGGATCGAGCCCAAGCGCGTCGGCTACCGCGGCGACAGAGTGCTCGTTGATCGGATCGAGTACGAGGATCGCCTCATCGGCTCCGGCGGCGCTGAGTTCGTTCAGGTGCTTGCGCAGTTCGCGTGACTCGACGGGTGGCGATCCTTCTTCGAGAGCTCGCTCGCCGGTCCCTCCGTCGACCGATACGAGCACGCAGGCGCTCCGCTTGAAGTCACCCTCGATCCGTGAGCTCAGCGCAGCGAACCCCGATGGGGTGTTGCCGTACCACGAGTACCAACTGTTCCACCATTCGACGTGAGGCGACGCCGCCGCGAGCACCCGCGGCCCGGAACTACCGATCAGTAGTGGCACCCGGCGTTTTGGCGGCGGTAGGAGCAGAGCGTCATCGACGCGGTAGAAGCGCCCATCGAAGCTCACGCGCTCTCCGGCGAGCAGTCGCCGGATGATTGTGAACGCTTCCTCGAAACGCGCCACCTTGTTCTCGAACGCGATCCCGAACGCGCGAAACTCCGCTTCGTTCCAGCCTGTGCCCACGCCAAGAGTGAACCGTCCTGCCGATATTTCGTCGATCGCCGCCGCCATCCGCGCGACGAGACCTGGCGGATGAAACGCGGTCGACGCGACAAGCGGCCCGAGTCGTATCCGTTCAGTCGACGCAGCCAACGCCGCCAGCACC
The DNA here is from genome assembly GCA_963722035.1 of uncultured Thermoleophilia bacterium. Lineage (GTDB taxonomy): Bacteria > Actinomycetota > Thermoleophilia > Gaiellales > Gaiellaceae > GMQP-bins7. The sequence continues at coordinate 104,189 of CAVRLG010000004.1, forward strand.
GACCACGCATCCCAAGGTCCCCGCTCCGGGCGACCGTCACCTCGATACAGCATGTGGTCGCCGATCCAGATGGAGTCGTAGCCGGACGCTTCCGCCGTTCGCGCAATCGCGCGCAGCTCCGGCCAGCGCACGTCGCGCTCGACCTCCGGCAGCTGGACCCCGACCCGCAGACGCCCGTCGATCAAGTCGGTGGCCTCGGCCGTCCGAGCACGAATCCAGTTCCGTCGAACCGAGTGCCAGTGACCGCACGACGCGGCGCGACGGTGGCCAACTCGCGAAGCAATTTCAGTTGATCGGCCATGGGTGGAGCCTACGACGGGGTCAGACGAGATCCGGCATCAAGGGCGTCAACATCACGATAGGAATCAGTCTTGCTGTGCGCTCCTGGTAGCGAGCGTATCCAGGGTGAGTCCTCGTCACGACGGGCCAGAGCCTGTCGTGTTCCTCGGCGGTCGCGGCTCTCGTGATCACCCTCGAGGTCGTCCCACCGATCAGCACGCTTGCCCGAGGATCGCGCTGAAGGTTGAGCCACCAGGCGGGCGGCAGGTTCGAGCCACCGAAGGAGCCGATCACGACGAGGTCTGCGCCGTCGCGGAAGTACGTGAGCGCGGCCGTGCGGGGTTTGCCTGACCCCCGCCCGGTCGTCGTCAGGAGGAGCACCGGCATCCCGGCCACGCGGCCAAGGAGGCGGCCTCCGCTGGCACGGTAGATGCCGCCGTGCGCGCGCGACATGGCACGTATCAGGAAGCGGCGGAGTTGTTCGCGGGTGGTGGACATATCGGCGACACCTGACGACCTGGGCTATCCGGAGAGCGACCGGCGACCCCGCCAGCAGGCCCCACCGCCCGAGCACTTCGCGAGGGGGAGGGTGGCGAGCTGGACGCGAGCTCCGCTGCGGCGGATGATCACACGGCGTGAGATCCGACCTCCCGACCGGCAGCGTCACCTTCCTCTTCACGGACGTTGAGGGATCGACGAGCCTTCTGCGCGAGCTCGGCGCAGAGGCATACGCGGACGCGCTGGCCGAGCATCGGCGCGTCGTCCGCGAGGCGTGCGCTGCCAAGGGCGGCGTCGAGGTCGACACCCAGGGGGACGCCTTCTTCTTCGCCTTCCCGGCAGCGCCGAGTTCGGCCGCTGCGGCGCAAGCGATCTCTGACGCACTCGAGCCAGGCCCGATCAGCTTGCGCATCGGCCTGCACACGGGCACTCCGCTCGTCACCGACGAGGGCTACGTGGGAGATGACGTGCACTTCGCGGCGCGTGTCGCAGCATCGGGCCACGGTGGTCAGGTCTTGCTCTCGCAATCAACCACCCGTGAGCTCGTCGACGGGCAGTCGCTTACCGACCTCGGGGAACACCGCCTGAAGGACATCGAGGGCGCGGTCTCCATCTATCAGCTCGGCAACGAGGCCTTCCCTCCGCTCAAGACGATCTCGAATACGAACCTTCCCCGGCCAGCGAGCTCGTTCATCGGTCGCGAGCGCGAGCGGGAAGACGTTGTGCGTGAGCTCCGTGATGGAGCACGCCTCCTCACGCTCACTGGGCCAGGTGGCTCGGGGAAGACTCGCCTCGCTCTGGAGGCTGCGTCCGAGCTCGTCCCGGCGTACAAGGCGGGTGTGTTCTGGGTCGGGCTCGCGGCGCTCCGCGAGTCCTCGCTCGTGACGGAGACGATCTCGCAGACGCTCGGAGCGAAGGACGGCCTGGCCGCGCACATCGGGGAGCGGGAGATGCTTCTGCTGCTCGACAACCTGGAGCAGGTGATCGAGGCCGCGCCCGAGCTCGCGACCCTCCTCACCGCCTGTCCGAACCTGACCCTGCTTTGCACGAGCCGCGAGCTCCTCCGCGTCCGAGGCGAGGTGGAGTACCACGTGCCTCCACTCGCTTCGTCCGAAGCGGTGACGCTCTTCTGCGAGCGCTCTCGGCTTGAGCCCTCCGAGGAGATCGCTGAGCTCTGCGCCCGCCTCGACGACCTCCCGCTCGCGGTCGAGCTCGCCGCTGCCCGCACCAAGGCACTCTCGCCCGCGCACATCCTGGAGCGCCTCTCCCAACGACTCGACCTGTTGAAGGGCGGCAGGGATGCCGAGGCGCGACAGCAGACGCTCCGGGCAACGATCGCCTGGAGCTACGACCTCCTCTCCGAGGGAGAGCAGCCTGTCTTCCGAGCGCTCTCGGTCTTCGCCGGTGGCTGCAGGCTGGACGCGGCGGAGGAGGTCGCAGGAGCCGATCTGGACACGCTGCAGTCGCTAGTCGAGAAAAGCCTCCTCCGCTTCTCGAACGAGCGCTACTGGATGCTGGAGACGATCCGGGAGTATGCGGCCGAGCGGCTCCAGAATGAGTGCGAGGACAGCGAAATCCTCGAGAGACACACTCGCTGGTACCTAGGGCTCGCGAAGAGCGCCCACGGCGAGTTGCGTGGGCCTTCGCAAGGGGAGTGGTTCGCACTCCTCAACGCCGACTTGGAGAACCTCCGCAGCGCGACCCGCTGGGCCCAAGAGCATGACGAGCGCCTCGAGGTTGAGCTGGCCGGAGCGACTTGGTTCTTCCTCGCCATGCGCGGACTCCTCCGCGAGGCTCTCGGCTATCTCGTACATGCGATCGAGACCGCCGAGGAAGACCCCTCCCTCGACCGGGGCGAGCTCCTGTACGGGGCGTCGTTCGTATCGTCCAAGACGGGCGACTACGACGCTATGCAACGGTGGTCTGAGCAACGCCTCGAGCTCGCTCGCGCCCGCAAAGACACTTCCATGATCGCGATGTCGCTCGTCGGGCTCGCGCTGGCGGCTGACATGCAGGACGAGCGCAATCGCGCTCGGACGCTCTACCTCGAGGCGGCCGACCTTGCACGGGAATGTGGCGACACGCGGAGCCTGACGATCGTCGCCGCCAACCTCGGTGGGATGGCATTGGTAGACGGGGACACAGAGACGGCACGGACCCACTTGGAGCGCTCGCTCGAGCTGGTACGCGAGCGTTCAAACGCCCAAGGCGAGGCCGCCATCCTGTCCTACTTGGCTTTGGTCGCCCTCGTCGAGGGTGATACCGACGAGGCTAGAGCTCTCCTCGGCAGCTCCTTGCGCCTCGCGAGCAGCGTCGGAGACAGGGAGGCAATCTTCGGCTCCTTACTAGGACTGGCCGAGGTCGCGGCCCGAAGTGGGGGAACGCTCCATGCTGCGCGATTGCTTGGCGCGGCCGACGCGCTTCGCGAGGAGGTCGGGTACGGCCCCCCTGACCCGTTGGAGCGGGAACTGCGCACGCGGATCGCCAACCTCCTCGACGCGAACGACTCCGCACTGGTCGCGGCCCAGTCGGAAGGAAGCGCGATGACCCTCGACGAGGCGATCGAGCTCGCGCTGTCGCTCATCGACGGCCCGAAGACACCCGACGAGCATGCCCCGACACGCTGACCGCATCGGAGGGGGTGGCGTGCGCTGAGCGGCTCCTGGCTTATGTGATGCGCGCCGGTCGCGGAGGATGCGCCGTAACTCATGGCGAGCGAGCAGCCTGACTCCGTCTGCCGGCGACTGCATATGCATGGCAATCCGCGGCGCGGGTACCGGAGTAGGTACACCTGACGATGTCCGACGGAAGAGAAGGGGGATTCCGAATGACTCGACTCGTACTCGTGCTCGCCGGGATCGCAGCGATCGTGACCTCGGTCGCCGGCGCGCAGACCTTCCCGAACCGCATCGAGCTTCCGGACGGGTTCCAGCCCGAGGGAATCGCAATCGCGGGCGGGCAGTTCTACGTGGGCTCGATCCCGACAGGAAAGGTGTATCGAGGAAGCCTTCGGACCGGCCAGGGCGCGGAGCTCGTCACCGCGCCGGCAGGTCCCGCGGCGATCGGCATGAAGGTCGATCGCGGCCGGCTGTTCGTAGCCGGCGGTCCGACCGGCGACGCGTTCGTCTACAACGCGAGGACGGGCGCGCCCATCGCGTCGTACGACCTCCCGACAAGCGGTCCCACCTTCGTCAACGACGTCGTGGTCACAAAGCGGGCAGCGTGGTTCACCGACTCGCAGCGAGCCGCGCTGTATCGGCTCCCGCTAGGCCCGGGCGGCCGTCCCGGCCCAGCCTCGTCGATCACCACGGTAATGCTCACCGGCGACTACGACCACGTCGACGGCAGCTTCAACGTGAACGGGATCGACGCCACGCCGAACGGGAAGACGCTCGTCATCGTGCAGTCGACGGGCGGCAACCTCTTCACGGTGACCGCAATGGGAACGACGCGCTCTATCGCGCTCGCCGGCAACGAGAGCGTCCCGAACGGCGACGGCATCCTGCTCGACGGCAAGACGCTCTACGTCGTGCAGAACCGCCTCAACGTCATCGCCAAGATTGCGTTGTCGCCGAACCTGCGAAGCGGCCGAGTGCTGCGCCGCATCTCGTCTCCCGACTTCGACGTGCCGACCACCGTCGCAGAGCTCGGCAGCAGGCTGTACGCGGTGAATGCGCGCTTCGGCACGACACCGACGCCGACGACCGAGTACTCGGTCGTACAGGTGGGCAAGTAGGGCTCAGGTTGAGGCGATAGCTGGCGGGCGCGTGCTCGTCCGAGCATGCGCCCGCCACAGTCATCCGGCAGGCTCCCGAGGTGAGCGACGGGGTCAAGCACTGGGGCATTCGCTACCGAGCTCACAACGGCGTGCCCAGATGGGCCATCGTGGTGGCACCTTCGCAGTACGGCCCTCGGAGCCCGTCGCCGCCGTTGCCACTCGTGATCTCACCGCACGGCCGAGGCGTGCGGGCGCGGACGAACGCGAACCTGTGGCGAGGGCTTCCGGGGCAGGGTCACTTCGCCGTCGTCTGTCCCGGCGGGATGGGGAGGCGACTGCCGCTTCATTCCTGGGGCTGGGAGGGCCAGATCGACGACCTCGCCCGAATGCCTTCGATCCTGCGTGCCGCGCGCCCGTGGCTGCGCGTCGATCCGAGTCGGGTCTACGCGGTCGGTGGGAGCATGGGCGGACAGGAGACACTGCTTCTCGTCGGTCGACGTCCGCAGCTCCTCGCGGGTGCCGTTGCCTTCGATTCGGTCACCGACTTCTTCCGTCGCTATGCGGACTTTGCCGCCCTCGGTCGCAAGGGGACGATGCTGCAGGGTCTCGCTCGTGTCGAGGTCGGAGGTACGCCGGCGAGCAACCCTCAGCGCCTACCATCAGCGCAGCCCCCAGCACTGGGCCGCCGAGATCGCGCGATCGGGAGTCCCGCTGCAGATCTGGTGGAGCGACGCCGACGAGATCGTCACGGGTCAGGAGAACCAATCCGGCCGCTTCTTCAAGACGCTGCGCGAGCTCGACCCCCGGGCGCCGCTCGAGAGGGTGACCGGCTCGTGGAGCCACACCGCCGAGAGCTATCGGCGCCTCCAACTCCCGGGTGCCGCGCGCTGGCTCGGCCTCGTTCCCGACGTCTGAGGCGCCTAGACGCCGTTCGCAATCGTGACGGGCACGGTTGCGTCCGCGACGTTCCCGGCCACGTCCCATGCGCGGACACGGACGTCGTAGCGTCCGTCGCGGAGTCGGGTCGTGTCCCAGAATCGCGGAAAGAGGCGAAACCAGTACACGCCGTCGCACCGGATCGTCGCGTGGCGCGCCATGCAGCCTCCGGCCGGGAGGTTCTGCTCGGTGCCCGGCGCGAAATGGCGGTCGGCCGGCTGATCGAGCACTTGCTCGGCCCGGAAGGCCTCGCGGCGCCGGACCATCCTGTTCGCGGCGAGATCGAAGATCCGAACGTCGAGCCGGAACGGATGGTGAGGTGCGGCAAGCCACGGCAACTCCTCGAACCACCCGATGAAGGACTGCGGGTCGCTCACGCGGACCCGCACGTCGACCTTGCCGACGAGCCGATCGCGAGCGAGTCGCGTCCCCGCCTGCGGCAGGCGCGCGACGCTCGTCGTCGGCCGACGGGACCACGCCGGCATCGCGGGTGCGTAGAAGCGCACCTCGCGAATCTCCGGCCGCGCCTCGTCGACGTACGGCCGCACCTTCCCACCGGGACGAAGCGGGTTGACCACGATCGGCCGTCCGCTCGTGAAGACGAACTCGCTCAGGTGAACGTGCCAGTCACCCTTGCACGTCCAGCCGATGTGCTGTCCGGGCGCAACGGTCTCGCCGGTCTGCACGACCGGATCGATGTGCCCGTAGCCGAAGTGGCCGACGCGCGCAAAGCCACGCGCGCCACGTGGAGTGGCGAGGAACACGGGGCCGCCTTCGATGGCGAACACCCGGTGCGTCCGGCCGGCGGGCGCACCCTGCTCGGGCCGGTCGTCGCGCACGGCGACGTCGATCCCGTCGTGATAGATCGCGCCGAGCTCGGGGTCGGGTCGCGGGTCCAGAAACGAGCCGCGAATCGGATGCTGGCGGTGGAGCGGCTTGACCGGCCAGCCTCGCCACGAGTCGTTGTAGACCTGCGCGACGTCGAGCTTCCCGGGAATGGGCATCGGAGCAGGATTATCGCTAGGAGAACTCCTAGGGCTTTCCTCCGTAACGGCGGGCTCGCCTGGTCTCGCGAGCGCGCGCCCGCCAGCGACTCTTGAGCTCACGCTGTAGGCGCCGGCTCGAGCGCACCTCGATCGAGCGAAGCTCCCGCTGGAGCTTCACGTAGTTCGTCCAGCGGCCCTCGTCGAGCTCGCCGGACTCGAGCGCCTCCCGTACCGCGCAGTCGGGCTCGGTCGAATGCGCGCAGTCGTTGAAGCGGCACTGCGAGGCCAGCTCTGCGATGTCGGCGAACGCGCTGTCGATGTCGCCTTCCCAGATCTGCAGCTCGCGCAGCCCGGGCGTGTCGATCAGGATGGCGCCACCCGGCATCACGAGCAGCTGACGATGACGCGTCGTGTGCCGGCCACGGCCGTCGTTGCGAAGGCCACCGATCTCCATCACGGTCCGACCGGCAAGGCGGTTCGCGAGCGTCGACTTCCCCGTCCCGGACGAACCGAGGAGCACGAACGTCTTCGCAGGCTCGAGGAGCTCACGTACGGCGTCGATCCCCTCCCCCGTCACGTTGCTGACCGGGTGAACGGGGACGCCGACGGCAACGCTCTCAGCCTCGGCGACCTTGCCCGGGTCGTCGCAGACGTCGAGCTTGGTGAGCACGATCACGGGATCGGCCCCCGAGTCCCACGCAGCCGTGAGGTAGCGCTCCAGCCGCCGCGGGTTGAAGTCCTGGTCGAGGCCGGTGACGAGCACGACGGTGTCGACGTTCGCCACGAGGATGTGCTCCTCGGCCTTCAGCCAGGGCGTCTTGCGCGAGACCTTCGTGCGACGCGGCAGGAGGGCCTCGATCGCGAAGCGCTCGCCGGGCGCGTCGCAGACGACGACCCAGTCGCCGACCGCGGGCATCCCGCCCCAGAGCTCGTCGTCGCGAAGACGGCCGCGCGCTTGCGCGAGCCGGTCGCCGAGCTCGGAGCGGACGTAATAGCCGCCGCGATGCTCCGCGACGACGCGAGCGGGGATGAAGCCACGTTCGACGTACGGTGTGAAGGCCGCCTCGAGCTCGTCGGACCAGCCGAGGGCGGCCAGGGTTCCAGCGGACAACTGAAGTCTCCTTCGGTCAGTGGTGAACCAGGCCGCGGCTCGAGCCGCAGGGTCCTAGACCGAGGCAGACGCGAGCCGGAGAGGTGTGGCGCAGGCGACTTTCATGACGTCCTCTCCTTTCGCTCGACGACGGAACCTCGGGAGGGTACGCGCCCGGTTCGTGACAGTCAATGCTTGACTTGCCGTCAGTGGTCTCGTTTGATGGACGCGAGTGAGGCACAGCTGGTGAACAGTCGGGCGCCCGACACCGAGGGTGCGGTGACGTCCCCCAACGGGACGCCGATGGTGCAGCTGGAAGGCGTCCGCAAGAGCTTCGGCGACAACCTCGTGCTCGACGGCATCGACCTGAGCGTCGCGCACGGCGAGGTGCTGGTGATCATCGGGCCCAGCGGGAGCGGCAAGAGCACGTTGCTGCGCTGCGTGAACCTCCTCGAGCCGATCCAGGAGGGGAGCATCTACCTCGAAGGCGAGGAGATCACCGGCAAGGGCGCCCCGGTGGCCAAGGTTCGGCAGCGCGTCGGGATCGTCTTCCAGCAGTTCAACCTCTTCCCCCACCTCACCACGATGGACAACCTCACGCTCGCGGCGCGCCGGATCCGGAAGATGCGCCGAAGGGACGCCGAGGCGCGCGCGCGAGAGCTCCTCACCACGGTCGGGCTCGAGGAGAAGGCTCATCAGCACCCGCATCAGCTCTCCGGCGGCCAGCAGCAGCGGGTCGCGATCGCCCGCGCGCTGATGATGAACCCACACGTCATGCTCTTCGACGAGGTCACGTCAGCCCTCGACCCGGAGCTCGTCGGGGAGGTCCTGGTCGTGATGCGCGACCTCGCCCAGACGGGCATGACCATGCTCGTCGTCACGCACGAGATGCACTTCGCGCGCGACGTCGGCGACCGCGTCGTCTTCATGGACGAGGGCAAGATCGTGGAGGAGGGCGTGCCCGCAGACATCCTCGACCGGCCACGCAAGGAGCGGACGCAGCGCTTCCTGCGACGTAGCCTGCAACTCGCACATTCACTGGAGGAGCTCACCATCGACGAAGGAGGGACACCCGAATGAAACGACTCGCCGTAGGCGTGCTCGTAACGGTCGTCGCAGGCGTCGCGCTCGCGACCTGGGGCGGCGCCGCGTCCGCCCGTGAGGAGACACAGGCGCAGCGGCTTCCCGCGCTGCCGTCCGACATCAAGGAGCGCGGGCGCTTCAACATCGGAATCAAGTGCGACTCGCCCCCGTTCGGCTATATCGACGTCCGTGGCCGCAACGCCGGCTTCGAGCCCGAGCTCGCGCGCTGGTTCTCGCGCTTCGCATTCGGCAAGCCGAACCGCGTGAACTTCACGTGCTTGACGACCCCCGCCCGCGAACCGTCGCTCACGTCTGACCGCGTGGACATGGTTCTCGCGACGTTCACCTACACGGTCGACCGCGACACGCGGATCGACTTCTCGCGTGCGTACTACAAGGCAACGGGGCGCATCCTCGTGCCGAACAGTGCGCCGAACAACTATCTGCCCACGCTCGCGGGCAAGACGATCGCCACGACGACCGGCTCGATCTACGACCGCTGGATGAAGAACTGCTTCAAGGACACGCGGGTGGCCGCGACCGACAGCTTCACGAACGCGCTGCTCGAGTTCCGGAACGGGCGCGCCGACGCCCTCATGTGGGACGACACCGTCCTGGTGGGCGTCGCGACGCAAGACCGCACGCTCAAGCTGACCGACGACCAGTTCCTCGTGCTGCCCTACGGGATCGGGATCAAGCAGGGGAACACGGCGCTCAAGCGCTGGATCGACTCGCGGCTGAACGTCATGAAGAGGCGGGACACGTTCAACACGATCCTCCGCAACAACGTGCCGCCGCGGGTGTTCGCCGGCTTCCAGAAGAACATCCTGAGGCCGAACCAGAACCTCGGCTACTCCCAGGGAGACGTAACGACTCAGTGCCCGTAACGGGCTTGAAGCACAGCAGTGAGGGGCGGCCACGGCCGCCCCTCCTCCTCTCGTGACGCGAGCCCCCTCGTGACCTGGCTTCTCGCGCTCGGGTTCCTCGAAAGCATCTGGGACTTCGTCCAGGAGAACGGCGCGGAGCTCGCCGAGGGCCTCAAGAACACGCTGAAGGTCTCCGCGATCGCCATGGCCGGCGCGTTCGTCGTAGGCCTCGTCCTCGGCGCCGCCCGCGCGCACCGCGTGCCCGTGATCAGCCAGCTCGCGGCCGTGTACGTGGAAGTGATCCGGAACACCCCGATCCTGGTGCAGATCTTCATGCTCTACTACGCGCTCCCGCAGGTCGGGATCCGCCTCGACGCGTTCACCGTCGCGTGGCTCTCGGTCACGATCTGGGGCGGCGCCTTCAACACCGAGAACTTCCGCGCAGGCTTCGAGGCCGTGCCGGTGCGGTACCGCGAGGCCGGCGCCGCGCTCGGGTTCCGTGGCGTCTCGACGTTCCTCAACGTGACACTCCCGATCGGCGGCCGCATCGCCCTGCCCTCGTCGATCAACACGTACATCAGCGTCGTCAAGAACACGTCGCTCATGTACGTCATCGCCTATCCGGAGCTGACGACCGTCGCGCTCCAGATCAACGCGCTGACGCTGGAGACGACGGAGACGTTCACGGTGCTGGCGGTGACCTACCTCGTGATCGTGTGGTCGCTCTCGGCGGTGATCCGGCTGCTCGAGTCGCACCTGGCTCTGCCGGAGGAGGCGAAGTGAACGTGCCCGAGTGGACCGAGCCGGTTGCCCGCTACGTCATCGAGCAGGGCCTCGTCAACACGCTCAAGCTGTCCGCGATCGCGCTCGTGGGGAGCGCGCTCATCGGCATCACGCTCGGCACGCTTCTGACCATCCGGTTCTTGCCGATGAGGGCGGTGATCCGCCTCTACATCGAGGTCTGGCGAGGCCTGCCGATCCTCGTGACCATCTTCCTCATCTTCTTCGCCCTGCCGGCCATCAGCGACCGTTTCCGGTTCGACGCGCTCACGGCCGGCGCGATCGGCCTCATCCTGTGGGGAAGCGCGCAGGTGGCCGAGGCCACGCGCGGCGCCGTCGGCTCGATCCCGCGCGAGCAGCACGAGGCCGCCTCGGCACTCGGGTTCGGCTGGGTCGGACGGCACGCGTTCGTCATCCTCCCGCAGGCGCTGCGTCGACTGCTTCCGCCCATGGTCGGGCTGCTCGTCAACATCATCCAGAACACGACGATCGTCCAGGTCATCGGCGCGCCGGAGCTGCTCGAGTCGGCCGAGCGCCAGGTCGAGCGACTCACGTTCGAAGGCGAGGAGCACGCGATCGAGATCTACGGCGCGATCATGGTCATCTTCTTCGTGATCTCGTTCCCGCTCACCCGGCTCGCGGCGTACCTCGAGAAGAGACTGACGTAGGTTCCCTGCGTGGAGAAGCCGGAGATCACCGAGGTCGTGAACGCGCAGATGCCGCTCGGCACCACGCTCGGCATCCGCACGTTCGGCGCCGCGGACGAGGTCGAGGCGACGCTCCAGTGGGCGCCGGAGCTCTGCACCGCGGGCGGCATCCTCCACGGTGGCGTGCTCATGACGCTCGCCGACGCCGCCGGAGCGGTGTGCGCGTTCCTCAACCTCCCTGCCGGCGCGCGCACGACGACGATCGAGTCGAAGACGAACTTCCTCGGCGCCGTGCGCGAGGGCGAGGTGACGGCGCGGGCTCGGCCGCTCCACGTCGGCAAGACGACGATCGTCGTCGAGACCGACCTCTTCGACGCGTCCGGCCGTCGAGTTGCGCGCACGACGCAGACCCAGGCAGTTCTTGGGGGCGCTGACCCGTAGCTATCCTTGCTTCGGCGCGGTGGCGGTAGCTCAGTTGGTAGAGCCCCGGGTTGTGGTCCCGGTGGTCGCGGGTTCGAGTCCCGTCCGCCACCCCTTTGCCCGAGCCGAAAAGAGAGGCTCCCGGTCGGGAGCCCCTCGAATGGCAACGGTTTGGCAACGACTCTACGCCTCGAGCGCCTCTCGCATCCTCTCGAGCCGCGCGTCGGCGTCACCCTGGACGCGGGTGTAGATGTCGAGCGTCGTTGAGGGGCGAGCGTGGCGCAGGAGCGCCTGCGCCGTTGCCACGTCGACCCGGTTAGCCGCGAGGCGCGAGGCGAGCGTCGTCCGCAGGTCGTGAAGGCGGAGCGCCTCGCCGAGCGCCGCGTTCTTCCTGCTTGAGGAGCCGGTCTTGCGCGAGCTGCGACCCGGCGCTCGACTCCGTGTCGCCCAGAATGCCTGCCCTCGCCCGCTCGAGTTTTGCTTGCTTCTGCCGCTCGCGCTGCACGACAAGTGCCTGCACATCTGCGGCGTCGAGGTTCTCGTCGTCCCTCCAGAAGCGGTTCCAGAACCACCACCACTGAATCCCGGCGTCATGCATGAGCAGCACGGGCTGGGACTGTTGTAGCTCCGAGTGTCCCCCGCCGGATTCGAGAACCCGGAATACGTAGTTCCGCGCAAGGTTGCCGCTTCTCGTGTACTTGCCGACGGAGAACTCGTACGTGTCAGGCAGCTGCGTCCTCTTGTGGAAGCGGCCTGTCCACTTGCCGGGGGTTCGCTCGATGCGAGCGGTCTTGTCCTCGCGGAGCATCGAGCCGTAGCGTTATGCACGTACCTCTGACGCGCAACTTGGAACGGTTACGCCGCCGAAGGATCGCACGGTCGAGGGCCATCTCGCGCACGTCTTCCAGAAGCTCGGCATCCGTCATCGCACCGAGGTTGCGAGCGCGATCGATATACAGGGGATCGAAGCGTCAAATACGGGGGACTCGCCCGTTTCAGCCGAGTCAGCCGCTCCCTAGCCTGGACTCAGGTGGTTACGAGGGCCACCAGGAGCAGAAGGAGAAGGAGCGATGACCCGGACGATCTCACTCATCACCGCCACCGTCGGAGCAGCTCTCCTGTTCGCCGTTCCGGCCTGGGGTGACAATTGGGGCGCAGACCAGAGCAACCAGCCGGTGAGCGTCTCGCCCGATATCGTCGACGTGCTGACGGCAAAGAACGGCACGGTCGACAGCTCGGTCAGCGACGCGCTCAATCAGCCGAGCATGCTCGACGCATGGGAGAGGGCGCTCGTCGCCCGCAGCGACGGACTCAACCGGCTGTACGGGCTCGGCGAGTACGCCGCTCCTGTCGTCGCAGACTTCGATCGTTTCTACATCGATGGCTCGAACGAGCCCGTGACGGTCTCGGCGACGAGCTCGCGCCGTGACATCGAATGGCCGACGGTCGGCGTCGGACTCGGTATCGCACTCGCCCTCATGCTGGGCCTCGTGCTCACGCTGAAGGCGACGCACAGCCGCCCGTTCGCGCACTGATCTGGGTCATCGAGACCCGGTGGCGACCGAGACCGCTCCGTCCGGGGCGGTCTCGGTGTGTGCGCCGGTTTACTTCGAGCGTGGCAGGCGGGTCGAGGCCGTACCGCAGGAGCTGCGTCTCTGCTCTCGTGGCCGAGGGGAAGACGAAGACGAACAAGGAGGTTGCCGCCACATTGTTTCTCTCACGCGGGTCGCTGCGACCTTGCACTCGCGAGACTCGCCGTGACCTTCGCAACGTCCCGCAGGCTCGGCGTGCCCTCGCTGAGGTACCGCACGAGCCACCGCCTCGCCGCAGGCTCGGCCTTCGGTGACCCTCGTTCGAAGTAGAGATGCACGAGCTGCAGCGCGTCCTCGAGCGGCAGGTTCGGCAGTTCGCGGGCGGCGTCCTCGGCCAACCACAGGGCTCGACGCTCGATTGCGCGACGGAAGCGGACGTGGGCGTGTGGCTGGGCGGTCACGAACGGATGTTCGCATGGCAAGCCACAGCGGGCCGTATTACCGTGAGCGCACCGACCAACCAAGGAGGTCAGAGGTGCGCCGTCCCTCGCCTGCTCTCGTCATCGCCAGCCTCGCGCTTCTCGTCGCGCTGACGGGAACGAGCTACGCGACAGTTCTCAATGTCCCGAAGAACAGCGTTGGGACACCCCAGCTAAAGCGAAACGCCGTCAAACCCGCCAAGCTCGCTCCGAATGCCGTCCGCACCGCCCATGTCCTGAACGGCTCGCTTCTGGCATCAGACTTCAAGGAGGGACAACTTCCGAGCGGCCCGAAAGGCGACAAGGGCGACAAGGGCGATGCGGGTGCCGCCGGAGCGACGAATGTCGTCGTGAGAACAGCGAGCACCACCTCGACAGGCTCGGCTACAGCAACGGCAAATTGCAACGCGGGAGAACGTGCAGTTGGCGGCGGCTTCGACATTGGCGGCTGGGGTGCGAACGTGACCGCCTTCCGCAGCAGACCGACCCCAACTGCAGTGGGTTCGACTCCAACTGGTTGGACGGCGACCTCGTTCAACCAGACGAACGTCGGGGCGAACATTGGCGTCGTGGCGTACGTGATCTGCGCATCTCCATAGGGTTGGAGGGTCTGCCGAGACGCGGTGCATACGCAGGGCTTATAACGAGGCCACGGGAACCGATTAGCCGCCCGCTAAGCTTGCGCTACCCGAACGCCGTGACGCTTCGATGCGGAAGGGAACGGGTAGCCCCGTCCATGTGGCAGTCGTCGCGAGTCCCGGCTAACGCCAACCGGCGCGACGCTCTGGCAACGTTTTTGGCAACGACTCGCGACTAACCCAGACGCACGGCGTCAGTCGCCCCTCGTCAGACTGACGCAACCATGCGCCTTCCGACCTGCCCCGACCTACCGAGACTGACGCCGCGCAGGGTTGTGGTCCCGGTGGTCGCGGGTTCGAGTCCCGTCCGCCACCCCTCGTTTGCCCGCAGTCCCGTGATCCGCCCGCGCGGATCCCGGAGCCCGAGGATCCCTGGAGGCGTCCGCTTCGCGGCCGCGGAACATGGCATCTAGGCTTCCTC
>CAVRLG010000005.1:0-114101 GCA_963722035.1 uncultured Thermoleophilia bacterium
GCGTCACATAGATCTGACCAGCGTTCAGCGCGGGCAACAGATCGCCGAACTCCTGCTCCAACGACTGCTTCAACTCATACCCGTGAGCACGCTCGCTACTGAGCAGCGCAAGGAAGAGCTCTCTCATGGATAACGAGCATATATTCTCGTTATCTATTGGTCAACCCAAAACAAGCCAAAACCGTTGCCACAAGTTGCGATCAGTTGCCGATCGGAGCGCACGACAAGAAGGGGCTCGACGGTTCGAGTCCGTCAGAGGGCTTCGCTTTTGCCCTGCTAGCTCGGCCTTTCTGCTACCGAGGCCCGTCCGCGTTCGGCGAGGATCCGCCCCAAGCCACGGCTGGCGCCAACGACAACAGTTGGCCTGCCCGTCAAAGTCACTCATGAATCGTCGTCTTAGCAAAGCATCGGTCGCTAAGCGGCTAGTCGTCCAGGCTCCCCATGCTCAAGTTGACGATTGTTCCAGTCATCCCGCTTGCCTTATCGGAAGCCATGAAGACCGCCATGTTTGCCAGTTCCGCGAGCGTCGAAAGCCGTCGCGTGTGGGTCCTGCTTGCGCCCAACTCGTGGAATTGTTCCCAGGTCATACCCGCTGCCTTGGCGTAAACCCCGAAGCTTTCCTTGATCCTGGGTGTCTCCGGCATCCCCTGTGGTCGCAGGCCGACCACGCGAATGCCCTGGGGTGCGAGCTCGGCGGATAGACCTCGGGTGAGCGACTCCACGGCGGACATCGCTGGACCGCCGCCTCCGATGAAGGGAGCGCCCGTCCGTGAAGGGGTTGCGGTGACGGTCATGATCACCCCCGATCGATTCGCGACCATCCGCCGGGCGGCCAGGCGTGCCGTCAGAAAGTACGACCTCGTGTAGGTCGCAATCGGCAGGGAGAACTGCTCGACATCCAGCTCGACCAGGGGCACACGAGTCTTCGGATTCGGGATGCCGACCGCGTTGAATGAAATGTCGACGCGGCCCGCCGTGTCGATCACGGACTGTAGATGCTTGTCCACAGCCTGCTCGTCGAGAGCGTCGACCTCCGCCGCGTCAGCGGATCCGCCGGCGGAAACGACTTCCTTGGCGACAACTTCGACGGGTGCGAGGCGGCGCCCGGTGAGAAAGAGATTGGCCCCCTCAGACGCAAAGGCGCGTGCGATCGCGCTGCCGATCGCGCCTCCGGCTCCGTAGATCACCGCAACCTTGTCCTTCAGCATCATCTCTGGTTCCTTTCTGTGCCCGGGGTTACACCCGGCTCACCTCATGAGTTAAGAGCGACGGCCAAAGCTCACCTGCGCGTGGCTCCCCTTTCGCCATCCGTCCACGTCCGAGGCGCTCCGCCGCAGTCGATCGCACTTGACTTTGATTTCACCCATGGTCTGCGTCCTCTGTCTTCGTTGCGCTACAGGTTGAGACACCGCCGCGGGCGTGTACGAACCGGCCGATTCGTTTGGTTCAAGATCGGTGTCGGTACTTTTGATGAGGTTGGAGCGCATGAGTGAGGGGCTACTGAGCCGCGCCCGTGCCGGCGACGAGCTGGCGTTCCGGGAGCTGACCGACCCCTTCCGGCGCGAGCTCGAGCTGCACTGCTACCGGATCCTCGGGTCGCTCCAAGACGCCGAAGACATGCTCCAGGAGACCCTGCTCGCGGCCTGGCGCGGCCTCGACGACTTCCGGGGGCGCGCCTCGCTGCGGACGTGGCTCTACCGAATCGCCACCAACCGCTGTCTCAATCTCCTCCGTAGCAAAGCACGACGACCCGCCGAGGAGGTCTCGCCGATGCCTGAGCCGCCGCCGCCGACGCGCCGCTCCGAGCCGATCTGGCTCCAGCCCTACCCGGACGTCCTCCTCGAGGGCCTGCCCGACTCCGCCCCCGGCCCGGCAGCGCGCTACGAGACGAAGGAGGCGACCGCGCTGGCGTTTGTCGCCGGGCTGCAACGACTGGCGCCGCTGCAGCGCACCACCCTCGTGCTACGCGATGTACTCGGCTTCTCGGCCGGCGAAAGCGCCTCGATCCTGGAAACAACAGAGGCATCGGTCAAAGGGGCGCTCCAACGCGCACGCGCAGCGCTCGCCCAGCGACCCATCGACTCATCGCGTGCGCCAGTCCCTGACTCGCCGCAGGAACGCAAGCTCATCGGCCGGTTCGCGGAAGCGGTCGAGCACGGAGACACGGAAGCCGTCGTCGCACTGCTCGCCGACGACGCCTGGGTGACCATGCCACCGTACCCGTTCGAATACCAGGGCAAAGAGGCCATCACCCTCTTTCTCGACGACCGGGCGCTCCTGCGCGGCGCACCACTGCGCGTCGTTTCGACCCGCGCCAACGGCCAACCCGCGTTCGGCTGCTACCTCGACGACCGCCACGCCCCGATCGCGCGGCCGTTCGGATTCCTCGTGCTCACACTCGACGGCGAGCAGATCTCGGCGATCACCTTCTTCAGTGACACGAGCGTCTTCGCGCGCTTCGGATTGCCACGTACGCTCCGTCGCGCGTAGCACTTGGCGAGAGGACTGACGGCAAGCCCACACCGTGCTAAGGAGGGAGTCGACAGTTCGAGTCCGCCAGAGGGCTTCTGGTTCATCCTCGTCGAGGTCTCGTCTAGCGCAACACGCCTTGCTCTTGCATCGGTGCTCCGCCGCGAGCATGCTTGACACCGATGTCGTCCACGCGGCCCATCGTCTTCCTCAGCGACTTTGGACTAGGCAACGAATGGGTCGGGATTTGCCACGCCGTCATGAGTGGGATCGCGCCGCAGTGCCCGATCGTCGACCTCTCGCACCTCATCCGTCCGCTCGAAGTAACGTCTGGAGCGCTCCTTCTCGCGGACACGGTGCCGTACATCCCTGAGAACGCGGTAAGTCTGGCCGTGGTTGATCCCAACGTCGGCAAGGATCGAGAACTAGCGATCGAGACGGCAAGTGGCCGTGGCTTCGTTGGCCCCGACAACGGCCTTCTTTCACTCGCGTGGGAAGCAGCCGGAGGCATCGTGAGCGCGGTCGAGCTCACGTCTCGCGATGTGATTCGGCGACCGCATGCAGAGTCGTTTCGCGCTCCGGACACCCTGTGTCCCGCGACGGCGCGGCTTGCATCCGGAATGGCGATCGACCAACTGGGGACACCGCTCGATCCGAGCACACTGGCGGTGATCTCCGTGGCCGAGCCGGAGATCGAGCCCGGCAAGATCGTATGCGAGGTGATTGATTTCAACCGATTCGGCAACGTCCACCTAAATGTACGACCGGCCCACCTCGCAGCGGCGAACCTCGACAAGGAGCCCGTGTTCAAGATCGAAGCCATATCCGGGTCGGCGGAAGCGAAGCGAGGGAGTACATACGCGGACTTCCCGCCCGGAGAGTACGGCCTTCTGTTCGACCCCCGCGGATGGCTCACGATCGTCCGCGGCAACCCTGCGAGTGCCATCGAAGGGCTCGGACTAGACCTCGCGGCCCCGGTCTGGCTCAGTCCGGCAGCAACCGCGTAGTACGCCGATAGCGGCTCGACGACATCGGCTCCGTCGCGCTTGTCCCGCGGGATGTCGTCGCTGCCACGTTGAGCCAATGCTGCAGCAGCACCTGCCGACCGCGCACGTGGTCAAGCGAGGTAAGTCTCGCGCATCCGAGATTTCACACCTCGCCTTTTAGGTGCGTGTTGCAGGCTGCGGGATCTCGTTTGCGAGTGATCGGGCGAGTTGGTCCACGATTCTCCGGATTTCGGCATGACGCTCGGGTTCCCAGCCTGCGAGGAGGTCGTTTAGGTCGCTGCACCGGGCGGCGTGGATGCGTTCGCGAAGATCGGATCCAGCTTTGGTCAGTCGCAGCCGACCGTACGGCAGAGTAGAACATGACGAAGACCGTCGAATTCAGCGTCGCGTCAAGATCATGATTTCGGGCGAGCGCCAGCTATCCGTCAGGGGAGGAAACGCATCGTGAGCCTCACCCAGTACTACACGGCCACGTCCCTCGACGGCTTCATTGCCGACCCCGAGAACTCGCTGGACTGGCTCTTCACCCGCCAGCGCGAACCCAACGGGCCGTTGAACTACGGCGAGTTCATCGCCGGCGTCGGTGCGATGGCGATGGGGTCGACGACGTACGAATGGATCCTCGAGCACGAGCTCGCCGACAAGGATCCCGCGGAGTTGACGTGGCCGTACGACATCCCATGCTGGGTTTTCACACACCGGCAGCTGCCGGTCGTCCCCACCTCGCGAGTCGAGTTAACCCGCGCGGACGTTGCAGCCGTGCACAGGGAGATGGTCGAGGCCGCTGGTGACCGGAACGTCTGGATCGTCGGCGGTGGAGACCTGGCCGGTCAGTTCGCCGACGCGGGACTGCTGGACGAGGTCATCGTGATGATCGCGCCGGTCACGCTGGGTGGGGGCGCGCCGCTGCTGCCTCACCGCATCGAGCTGGTTCTGGACGAGCTCGGACGAAATGGCGACTTCGTCTGCGCCAAGTACTCAGTGGTGCGCCCGCCTGCCTAAACGTCGCTGGGCCGCCATCCTCGTTGCCACTGCACAGGTGGCAACGAGGACGAGCAGAGCCGCGAGGACGTCCTTGAGTGCGCTACCCGGCCGCCGCGTCGAACGCCGGCTCGGCCGCGTGCGACTCCTGCTCCTGCAGATCGCGACCGCGAACCATGAAGAGCGAGACGAGGACGCCCGCGAACATGATCGCCGCGGCCGCCCAGAACGCAGCCCGGAAGCCGTCGGTGAGCGCGATGGGAAGAGCCGAACCGGTCGCGAGCGCGTCGTCGGTCGTCGAGACCGCGATGGTGGAGAGGATCGCGATGCCGACCGCGCCGCCGATCTGCTGCGACGTGTTGATGAGCCCCGACGCGAGTCCGGCCTCCTGCGGCTTCGTTCCCGCAACGGCCGCGATCGTGACGGGAACGAACGCGAAGGGGAGTCCTAGGCCGATCAGGAGGAATCCCGGGAACAGGTCGGTCCAGTACGAGCCGTCGACCGAGACCTGCGTGAAGTAGAGGATCCCGACCGTCATCACGGACATCCCGAAGACGAGCGCCGGCTTGACGCCGACCCGCGTCACGGCAGCCGCGGCGACATTCGCCCAGATGATCGCGGTGCCGGCCACGGCGAGGTACCCGACCCCGGTCTTCAGTGGGGAGAACTCGAGCACCTGCTGCATGTACAGGGTCAGCATCAGGAACATCGCGAACATTCCCGTCCCAAGGAAGAGGCCGACGACGTTCGCAGCGGTGAGCGTCTGCAGCCGGAAGATCGAGAACGGCACGAGCGGATCCTTCTCGCGCTGCTCCCACACGACGAACGCGACGAGGAGCACCGCCGAGGCGATGAAGACGCCGATTGTCTCGGCCGAGCCCCAGCCCCAGCTGCGTCCCTGAGTGACGCCGAGCACGAACAGCGACAGACCCGAGGTGACGAGGACCGCGCCGGGAACATCGAAGCCCTGACCGTGCTTGTCGAGGCTCTCCGAGAGCAGGACCGGAGCCAGGATCAGCGCGGCGATTCCGACCGGGACGTTGACGAAGAAGATCCACTCCCAGGACAGGAGGTCGGTGAGAATGCCACCGAAGAGCACGCCGGCCGCTGCTCCAACGCCGCCGACCGCGCCCCAGGCGCCCAGCGCGATGTTCCGCTCACGCCCTTCCTTGAAGGTCGCAGACGAGGATCGACAGGGCGGCAGGCGTGATGATCGCGGCGCCGAGACCCTGCAGCGCGCGGAAGGCGATGAGCGACTCGTCGCTCCACGCGAGGCCGCACAGGAGCGAGCCGATCGTGAAGATGACGGTTCCGACCATGAAGACGCGACGGCGGCCGAGGAGGTCGGCGGATCGCCCTCCGAGCAGCAGGAAGCCGCCGAACACGAGCGCGTATGCGCTGATCACCCACTGCAGGTTCTGCTGCGAGAACCCGAGGTCGACCTGGATCGACGGCAGCGCGACGTTCACGATCGCGACGTCGAGGATGACCATGAACTGCACCGCGAGGATCAGCGCGAGTGCGAACCATTTCTTGCGATCCGAAGTCGACCATGTGAAGCCCCTTCGACGTTTCGTCTCAGGTGAGCGAAGGCGGGATGCTACACGAACACTTGCGATTTGCAAGTTAAGACTTCCAATTTGAAAGTTTCCGGCTACAATCCGCGGAGTGGCGAAGAGCTACGACCAGTACTGCCCGATGGCGTGCGCCCTCGACCTCGTCGGGCGAGCGCTGGTCGCTGCTCATCGTCCGCGAGCTCCTCGAGGACGGCGAGCTTCGCTACTCCGATCTCCACGCACGACTCGACGGCTGCGGTACGAACATCCTCGCCGCGCGCCTGAAGCGCTCGAGGGCGGTGGCGTCATCCGGCGGCGACGGCTCGCCTCCGCCCGCCGCCTCGACGGTCTACGAGCTGACGGAGTACGGCAAGGGGCTCCGTGACGTGCATGCACCAGTCTCGCGCACTGGGGTGCGCGGATCATGGGCCCGCCGACGCACTCGACGATCTCGAGCCGGGTTGGCTCGCGGGCGCGCTGCGGATGCGCTTCCCGCCGACTGCGACCGCGGCGCGGGTCGAGTTCCGGATCGGCGACGAGGTCGCGTCAGTGGCCGGCGACGAGATTCTCGAAGGGCCGGTCGACGAGCCCGACGCGCAGTCGTCACGGGCGATGCGCGCGGCTTCTACTACCTCGTCGTCGACCGCGACCTCGATGCGGTCTCGGTCGAGGGCGACGCCGACGCGGTGCATGCGATTCTCGGCCTTGCTCCACGCCCGCGCCAGCGGCGTCAGCGCGCGACGAGTCACGACTTCCTGACGGCTAACGCGCGCCGAAGTCGTCGAGGCGGCCGGTCTTGCCGCGGATTCCGACTCCGACGTACGCCGGTGCCGCCGTACGTCGAATCGACGACACTGCCGAGAAGCGACCACGTCGCGCCGCTTCGGCGCCATGCCTCGAGCGTCGAGCCCCTGACGCGCAGGAGCAGAACATCGCCGACGGCCAGCTCTTGCGAGATCGTGAGCCGATTCACGATCGCGCCGTTGTCCACGCGGTCGATCCACACCTGGTCGGTCCCCGTGAGCTGATTCGTGCGCAGCATGTACCCGTCGTAGGTCGCAGTTCCGGGCTGTTGCAGGCGGGCGTACAGGCGGAGCTGGTTGTTCGTGCCGGGAAGCGTCGTGATCCGCGCCCACACCTCGGTGTCCGGGCCGTACTGCGTGTCATTGCGCCAGGCGGTACAGGTCGTCGTCTTCGTGCACCCGAGCGTGTTCGAGACGACACGCAGGCCCGTCTCGACCGAGCCGTCGACGCCATTCGACCAGGGCCCCGCGTCGGACAGGGGGTTCTCGTTGCGGCGGTTGAAGCTGTCGAGCGTCGGAAGCGGCTCGACAGGGACCGAGGTGAAGGTCGTCGCGCTTGCAGCGTTCGAGTAGGCGCCGAGGTGGAGAGCCGCGTCCTCGGCGCGCACCCGGTAGGAGTAGGCGGTGGAGGCGGCAAGGCCGCTGTTCGAGTAGCTCGTGGCGGAGGTGGTCGCGACCTCGGAGAAGATCGAGCAGCCAGCGCCCTGGCAGCGCTCGATCCGGTACTGGGTCACGCCCACGTTGTCGGTCGCCGGCCCCCAGGAGAGGTCGATCTGGCTCGCGCTGAGCGCGCTCGCGGCTCAGGGTGCCGGGCGCGCTCGGGGGCTCGTGTCGGGCGGGGCCTGGGTGGTCGTCGCAGTCGCGGTGTTCGAGTAAGGGCCGCGGTTCGGGGCCGCGTCCTCGGCGCGCACCCGGTACCAGTAGGTAGTCGAGGCATCGAGGCACACGTCGATGTGGTTCGTCGACGTACCGAGGTGCGATCTCGGCGAAGTTCGAGCAGCCCGCGCCCTCGCAGCGCTCGATCCGGTACATGGTCACGCCGACGTCGTCCGTGGCGGGCTGCCAGGCGAGCTCGATCTGGGTCGCGCTCGGGCGGTCGCGGCGAGCGTTCCGGGGGCGCTCGGAGGTGTCGCGTCGGGCGGGGCGGGGGTCGTCGCAGTCGCAGTGTTCGAGTAGGGACCGACATTGGGGACAGGGGCGCCGTCCCGGGCGCGCACCCGGTAGGAGTAGGCGGTCGAGGGGCTTAGCCCTGTGTTCGAGTAGCTGGTCGTGGCTCCGCCGACGGTGGCGACCTGGGCGAAAGTGCAGGGCGAGCCCGAGCAGCGCTCGATCAGGTACTGCGCGACGGTGCCCGAGTCGTCGGTGGCCGCCCCCCAGGAGAGGTCGATCTGGGTCGCGCTCGCGGGGGTCGCGGCGAGGGTTCCCGGCGCGCTCGGAGGTGTCGGTGTCGGGCGGCGGCGAAGCTCCCATCGTGCGCGCCCCGAAGTCGTCGGCGCGGCCGGTCGTCCCGCGCAGGCCGACGCCAACGTAGCCAGCGGCGCTGTAGGTCGCATCCGCGACGACCCCGATCCGCGACCAGGAGCTCCGATTGAGCCAGGCCTCGAGCACCTGCCCCTGGACGCGCAGGAGCAGGAGGTCGCCGGCGACGAGTTCCTGGTTGATCGTGAGCAGCGGGACGATGGTGCCGTTGTCGACCCGCTCCAGCGAGACCTGGTCGGTCCCCGAGAGCTGGGTCGTGCGCAGCATGTAGGCGTCGTAGGTCGAGGTGCCCGGCTGCTGCAGGCGCGCGTACAGGCGGAGCTGGTTCGAGTCGCCGGGCAGCACCGAGAGCCGCGCGTAGACCTCGCTGTCGGGGCCGTACTGGTCGAACTTCCGCCAGCCGGTGCAGGTCGTCATGATCGAGCAGGCGAGCCAGACCGAGGGGACGTACAGGCCCACTTCGCCGAGCCGAGACCCCGTTTGCCCAGCGTCCCTGGTCGGAGAGCGGGTTTTCGAAGCCGTCGTCGAAGTCGTCGAGAGTGGGAAGCGGCGCGCTCGGAGGTGTCGCGTCGGGCGGGGCGGGGGTCGTCGCAGTCGCAGTGTTCGAGTAGGGACCGACATCGGGGACAGGTGCGCCGTCCCGGGCGCGCACCCGGTAGGAGTAGGCGGTCGAGGGGCTGAGCCCTGTGTTCGAGTAGCTGGTCGTGGCTCCGCCGACGGTGGCGACCTGGGCGAAAGTGCGGGGCGGGCCCGAGCAGCGCTCGATCAGGTACTGCGCGACGGTGCCCGAGTCGTCGGTGGCCGCCCCCCAGGAGAGGTCGATCTGGGTCGCGCTCGCGGGGGTCGCGGCGAGCGTTCCCGGCGCGCTCGGAGGTGTCGTGTCGGGCGGCGGCGAAGCTCCCATCGTGCGCGCCCCGAAGTCGTCGGCGCGGCCGGTCGTCCCGCGCAGGCCGACGCCAACGTAGCCAGCAGCGCCGTAGGTCGCATCCGCGACGACCCCGATCCGCGACCAGGAGCCCGATCTGAGCCAGGCCTCGAGCATCTGCCCCTGGACGCGCAGGAGCAGGAGGTCGCCGGCGACGAGTTCCTGGTTGATCGTGAGCAGCGGGACGATGGTGCCGTTGTCGACCCGCTCCAGCGAGACCTGGTCGGTCCCCGAGAGCTGGGTCGTGCGCAGCATGTAGGCGTCGTAGGTCGAGGTGCCCGGCTGCTGCAGGCGCGCGTACAGGCGGAGCTGGTTCGAGTCGCCGGGCAGCACCGAGAGCCGCGCGTAGACCTCGCTGTCGGGGCCGTACTGGTCGAACTTCCGCCAGCCGGTGCAGGTCGTCATGATCGAGCAGGCGAGCCAGACCGAGGGGACGTACAGGCCCACTTCGCCGCCCGAGACCCCGTTTGCCCAGCGTCCCTGGTCGGAGAGCGGGTTTTCGAAGCCGTCGTCGAAGTTGTCGAGAGTGGGAAGCGGCGCGCTCGGCGGGACGACGGCGGTGGGCGTGGCCTGCGCCTGGCCCGAGAGCGGGCCTTCCCCGTTCGCGTTCAGCGCGGACACTTTGTAGTAGTAGGTGGTGCCGTTCACGAGTCCCGTGTCCGGGTAGCTCGTCTGTACCCCGAGCTGCGCGACCGAGGTCGTCGGGTTGGGGCTCGTACCGCGGTAGACCTGGTAACCCGTGATCGGCGAGCCGCCGGTGAAGGAGGGCGCGTTCCAGGAGACAGAGGCGCTCGCGTCCCCCGGAGAGGCGGCGAGAGAGGTGGGGGCGCTAGGCGGTCCGTCCGGGGGTGGGGAACCGTCGATCGTGACGCCGAACCGCTGCAGCACGAGGTCGATGGGATTGCCGATCGTCCGGCCCTCCCCACCGGCGAACAACAACGCCACGGGCTGGTTGCCGCCCTGCGTGACGATGAGCGAACCGGAGTCGCCACCCGCGCTGAAAGCGTCGGGAGTGATCGCGATCTGGTTGACGAACCGCGCGTCCTCGAGACAGAACGACGGAGGGATGAACAAGTAACAGACGTCCACGGTCATGCTGAGCTCCGCGACGGTTCCGAGTTGAAGCCCTGTCGTGCGTCCGTACTTCTGCACCCCCTGGCCGAGGACCGCCGCGGCCGTCACCGGGCTCGGCGTGCCGTAACCATCGGCAGGAGTGGCCGTTCCGACGTTCGCCGTCGACGTCAGCGCCAGTGCAGCGTCGATCGTATTGGTCTGTCCGTCTGTGAAGTCGATCGTCTGGAAGTCGTGGAGCGTGCCGATGCGGTCGTCCGGATCGCTGCCACCGTCGACGTTCCCAGGCTGGATGATGCCGTCGCCGATGCTCGCGGTGTTGATCGCCGCGTAGACGTGATTGTTCGAGAGCGCGTAGACGTCGGTCCCGTTCGTAACCCGGGCCCCGAGCGTGCCGGTCGCCGTGTCGAGATGGCCCGAAGAGACGCCGATCGGCACGGGCCGTGGAAAGGGGTCAGTCGGAGCGCGCGCCTGAAGGATTCCGGTCGTCACGGTCTGGACGGGAACGTCGTCGAGCGAATCGGGGATACCTGCGACGTCCGGCTTCTCCTTGTAGATCCTGATGACGGGCTTCCCCGCCGGGTTCAAGCCGACGCCGATGCCCGCAATCCCCGGTGTATCCAGGAGGCGCTGAGCGTGGCGCTCCTTGGCCGCGATCGCCTTGTCGAGACCCGGCGGAGAGCCGCCGGGCGGACCGGCGGGCTGACCCGATGACGCAGCGGCCAGGGCAACAGCGACGAGCGCGACAAGCCCGATAACAGCCGGAGTCCTTCTGAACACCCCACAGCCTCTCTTTGGAGACGCGTCCCTCGGCGTCTCACCCTAGTGCCGCGAAGCACGAATTACCAGGGGGAAATGCGACTCCGTTGCTAGACGAGGCCGCTCGAGTACTTCCACGGTCCGGGGTCGAGCTTTATGCCGCGCTTGCGGCAGAACTCCCGGACCGAGTCGAGCACGACGCCACCGCTTCCGTGTATCCGCCGCTCGACGAGGTCGATGACCGCGACCCCGTCCGGCACGTCGCCACGACACTTCCAGTGTGAGAACCACGGCCGGCGCAGCATCGACTTTGCTGAACGCCGGCGTGAAGAGCACATGCGTCGCCCTCCACCTCGAAACCGCGCGGATCACCGTCGATGATCGCGGACACCGCGGTGACCCCGTAGCGCGAGGAGCTCGTGCAGGTCGTCGATCATGCGCCGAGCGATCTCGAGCCGACGGGCGTCCGACAACTTGTGGCTCGAGCTGCCGGTCACCTTCGCGGGAACCCCGATTGCGAACGCGCCTGCAGGAACGTCGCCCACGACGTAAGAGTTCGACGCCACGATCGCCTCCCCGCCGATCCGGGAGCCTGCATAGAGCACGGCCCCGAGGCCGACCTGCGAGCGGTCTTCGAGGACAACCGGCGCAAAGCGGTTCTCGAATCCTTCGAGAACGGAGTGCCCGATGTTGTGCGTGACGATCATCGAGCGCATCGTGAGGAAGACCTCGCGACCGATCAGCACCGGCCGGCAGACGTTGACGAACGCCTCGTCGCCGACGAACGCGAGGTCGCCTACGCAGAGAGTGGCCCACGGATCGCGATGCCCGCCTCCCCCGAATCTGATCGCCCGCCCCGCCCAGATTCCCGCGCCGAGGAACGCGCGACGGCAGCGGAGCTCGAGGTCGGCGCCGAACTGGGAGAGCTCTCCGATCGCGACGACCTCCTCACAGACCACTGTCCCGCGAGGCCCGATCTGCACACCGTCCTCGACAACGACTCGTGGTGCAACGACAAGGGTCTCCGCGCCGAGATCGACCCCTTCGCCGATCTGGGCCCCGTGCTCGCGCAGCGCTGCGATCTTCTCGTCGGAGGAGAGGGACCGAAACGCGTCCGGATCGGCTCGAACCGACTCGAGATACATGGGATCGATCACGCCGACGCTCTCGTCGAGCTCGAACGAAGCGGGCAACGTCACGCCTTCGGCCGAGACGCCGGTGAGAGCTGGGTCGCCGGTCTCGGGCGTCTCGGACGCCTTCTGTCGCGCGATCAGCTCCTCGACGTCCTTCTCGGTGATGAAGCCGCGCTTCTCGACCACCGCAAGGTCGATGCCGTGGAGCTCGGCGAGCTCGGCGGCCTTCCGCGTAGCCTTGCCGTCGCCCGCAGCAGGCTTGGGGGCGGGCTTCTCCTTCGCCTCGGCGTCGACGGCCGCGAGCTCGTCGGCCGTCTCCGCGACATAGGCGATCGTCTTGCCCAGCTCGACCTCGACGTTCTCGGCAAAGAGCTGGACGATCGTCCCGGCCCCGGGCGCCTCGATCTCGACGGTGGCCTTCGTCGTCTCGACCACGCAGACGGGTTGGCCCGGGGCCACCTCGGCCCGATCCTCGACGAGCCACTCCGACAGGAGCGCGAACTCGGTGTTCGCGTCTTCGCGCGTCAAGACGATCTCGAGCACGGGCCTACTGTCTCACGCCTTCGAGCGCGGCGATCGCATCCACGACATCGTGCGCGCTCGGAAGCATTGCGTCCTCGAGGGAGCGCGCCGAGGGGATGATCCCGTCGCGCGCCGCTACCCGCTGGACAGGCGCGCGCAAGTCGCTCCACGCGGCGGACTGCACGCGCGTGGCGATCTCGGCCCCGAACCCGCCCGTGAGCGTTCCCTCCTCCGCCGTGACGAGCGCGCCGGTGCGGGCGACGGACTCGAGCACGGGGTCGAGCACCATGGGAAGCAACTGGGAGAGCGCGACGACCTCGCAGAAGATCTCGTGCTCGAGGATCAGCTCGGTGACGGCGTCGAGAACGACCGGAACCATCCCCCCGTAGGTGACGATCGTGGCGGACGCCTCGGTGAAGTCCGTCCCGGAAAAGGTGAGGGCTGGATACGGGCCGTCGCTCTCCCGAACAGCGAGCTCGCCGATGTGACCGTCCTCGGGCCGCCGGTTCACGCGCCCGTACATGAGCTTGTTCTCGATGAAGAAGACCGGCTGCTCGTCCTCGACTGCCCGGATGAGAAGCGCGCCGAGGTCGTGGCACTCACTCCCTGCCACGACGCAGATGTTCGGGATGCCGAGCAGAAGCTTCTCCAGCGACTGGCTGTGGGTCGGGCCGTACCCGCGCCGGCCGCCCATGGGCGTCCGCACGACGAGCGGCACCGTCACCTGGTCGTCGTACATCTCCCGAAACTTCGCGATCCCGTTGACGATCTGGTCGAAGCCGAGCGCGATGAAATCACCGAACATGATCTCGAGGATCGGTCGCTGACCGCGAAGCGCCATCCCGGCGGCGACACCGAAAAGGGACGCCTCGCTGATCGGAGTCGTGATGACGCGATCCGGGTAAGCGTCGCTGAGACCTTGCGTCACCTTGAACGCGCCACCGTACGGATCGAGGATGTCCTCGCCGAAGAGGTAGACGTCGTCGCGCGACGTGAAGATCTCGTGCAGAGCGTCGTTGAGCACCTGAACACAGCGCTTGGGCTGAGTCCCGTTCATGCGGCCTCCGGCTGCGCGGCCGGCGCGGCGTCAGCCGCTGCGACCGTCTCGGCGAGGCGCTCCTCGCACCTCGCCTCGATCGCTCCGCGTGCGTCGTCAGCCAGCCGCGCGCCCGCAATCACGAGCGGATCCCGTTTGCGCCGCTCCTCGATCTCGGCCGGGTCGCGCTGGTCGTCCGACTTCGAGTGCGGACTGAAGCGATATGTGTTGAGGACGAGAAAGTACGGCGCGCTCGTCTCGCGGATCCGCGCGAGTGCCTGGCCCGCGGCCTCGTGGATCACCTCGACGTCCGTTGTGTCGAGCTCGGCGGTCTCGACGCCGAACGCCGCGCCGCGCGCAGCGATCGACCCGGCGAGCTCGAGCTCGACCGGAGTCGACTGCGCGTAGTGGTTGTTCTCGACGACGAAGAGGACGGGGAGCTGCCAGAGAGACGCCATGTTCAGCGACTCGTAGGTGACGCCCTCCCCGAGGGTGCCGTCTCCCAGGAACACCGTCGAAACGGCACCCGTGCCCATCTTCTTCTCCGCGAGCGCGATCCCCGTCGCGACGGGGACGATGCTCCCGAGGACGCCGTTCGAGTAGAAGTTGCCCTTGCACAGGTGCTGGCTTCCACCCTTGCCGCCGCAGACCCCGGGCGCCTTGCCCATCACCTCACACAGCAGGCCGAAGGCGTCGTCGGTGAACGCGAGGTAGTGGCCGTGGCAGCGGTGGTTCGAGAAGACGACGTCGGTCTCGGGCTGGAGGTGCGCTATCAGCCCGACCGCGTTGGCCTCTTGCCCGATGTACGTGTGCGTCGTCCCCACGAGCTTCCCGAGCGAGAAGAGGTCGAGGAGCGTCTCCTCGAAACGGCGGATGAAGAACATCCGCTCGTAGAAGGTTGCAAGCTCGCTCACAGATAGCCGAGGTCGGCGAGTCGCTTCGCGACGGTCGCCTCCTCCTCCTCGGTCAGCTCGTGGCGCTCGGCGCTCTCGAGCTCGCGGAAAACGATCTCGCGCAGCTCGGTCGGCGCATCGCCTGGTCGGCTGTCGAGCTCACGGGGGTCGACGTCGAGGCGGTACGCCTCCTCCTCCCCGCTCTCTACGTCAAGAATCAACTTCCAGGGCGGCATGCGGACTGCGAGCTTGGTCAGCGAGCCCATGTCTGTGCCGACGATTACCGCGTTCCGGTCACCTTGCTCACGCCCGTCCATGAGCGGGAGGAGCGATTGCCCGTCCGTCGCCGCGGCAGGAAGGGAGGCAAGATCGAGCAACGTCGGCATCAGGTCGATCGAGCGCACCTGGCTCTCGACGACGCCGGGCTCGATCGTTTCCGGGGCCGAGAGAATCAGCGGCACTTGCACGATCTCGTCGAAGAGCGTCGCACCGTGCATGTGGTAGACGCCCTGCACCTGTTCCTTCGACGCGAAGCGCTCGCCCCAGGACTCACCGTGGTCTGAGAGGTAGGCGATGGCGGTACTGTTGCGCAGTCCGAGGCTGTCGAGCTCCTCGAGCAACGATGCGGTGATCACCTCGGACTGGCGCTCGACGGCCTTTCGGTACGACTCGCGCATGGCCTCGAGCGCCGACGCCGAGTCGGACTGGATTCCCTCGATGATCTCCTGCTTGGCTGCGAGCCAGTCCTGACGGTCGGCGTGGCGGATGCCGTAGGGCATGTGCGTTGCCCAGTTGTGGACGTAGAGGAGGAACGGCTTCTCGCGATTCACGCGTAGCCATGCGAATGCGCCGTCGAGCGTTTCGCTCGTGCCGACGACGTTGGCATCTGGAAGATCCTTGAAGAGGTAGTTCGTGTCGAACACGAAGCTCCCGACCTCGTAGCCGTGCGCCGCGAAAGCCCGAAACAGCGTCTCGGTGGTCGGATCGAGCTGTGCGTCCCAGTGCAGGTACCCGTGGTGGTGCGCATTGAGGCCCGTGACGATCGACGTCGTCGAGGGCGCCGTCCAGGACGCCGCGCTGATCGCCTGGTCGAAGCGCATTCCACTCGCGGCCAGCTCGTCGATCGTCTTCGTGTTCACGTACCGCGCCCCGTAGCAGCCGAGGTGATCCGTGCGCAGCGCATCGGAGACGTAGACGACGACGTTCACAGCGCGGCGGATTGTAGTGACGGCCTAACTCGCCGCTGTGACGAGGCGGGCACCGCTCTACGCGCTCTACGTCGCGGACTCGATCTCCCTCGCGGGCAATGCCGTAGCGCAGCTCGCGCTCCCATGGTTCGTCGTGACGACAACCGGCAGCGCCGCGCTGAAGGCTCTCGTCGTACGACGCAGCCAGCTCGTGCGTCCGACTCAGTGGCCGAGCTGAGGAAGGAGGCTTGCCCCCGCATCCCGCCGGGCTCTTCGATCCCGAGAAGCTCGAGCACGGTCGGCGCGATGTCGAGGAGCTGTGCATCGTGGCGGCCTCGCGCGCCGATGCCGGGACCGGCGACGATGTACAGGCCGTCCTGTGCGTGGTTCGCGTCGTCCGGGCCGGTGTCGTTCTCGAGAGTCTGAATGCCCTCGTCGCCGCCGATCGTGCCCACCGAGCGCCAGAGGAGGTCGCCGAACACGACGATGAGATCCGGCGCGACCCCCTTCGGGTCGTCGTAGAGCTCTTCGGGCTTGTAGACCGCGGTAGGGATCGGATTCCCAGCATCGTCAGGGATCGCTGCGATCCGCCGAGCGAGATCTTCGCGCACCGTCTCGTATTCCTCGGGCGGGATCACACCCTCCGGCTCCCGCCCGGCGACGTTCAAGAAGACGCGCGCGTAATACCCGCCTTCCCCCCACGCCGTCGTACGCGACCAGTCGACGCCGACGTCGCGCAGCGACGACACGCCGTCCGGCTCGGCGAGCGTGACGAGCAGCCCCTCCTGGCGCAGCCACTCGTTGATCCGAATCCCACCGTCGAGTCGCTTTGCACCGTGGTCGGAGACGACGAAGACGACGGTGTCGTCGTCGGCCTGCTCCAAAAGCTGCGCGATGAGGCCGTCGACGTGGCGGTGGTAGTCGAGGATCGCGTTCTCGTACTTGTTCCCGGGCTCGTGCTTGCGGTGCTCGGGGTCCATGTACTTCCAGAACCCGTGGTGCATCCGGTCAGGCCCCATCTCGACCATGGCGAACAGCGTCCACGGCTTCGTCTCAGCGAGATGCTCGGCGAGGGTGAAGCGCCGGTCGGTCATCTCGTAGACCTGACCCAGCAGGTTGTCCTTGTCTTCGGTCCGGAAGTCCTTCGTGTCGAAGATGTACTCGCCGACGACCTCTGCGATCTCGTCTCGAAGCCCCGCCGGATAGGTGTACTTGCTCTCGAGCGACGGCGTGAGAAAGCACGAGACCATGACCCCGTTGAGCGGCCGCGGCGGATAGGTGCCCGGGACGGAGAGAACGACCGACGAGCCGCCGGCGCGCGTCACGAGATCCCACAGTCGAGGCTCCTTGATCGCCGTCGACATGGCGATGAACCCGCCGTCGTACGTGTGGTCCGAGCGGTTGCGAAACCCGTAGACGCCGAGGTCACCGGGCGTCTTCGAGGACATCATGCAGGACCAGGCCGGAACGGTGATCGGCGGGATGACCGACGTGAGACGCCCGTAGGTGCCGCGCTCCATGAGGCCGGAGAGCGTCGGAAGCTGGTCGCGCCAGCGCTCGAGGACGAGCGAGGGCTCGGCGCAGTCGAGCCCGATCAGCATGACCTTCCGCGGCACGCGACAACGATAGCCTCGTGCAGCGAGAATCCCGACATGAACGCCGCCGCGGCATCGACACCGGAGACCGTCGTCATGAAGTTCGGCGGTTCATCTGTCGCCGACCCCGACAAGATCCGGCACGTCGCACAGCGGCTCGTCGACGCGCGCGAGCGCGGCGCGCGGGTGGTCGCCACGGTGTCGGCAATGGGCGACGCGACAGACGGTCTCCTCGAGCTCGCGGAGAAAGTCTCCGCACATCCTCACCCGCGCGAGCTCGACATGCTCCTCTCGACGGGCGAGCGGATCTCCTGTGCGCTCGTCGCCATGGCGGTGCACGACCTCGGCTACGAGGCGGTCTCCCTCACAGGCTCGCAGGCAGGGATCATCACCGACCCCGTGCACACGAAGGCAAAGATCCGCGAGATCACCCCGGTACGTGTGGTCGAAGCACTCGACCGCGGACGGATCGTTCTCGTCGCCGGCTTCCAGGGCTTCTCGCGAGACACGATGGACGTGACCACGCTCGGCCGCGGAGGAACCGACGCCACCGCCGTCGCCCTGGCGGCCGCGCTCGATGCGTCGTGCGAGATCTACTCGGACGTCCCGGGCGTCTTCACAGCGGACCCGCGGGTCGTTCCTGACGCGCGCAAGCTCGTGCGCGTCTCATACGAGGAGATGCTCGAGATGGCCGCGTCGGGCGCGAAGGTGCTGATGCTGAGGGCAGTCGAGCTCGCGCGTCGTCAGCGCGTCCCCATTCACGCTCGCTCGACGTTCTCGGACGAACCAGGCACGCGGATCGAGGAGGCCGAAGGCATGGAACAAGCAATCGTGTCGGCCGTTACCCACTCGCAGGACGAGGTCGTGTTCGCGCTGCGCGCGATCCCGGACCGGCCGGGCTCGGCCGCCGCGATCTTCGACGCTGTCTCCGCGGAGCACGTCAACGTGGACACGATTCTTCAGAACGTCGGGCGCGGAGCCGCAGAGCTCTCGTTTTCGGTCCCGCAGGAAGACGTCCCTGCAGCTCGCCGCGCTCTCGAGCGCGCGCAGGAGTCGATCGGCGCGATCGAGGTCGAAGAGATCGCCGATCTCGGCAAGGTCTCGCTCGTCGGAGCCGGCATGCGCTCGCACCCAGGTATCGCGGCCAAGATGTTCCGCACGCTCGCCGACGAGGGAGATCAACCTCCGCCTGATCTCGACGTCGCCGATCAAGGTCTCGTGCCTGATCGCCCGCGCGGACGTCGAACGGGCCGTTCGCGCGCTGCACGCTGCATTCTCTCTGGGAGAGAGTTCGAACCCGCCTTCACCCGGGTAGGCTCCGGCCTCGCCGCGATGAGCGCCGAAATCGACCAGACAAGCTCCAAAAACGCAGCGCGCGACGGGCGCCGTCGCGGGATCGCCGTTTGGGTCATCCTCGTCGTCGCCGGCCTGCTCCTGCTTCTGACGTCCTTCGCGGTTTGGGTCGACCGCGTCGCGCTCAACACGCAGGTTTTCTCCGACACGAGCAGCGAGCTCCTTGACGACAAGGCGATCCGGAACGCGGTCGGTACGCGCGTCATCGACGAGCTCTTCGACAACGTCGACGTGCAGGCCGAGGTCGAGGCGCAGCTTCCAAAGGACGTCGAGTCTCTCTCGGGGCCGGCGACAGCGGCGCTCCGCCAGGGGTCCTACGAGGTCATCGGCCGCGCGCTCGAGCAGCCACGCCTGCAGCAGCTCTTCGCGATCTCGCTCGAGGAGTCGCACAAGACGTTGGTCGAGGTGCTCGAAGGGGGAGGATCGCGCGTTTCGACGCAGGGCGGTGAGGTCACGCTCGACCTCAGGCAGATCATTCGCGAGGCCTCCGAGCGCATCGGCATCGGCGAGCAGGTCGCGGACAAGATTCCGGCAGACGCCGGCAGGATCGTGATACTCCGCTCCGATCAGCTCGATACGGCTCAGGACGCGTTCCAGCTGCTGAACACGCTGGCATGGGTGCTCCCGTTGCTGACCCTCGTCGCGTTCGGATTCGCCGTTTGGCTGGCGGAAGAACGCCGTCGCGCTGTGCGCGGCATCGGATTCACGCTCGTCGTCGTGGGCGTGCTCGGACTTCTCGCCTCGCGGCTCACTCGGAACTACCTCGTCGATTCGCTCGTCGCACAGAGGGACGATCGCGAGGCGGCCAGCAACGCGTGGAACATCCTCACCGACCTCATGCGCGGCTCGTTCCGCTGGATGATCGTTGTCGGGATCCTCTTCGTCGTCGCTGCTTGGCTCGCTGGGCCGGGGCGACGCGCGCTGACCGCCCGTCAGTGGATCGCGCCGGCGGTTCGCAACCGCGCCTGGGCGTATGTCGGGCTTGCGATCGTAGGGCTGCTCCTCCTCTTCTCCGGTCAGGTCAGCGACTTCATTCGCTTCCTCTTCGTCGCCCTCGTGGTCGCACTCGGCGCAACCTGGATCGAGCTGACGCGGCGACAGACTCTGGCAGAGTTCCCCGATGCTGGCCCGCCCGCATTCCTCACGGACGCACGCGGTCGGATGTCTGACTGGTGGGACGTACGGCGTGCGACGTCAGCGAGCGGCGAAACGCCCGCGCCCCCGGTCGATATGAGCACGAAGCTTGCCGCCCTGGCCGACCTGCACGCTCGCGGGGAGCTGACGGACGAGGAATACGCCTCGGCCAAGGCCCGCGTCATCGCAGGCGACTAGCGGCAGGCCCCGCGGCTTCGGCGCCGAAGTCTGCCGCGTGGACAACCGCGGGGTCGAGGCGCTTCTTGCAGCCGTCATCTGGCTGGTCGTCGTGCTCCTCGTTCGCTACGCGCTCAGATTCGCGTTCGACCGCTACGAGAGACGACTTGCCGAACGTGATCCCGCCGTCGCCGCGCGTCGGCGCACGACTTTCAGCTTCCTCCTTCGTGTCGTCGTCGCCCTCACGGCTCTCATCGGCGTCTGGAGCGTTCTCTCGATCTTCCCGGCGACAGAGGAGGTCGCACGCGCCTTCTTGGCCTCGAGTGCGGTCCTCGCCGTAATCGCCGGATTGGCCCTCTCCACCCCGCTCGGGAACCTCGGATCGGGGGTGCTGCTCGCGTTCACGCAACCCATACGCCTTGGTGACCGGATCACCGTCGCAGAGCACACAGGGATCGTGGACGAGATCTCCTTGAGCTACACAGCGCTCGCGACGGATGAAGGCCGCCGGATCTTCGTACCCAACACGACGATGGTCTCGACGACGCTCGTCAATCGCTCGGTCGACGATCCACGACGGCTCGTTACGGTGCAGCTCCCGGTTCGCCTCGGTGCGCCGCTGGCGGAAGCGCGTCGCGTGACGATCGAAGCCGCCTCTCGCGTGCCGGAAGGTATGGAGCTCGATCTCGATGTTCAGGTTGGCGAGCTGAGCGAGAAGACAGCCTGGCTCAACGTCGTCGCGTATGCGCCGTTCGGCGCCGACATCTCGCGCATCGCCAGCGAGATTCGTGAGCGGGCGTTGGCCGCACTCGCCGAGGCCGACTTCCTCCCGGCCTGACTGGCCGTGGGCGCCTTCAGAGCTCGAGGCTCTGCCCGGGCTCCAGAACGCGGACCTCGACCTCCGGAGCGGTCTCTCGCACCGCTGCGAGGAACTCCACCGGTGGCAGGTCGACAAAGCCCGGGGCGCCGCGCAGCCCGAGATGGATCGGGAAGTACGTTCCCCAGTGGATCGGCACGACGAGCCCGGGGCGGAGCAGAGCGACGGCCTCGGCAGCCCGCCTGGGATCGAGATGTCCGGCGCCGAGCCCTGGACCCCAGCCCCAGATCGGGAGCAGCGCGAGATCGACGGGCGCGAGCTCCTGCATCCCGTCGAAGAGGTCCGTGTCGCCTGCAAAATAGACACTTCTGGAGCCGGTGATGATGTAGCCCAGAGCGTCCGCCGACGCCCCGAACGGCCCGCGACTCCCCTCGTGCTCGGCGGATACCGCTCGTATCTCGAGCGCCCCGATGCGGATCGTCTCTCCCACCTCGACCTCGACCACCGACTCGAACTTCCGCTTTCGAAGGAGTCCGCCGAGCCCGCGCGGTACGACGACCGGCAGTTTCTTCCCGAGCTTCTCGAGCGATGGAAGATCGAGGTGGTCGTAGTGCGCATGCGAGATCAGGACGGCGTCGAGGCCGCGCCGCGCTCGCGCGTCGACGGGAGCCACGCGGCGCAGGTGTGCGACTCGATTTCGAAGCAAGGGGTCCGTGACGAGACGCACACCGTCGAGGTCGACCACGACGGTCGAATGTCCGACGTACTCGATCCTCGCCACGCGACAACGCTAGACCCTCGCGGGCATTCCCGCGGGTCAAACCTTAGGGGTGGTGTGGGTCAGACCCTCGGGCCTGACCCACCCGCCTAAACGCAGTCCTTGAGTCCCTGGGCCTCGGGGAGCGACTCGAGCTTCTTCAACGTGTTGTTCTCGATCTGACGAATGCGTTCGCGCGTGACCCCGAACGTCTGCCCAACCTCCTCGAGCGTGCAGGGCTGAGTTCCGTCGAGCCCGTAGCGAAGCTCGATCACGCGCCTCTCGCGATCCGGGAGCGCGGCGAGCGCGAGCTCTACGTCTTCCCGGCGCAAGGAGAGAGACGCGGTATCGAACGGCGACTCCGCCTGCTCGTCGGGCACGAAGTCCCCGAGCGACGAGTCATCGTCCTCGCCGATCGACTTCTCAAGAGAGATCGGCATCTGCGACATGCGCAGGATCTCACGCACCTCGTCAGTGGTGATCTCGAGCTCCTCCGCGATCTCCTCGGGCAACGGCTCGCGCCCGAGGCGTTGGACGAGCTGGCGCTCGATGTGTACGACCTTGTTCAGCTTCTCGACCATGTGCACCGGAATGCGGATGGTGCGGGCCTTGTCCGCGATCGCACGCGTCACCGCCTGTCGGATCCACCACGTCGCGTAGGTGGAGAACTTGTAACCCCGGCGGTAGTCGAACTTCTCGACCGCCCGGATGAGGCCGAGCGAGCCCTCCTGGATCAGATCGAGAAACGAGAGCCCGCGACCGAGGTAGCCCTTTGCGATCGACACGACGAGCCGAAGGTTGGCCTCGATCATGTGCTGCTTCGCGCCCATGTCGCCCCGCTCGATCAGCTTCGCGAGAGAGACCTCCTGATCCGCCGTCAGGAGTGGCACCTTGCCGATCGCCCGCAAATAGAGCCGAAGCGAGTCCAGCGAAGGCTCCACGGAAAGATCGAGCTTCGGGACGTTCTTCTCGTCCTCCACGGGCGCAGGCTCCTCGTGCGGGAGGGCCTTGTGCTCGACCCCTTCGACGAGCTCGATCGAGTGGTCGATCAGGTACGTGTAGAAGTCTTCGACCTGCTCCTTCGTGAGCTCGACCTCGTCGAGCCCGGTAACGATCTCGTCATACGTCAGGAAGCCTCTCTCGAGTCCCTGCTCGATGAGTCGTTGGAGCTCTTCGATCTCGGGAAGAGCGATGTCGACGGACAGCATGATCCGGGCTTTCTCCTCTCGCGCTCGAACGGATACTGACCTTTCACCTACTGAGCCGGCCCGCCTGCCGCCCCGGCTCCACCACCAAGCGCGCGGATACTAGTCCGACTTCGACAATTGTGGAAGGGGTCCAACTGGAGAACGTGAGCAGCGAGTCAAATCGCGCGTAGCTCGCCCACGACCTCGCCCAGCGAGTTTTCGACCGGAACGTCGGCGAGCTCTCCGGTCTCGAGGCCAAGTCGGGCGAGGAACGCACCAAGGGCGCTTCGCACTGCGCGCATCGCACCGTCCTCCACTTTGAGAGCAATCCCGAGCCCGTCCGGCGCAGCAGCGCAGAGGAGGCCTTCGGCTCCGATCTTGGCGACCCAACCCCGTTGAGCGCGCATCAGCATCGTGTCCGCTTCGAGCGGCCCGCGGATTAAGTCGGGATGAGCACGCATCGCGCCGACCACCCGTTCGCCGGCGTCGAGCCTCTCGAGGCGCGAGAAAGCGTGCGCCATCCGCTCGAGCGGAAGCGCAAACGTGACGGCGCCGCAGCCGTCCGTTGCAATCTGGATGGCATCGACGTCGATCTCCGCGGCCGTCGCAAGGTCGGTGCGCATGGCCTGCTGGCATGGATGGTCAGGAAGCCGATATCCCGTCCCCGGCCAACCCTTGACTCGGCATAGCGCGAGCATGGCGGCGTGTTTTCCCGAGCACGTGTGCTCGAGCCGTGTCGGCTCGGGGCCGCACTCGAGCTCGTCCTCGTCGGCGGGAACCTTGGCGAGCAGGCTGCGAACTGCCGCGAGCTGCTCCGGCCGCGCGAGGTGGGAGGCGCAGGCGATTGCGATGTCGACCTCGTCGAGGTCTGGTCGGGCTCTCACGACCGTCAATGCGTGTATGGGCTTCGCCGAGCTGCGTAGATGAGTGACGAGAAATGGGTCGCCGCAAGATTCCACGATGTTTCCGCCCGACACCGCGACCGCGTGGACGCGATGCGTTGCTTCGATGACGCCGCCGCGGGCCGCCTCGACGATGATCGGCTCCACGGCGGCCAGCCTACTTTTCCGGGGTCAGACCCGCCGTCAGGCCATGCCTCCTCGGTCGGTTGACAGCAGCCGCCGTTTCGTCATGTGGGGACGATTCCGCTCGGCGAGCTCGTCGGGGCTCGTCTCGATGATCGGCCGCGAACCGACGCTGTGGGTCGGCGCGGTCGGAGCGTGCACGTGCTTCGTCCCGGTCCTGCCGTCGCCCCTCCGTAAGCTGCAAGACATGCCCACCGAGCCAGAGCTCGATCCCCTGTCGACTCTCCATCCGCCTACTCCGGGACCGATCGGCTTCGATGCCTGAGCTGCCCGAGGTCGAGGCGTGGGTGCGGGAGCTCGACCCGCTCGTCTCCCGCTCGCCCATCGAGCGGGCAGGTCCCGCGCACATCGCAACGCTGAAGACCGCCGATCCGCCGCTCTCGACACTCGACGGACGGCGCCTGGCAGGCGCGCGCCGGCGAGGGAAGAACCTGCTCTTTCCCACCGAGGATGACGAGCTCGTCGTGCGCGTGCACTTGATGAGCGCCGGCCGCCTCCGCTACCTCGCACCCGGGGCAAAGGGCCCGAAGACGCCAATGTTTCGGCTCCGGTTCTCGGACGGCGGTGAGCTGGTGCTGACAGAAGCCGGAAAGAAGAAACGTGCCGGCGTCTGGCTCGTCACGCCCGAGCAGGTCGACGCCGATCTCGCCCACCTCGGCCCAGATGCCCTCGACGTCGATTCAGCGATGCTGGCTGACATCCTCGTGCGTGAGCGACGGCAGCTTCACCCACTTCTTCGCGACCAGCGTTCGATCGCGGGGATCGGCAGGGCACACGCGAACGAGATCCTTCTTCGCGCACGGCTGTCGCCGTTCAAGGCGTCGACCGAGCTGGCACCGGAGGAGGTCGAGGGGCTCGCCGCCGCGATGCGCCAGAACCTCGAGCGCGCCCTCGAGCTACGCGAGCGTGGCAAGGGCGACAAGGACGTCTACGTCATCCACAATCGCCTCGGCGAGCCCTGCCCGCAGTGCGGTACGCCGATCGCAAGAGTCGACTTCGAGGAGCACACGATCTACTACTGCCCGTCCTGTCAGACGGGCGGGCGGCTGCTCAAGGACCGCCGGATGTCGCGCCTTCTGCGCTAGGCGCAGAGACGAATCTGGGCGAGCTCAGCCCGAGATAGCCCTGATACCGTGGCCGCGTGCCCGATGGCGTGAAGCTCGAAGAGGATCTCCAGGCGTCCTCACCGGAGATCGCGCTTGCGCTTTCCCGCGCAGGCGTCACCGGTGTGCAGAAGGCGGTGCGCATCCGCCGCGGCGACGCCGCAACGGTGATGGCTGCGGTCATCGACTGCACTGTTGATCTCGCAGCCGATCAGAAGGGCGTGCACATGTCGCGCTTCCCCGAGCTCTTCGAGGAGGCGATCGAGCTCGTCGTCGAGCGCGAGGCGCTCCTCGTCGAGGTGCTCGCCGAGCACATTGCGCGCCGCGTCGTCGAGCGCCAGGGAGCACTTCGCGCAGAGGTCTGGATCCGCGCCCAGTGGCCGATCCACCGCCGAACACCGGTCACCCAGCTCGCGACGCAGGAGATGGTCACCCTCTGCGGCATCGCGGCCGCGTCGGAGAACGGGACGCGGCGAGCTGTGGGCGTCGAGGCGACCGGCATCAATGCCTGCCCGTGCGCGCAGGGTCTGGTGCGGGGTCACGCGAGCGAGCGGCTGCTCGAGGCAGGGTTCGACTCCGACGATGTCGAGAAGATCTTCGAGCTCGTCCCCATTGCCACGCACAACCAGCGCGGGCGCCAGACGCTCTTCGTGGGGACGGAACACGATCTCGACGCCGAGGTGCTCGTCGAGATCGCCGAGCGCTCGATGAGCGCCCCCATCTACGACCTGCTCAAGCGTCCGGACGAGCTCTTCGTCGTCGAGCACGCCCACCTGCAGCCGCGCTTCGTGGAGGACTCGGTGCGCCACGCGCTCAGAGACGCGCTCGAGACGCTCCCCGAGCTCGACGACTCCGACTTCCTCCTCTCGAAGCAGGTCAACTTCGAGACGATCCACATCCATGATGTCGTCGCGGAGCGGTTCGGAACGGTCGGCGAGCTCCGCGGAGAGCTCGCGACCGGGGAGCCTGCCGCACAGCAGACCACGCTCGCCGCCTGGCTCGCCAGTTAGCTGCGCAAGACCAGAATCCCGCTCACGCGGCCCCTGAAGGCGCTCGGTCGTATCGAGTCTCGCCTAGGCTCGGCGCGGGCGCCGAAGCTCGAAGCGGTGCTCGGTGCCACCGAGAAGCCGGCGGATGTTCAGGCGGTGCACGAGGATCACGGCAGCCGCACCGGTGATTCCGAACACGACGATGGGCCAGGGGTAGTCGAAAAGCACCACGAACACCGCGAGAGCGAGGGCGGTTGCTATCGAAGCGAGCGACGCATAGCGCGTCAAGATGAAGACCACCAGCCAGACGCCGATGCACAGAAACGCCGTGAGCGGCGCGAGCGCGAAGGTCGCGCCTCCCGCGGTCGCCACCATCTTCCCGCCCTTCTGGAAGCGAAGGAAGATCGGCCGCGCGTGGCCGATCATCGCCGCGGCCCCGGCAAGAACACCGACGAGCGCGCCGCCGGCCCAGAGACCGAGTAGTGCCGCGGTGAATCCCTTTGCGACATCGAGCAGCGCGACCGCGATACCCAGCCGGCGTCCGTAGACACGAAACACGTTCGACGCACCGACGTTCCCGCTCCCGCCGGCGCGAATGTCCTCCCCGCGGAAGATGCGCGGCAGCCAGTACCCGAACGGCAGCGAGCCGAGGAGGTAGCCGCCTACGACGGCGAGCGTCTCCTTCACGTGCTACTCGACAGGGACTCTGTACGCGTCAACCCACTGGTTGACGACGGACCAGTCGAGGTTCCCGAGAAACGCCTCGATGTAGGCCGCGCGGTCGGTCTGGTAGTCGAGGAAGTAGGCATGCTCGTAGACGTCGAGGGCAACGAGTGGGGTCGCATTCCACACCGGGAAGCTGTTCTGAGCGTCACCGACGTAGTTGAAGAGGCGACCTTCGTCCCAGTCGTACGCGGTCCACGCCCAGCCGCGACCGGCCATTCCCGTCGCTCGGAGATCGGCTCGCCATGCGTCCGCGGAGCCGAAGTCGCGCTCGATCAGGCCCCCAATCGCCCCGTCGGGATCGCCACCCTCGCCACCGAGGTGCTCGAAGTAGATCTCGTGGTTCTTGATCCCTCCGACCGCGAACGTGAGATCGATCTTCAGCGCGCGAATCTCCGAATACACCTGGTTGGCGGCACCGAGATCCACGCTCGGGAGGCGCCCGAGGATCTCGTTTCGCTTGGTTACGTATCCCTGGTACAGCCGGTAGTGCGCCTCGATCGTCGTCCGCGAGATGCCGTCGAGCTCCAGGAGCGCCGGCTTCAGCTCACGGGGCCTGATCTCGACGAAGTTCGACATCCGGGTTTCCTCCAGAGGCGGGGCGGGAACGCCGCGGAGCATATCCTTCCTCTGGAACCGCCCCGCAAGGAGAGGAGCAGGCAGATGGCGTACAGCGTTCCCCCGCTCGCATATGACTTCGGCGCGCTCGAACCGCACATCGACGCGCGCACGATGGAGATCCATCACGACAAACATCACGCCGCATACGTGACGAATCTAAACGCCGCGCTCGAAGGCACGGAGTGGATGGACCGGCCTATCGACTCGGTGCTCGCGAACCTCGACATCATTCCCGAGGACAAGCGGATGGCCGTCCGCAACAACGGCGGCGGGCACGCCAACCACACGTTCTTCTGGGAGATCATGGGACCAAACGGCGGCGGTGAGCCTTCGGGCTCCCTCGCGGACGCGATCGGGACGACGTTCGGCAGCCTCGACGAGCTGAAGACGGCGGTCAACGACGCCGGCGTCAAGCGTTTCGGCTCAGGCTGGACGTGGCTCGTCTGGGACGGAACCGGACTCGCCGTCAAGTCCACCCCGAACCAGGACAGCCCGGTGATGGAGAGCGACTCGCCGTTGCTCGGTATCGACGTGTGGGAGCACGCCTATTACCTCAACTACCAGAACCGGCGTCCCGACTACCTCGCCGCCTGGTGGAACGTCGTCAACTGGGAGGCCGTGGCCGCCCGCTACGAGGCCGCGCAGTAGAGCTCCGCAATCCGCAGTGGTCGTGAGCGCGTAGCAATCGACATGGCTACGTCGCTCGCGATCAAGGCGGTTTCGTATCACGCGCGACCGGTGATCATGGGACGTGTGGTGGGCATCGAGCAGACAGACGGCCAGCTGATCGAGCGCGTCGCGGGCGGCGACCGTCGCGCCTTCGACGAGCTCTATCGTCGCTACGCGCGTGCCGTTCTCGGGCTGGCCATGCGACGGCTCGGCGATCGTGGGAAGGCGGAGGACGCGACGCAGGAGGCGTTCGTCGCGATCTGGCGCTCTGCTCGCACGTTCGACTCCGACCGGGGAAGCGGGGCTCCGTGGCTCTACGCCGTGGCGCGCAATGCGATTACGGACGGCTATCGGCGGACCCCGACCCTTGTCTCCGAGCTCGCGGACGGGCCGGGAGGCGACCCCGACCCGTCGGAGCAGGCCGAGGCCTCGTGGAAGGCGTGGCGCGTCCACCGCGCGCTCGAGGTCCTGCCCGAGCACGAGCGACCAGTGATCGAGCTCGCGTACTGGCGCGGTCTCTCGCAGAGCGAGGTCGCGGAGCAACTGGGGATCCCGCTCGGCACCGTGAAGACGCGAACGCGAAGCGCGCTCGCCCGATTGGCGGATGCCCTCGAGGAGGAGCTTCGATGAGCGAGCGCGGCCCGGATTTCGACGAGCTCGTCGGAACGGATCTCGAGGCCGGCGAGCGCCAGCGGCTGCTGCGCGTCCACGAGTTGCTCGTCGAGGCGGGCCCGCCGCCCGAGCTGCCGTTGCGGGCCCCCGTCGCTCTCCACCCGCGGCGTAGACGGGGTGCCGTGGTGATCGCGATCGCCGCCGCGATGGCGGTGGCCGTGTTCGCCGTTGGCGTGCGTCGTTGGCGAGCCGGACGACCGTGGCGTCGACTTCGTCGTCGCGATGAGCGGAACCGCGGCGGCAGTCGGTGCCGACGCTTCGCTCACGATGTTCGACGTCGACGAAGCAGGCAACTGGCCAATGGAGCTGACGGTGCATGGCCTCGCGCCGGCGGCGAGCGGCCGCCCTTCGAGCTGTGGCTGACGAAGGCCGGCGAGCCGGCGGCGCTCTGCGGAAGCTTCCTCACGAACGCCGACGGCTCGGCGGTCGTGCCGCTGAACGCGCCGTACGAGTTCACGGACTTCGACGGTTGGGTAGTCGTCGAAGAGGGCTCGACGGCACCCGCTGCTGACGACGTGACGCTACCGCCGAGATCCTCATCGCGACATTGGTGCAGCCCCGCCGGAGCACGTGTACGACAAGTTCTATGTCCGGCACGGGCTGCCGTCTAGGACGTGGAAGTCGGCGCCTCGTACTCCGTCTAGTTTTTAGACCCAGCAGGTCGTAGGCTGGCGTTCCGATCTCGGCGAGGAGGAGTCGATGGGCGGCCAAAGGCTCTATGTTCTGTTAGCCATCGTTGCGCTCGCCAGCGGGTTCCAAGTGCTCGGCGCGGAGCGGGCTGCACTCGGGTCGAGAGCAGGCGCGGGGCAGGAGGGCGGAATCTTCCGGATCAGCCTCAACGCCGTGTCGGGGATCGACTACATGGACCCGGCGCTCTCCTCGAGCCCGCCCGGATGGGCGCTGCTCGACACGACCTGCGCGCGGCTGATGGCCTATCCCGACAAGCCCCCACCCGCAGGATTTCGCCTCGAGCCCGAGGTGGCCGCGGGCTTCCCGGCGATCTCGCGCGACGGGAAGACGTACACGTTCAGGCTGCGTAGCGGCTTTCGTTTCAGCGACGGGACCCCCGTCCGAGCAAGTGCGTTCGCCCGCGCGATCAACCGTATGCTCGCACCGGAGATGAACTCGCCGGGCGTTCATTACGCGCGCGACATCGTCGGCGCTGGACGCGTGCTGGCAGGCAAGACCGCTGCAGCCGCCGGGGTCGAGGCCCGCGGGAACACGCTCGTCGTCCGGCTCACGCGTCCAGCCCCTGACTTTCCGCACCGGACGGCGTCGACATTCTTTTGCGCCGTGCCGCCGGAGCTGCCGATCGACGCGGAAGGGGTCGGCGCCTTCCCGGCCGCCGGCCCGTACTACGTCGTCGACTACCGGCGAGGTGAGCGGGTCGTGCTCCGCCGGAACCCGTTCTACGGGGGGCGCCGCCCGCACCACGTCGCCGGGTTCGACGTCGATCTCCGGGCGGCGTCGCCGCAGGAGGTGCTGCAGCG
Organism: uncultured Thermoleophilia bacterium; assembly: GCA_963722035.1. Lineage (GTDB taxonomy): Bacteria > Actinomycetota > Thermoleophilia > Gaiellales > Gaiellaceae > GMQP-bins7. The sequence goes on from CAVRLG010000005.1 coordinate 30,194, forward strand.
CGTCGATCGGGGCGAGGCCGACTGGGGTCACACCCTCGCGGGTATCTACTTCGATCCGGCTCTCGGTCTCGTCGAGAAGTACGGGATCAACCGCTCGCAGTTTTCCTCCGGCGTGGGCTCACGCTGCGAATGCTCGCGTTCAACTCGTCGCGGCCACTGTTCCGCAACAACCCGAGTCTGCGCAGGGCGGTCAACTTCGCCCTCGACCGGCGGGCGCTCGCGAGCGCCGGCGTTCGCTCGTGAGTCGCGCCAGCGACCAGTATCTCCCTTCGATCCTGCCGGGATTCAAGGATGCGGACGTCTACCCACTCGAGCGCCCGGACCTGCAGCGGGCGAGGACGCTGGCCCGCGGCAACCTGCGTGGGGGAAAGGCCGTCCTGTACGTCAACAGCTCCCGCCCCGATGGCGATCGGGCAGCTCGGTCAAGCAGCAACTCGCGGAGATCGGGCTCGACGTCGAGGTGCGGGGCATCCCGATCCACAGCGCAACTGCGGCGTACTTCAACAAGCTCGCAACGCCCGGCGAGCCGTGGGACATCGCTTTCGGCCTCTGGAGCCCGAGCTACATCGATCCGTTCGCATACATCAACTTGCTCTTCGACCGCCGGTTCGTCGGCGGCACGAACTTCGCGCGCTTCGCCTCGGGCGCGTACGACCAAGCAGATGCGGCGAGCGGCGCGCCTACCGGGGCAGTCATCGCAACAGTGCATACGGAGCACTCGACGGGCGCCTCGCGCGAGACCCTGCACCCTCGGCAGCGATCGGCTTCCTCAACGAGCCGACGCTCGTGTCGAAGCGCGTCGGCTGCGTCGTGCTGCGGCCCGTGCTCGACCTGACCGCCGTCTGTCTGGAAGTAACGCTGCCCGCTACGGCGCCTGCACGGCGACCCATACGAAGCCGTCCGCGACGGCGATACCGGACGGGGCGTTTCCGATCTCGATCGTCGCCACGACTCGTTCGTCGCCGGGTCGATTCGAGAGACGGTTCTCGCGGCGTGTTCGCCACCCAGACTGCGCCCGGATCCGATCGCGAGCGGCCGTCGGGCCCGCGTCCGACAGGGATCTGGACGGGTGGCGCCCGTGCCCGGGTCGATCCGCGTGACGAAGTCGTCGCCGGCGTTCGCGACCCAGATCGCACCGCGCGCGTAGGTGATTCCCGCTCGGTCGCCTGCCGACGTTGAACGATCTTGACCGCGCCCTGCCGGAACGTCTCCGAGTTGAAACGCTGAACGGTCGCGTCGCCGGAGTTCGTCACCCAGACCGCAGCCGGTCGCGGCGACGACTCCGGCCGGCTGGGAGCCGGCCAACGTCTCGTCCCAGGACTCGTCCCGCGGCGGTCGAGACGCGCCAACGTCGAGTCGCCGAAGACAGCCCACACGGAGCCTGCACCGAGGGCGACGACTGCCGTTGGGTGAGCCGAAGGCCGTGCCACCCACGCGATCGTCGTCCGTCACCTGGCCGAACTGGGGATCGACCCGCGAGACCTGCCCACGCACGCCATGCGCGACCCACACCGCCCGAGCCCGACCGCGATTCCTGTCGGCGTCCGGTCGCTCGAGCGGGATCGTCGCCGCCGCAGACCGCTGGGCCGGATCGATCCTCGTCAGCGTGCGGTCCTGCGAGGTTGCCGACCCAGATCGAGCCGGCGCCTGCCGCAATCGGGCCGGGACGGATCCCGACCGGGACCTCGGCGACGATCTCGTTCGTCTGCGGATCGATCACGCCCACATGGTTGGCCTGAATCGCGCTGAGACCCCCCGAGGAGCCCGTCTCAGGACGAGGGCCGCGACGAGCGCGACGCACGAGCGCGAGCGCGACTGCGGCCGCAAGGGCAGGCCGGCGCCTCCAAAACGACGGCGGCGATCGCCGCCTCGTCTGCCTGTGCGAGCGCGGCGTCACCCGGACCGGCGGGAACGAGGCGGGCAGGCCCTCGGCCGCCGCCTGATAGAGGCGAACGGGTCGATCGAGGTCCTTCAGCCGCTGCTCGCCGAGATCCCGGAGAAAGACGTGCAGGTCCTCCTCCTCGTCCTCGAGGAGGGTCTGCGTCGCCTGCGAGACGAGGATCTGCCCGCCGTGGCCTGCGGCGCCTATCCGTGCCGCCCGATGCACGGCGAGGCCGGTGTAGCGCCCGTCGCTCGCGACCGCCTGGCCCGTGTGCAGGCCCATCCGCACCTTGATCTCCACCCCTCGGGCCAGGTGTGCGACAGCAGGGCGAGCTGGCCCTCGACTGCGGCGAGGAGTGCCTCTCGCGCACTCGCGAACGCGATGAAGAACGAGTCGCCCTGCGTGTCGACCTCGTATCCGCCGTGAGCGCGCGAAGGCGGCGCGAAGCAGCCGCTGATGATCGGCCAGGACGCTCGCCGTAGCGGTCGCGGAGCTGCTTGACGAGCCGCGTCGACCCTTCGATGTCCTGAAGAGGAAGGTGACAGCGCCGGTGGGGATCTCGGCCATGCCGCGGGAAGCGTGACACCCTCGATCGTCGTCGAATGGCAAGCGAGCGAAAGCATGGCGGCGGCCTCCGGGCAAGCGGCTATCGTCGAGTCTCGGTCGTGACCTGAACCAACAGGCGTCATCCGCTCCCAGTACGAAGACTTCATGCGCCACGTCTTTACAGCGGGCACCCCTAAACACGACCGCACGGGCACGGGCACGGTCAGCGTGTTCGGCTACCAGATGCGGTTCGACCTCGGCGAGGGGTTCCCGCTCGTCACCACGAAGAAGGTGCACTTCCCGTCGGTCGCCAAGGAGCTCCTCTGGTTCCTTCGGGGAGAGGGCAACGTCCGTTGGCTGCAAGAGCAGGGCGTCACGATCTGGGACGAGTGGGCCGACGCCGACGGTGACCTGGGTCCCGTATACGGCGTCCAATGGCGCAGCTGGCCGACTCCGGACGGCGGATCGGTCGACCAGATCACCGAGGCCGTCCGTCTCCTCAGGGAGGAACCCGACTCACGGCGGATCGTGGTGAGCGCCTGGAACGTCGCCGATCTCCCGGACATGGCGCTGCAGCCGTGCCACGCGTTTTTTCAGCTCTACGTCGCCGACGGGAAGCTGAGCTGCCAGATCTACCAGCGAAGCGCAGACGTGTTTCTCGGCGTCCCGTTCAACATCGCGAGCTACGCACTTCTCACGCACATGCTCGCGCAGCAGAGCGATCTCGAGGTCGGCGAGCTGATCTGGACGGGCGGGGACTGCCACATCTACGACAACCACCGCGAGCAGGTCGAGACCCAGCTTCAGCGCGCACCGTATCCCTACCCGTCGCTGCATCTACGACGGCGCCCTGCCTCGATCTTCGACTACTCCTTCGAGGACTTCGAGGTGCTCGACTACCAGCACCACCCCGCGATCCGGGCGCCTGTCGCGGTGTGAAGGTCTCGCTCGTCGCGGCGGTCGCGCGGGACGGCGTGATCGGTCGAAACAACGCGATCCCCTGGCGCATTCCAGAGGACGCACAGCACTTTCGGAGGCTCACGATGGGGCACCCGGTTCTCATGGGGAGGAGAACCTGGGATTCCCTGCCTGACCGCTTCCGTCCGCTTCCGGGCCGGCGGAACGTTGTCGTCACGCGCAACCGTGCGTGGCACGCCGACGGAGCTGAGGGTGCGGGCTCGCTCGTCGATGCGCTCCGCCTGCTCGACGACACACCGCAAGTGTTCGTGATCGGTGGTGCCGAGCTCTATGCCGAGGCGCTCCCGCTGGCCGACGAGTTGCTGCTGACGGAGATCGAAGCAGAGGTGGAGGGAGATGTGTTCTTCCCGAGCTGGGATCGTGCCGCGTTCGAGGAGGAGTCGCGCGAGAAGCACGTGTCCGAGACCGGGACCCCGTTCTCGTTCGTCACATACGTGCGGAAGCCCACGGCTGGCTAACTGCCCGCCATCCGCAACCTCCGTAACAGCTCTACGCGCGACGAATCGCGAGCACCCGCGCCTTCCAGGAGCCGCTCGGCGCCTCGACTTCGACGACGTCGCCGATCGCCGCGCCCATGAGCGCCTGCCCGAGCGGCGAGTCCGGGCCGACGCCGCCGACCGCGGAGATTACGACCTCCATCGTCTCGCCGTCCTCGTCGGCGATCTCGACGATCGACCCGACGCCCACGTGCTCGTCGGTGTCGTGCTCGACGACGACCGCGTGCGCCAGCCGCGTCCGCAGCTTCTTGATCCGCGCCTCGAGCATGCCTTGCGCGTTTTTCGCAGAGTGGTACTCGAAGTTCTCGCTGAGGTCGCCGAACGACCGCGCCGTGGCGATCGCCTCGATCGCGGCAGCGCGCTTGGGCCCCTCCAGCTCGGCCAGCTCGGTCTCGAGCTCGGCTCGCTGCGCGGCGGTCAGGTAGTCGGTCTTCGGCTCGGCCACGCGGCACAGGCTAGACGCTGCAGGATCGCAACCAAGCTGTTTAGGCTCCCGCACGACCAAACTTCGGACGCGGGAGAAGAGGAGGCAAGGTGGCGACCGACCTGGAGCGCTTCGTCGAAGCCGAAGGACGTGCTGAGCGGGTGAAGGACGTTCGGCAGCGAATCGACGCCGAAGGCGTCACCTACGTCTACTACCAGTTCGCCTCCGTGACGGGCCGCATCATGGGCAAGGGCGTTCCGGCGCCCCACTGGGAGACGATCGCCCAGAAGGGCTTCCAGCTCGTCTATGGCTCGACGGCGAACCTCTTCGTCGACCGCCATGGCAACTACATCGGCTACGGCCCGGAGGCTTGGGAGCTCGTCGGAATACCGGAGCCGGAGACGTTCCAGGTGCTGCCCTGGGATTCGCGTATCGCCCGGGTCTGGTGCACGTGCTTCCGCAACCGGGAGGATCGCGAGGGGCCGGGCGAAGTACTCACCTCGGACAGCCGCGGGAATCTGCGCCGCATCCAGGAGGAGTTCGAGGGACGGACGGGCATGCACCTGCGGGCGGGGATGGAGCCCGAGATGATGTGGCTCAAGCTAGGCCCCGATGGCAAGCCCTCGGTCGAGGGCGTCACCAAGCCCTACTGCTACCACATCGACCAGTTCTCCGAGCTCCAGCCGATCATCCACAAGATGGTGGAGTACGGGCAGAAGCTCGGGCTCGACATGATCCAGGGCGACCACGAGGACGCGCCGGGCCAGATCGAGCTCAACTTCGGCTTCGACCGCGCAGAGAAGACCGCGGACAACCTTTCGACGTTCCGCCAGATCGCGAAACAGGTCGGTCGCGAGCTCGGCGTCTTCCCCTGCTTCATGCCGAAGCCGTTCATGGGCGTCTCGGCCAACGGCTGTCACACGAACATCTCGCTCTGGAAGGACGAGGAGAACGCCTTCCTGCCCGACACCGACGACGTTCACAAGCCGAGCGCGACCGGGCTGCAGGCGATCGGGGGCATCCTCGAGCACCTGCGCGGGCTCACCTGCGTCACCGCACCGACGGTCAACTCCTACCGGCGCTTCTGGGACACGGGATTCTGGGCTCCGGTCTTCGCCGACTGGGGGTACCAGAACCGCACGACCGCCCTGCGGATCTCGTCGCCGGACCGCTTCGAGTACCGGTCCGTGGACTCGGCGGTCAATCCGTACCTGGCGCTCGCCGGGTTGATCAAGGTCATGGACGACGGGATCCAGCGCAAGCTCGATCCGGGCGAGCCCGAGGAGGGAAACATCTACGAGGCGATCGAAGCCGGCAAGGAGGTGAGTCGCGTTCCGATGACTCTCGGCGAGGCGCTCGAGGCGCTCGAGGCCGACGACGTCGTGCGAAGCGCGCTGCCGGGCGAGATGTACCGTGTCTTCATGCACTACAAGCGGGACGAGTGGGAGCGCTTCTGCGCGACCGTCACCGACTTCGACCGGGACGAGTACCTCGACGTGCTGCCCTAACGCGGGGACGAGCGCACATGTGCGGGATCGCAGGGATCATCTACCGGGACGGGTCGCAGCATCCGATCGGGGACGAGATGACGCGGATGCTCCAGTCGATGAAGCACCGCGGGCCGGACTCGACCGGATACGCGCTCTATGGCGCTTCGAAGAACGGCGATCTCGTTATGCGCTACAAGCTCGCGGACGCGAACACGCCTCGCGACTTCGAGTTCGCGGACCGACTACGCCGTCATCGGGTCGAAGTCGAGTCCAGGCTTGCCTCGCTCGGCGCTCGAATCCACGAGGTCGAGGAGGAGACGCCGTACGCGTTTCGCGTCTCCTTCGAGTACGACGGCGACCTCAAGCTGCTCGCCGACTTCGTCGAGGACATCCCGGAGGCGGAGGTTCTCTCGCTCGGTCGCACTCTGGAGATCATCAAGGACCTCGGTGACGCGGAGACCGTTCACGAGCAGTACGGCCTTTCGTCGTTCACGGGGACACACGCGATCGGCCACGTGCGAATGGCGACCGAGTCCGAGGTCGACATCGCCGGCGCCCACCCGTACTGGGCCTACCCCTACTCCGACGTCGCCGTCGTCCACAACGGACAGCTGACGAACTACTTCATGTGGCGCCGCCGGCTCGAGCGGGCCGGACGCCGGTTCATGTCGGAGTGCGACTCGGAGATCATCGCCGTGTACCTCGCCCAGGAGATGAGCGAGGGCGCGACGCTCGAGGAGGCGATGCACTCCTCGCTCGACGAGCTGGACGGGGTCTTCACGTACATCGCGGTGACGAAGGACGAGCTCGGCGTCGCGAAGGACGAGCTGGCCGCCAAGCCGCTCGTTCTCTACGAGTCGGACGATCTCGTCGCTATCGCCTCCGAGGAGATCGCGATTCGGGCGATCCTGGAGCGGGAAATCGACACGTACGACCCCTACGAGCGCGAGGTGCTGGTGTGGCAGCGGTAGGAGAACGCAGGATCACCTATGACGCGAGAGGCCTTGCCGAGCCGTTCGCCGACGTCCCGAAGATCTCCGAGATCGACGGCACGCGCGCGCGGTTCGATGCACAGGAGCTGACGACGCGCACGATCAACCTCGAGCTCCGCTGGCTGCTCTACGAGCTGGGCGTGAAGGAGGTCGAGGTCGACAACCCGGGCTCGAAGCACTCCCTCGGGGTCGGGTTCCTGACCCGCTGCAAGATCACGTTCAACGGCAGCCTCGGGTACTTCGGCTGCGGCCTCATCGACGGCCCCGAGATCCACATCACCGGACGAGTCGGCTGGTCGGCGTGCGAGAACATGATGTCCGGCGTCGTCGTCGTCGACGGGAACGCCGGCTCGCTCACCGGCGCTGCGCTGCGAGGTGGCGACCTCGTGGTGAAGGGCCGCGTCGGGGCCCGCAGCGGCGTCGACCAGAAGGGCGGCACGATCATCACGCTCGGCTCCGCCGGCTCGATGACCGGGTTCATGATGCAGCGCGGCCGGATCATCATCGGCGGCGACGTCGGACCCGGCCTGGGCGACTCGATGTACGACGGGACGATCTACGTGGCCGGCAAGGTCAAGTCGCTCGGGATCGACTGCGTCCCCGGGGAATGGACGGATGCAGACACCGAGCTGATCGAGCGCAAGTTCAGGATCTACGGGCTCGGCTCGCCGCCCGAGTTCCAGAAGTTCGTGTGCGGCAAGGTGCTCTACAACTACGACTCGCTCGAGCCTGCGGAGAGGAAGCTGGTGATCTGAGGAGCCATGGCCGACGAGACCGCTCCTTCTCAGAAGAACGTCCTCGGCCGTAGCCGGATCTTCACGCCGGAGGTCATCAACGACATCCACATGAAGGCCGACCTCGGCCGCTACCGGATGCGCGGCTTCTCGATCTTCAAGCCGATCCCGCACTGGGACGAGCTCGTCTTCCTCCCCGGCACGTTGACGCGCTTCGTCATCGAGGGCTATCGCGAGAAGTGCGAGACGAAGACCGTGCTCGGCGCGCGCTTCGCGAAGAAGCCGCTCGAGCTCGACATCCCGATCTACATCACGGGCATGTCGTTCGGCGCGCTCTCGCTCGAGGCGAAGATGGCGCTCGCGAAAGGCGCGTCGATGGCGGGCACCGCGACTTGCTCGGGAGAGGGCGGGATGATCCCGCCCGAGCGCGACTACTCGACGAAGTGGTACTACCAGGTGATCCAGTCGCGGTACGGGTTCAACCCGCACCACTTGATGCTCGCGGACGGGATCGAGTTCTTCATCGGACAGGGCTGCAAGGTCGGCCTCGGCGGGCACCTGATGGGGCAGAAGGTGACCGAGCAAGTCGCTGAGATGCGCTCGCTTCCAGCCGGCATCGACCAGCGCTCGCCAGCGCGCCATCCGGACTGGCTCGGCCCGGACGACCTCTCGCTGAAGGTGCAGGAGATCCGCGAGGCGACCGACTACCAGGTGCCCATCCAGCTCAAGCTCGGCGCGGCTCGCGTCTACGACGACGTCCGCATGGCGGCGAAGTGCGGGCCGGACATCATCTACCTGGACGGCGCCGAAGGCGGTACTGGCGCAGGCCCGCACATCGCGACGGAGGAGACCGGCATCCCGCTCATGGCCGCGATCCCCGAGGCGCGGCGCGCGCTCGAGGACGTCGGGCTCGCGGACGAGATCGACCTCGTCGTCGCCGGTGGCATCCGAAACGGCGCGGACGTTGCCAAAGCGATCGCACTCGGCGCGACGGCCGTCGCGATCGGGCACTCGGCGCTCATGGCACTCAACTGCAACAAGGAGATCCCCGGCGTCACGGACTACGAGGGCACCGTCGGCGTGCCGGCCGGACAGTGTTACCACTGCCACACCGGGCCGCTGTCCGGTCGGAATCACGACCCAGGATCCGGAGTTGCGGAAGCGGCTGGTCGTCGAGGACGCGTCGCTGCGGGTCTACAACTTCTTGACGACGATGACGATGGAGCTGCAGATGCTCGCTCGAGCCTGCGGCAAGACGAACGTCCACTCACTCGAACCAGAAGATCTCGCAGCGCTCACGATCGAGGCCTCCGCGATGGCGCGCGTGCCGCTCGCCGGAACGAACTACACGGTCGGCCAGACCGAGCACGAGATCCTCGCCGAGGTGAAGCGTCTCCTCGCGATCAAGGCAGAGGACGAGCTCACCGCGAATCAGACCGCCCAGATCGCGGACCTGCGGACGGTGGAGTCATGAGCGACGACACACACGGTCACGAGCTCGCCTACGCCGAGCCCGAGAAGATCAAGTCGCTCGACGCCGAGTTCCTCTCGGGGAAGCGGTTCCCCTACCAGGAGGACATCTCGCTCGTCGAAGACCTCGATCTCGACGCGTTGACTCCCGGCGACGACATCAACTGGCTCGAGGACATCGCGCTCCTCGAGGAGGACGGCGTCCCCGCAGTCTTCGACCGCTACAGCAATTCCTTTCTGAAGATCTACTTCCCGATCCCCGAAGGACGCGAGGACGAGATCGCCCGCAAGGTGCTGATGAAGCACCTGACGAGCGGAGGCTCCTACGGCATCCAGCTCAAGGAGATCCACTGCAAGTTTCCGCAACCCGAGCTGGGCTCGTGGGTCGAGGGCTCGCGAACGGTCGGCGCCGACTGGCATGCGCCGGTGCTCGAGGGCTGGGAGAAGCCGGCCGGGCACTGACCTGCTCGTTCGATAAGACGAAGCCCGTCTGACAGGTCGGGTTCGCCGCTAGTCTCGCCGGCGTGAAAGCACTTGTCCTCCAGCACATCGCGTGCGAGCCGCCGGGAGTCTTCGAGGACGTGCTGCGCGAGCGCGGCGCCGAGCTTCATCGTGTCGAGCTCGACGAGGGCGAGCCGCTTCCGGACTGGCGCGAGTTCGACGCGATCGTGGCCATGGGCGGGCCGATGTCCGCGAACGACGACGCCGAGCTTCCGTGGCTCACCGAGCGAGAAGCAGCTGGTCTCGGAAGCGGTGCGCGCCGGGAAGCCGTACTGGGGCGTCTGCCTCGGCGTCCAGCTCCTCGCTGCGTCACTCGGAGCCCGGGTCTACCCCGGCCCCGAGCCCGAGGTCGGGTTGCTGCCCGTCAGTCTGACCGGCGAGGCCCGCTCGGATCCCGTCTTCGGCGAAGCACCCCACGAGCTCGTGACGCTGCAGTGGCACGGCGACACGTTCGACCTTCCCGACGGCGCCGTTCGACTCGCAAGCTCGCCCGCCTACCCGAATCAGGCCTTCCGCCTCGAGCGTGCATACGGCGTGCAGTTCCACCTCGAGGTCTCCGCGGAGATGGCGCGGGAGTGGGCCGAAGTTCCCGAGTACGTCGCCTCGCTCGAACGCACGCTCGGCCGAGAGGCGGCGCCGGCGTTCCTCGGCTCGATCGAGGAGCGTGCTGGCGAGATGCGGACGGTCGGACGTGCCTTGTTCGAACGCTGGCTCGACCGAGTGGTCGCTAGTTCTAGACGCCGCGAGGAGAGCGGTCGTCGAGCGCGACCCGCATCAGGTCGCGGATCGAGACGATGCCGACGACCTTGCCGTCCTCGATCACCGGCAGGTGCCGGAAGCCGCCGTGGATCATCAGCGAGGCCGCATGATCCGTCGTGTCCGTCGGCTCGATCGTGTCCGGATGGCGGGTCATCCAGTCCGCGACCGGCGGCGCTGCCGTCGCTGGCCGGACGCGACCGCCCTCATCACGTCGCGCTCGGTGAGGATCGCCGCGATCGCATCCCCTTCGAGGACGACGACTGCACCGACGCCGCGCTCGGCCATCCGCGCGGCGGCTTCGCCGAGAGTCGCCTCGGGGGAGACCGTCAGGAGGCTCCGCGTCATGTGATCGGCGACGAGCGACACGCGGCGATTCTACGGCGTCGTGACATGGCGCACTCGCACGCCGCTGAGACGATGTCGCGCTAAGACGCGTGGAGCTGGCGGGCAGCGGCGGGCTCGTGCGCGACCCTTCTTGCCCCGAAGGTCGGGCGCAGCCTACGATGGCGCGCGAGAACGCCAATCACGGTGGAGGTGAGCATGTCCGAGAAGATGTGGGGAGACGAGCCGTTCTGGGGCCTCGGCTACGAGTGGGATCCGGACTGGGTCCTGACCGAGCGCCAGAAGGAGTTGCGCGCGACCCTGATCGAGCTTTGCGAGAAGGAGATGCGTGCGAACGCCAAGCGCTCGGACGACGAGCTCCTCTTCCCGCGCCGCAATCTCGAGCTGCTCGGCGAGCACGGCTTTCTCGCGCTCACCGTTCCCGAGGAGTACGGCGGCCTCGGCGAGAACCATGTCGCCTACGCGATGACGTGCGAGACGATCTCGCGCTACGGCTGCGCTTCGACCGCCATGTGCTACGTGATGCACATCGGCGCGGTCAACACGATCATGCTGCGACCTACGCCGGAGCTGATCGACCGCTACATCCGGCCGTTGAACAGCGGGAAGATCGGCACCCTCTCGTACTCGGATCCCGAGACCGGATCGCACTTCTGGTACCCGATCTCGTCCGGCGCAGAGCGCGTCAACGGGGGCTTCAAGGTCCGGAAGAAGGCGTCGTGGACGACCTCCGCGGGATTCGCCGACTTCTACGTGGTGCAGACGACGAGCCCCGACTTCACGGGCTACGACGACCTCTCGGTGTTCGTCATCGACGGCGACGACGTCGAGTCCCAGCCGTCGTTGTGGGACGCGCTCGGGCTCCGGGGAAACCAGTCGGGCCCCCTCGAGGTTCCGAACGTCGAGGTCTCCGGCGAGCAGATCGTAGGCCCGGTGGGCGACGGCGCCGCATCGAACGACGAGTCCGTCGACCCGTGGTTCCTGATCGGCTCCTCGTCGGTGTGGAACGGGATCGCACTCGGCACCATCGACATCGCGAAGCGCCACACGACGCGCAAGCGCCACGTCGATGTCGGTCTGCGCGTTGCCGACTACCCGACGATCCAGGACTACGTCGGCGAGGCGCTGATGGACACGAATGCGGCTCGCCTGTTCGTCTACTCCGTCGCGCAGGCCATGGATCGGGCGACGAACGACAACACCCGCGTTCTCGCCGTCGGCGAGCTCGCCCGCGCCGACTTCCTCCACTGGGCCTGGCAGATCAAGTTCGAGGCGGCGAAGAACGTCGCCCATGTCGTCGACAAGATGCTCCACGCCTGCGGAGGCTCCGGATACAAGCGCGACATGGAGCTCGAGCGCTACGTGCGCGACGCGAAGGCGGGCTGGGTCATGGGCCCGACGAACGAGGTGCTCCGCCAGTTCGTCGGCAAGGCGGTTCTGCTCGGGTTCGAGGCGCTGGACTACTGGAACCAGTCGTACAACCGACGCGCGGTCGAGAACGAGATCAAGAAGCTCGATGCCGACGGCAAGCGCGAGCTCGCCGAGAAGCTCATGGCAGCAGGCGGCCGAGGAGGAGGCGAAGGCGCCCGCCGCCGGCGCCTGAGGTGACTGTCACCGGAACACCGCTCTGATCCGGGGCCTCCTGCCGGAGGACCCGTTTCTCGAGACGTACCTCGTCCGGCCGGGCGGGGCGACGGTCTTCGCGCTCGCGCCGGACGAGCGAATGGCCGTCGTCGACCAGGACGGCGGTCAGGTCGCCGAGGTCACCGTGCTCGACGCCGCGGGTCGCGACGACGCAGCCGCGGTCGGCGCGACTGCCGAGGCGCCCGCGACCGTTCTTCGCGAGGCTCTCCGCGATCGAGGGCGGAGCCTGCTCGTCCGAGAGCTCGCTTCACGCGGCCTCGACCCGAGCGAGGCCATGGCGATCCAGCTCTTCGGCGAGAGGTCTCCGCCCGGCTCGTCCCAGGCCTTCCGCGCGGAGCGCGCCGTCACCGTAGTCGTCGCCGCTCCGGCCGGCCGCATCGTCGACGGCGCGCCACCCCCGTCCGAGATCCTGGTCGAGGTTCGACGAACCACAGCTCGCGCGTACGACCAGCAGGAGTTGCCGCCCCCGCTCGCCGAACCGCGCCTCGACGTCCGCGTCGACGCCGCCACCGCGCTCGCCTACGAGGTCCGCGCCGGCGAGTTCATCCAGGTCATCGACGTCGAGGGCAAGCAGTGCTCCGACTTCCTCGCCTTCCATCGGCGCAAGCTCGAAGACGGGCACGAGCGCGGCCTCGACGCGACGACGACGCGCTCGCTCATGGGCCAGGCCTATCCCCAACCGGGCCTGCAGGGGAAGTTCTACGACGTGGATCAGGATCCGCTGATCGAGGTCGTCCGCGATACCGTCGGCCGCCACGACACGTTCGGCCTCGCCTGCACGGCCAAGTACTACGAGGACAAGGGCTACCCCGGCCACGTCAACTGCTCGGAGAACTTCAACGGGCAGGTGACGCCGTATGGGATCGCACCGCGGATGGGCTGGGAGGCGCTCAACTTCTTCTACAACACCGGCTTCGACGCGAACATGGTCCTCACGATGGACGAGCCGTGGTCGCGGCCCGGCGACTACGTGCTCCTGCGTGCGATGAGCGACCTCGTCTGCTCGTCGTCTGCCTGCCCGGACGACATCGACCCGGCGAACGGCTGGCAGGTCACCCCGATCCACATCCGCGTGTACGCGCCCGACAACACCTTCTCGGTCGCGATCGCACGCCGCGTGACAGCAGATGCCGACCCGGTGCTGACGCGTGAGACGACCTTCCATCCGCGCACGAGCGAGCTCACGAAGAGCTTCGTCGAGTACCGCGGCTACTGGCTCCCACATTGCTTCGACAACGAGGGCGCGATCGCCGAGTACTGGGCCTGCCGCGAGAAGGCGGCGATCATGGATCTCTCCCCCCTTCGCAAGTGGGAGATCCTCGGACCGGACGCCGAGGCACTCGTCCAGCGGGCGATCACGCGCGACGCGCGGCGACTCTCGGTCGGCCAGGTCACGTACACCGCGCGTCTGCAACGAGACGGGCGGCATGATCGACGACGCCACCGTCTACCGCCTCGGACAGGACAACTTCCGCTTCGTCGGAGGCGACGAGTACGACGGTATCTGGCTCAAGGAGCTGGCCGACCGGCACGAGCTCAAGGTGTGGGTGAAGCCCTCGACCGACCAGCTGCACAACGTCGCCGTCCAGGGGCCCGAGAGCCGCGAGCTCCTGAAGAAGATCGTCTGGACGCCCCCCACGCAGACCTCGCTCGAGGACTTGAAGTGGTTCCGCTTCACCGTCGGGAGGATCTCCACGTACGACGGGATCCCGATCGTCGTCTCACGCACGGGCTACACGGGCGAGCTCGGCTACGAGGTCTGGTGTCATCCCTCCGACGGCCCTGCCGTCTGGGACGCGATCTGGGAGGCGGGCGCGGAACACGGGCTCACGCCGCTCGGGCTGGAAGCGCTCGACATCCTCCGCATCGAGTCGGGGCTGATCTTCGCCGGCGCCGAGTTCGACGATCAGGTGGACCCGTTCGAGGCGGGTATCGCCTTCGCCGTCGATCTCGAAACGGATGACGACTTCGTCGGCCGCGACGCGCTCGAAGAGCGAAAGGCGCACCCGCAGCGCACGCTGGTCGGGCTCGAGCTCGCCGGGAACGAGACTGCCGGCCACGGCGACGCGGTGTACGTCGGCCGACGCAAGGTCGGTGTCGTCACGAGCGGAACGCGGAGCCCGATCCTCAAGAAGAACATCGCGCTCTGCCGTCTCGCGGTCCAGTACGCGGAGCTCGGCACCGCCGTCGAGGTGGGCAAGCTCGACGGCCTTCAGAAGCGCATACCGGCAACGGTCGTCCGCTTCCCCTTCTACGACCCCGAGAAGACGCGGCCGCGCTCGTAGCTCGGATGGTCGAAGCGTTCACGCCCGAGCAGGTCGAGGCGTTCCATCGCGACGGCTTCCTCGTCGTGGAGGAAGGCCTCGTCCCGGAACGGGCGCTCGAGCTCCTGCGGGAGCGCTACCTCCGACTGTTCGACGGCGAGTACGAGACCGGGATCAGGCCGGACGAGGTGAACTGGGTGCCCGGTCGCGACCCCGAGGATCGCACGCGCCAGCTCTGCAACGCCTGGAAGTCCGACAACGTCGTGGCCGCGCAGGTGCTCTCCGAGCGAACCGGCCGGCTCGCCGCGCAGCTCATGCGCTACCGCGGCGTGCGGATCCTCCAGGACAACGTCCTCTGGAAGCCGCCGGGAACCAAGGCGATCGGCTTCCACCAGGACTCCTCGTACGCCGACTACCTCGTCCCGCCCGAGATGGTGACCTGCTGGATCTCGCTGCACGAGACCGCAGGCGGACGCCGGGCCGATCGAGTTCGTTCGCGGCTCGCACACGTGGCCGAAGTCGCCCCCCGCCAGGTCTCAGTTCCACGCACCCGACGACTGGCTCGCGGGACCGCGCGAGGCTGCCCCTGAAAGCACCGAGCTCGACACGGTGCCGGTGGTCGTGCAAGCGGGCGGCGGCTCGTTCCATCACGGCCTCACGTGGCACGGCTCCGCGCCCAACTACTCGGGCACGGTCGCGCGGATGGCGCTCGTCTCGCACTTCCTCCCGGTCGAGGCGCGCTTCCACGAGACGAACGTCGATGTCACCTACTCGCGCTACCGCCGCCGCGGCGACCTCTCGCTCGACGAGTCGTTCTTCCCGGTCGTGTGGAGCGAGTCGGGCTACCGCACGCCCTGGCTCGCCGAGCTGCCGGATCTCGACTAGCCCGGCAGGAAGCTTCCGAGCCGTTCGAGCGTCTCGAGGATGAGCCACGGCGGCACCGACTCCGCCGCGCGGCGCACGAGGGGCGCCACGAACCCCGGAAGCGCATCCGCCTCGTCCGCGTCGTCCACCGCGCGCACGAGACCGTCGGTGATCGCCTGCTCGAGCTCCGTCGCGGTCGAGGCCCTGCTCGTCCGAGAACGCGGCGAGCGACTCCTCGCTGCGGAGCGCGAGGACGAGATCCTCGCGCGAGACGCCGAGCTCGCACGCGACGCCGTCGACCGCCGCGAGCGCGATCCGCTCGATCGTCTCCCCGAGCCCCTCCGCCTCGGGCTGCTCGCGCGCCTCGCACGGGTCGGCGACCGGCGTCGGCTCGAAGCGCCCGCCGCCGAGCGCAAGGTACGGAACGACCACGGCGGCGACGAGGGCAAGCGCCACAAGCAGCGGCACGAAGCGCCTCACGTGGCGCCGCCTCCGCAAGAACGCGACGGGAACGAGCGCGCACAGGGTGAGCGCAGCCGCGAGGAGGAACGGCCCCGAGAACGCGCTCGTGACCGCGCGGTCGAGCTGCTCCTGGAGCCCGACGACGAGCGCGCGCCACTCGTCGTCGTCGGGTCTGCCCTCGAACGCCCGCTCGACGTCGGGCAGCTCACCGACCTCGTCCGCGCGATCGACCTCGTCGAGGACGTCCTGCGCGACCCCGAGCTTGTCGAGCGGCGGGATCTCGCTGTCGAGGACGACAGCCGCCCCGGCGCGGATCGCCTCGTCTCGGTTCTCCTCGAGCGCGGTCGTGAGCACGGGCGCGAGCAGCAACAGCCCGAGGACGACGCCCGCATGGCGCGGCGGCGAGCGTCCAGCCGCCGTGCACGACCTGCTCGGGCGCGGCCGCGGAGCGCGAGCTCGGTGAGCCCTCGCGACCGTGAGGCCGAGCCCTGCGCCGACGAGGATCTGCGGCGGGATCGTCCACGCCCAGCCCGCGCGCGGCATGAGCGCGAGGGCGGTCAGGCCGCCTGCGAGCAGGATCACGCCGCACGCGACGCCCTGGACGATCCCGAGCGACTGCGGCCGCAGGCGACCGACCGCGATGGCGGTGACCGGCATGACCGTGACGACGAGGCCGGCCGCGGCCGGAGACATCCCCCAGCCGTCGACGAGCAGGAGGACAACGAGGAAGAGCGCGGCGACGAGGCCGCCCGCGACGAGGAGCAGCGCTACGTTCGCGGTCACGGACGGACGCCCAGCCGGAACCGGCACGGGCCGAGCGCCGACGCCGCGCACCGCAAACAGCAACACGAGCGCCAGCGGAACCTGCGCGAGGAAGATCGACTCCCAGCCGAGGAGCTGCGTGAAAATCCCACCGGCTGCCGGCCCGAGCGCGGCGCCGAGCACACCCGAGGCCACCCAGATGCGAAGCGCGCGCTCGTTGCTCCCCTCGGTCTGCGAGAGAAGATCGAGCGCTGCCGTGACGATGAGCGCCGCACCGACGTGCCTGCACGCACCGCGCAGCGACGAGCACCTCGAACGATGGGGCGAGCCCACACGCGAGCGAAGCGCCCGCGAACACGACGACACCGACGACGAACGCGTCCCGCGGCCGCCGCCGCGACGCATATGCCGCCGGCACCGCAACCATCGCGAGGACGAGGTTGAAGGACGTGAGCACCCACGCCACCGAAGTGATCGCGACGTCGAACTCGCCCGAGGATCTCCGGAAGCGCGAGCGTGACGATCGAGGAGTCGGCGAGGGCGAGCCCGACGCCGACCCCGAGCAGCGCTGTACGTCGCCTCACGCGGTCTCGCGGAAGCGCTCGGCGAGCACCTCGATGAGCGCGATCGCCGCTCTCGGGTCAGCTTCGAGCGCCGCGAGCAGCGAATCGCGCGAGACGGCGAGACACCGAACCGGCCCCTCGGCGGTGATGTCGGCGATCCGTCCCCCGCCGGGATCGAGGACCTCGATCTCGCCGATGAGCTCTCCGACGCCGACTGTGATGTCGCGTCCGGGCCGGCGGACGCGCACCCTGCCCTCGAGGACGAGCATCAGCTCGTCGCCCGGCTCGCCCACGCTCATCACGGCTGCTCCATCCTCGTACGACCGCTCGCTGCCGAGAGCCAGGATCGGATCGAGGAGCTCGCGCGGAAGCATCGAGAAGACGCTGCGGGTCGTCGACCAGTCGTTCGTATCGACCCCCGTGGAAGAGGAGCGGGCGCCCCTCGCCGTAGTGCGCGAACTCGACCTGCCCGAGGAAGAGCGAGTGGTCGCCGCCCCAGTACGAGCGAACGACGCGTGCGACGAGGTGAGCGAGCGCGCCTGCGACGAGCGGGGTCTCGTGGACGATCTCGAACGTCGGCTCGGGGACCTCGTCGGCAACCCTGCCGGCGAAGCGGTCGGAGAGATCTGTCTGGTGCGCCTCGAGCACGCTCACTCCGAACCTCGTGCCCTCGTGCATGAGGGCACCCATCCTCGCGCGTCGGTCGATCGAGACGAGCACGAGCGGCGGTGAGAGGGAGACCGACATGAACGCGTTTGCGGTCATCCCGTGCACCTGCTCGGCGACCCGCGCTGTCAGAACCGTTACGCCGGTCGCGAACATGCCGAGAGTTCGCCGGAACGCAAGGGCGGGGTCTCCGTCCAGTCCTGCACCAAGCTCGAGTTCGCTGCGCGACGGGGCCTCGTCGAAGGTAGCCCCGAATGCCTCGGGGGCAGCGATGGCCTTGTCGATAGCGACCTCGAACTCCGGGGGTCTCGAGCCTTCCATCTCTGGACGAATTCTGACGTCATGCGAGAGGCGGGGTTCAGCCCGCCTCTCGCTCAACCGGTGAATTGAGGACTACGCTGGCATCGTCGGCGTTTCCTCACGCCAGTGGGGCCTCTCGCCGTCCTGCACGATCCTCCGGAAGAGGAAGAGCAGAATCGAGATCAGAAGGATGCCGACGCCGTAGAGGACCTCCTTCGTGCCGCCGTAGCCGATTTTCTCCGTGTACCAGACGCCGATCACAGTGAAGAAGAGATTGATCGCAGTCAATGCGATTGCTATCGGCACCCAGAGAGAACTCAGTTTGATCGGCCGCGGCCAGTCCGGCCTATCCCTGCGCAAGAGCACGAACGCGCTGAGCGCGAAGACGTGGGCAAGGATGTAGCCGAGGTTGCCCACGACATAGATAGCGAGAATGTTGCCTACGAAGAACACAAGGGCGAGGTTGATCAGCATGTCGACCGTCATGGCCCGTGCCGGCACGTGGAACCGGTTCAGGTGGTTGAGCTGCTTCAGCGTCATGTCGTCGCGAGCGATCCCGTATAGCGCCCGCGAGCCGTCCGCCGTGGCTGTGTTCATGGACAGGACCAGACTTGCGATGAGCAACACCACCATGAGGTTCGAAGCCCCGCCGACGAGCAGGTCGAAGGCGGGGACGTAGAACGCGTACGGATTCGCAGCGATCTCCTCCTGGGGCAGCGTGCCGCCGAGCCCGAGTGGAAGGAGGATGTACACCCCGAGCGAGAACACAGCCGCACTTCGGAGGGCGAGCGACGTGTCGCGGACCGTGTCCTTGTACTCGGGCGCGAACGTCGCGCAGGCCTCTACGCCGTATGCAGACCAGCCCATGATCCACAGCCAGGCGATCGCCGTCTGCCAGTCGGGCACGGTCCACGTCATGTTCGAGCTCTCCCAGTCCCCGGTGAGGTACGGCAGGAAGATGAAGACCCCGAGCGGGATCATCATCAGCGCCCCGGTCGCGTAGCCGACCCAGAGGGCTGGCCGAACGCCGAAGATGTTGAAGAGCCACACCGCGACGATGAGGACAGCGGCAACGACGTGCGGGAAACCGGCAGTCACCGGTCCGGTGTCGAAGCTCCACCTGTCACCCGCGGCGACCCACGGGTCGCCGCTCGCGAACCACTCGGCTTGGACAATGCCGCCGATCAGGAGCCCGAAGCTCGCGAGGACGCTCGACCACGCGAACCAATAGCCGAACGTCGCGACCGGCCCGACGAGGGTGAAGTACTTGCGCCAGCCCTCGTGCGCATAGAGGGAGATCCCGCCGGTCTTCTCGGGGAACATCGCGGCCTGCTCGGAGTAGATCCAATTCTGGAGTACACCGATCGCCGCGGAGATTCCCCACAGAGTCATCGCGCCCCACCCTCCGAGGACTCCGATGGAACCTCCGAGGGCTCCGATGAGGAAGCCCGGGTTCGCGAGCGCAATGACGAACCCGTCGTACCAGCGGAGCGACTTGAGGAGCTGCCGCTCCTCGATGACCGCACCAGCGTAGACAGCCTCAGTCACGAAGCACCTCCTAGCCGGACCCGGGCGGAACACCCGCCGAATCGCGCGACCGTAACACCTTCGACGGCCAGACTCAACCGGGGGCGCGAAGCAGCGTTACGATCGGTGGCGTGAAGGGTGCGCCCATCACTGTCACGTGCCACTGCGGGGAGCTTCGGTACGTTCCCTACGGCGAGACGTGGACGTGTGAAGAGTGCAGCCGACGCTGGAACACGACGCAGATCCCAGCCGATGCGTACTGGGGAATCATGCGCGAGATGCGCAATTACCGGCTCGTCGTGATCGG
Source organism: uncultured Thermoleophilia bacterium (assembly GCA_963722035.1). GTDB lineage: Bacteria > Actinomycetota > Thermoleophilia > Gaiellales > Gaiellaceae > GMQP-bins7. Next base: position 50,168 of record CAVRLG010000005.1, read on the forward strand.
CATCGCGCTCGGCATGGCCGCGATCTTCGGTGTTCTCGCGATCACCGTCTCGGGTGGGTTGCTGCTGCTGTTACCGGTGTTGCTCACCGCGTGGTTCATCTGGTTCATGCCGTTATGGCGACGGCGGCTCAGACAGCGCGCACGCAACCTCCCGAGCTGGAAGCTCACACCGGAATAGCGGTGGTCGCCACGACTGGGTCGTGCTACCGTCCCGTAGACGGGTCCGCAATAGCGTTGTCGTGGAGGCAATAGAATGAAAGTCCCGAAGCGAGCGTCCTACATCGTCGTCGGCGCAGGAATCCACGGGCTTTCCACTGCCTACCACCTCGCGAAAGAGCTCGTCGCGCGTGGCCTCGGCTCGGGTGACGACGTGGTCGTCCTCGACAAGTCGACGCCCGGGGCAGGTGCCTCCGGAATCGCGTGCGGCGTGGTCCGCAACAACTACTTCCAGCCTGCGATGAGCGAGTTGATGCAGGCCTGCGTCGAGGTGTGGGAGTCCGACCCGGAGGCGTACGCATACAACCCCGTCGGCTACATCGCGCTCGGCGCGGCAGTTCAAGAGTCGGATCTCACGGCGACCTTCGAGCGTCAGGAGCGGATCGGCTACCGCTCCGAGCTCATTCTCGGCGAGGCGGAGGTCGACGCGCACATGAAGGGTCTCTTCCCCGACTGGCGCGCGAAGGGCGTCACCGTGTGCCTCCACGAGCGCCAAGGCGGATTCGCTTTCAACATGGACTCCGTCGAAGGGCTCCACGGCAAGTGCCGCGAGACAGGGGTCTCGGTTTTGACCGGAGTCGAGGTCACCGGATTCGAGGATGGCGCCGACGGCTCGATCACGGCAGTCGCGACCTCAGCAGGACGGATCGAGGTCGGTGAGCAGGTCGTCGTCGCACCCGGGCCGTGGGCCAAGGACTTCTGGGCGCATGCTGGAGCTTCCGGAGACGATCGACGTACACACGCCGTCAGGAGACGTCGCCAGGGACCAGCCGATGTGGACGTACTGGAACCTTCAGGAGGGCGAGGTCGGCATCGACCCGATGCTCTTCGCGACAGCGGACGGCGGAGCACCGCCCGTCATCCATCTGGACACGGACGCCCCCCTCTACACCGACGATGGCGAGCTCGTGACCGACGAGCTCTGGGGGATCTACTTCAAGCGCGACCGCCACTCGGTGCAGGGGGGCGCGTCGCCGCTCGTCGTCGACGGCGACGTCGTACTCGACCCGTACCCGTCCACGACCGACATCGATCCGTCGTTCCCGGATCTCTTCTGCGCGGGGCTCTCGCACTCGATGTCGCGCTTCGAGGGCTGCCGGCCGCTGTACAAGATCGCGCGGTCGGGTGGCGTCGGCGCTTTCACAGTCGACAACTTCCCGGTGTTCGACTACTTCCGGCCGAACCTCTACGCGATCCTCGACTCGAACCACGGCTACAAGATGATCGGCGTAGGGAAAGAGGTCGCATCGGTGCTCGTCGGCGAGCACTCGCGCCTCCTCTACCCGTTCCGCTTCGAGCGCTTCGAAACCGGGGACCTGCACCCCGTGTCGAGCTCGCCTTATCCCTGGTCCTAAGGCGCTGAGAGGTCGGCCGCGTCGCCGAGGGCCTGGACGGGCTCGGCGAGGCCCAATCTTCGCCCGAGCCACATCTTCGTCGTCGACTGTACGCCCAGCGTCACCACGATTGCGAGCGCCACCGTCGTAACGATCAGCTCCGAGTCGGGCACGCCGAGACCGACCATGACACCTGCGAGGGCCGCGGCGACGACGCCTGTCTCGCGTGTCCACGCGAGGAAGACGATCTCCTCACGTGTCCAGCTGCCACGCCGGTCGGGGAGCAGACAGAGAAGGACGGTCACCGGCCGGGCAAGGACGATGAGACCTGCGACGACAGCGAGCGCGGGTAGGAAGTTGTCTCCCATGTCACTCCACGGAAGGTTCGCTCCGAGGGTGATGAACACGAGGATCACGACAACGTCTGCGATGGTCTCGACGAAAAGGCGCATGTCACGCTCGTGGCTCGAGTGCATGCCGAGCCTCAGGCGATCCATGTTGCCCACGATCAGGCCGGCGAGGAAAGCGCCCAGATAGGCGCCACCCCCCGCCGAGTCGATCGAGACGTACGCGACCGCAACGACGGCGACGACCGCGATCGCGGCGGACTCGCGCCATATCCCGGCGCGGCGGTCCGACACGACGAGCGAAAGGAGAATCCCGAAGCCGACTCCGAGCACCGTCGCGATGCCGAGGTCCTGAAGAAAGTCGATCGGCGGCCCCGTTAGCGATGCATCACCGGTGAGGACGACCCCGGCGAACACCAGAGCGAGCACCGCTCCTGTTGCGTCGTTCAGCGCCGATTCGGCGATCGCCGTCTGCTCGATCTTCTGGCGGATGCCGATGCGGTCGAAGAGCGGGATGAGGATCGCGGGATCCGTGGGTGCGAGCACGGCACCGATCAGGAGCCCTGTCGAGAAGGACACATCGAACACGAGAGCTGCGATCGAGCCGGCGACGAGCGCGGTGATGACCACGCCGGGAACGGCAAGGAGCCCGAGGCCTACGGCGACCCGGCTGAGAATGCGCGTCGAGAGCTGAAGCCCGCCGTGGAAGAGGATGAACGAGACGCCAAGCGTGAGCAGGATCTCGGCACCCATCGAGTCGAGCGGGACGTCGATCGCATCCGTGATCGACGGTCCGAGCACAGCACCGCCGAGGAGCAGGAACAGCATCCGGGGGGCACGCAACGCATCCGCGAGCAGCTGGCAGACGAGCCCCGCACCGAGCATGACCCCGAGGGTGAGAATGACGTCCTTGACGTCCACCGGGCGATTCTGCTCGACGCAGTGGTCGGACGTACCCGGGAGACGGCTCTGCTGAAAGTCGGGACCGAGAGCCGTACGATGCTCGCGTGCTCATCTTTCTCGTGCTCGGATTCACGCCCTGGCTCCTGGTGCTGACACTCGCAGTGACGCTCTACCTGACGGTGATCGAGCTCCGGACGATGGACGTGCATTACACGCGGTGGGTCTGGTGGCTGCTCCTCGTCTTCATGACCCACTTCGTCGGCTACCTCTTCCTGCGTGCCTACGTCCTCTACCGACGACGCCAGTTCGCCTAATCGCAAGGTCGCTCACGATCTTCGCGACAGCTGGATCTTCCGGCTGGTCGCGCCTCGTCGTCGTCCTCTTGGTCGCGTTCGGCGTGTCCCGGAGCTGCGGTTCGGCAGGCCGCAACGTCACGGCCGACGAGGCCGTCGTGATCGCGCGCGAGTCGACCGACTTCAAGCCCGACAAGCACCAGGTGCGTTTCTTCCAGCAGGGAATCCCACCGCAACCGCGATGGGCGGTGTCGCTCTACGACGTCGGCCCTCGGGGCCGTCCCATTCGCGTGCACCTCGTAGTCGTCGACGCTACGACTGGCGCGGTGGTGGAGCAGGGGCGTTAGTCCGGTATGTAGCAAGTCTCCATAACGCAGGCGACAAGGCCAGCTCTCCTGCACATGGAACGTTCGAGCGCCGTCTCATACGGTTGCGCCACGTTCGCCGGTGCGGCCTGAGGGAGGATGCACATGGTCTCGTCGCTCATTTCGACGCTGTTGGCCCAGACGACTACGACCGTCGAGGATCTCGAGAAGGCGCTCGCGCTCGACTCGCTGGTCCTGCTCGAGTTCTACTACTTCGTAACGGTCGTGATCATGTGGCTGATCCACGTCGGCTTCATGGCGTACGAGGCGGGCATCGCCCGACGCAAGAACGTCATGTCGACGGCGATGAAGAACATCCTGACGATCGCCGTCGTCACGCCGACCTTCTACTACTTTGGCTGGTACATCTACGGGTGCTTCGAAGAAGGATGGCCGAAGAGTGGCCACGCCAGTCCTGATGTCGTTCCCGGCTTCTGCGGGCTCACCGCACCATGGAGCTCAGGCATGGGCCCGAACATGGAGAGCAATTTCACCGGGCATCTCAGCCTCGTCTTCTTCCTCGCGTTCCTCCTCTTCTCCTGGACGACTGCCTCGATCATGTCCGGTGCGCTCATCGAGCGGGTGCGGCTGTCGGCGTTCCTATTCCTCGGGGTCGTGCTCGGCTCCGTCGTCTGGATCATGGACGCGGCGTGGGGCTGGAGCTCGGGCGGATGGCTGACCACGCGGTATGGCTTCCACGACTCGATCGCGTCACTGGTCGTCCACGGCGTCGCCGGGGCGTTCACGTTAGGCGTCCTGCTGAACCTCGGTCCGCGCATCGGCAAGTACGACATAGCCGGTCGCGCGCGGAGGTTCAAACCCCACAACACCCACATGACACTCATGGGGCTGATGCTCATCTTCACCGGCTTCTACGGCTTCTACGCCGCCTGCCTCTTCATCCAGTCCACGGTGTTTCCGGGCTGGGTGAACATCTACCTCTCGCCGACGACGCTCGGGGCGATCGCGATGGTGATCACGGTCGGCTTCGCCGGCGGGTTCACGGGCGGCTGGTTCGCAAGCAAGGGCGACCCCTTCTGGACGCTGTCAGGTGGCCTCGCAGGCGTCATCTCGGTATCTGCCGGCGCCGACGTCTACCACCCGTCCCTCGCGTACCTGCTCTCGTTCTCCGGCGCGCTCCTCGCCGTCTGGGCCGGCGGCTACATCGAGAAGAAACTGCGCGTCGACGACGCCGTCGGTGCAGTCGCTGTGCACGGCGTGTGCGGCTTCTACGGCGTCTTCCTCGTGGGGATCTTCGCGGGCGGCTATCCCACTGGGGTAAACAACATCCCCGTCTCGTTCGGCGGGCAGCTGATGGGGATGATGGCGTTTCTGCCGCTGGCGTTCCTCCCCGGCTTCATCCTCAGCTGGGTCTCAAGAAGATGAACCTCCTGCGCGTCCCGGCCGAGGTGGAGCTCGAAGGCCTCGACCTGGCCGAGTTCCAGCAGGACTTTTTCCCCGAGTTCGAGCGCGTGCCGGAGGTCATCATCATGCCCGACGGCGAGGAGGTCGAGGCCGCCGACGTGCTGCTCGAGGCATACCGATCTGCGAACGGCAAGCCGACCACCAAAGTCGGAGCCTGAGGAGGAGCCATGTTCGACTCGTTCCCGTACGACGAGTGGAGTGAGACCGTCACGGACTTCTGGACGTTCGGCGGGGCCAACTCCACCGGCACGTACATCCTCACGGTCCTCGGCTGCATCCTGATGGTGGCGTCGATCATCGGCTTCTTCGTGCTGGAGAAGCGGAAGCTCGAAGCGCAGGCAGCCGCGCTTCGTGCGAGCGGTGCTTTCAGTGCACCAACCCCCCAGCCGCCCGTCGCGAGCTAGAGAGGAGGAACCATGGAGAAGCAGATCGACTTCCCGCCGCTGCAGAAGGAAGTGTCATGGCTTGCGCCGTTCATGCTCATCCTCTCTGTCCTCTGCATCGTCGTCGTCGTGATCATCCTCATGACCGATCTCGAGGCGCCCTTCATCGGGCCGTGGGGGTAGTCTGAGCGTAGGTGGCGCTCTACCTCCACTGCGCGATATGTAGCCGGAAGCAGGCCGAAGGCCTGCTTTCCGGCGCAGCCTGGGGCCGCGTCGAGCTACCTCCAGGCTCCACTGTCGACCATCCATCGATCCGCGGCACGAGCGCCCGAGCGTGCCCAACCTGCGTCGCGCAGTACCCGGACTGGCAGGACCGGGCCCTGACGTCGCTCGGGCTCTCCGGAGGCATCGGCCCTCCACTGCCGGTAACGGCCTAGCAACCTTCGAGGGTCTGACCTTCGGGGCTGAGGTCGTCCGTCCGACTAGAACAGCCCGACCGTGTCGCCGTTCTCGTCGATGTCGATCGCGAATGCGGCTGGCGCCTTCCCGAGCCCTGGCATCGTCATCATCTCGCCGCAGAGAGCGACGATCCAACCTGCGCCGGTGTAGGGCCGCAAGTCACGCACCGTCACCGTGAAGCCCGTGGGTGCGTTCTTCAGTGCAGGATCGTGCGAGAGCGAGAGATGCGTCTTCGCCATACAGATCGGAAGCTGCGCGAGGCCGGACTGCTCCCAGTCGGCTGCTTTCTTCTTCGCCGGAGGGAGGAGCTCGACACCGTCGGCGCCGTAGACCCTCGTCGCGATGAGCCGGATCTTCTCCTCGATGGGAGCGTCCAGCGAGTAGGCGAAGTCGAACGTGTTTGGCTCATCCGCGGCAGCGACGACGGCTTCCGCGAGCGCCGTCGCTCCCTCGCCGCCGTTCTCGAACGCGGTGTTGATCTCCGCCGCGAACGCGCCGTGCTCCAGTGACAGCTTGCGCGCGAGCTCGAGCTCATCCTGTGTGTCGGACGGGAACTTGTTGACGCCGACCACGGCCTGCAGCCCGAAGCCGTTGATGATGCCGACATGGCGCGCGAGGTTCTGCGCACCGACCTCGATCGCATCGAGGCCGCCATCGGGTTGGCCCGCATGGTGTTTGAGCGCCTTGATGCTCGCGACGAGCACGACCGCGCTCGGCCGCAGCTCGCCGATGCGGCACGTGATGTCGAAGAACTTCTCCATCCCCATGTCCGAGGCGAAGCCGGATTCCGTGATGACGTACTCGCCGAGCTTGAGCGCGACGCGGTCGGCGACGAGCGAGTTGTTGCCGTGCGCGATGTTGGCGAACGGGCCGCAGTGGACGAACGCGGGCTGCCCCTCGAGCGTCTGCACGAGGTTGGGCTTGATCGCTTCCTTGAGCACCACGGCGAGCGCCCCGGCAGCCTTGATCTGCTCGGCGGTCACGGGCTCGCCTTCGTACGTCTGGCCCACGGTGATCCTGCCGAGCCGCTCCCTCAAATCGGTGAGATCGCGCGAGACCGCGACGAGCCCCATGATCTCGCTCGCGGCGGTGATGTCGAATCCGGTCTCCCGGGGCGCTCCGTGCGCGCGGCCGCCGAGGCCCGTGATGACCTGCCGGAGGTTACGGTCGTTCATGTCGAGGCAGCGACGCCACGAGATCGACAGCGGGTCGAGGCCAACCTCGTTGCCGTGGTGGAGGTGCGCGTCGATCAGAGCCGAGAGCAGATTGTTGGCGGCGGTGATCGCGTGCAGGTCGCCCGTGAAGTGGAGGTTCAGGTCCTCCATCGGGACGACCTGCGCGTAGCCGCCACCCGCAGCGCCGCCCTTCACCCCGAAGACCGGGCCGAGCGAAGCCTCGCGCAGACAGAGCACCGGCTTGCGACCGAGCACGCCGAGCCCTTGGGTCAGCGAGACCGACGTCGTCGTCTTCCCCTCTCCCGCAGGCGTCGGCGTGATCGCGGTGACGTTGATCAGCTTCGCGTCGGGCCGATCGGCGAGCCGCTCGATGACCGAGAGGTCGACCTTCGCCTTGTAGCGACCGTACGGCTCGACCTCCTCGATTAGCAGCCCGGCGTCGGCCGCGACATCGAGGATGGGACGAAGCGTCGCGGCTTGCGCGATCTCGAGGCTCGAGGGCATCACGGTCGACACAACGGCTGAGAGGCTAGTGGCTCACGGCCGCGGCGGCCAGCTCGGACACGAGGGTATCGGTGTGGAATCGCTCGAGCGCGAAGGGTGCGATCAGGTCAGGCACCTTTCCATTCGCGACGAGCTCGGCGAGCGTGACGCCGACGATCGGAGCCGCCTTGAACCCGTAGGTCCCCCACCCGGTCGAGACGTGGAAGTTGTCGATCTCCGTCTTCCCGAGGATCGGGCTGTAGTCGGGCGAGAGGTCGCAGAGACCGGTCCACGTGCGGAGCACCCTCGTCCGCTCGAGCTGCGGGAACAGCTCGATGGAATGGGCGGCGGAGTACTCGAGGAACGAGAGAGTGCCGGTGCTCTTGTACGTCGTGTACGGCTCGATCTCCGCCCCGATCAGGAACTCGCCTCGGTCCGTCTGCGAGATGTACACATGGAGCTGCGAGGAGACGATGACGACGTCGAGGAACGGCTTCACCGGCTCGGTGACGAAGGCCTGCAGGATGTGGGTCGTGATCGGGAGCCGAACGCCCGCGAGACCGCCGACGAGGGACGACCAGCCTGCCGTGGCGCTCACGACCTGACCGCACTCGACGCGTCCGCGTGAGGTCTCGACCGCGCTGATGCGATCGCCCGAGCGCCCGAAGCCCGTGACCTCGGTGTTGGGGTGGATCTCGACACCGAGCCGGTCGGCCGCCCGCGCGAATCCCCACACGACCGCGTCGTGGCGGATGATCCCGCCGGGCGGGTGGTAGAGAGCGCCCATGATCGGGTAGGCGGGACGATCGGAGAGGTCGAGCTGCGGGCAGAGCTCGCGGATCCGATCGACGCCTACCACGCTCGAGTTGATCCCGAGCAGCTTGTTGACCTCGGCCCGCTCCTGCATCGTGATCATCGCCCGGTCGGAGTGCGCAAGCGTCAGGTGCCCGTGCTGCGAGAACATGAGATTGAAGTCGAGCTTGTCCGAGAGCCGCTCGTACAGCCTTACGCTCTCGCCGTAGAACGCCGCCCCCTCGGGCGTGCGGTAGTTCGAGCGGATGATCGTCGTGTTTCGGCCCGACGCGCCCGAACCGATGTACGACTTCTCGAGGATGCAGACGTCGCGGATGCCGTGCTTCTTCGCGAGGTAGTACGCGGTCGCGAGCCCGTGCGAGCCGCCGCCGACAATCACGACCTCGTAACGCCGCTTGAGCTCGGGCCGCGGCCGCCACATCCGCTTCGGAAAGAAGATGTCCTTCATGGGTTCTCGAGCCCCGCGAGGGCGTCGACGACGGCCTCGGCGACATAATGGCCGAGCTCCTGTTGGACGTACACGTTGAACCAACCGTCTCCGTTGCGACGGACGATCGCTGTCACGTGAGCAAACGGACCCGCCGCCGGAAGGTCGGAGAGGTCGAGATCCGTGAGCCGGCGCATGACCTGCGAGCTCTCGATCGCAATTCCGGCGAGCGCGCCCGTTGCGTCGTAGGCCAGCACCCCTGCAGCGCGCACCCGCTCGGCCACATCGGCCGGATCGCCACTCGTGAAGAGGAAGCCGCGCAGCGGCGAGAGCGTCACGAGCTCTTCGCCGTCGACGCGCACGACGAGATCGAGATCGCCTCGGATCTCGACGACACCGTCAAGCCAAAGGTCGCGGGCAGCGCCAGGGTCCACCGTCTCCAGAGCACGCCGCAACGGAGACGTGAGCGTCCCGGGCGCGCAGCGCGACGGCGAGAGGAAGGGACGGCTCACGAGCGCATCCGCTCCCCAGCGGGGTCGAAGAAGGCGCCGTACGTGACGCGTGCGCCTCGTCGCAGACGGTCGACGCGGATCTCGATGCGCGTGCCGCTCGTAGCGCGGTCCGTGGGAACCCACGCCAAGCCGATGACCGCGCCGACCGCCTCGCTTCGCCTCGCGCTCGTGACACGACCGGCGGGCAAGCCTTCGATGACGATTTGCGCGCCCTCGGCGGGGAGCACGTCCTCCTCCATCGTGAAGCCGACGAGCCGTTCATTCTCCTCGCGCTGCGCGAAGTGCTCGAGCGCGTACTTCCCCACGAAGTCGTCCTTGTCCAGCTTCGGAAGCCAGGACATTCCCGCGGAGAACAGGTTCGACTCCGAGTCCGTGTCTTGCCCGACGATGACGTGGCCCTTCTCGAGCCGGAGGATCCTCTGCGGCTCGAGGCCGAACGGCCGCGCGCCCTCAGCCACGAGCCGTCCCCAGAGGTATTCCCCTGCCGGGCTCGGGAAGTGGAGCTCGTACCCGAGCTCACCGACGAAGCCGATCCGCAAGGCGAGAGTCGGTACTCCGGCGACCTCGATCTCCTGTGCGTCGAGGTACTTGAACGCCTCGTTCGAGACATCGGCCTCCGTCAGTCGCTGAAGCGCATCGCGCGACTGTGGGCCGGCAAGGTTCACCGCGGAGATCGCGCCAGTGACGTTGACGATCTCCGCCCGGTAGCCCCAGACCGCGTTCCACCATTCGAACCAGGCCGTCACGGCATCCGCGCCGGTCGAGGTCGTCGTCACGTAATAGAGGTCGTCGGCGAGACGCGCGATCGTCCCGTCGTCCATGATCCGCCCGCCGTCCGAGGTGAGGACGCCGTAGCGAATCCGGCCCGGCTTCATGTCGCCGAAGCGGTTCGGGTACAGGCGCTCGAGGAGATCCACTGCCTCGGGGCCTTCGACGAAGAGCTTGCCGAGCGTCGAGACGTCGATCACGCCGAGCGACTCGTGAACGGCGCGAACCTCGTCCTCGGGCTTCTCGCCGTACGCATAGGGGCGTTTCCAAGGACCTGCCCACAGGATCGTCGCGCCTGCTTCAGCGTGGCTCCAGTGCATCGAAGTCCGTCGCGCCGGAGTGAGGTCGCGGCCGGCGAGCAGCCCGAGCTCGACCGGCGCCCACGGCGGCCGCGCGGTCGTCGTGCCGATCGCGGCCTCGTACATCCGGTTCTCCTGTGCGTAGAGCCGGATGCTCGGGAGCTGGCAGAGCTTCCCCTGGCACGGGCCCATCGTCGTCGTCGTGTAGCGCTTGGCGAGCTCGATCGAGTCGAACCCCTCTGCGACTGCGCGCTTCATGTCCTTCGTGGTCACGTCCTCGCAAACGCAGACGAAGCACTTCCCTTTGCCCCCGTAGGACGGCTCCGGATCGATCCTGCCCAGACCCTCGCCCGTCACGCTGCCGACCGCTTCGACTCCTGCCGGGAGCTCCGTTGGAACGAACACGCCGAGCTCGGAATCGAACTCGATGCGCGCTCCGGCCTGGGCGAGGAGCGAGTACGCGGGCTGCCGACCTCCCGAGGCGACGACAAGGTCGCAGTCGATGCTCTCACCGTCGACCACGAGGCGTCGCACGCGGCCCTTGCCGCCTTGAGCAGCGAGCTCGCGTGGCCTGAGCTCCCGAACGTCGATGACGCGGGGGACGGCGATCCTGGCCTCGCGAAGGTCGTGCGCGATCTCGAGCCCCTCGTCGTCAGCCGCGAGGACGACGGCGCGGTTGCCCGGCTTGACCGAGAACTCGCGGATGAGCCGGCGCACACCGTCGGGGAGCATCACGCCGACGAGGTCGTTTCCAGGGAAGACGAGCGGCTGCTCGGTGGCTCCCGTGGCGACGATGACCCGCTCGGCGCGGAACCGGTAGAGAACGGTGCCGGCGTCGACGGGCACGAGCCCGCCCTCCCAGATCCCGAGCGCGCGGGCCGGGGCGAGCACCTCGACGCCCTCGAGCTGCATTCCCTGCAGCCGGGCGTCCTCGTCGACGAGCACGACGCCCGGGCCAAGAGTCGCCGCGGCCAGTGCAGCAGCCCGGCCGGCCTGTCCACCGCCCACGACGAGCACGCGCGCCTTGCGATGCTCGGTGTCGTAGCGACGAGAGTGCCCTGCGTCCTCGTCGAGCTTCCCGAGCCCGGCCGCGCTCCGCAGGAATTTCTCGTAGACCGGCCAGAGCCAGCGCGGCCGGATGAACGTGCGGTAGTAGAAGCCGACCGGGGTGAACGGCCCACCGATCTTGTCGGTCACGGACATAAAGTCGAGGTCGAGCGACCAGCGGACGTTCTGCCCTTCGACGACGGCGCCCTCGCGGATCGGCTCGGTGCAGACGCGAACGTTCGGAACGCCGTCGACGGTCATCAGGCAGTTCGGGCAGTGGCCCGAACAGCAGAGGAGCCCGCGTGGCCGGTGGTACTTGAACGACCTGGAGAAGACACGCTTTCCGGCCGCGAAAGCCGCGGAGCCAAGCGTGTCGCCTTCGAAACCGGTGACCTTCCAGCCCGCAAACGAGAACGCGACCGCCTTCGAACGATCGATTCGCTCGCCCCGCTGAGGATTCATTCTCACGGTGTCGGCCCTCGGCTCGGCTCGGGCAGAGACACCTCGAGAACCTCGTTGGTTCGCGTATCGCGCTCGGCGAGGAACCACTCGCCGCACCCCGTGCGGTGCTGCCACCACTCGCGTTGCACACCCGCGACGTTGTCGCGGAAGTACACGTAATCGGTCAGCTCACGAAGGCTCGGAGACTGCTCGGGTCGCTTCGTGACCTCGCCGAAGTAGACGAACTCGTCGACCGGTCGGGGGCCACAGAAAGGGCACGAGAGGAGAAACGACATCAGTCCGTGAATTGCACTCTCAGCAACGCTGTGCCAGAATCTGCAACGAACCTACACGGATGTCCCGCACTCGTCAACCTTCCACCCGCCGAATTGGCGCCGCCGCGAGAGCGATCGCGGTCCTCGATACTCTCGCCGAAGCCGGAGAGCTGGGAACGAACGAGATTGCACGACGCACAGGGATGACGCCGAGCACCGTATCGCGTCAGCTGGGTACGCTCGCCGCCACCGGGCTCGTGGAGCGCGTGCCGACCTCGGGCCGCTACAGGCTCGGCATCCGGCTCATCCATCTTGCGAACGCAGTCCTCGCACGGCTCGACGTGCGGGAGGTCGCGCGGCCCTATCTCGTGGAGCTCGTGGAGGCGACCGGCGAGACGGCAACGCTCTCCGTGCCAGGTGATGACGACGCGATCACGGTCGACTTCGTTCCGGGCTCACATCAGATCCAGCCGGTGTCGCGGCTCGGCAGGCCTTCGATCGCGCATGCGACCTCCGCCGGAAAGGTGATGCTGGCGTTCTCTGGGCGCGAGCTCCCCGAAGGGCCGTTTCGCGCGTACACGCCTCGGACGATCACCGATGCGCGAGCGCTCGCCCGCGAGATCGGGATCGTGCGAGAGCGTGGCTACGCCGAGGCGGCGGGAGAGCGCGAGCCGGATCTGACTGCGATCGCCGCCCCGATCCGCTCGAGCCGCGGCGAGCTCGAGGCGATCGTCGCGTTGCAAGGCCCGAGCTCTCGCTTCGACACCGCTGCCGTCGAGACTGCCCTCCCGCTCCTCCTCGAGCGAGCTGACACGATCTCGCGCGAGCTCGGCTGGCGCGGCGAATGATGCAGCGGTCTGTAAGGAGCCCCCCGGACACCGCCGAGTGTCATCATGCCGCTCGTGCCGACACCGGCCTCCGTGTCCGATCTCGACGTGCTGCTGGATCTCAACCACGACTACATCCGCTCGGTTCAGAACTCCGATGTCTCACGCTTCGACGAGATCCTTGCGCGTGACTTCATGTGCTCGAATCCCGATGGATCGCTCGTCGATCGCGAGCGGTTTCTCGAGCAGACGGCGAAGCCTGTGGCGATCGCGGATCTCGAGGCTAACGACGTCCAGATTCGCATCCTGGGCGACATCGCGATCGTCCACGCGCGAACCACCTACACCCAAGCCGATGGTCAGCCCGGGGCCGGACGCTACACAGACGTCTGGGCACGCCGCGACGGGCGCTGGCTAGCCGTCTCGGCCCACGTGACTCGCTGCTGACCGCCGCCCGGCGTATGTGCACCCGGAGCGACTAGCGAGTCGATCGGCGCTCCCGCTTCGCGACACGAAGGTGGTAGCTGACACGGCGGAACTCGTCCCGACCCGACAGCCCGACCACCGCGTTCCGGAGCGGGAAGTCGTCGGGACCAACCGGCACACGCAGGAGCGGATGTGCGCGATGCGGGCTCACCCACTCATGTCCCCATTCGCGGCGAAACCCATTGCGTGGCAAGGCGTAGACCATTCCGCGGGTCCAGGAGGTCGAAGCTGCGGGATCGGCACCGATCGCGAACATGTAGAAACGGCGTAGACGCGGAGGATGGCCGAGGTGCGCGCAGGCCGTAAACATGCCCTCGATATGGTCGCGCGCGATGACCGCGTAGAAGATCGGCCAGATGCCGTCGTCGCACGCGACGACGGCCAAGAGCTCGGTGTCGAAGTCATGTGCCGGCCGTGGGTCGAGTACTTCCAGTCGGGCGTCGTTCGAGCCGTGTAACAGCAGGCCGTGCTCGACGACGAGGTGCGTCAAGAGCTCGTGCAGCGGATACGAGCAAGCCGCCGCGTCCAGCGTTCCGTCGCCGGCGCGAGCTGCGCCGATCAGCGCCTCGAAATGCTCTCGCCGCTCGCTGTCGGTGCTCCAGAGCGGACCTTCGGTCGCGCCGGCGACGTCGATGCCCAGCCGCTCACCGACCCGCCAAGCCGCAACCCCGACCGACCGCAGCGCACGCAACCCGATGCGCTCACGGAGAGGCCCGGTGCGCTTCATCGTGGAAACGTAACGGCCCGGCGTAGACTCGGTCCAGGTGCGGACCATCGGCATCGTCAGCCCGGGAGCGATGGGGAGCGCGATTGCTGCCGCGCTCGTCCGCGGTGGTGTACGCGTCGTGGCGACTGTCGCGGGGCGCAGCGAGCGAACCGCGCTTCTCGCCAAACAGGCGGAGATCGAGCTCCTGCCGAGCCTCGACGCGGTGGTTCGGTCGGCTGACGTCGTCCTGTCGATAGTTCCACCCGGGGCGGCTTCTGCTGCCTCGGAGAACGTCGTGCGTTCAGCTGTCGACCGGGCGACCCACCTACTCATCGCGGACCTGAACGCGATCGCACCGGGAACAGCACGCCGGATCCAGAGCGTTGCCGCAGAAGCCGGACACGAGCTCGTCGACGGCTCGATCTCGGGGCCGCCGCCGTGGAAGGCCGGCACCACCCGCATTTATCTCTCCGGGGGGCGCGCTCCCGAGATCGCTGCCCTCCCCTTCGACGGCGTGGAGCGGATCGTCGTCGGGGACCGAGTTGGATCGGCATCGGCTGTGAAGATGAGCACTGCCTCCGTCTACAAGGGAAGCACTGCATTGCTCGCGCAGGCACTTCTCGCCGCAGATGCGAACGGCGTTCTCGAGCACGTACTGGCCGACCTTCGCAGCGGCGCGCCGGAGCTCGTCTCGCGGGTCGAGCGGCGGCTTGCAACCGCTGCCTCGAAATCGGGACGGTACGTCGGCGAGATGCACGAGATCGCGGCAACGCAGTCGGCTGCAGGTCTCACCCCCGCCCTCTTCGAGGCGATGGCTGAGATCTACGCCACCTTGGCCGAGACGCCGGCCGCGACGAAGGAGCCCGAAGAGATCAACGCGGGCGAATCGCTGGAAACGGTGCTGGAGAGCATGCGCGAGCTCTGAGCCGCTCTCACCCTCCCCGCAACTTCAACGCATCCTCCAGCCGCACGAGACAGTCCGACCAGCCCGCGTGGTGAAGGTCATGTCGTGCTTCGGTGGCAAACGGGCCCTGATCGACGATGAACTCCGTGGAGTCCCCGGCGCCCCGCAGCGAGATCGTGACGACCGTCTCCTGATCGTCGGCGTCGGGGTCTTCCCAGCGGAACGTGTACGCGAGACGAGTGGGCGGCTCCACCTCGAGGAACTCCCCGTTCAGATAAAAGAGCTCGCCCTCGGGCGGCTGCATCGCGATTCGATAGCGGCCCCCTACGCGAGCATCGATCTCGATGCCGGGACTGGTGAACCCGTTCGGACCCCACCACTCCGCGAGGAGCTCCGGCACCGTGCAAGCCTCGAAAACGAGCGAAGCGGGCGCGTCAGAGTCCGTTCCAGGTGCAGGGTCAGCTCTGAGGGGCGAGCGTCCAAGTTGCTTCCGCCTACTACCCGCGCTCGTGCCCGGGATCCAGTCGGTGCCGGCGAGCGGAACCTTCGCCATCGCAGCCGCCTCGACCGTCAACGCGACGAGGTCCTCGGGCTCGAGGTTGTGGACGTGCGACTTCCCGCACGCGCGAGCGAGAGTCTGCGTCTCGAGGGTGAGCACGCGCAGGTAGTTCGCCACCTTCCGGCCACCGACGACGGGATCGAAACGCGCCGCGAGCTCTTCGTCCTGGGTCGAGATCCCGACCGGGTCGCGCCCGGCCTGGTAGTCGTCGTAGAACCCGGCCGAGCTCCCTATCTGGCGGTACTGCTCCTCGTACTCGGGGCTGTTGTCGCCCATCGCGATGAGCGCCGCCGTCCCGATCGAGACTGCATCGGCCCCCAGGGCAAGCGCCTTCGCGACGTCGGCCCCGCCCCGGATCCCACCCGACACGATCAGCTGCACCTGCCGGTGCATCCCGAGCTCCTGAAGCGTCTCCGCGGCGATCCGCGTCGCCGGCAGCGTAGGAATCCCGACATGCTCGATGAAGACGTCCTGGGTCGCGGCCGTGCCTCCCTGCATGCCGTCGACGACGATCACGTCGGCGCCGGCCTTGACGGCGAGCTGGACGTCGTAGTACGTCCGCGTCGCACCGACCTTGACGAACACCGGCTTCTCCCAGTCGGTGATTTCGCGCAGCTCCTGGATCTTGATCTCCAGGTCGTCGGGCCCGGTCCAGTCGGGATGGCGCGACGCGCTTCGCTGGTCGATTCCCTTCGGAAGGCTGCGCATCTCGGCCACGCGGTCGGAGATCTTGTGGCCGAGGAGCATCCCGCCGCCGCCCGGCTTCGCGCCTTGGCCGACGACGACCTCGATCGCATCGGCACGACGCAGGTCGTCCGGGTTCATGCCGTAGCGCGAGGGAAGGAGCTGGTACACGAGCGTCTTCGAGTGCTCACGCTCCTCGTTGGTCATGCCGCCGTCGCCCGTGGTCGTCGACGTGCCGACCTCCGTCGCGCCACGCCCGAGGGCCTCCTTCGCCGGCGCCGAGAGCGCGCCGAAGCTCATGCCCGCGATCGTGACGGGGATCTTCAGCTCGAGCGGCTTGGATGCAAAGCGGGTCCCGAGCACGACATCCGTACCGCACTTCTCCCGGTACCCCTCGAGCGGGTAACGGGAGATGCTCGCGCCGAGGAAGAGAAGATCGTCGAAGTGCGGGAGGCGCCGCTTGGCCCCGAAACCGCGGATGTCGTAGATGCCCTCGCGCGCCGCGCGCTGTATCTCGGCGATGGCGTTCCGGTCGAAGAGATACGACTCGCGAAGGCCCCAGGGGCGATCCGTCTCGACTGCCATTCAGTACGCGCCGGCGTTGTCGATCTTGAAGTTGTAGAGCTGGCGGGCCGAGCCGTAGCGCCGGAAGTCCGCTGGGTCGGCGTCGACCCCCGCTGTTTCGAGTAACCCGGCAACCTGTGCGACATGCTCGTCTCGCATCTCCTTCTCGATGCAGTCGGCGCCCAGACCCACCACGGAGCCGCGAACGAAGAGCCGCGCCTCGTAGATCGAGTCGCCGAGGGCATCGCCGGCGTCCCCGCAGATGACCAGAGAGCCGGTCTGCGCCATGAACGCGCTCATGTGGCCGACCGAGCCACCGACCACGATGTCGATCCCCTTCATCGAGATCCCGCACCGAGATGAAGCATCGCCACGAACCACGAGCAGGCCGCCCCGCCCCGTCGCGCCCGCCGACTGGCTCGCATTGCCCTCCACGATCACTCGGCCGGACATCAGGTTTTCGGCGATTCCGGTGCTCGCATTGCCCGTCACGCGCACCGTCGCGCGCTTGTTCATGCCGGCGCAGTAGTAGCCCACGTGACCGTCGATCTCGACCTCGATCTCTGCGTCGAGACCACACGCGAGGGCATGCGCACCGCTGGGGTTGAGGATCCGGAAGCGACGGGGACCGGGAGCGCCAGCGGCGAGGTCGTGGAGTCGCTGGTTGAGCTCGCGAACAGAGGTGGTCTCGAGGTCGACGACCTCGAGCTCGGCGGTCTCGGTCGCCGCCACAGTCATCAGACCGTTGCCTTCTCCCAGACGTAGACGACCTCGGGCTCAGGCTCCCAGGCGCGCGCATCGGCGGCGCCCGGGAGAACTGCGATCGCACGCCACTCGGACGCCATCGCCACCCAGTCGTCGGTCTCGGCAAGGACGGCGGGCTTGCACGCGATCGGGTCGCGCAGGACGGCGAACCCATCCGCAGTCCCGACAGCGAAGGTGTAGAAGCCGTCGAGGTCGGTCAGGCATCCCTCGAGCGCCTGCTCGAGCGTCGCTCCTTCGCGAAGCCTCCAGGCGAGATACCCGGCGGCGACCTCGGTGTCGTTCTCGGTCTGGAACTCGATGCCCTCGCGTCGCAAGTTCTCCCGAAGCCGGTTGTGGTTCGAGAGCGAGCCGTTATGGACGAGGCAGAGGTCGAGCCCGGTCGAGAACGGGTGCGAGCCCTCCGTCGTGACGCGGCTCTCGGTCGCCATGCGCGTGTGGCCGAGCGCGTGGGTGCCCGTGAAGTCCTCGAGGTGGAACGCGGCGGCGAACTCCTTCGGAAGCCCCGTCTCCTTGTAGATCTCGATGACCTCGCCCGCACTCATCACGCGCAGGTCCGGGCGGTTCGCCCGAACCCAGGCTTCCGCCTCGGCGGCCTCGGCGTCAACGACGAGAACTGCGTGGCTGGCACGGATCGAGGGCTCCTCGCAGTTCCCGAATGCGTCGCCCAGGCGCTCGCCGATGGTCACCCACTGCTCCTGGGGATCCGACGAGTAGAGCGTGAGCTTGCACCAGCCGCTCGGAGCCGGGTCCCTATAGACCGCCACCCCCGCCGAGTCGGGACCGCGGCTCGACATCTGGACGAGCATTGCGGCGAGGTGTTCGCCCAGACGCTCCTCGATCTCGGGCGACTTCGCGAAGAGTCCTACGATCCCGCACATATGTTCAGAAGGTACACACTCTCAATGCGATGAAAACGCCAATACATGCCAAAATCCGCATTGAGCGTATGGAGCAATCCTCCATATGTTCGGTATCGCTTGCAACAGACTGTTGCAAAGTGCGCCTTAGAACCGGGTGAGGTACTCGCGGATCTCCCACGGCGTGACCTGCTCGTGGTAGCGGCTCCATTCGTCGAGCTTGACGCGGATGAAGTAGTCGACGTAGTCCTCGTCGCGCGCCGCTCCCAAACCCGCACGCAGCACCTCATCCTGTGCGAGCTCGACCGTCGCCATCAGGAGATTCGTAGGCAGCGTCTGCAGACCCACGCGCGCGTAGCTCGTCGTACGGAATCGAGTACAGGTTCTCCGAGTTCGGCTCGCCTGCATCGAGGCCGTTCTCGATCCCGTCGAGACCGGCCGCGAGCACCGCTGCGGCCGCAAGATATGGATTGCAGGAGCCGTCGATCGTGCGGTCCTCGATCCGGCCCGGCCCAGGAATGCGCAGCATCTGGGTGCGGTTGTTGTAGCCGTACGAGATCCAGACCGGCGACCAGGTCGCTCCGCTGGCTGTCGTCCCGACCTTGAGGCGCTTGTACGAGTTGACCGTCGGGGCAGTGAGCGCACTCGTCGCGCGCGCGTGGGTCTTCAGGCCGCCGATGAAGTTGTAGGCCGTTTCCGAGAGCCCGAGCCCCCGCGGATCCGACTCGTCGAGGAACAGGTTCGTGTCGCCGTCCCAGAGCGACATGTGGAAGTGGCAGCCGTTCCCGGTCAGCTCGGTGAACGGCTTCGGCATGAAGGTGGCGATCATCCCGTTCTGCTCCGCCAGGGTATGAACCATGTAGCGGAAGAAGATCGCGCGGTCGCAGCTCACGAGGGCGTCGTCGTAGGTGAAGTTCTGCTCGAACTGGCCGTTTGCGTCCTCGTGGTCGTTCGCGTAGTTCCCCCAGCCGAGGCCGTTGCAATAGCGCGAGACGGTGGTCAGGAAGTCGTAGCGCCGCGTGAGGCCGGCCATGTCGTAGCACGGCTTCTCGAGCGTGTCGTAGGGATCTGCGATCTCGATCGACCCGTCTTCGCGCTGCTTGACGAGGAAGTACTCGAGCTCGAGCCCCATCTTGAACTCGAATCCCTTCTCGCGGGCACGCGCGAGCATGCGCCGAAGGATCGTGCGCGGGCAGTACGGCCACTCTTCACCTTCCACCGTGACGTCGCACGCAAAGCGGGCGAGGTTCCCCTGCCAGGGAACCGGCGTGTAGGTCGCGAGATCGGGGATTGCGGCGATGTCCGGATCACTCGGCACCTGGCCGATCTCTCCGGCGGCGAAGCCGGCGAAGCCGGCGCCGTCTTCGAGCAAGCCGTCGAAGGCCTCGCGCGATCCGACTGGAACGAGCTTCGCGCTCGGGCGCGCGTACATGTCGACGAACTGCGCGAAGACGAACTCGACGCCGCGCTTCTCCATGTCCTTCCAGATCGAATCGGCAGTCGCGGTCGCCATAGCTACACCTCCCTAAGAAGTCGAAGGAGAAAGACCTACCACCCGTCTCGACCGGAATGAAGGTGCGGTTTCTCCACACCTTCTCGGCACCTATGTGTGCGCTTTCGCTGCTCCCAGAGCCTGCTCGAGCCTGACCATCTTCACGGCGATCTCGATCAGGAGCCAGTCGTCCCGACGCAGGTCGAGACCGGACAGCTCGCCGATCCGCCGCAGCCGCTGGCGCAGCGTGTTCGGGTGGACGTAGAGCGCTTCAGAGGTCGCACTGATCGAGCCGTGGCGGCGCAGGAACTCCTCGAGAGTCGCCACGAGTTGCGCACCGCGCTGGGTGTCGTAGTCGGCGAGCTTCGAGACCGCGTCCACGGTGGCATCGCGGATGCCGCCGTCGACCGCGACCCGGAGGAGGTACTTGTACGCGCCGAGATCCTCGTAGGTCAGGACAGCGGATGCTCCCTTGAGCACGACCGTGCCCAGAAGCGCCTGCTGCGCTTCCGCGAAACCGTCTGCGAAGGTCGCCTCGCCCTGGCACACGTTCGACACACCGACTGACACGGGTTCCTCGAGGACGCCGTGTGCGCGGCGAAGCCGTTCCAGAAACGCGTCGCCGTTGACCGCCGGGTGAAGTTTGATGAGCGCGCGTAGCGAATCCTCGCGACGATCGAAAAGCGAGCCCGGGGCAGCACTGCGCAACGCCCGTTCGAGCGACTCGTTCGCGGGCTCCGCGACGAGAACGACATGCGGCTGATCGAGGTCGCAGCCAAGGCGGGCGGCGCGGCCCTCGAGATCTCCGCGCGGTCTGCCGCCCGCGAGCTCTTCGAAGAAATCCTTGATCAGGTTCTTCTCGGTCAGCTGCTCGATCACCTGAACCTTCTTCACGCCGACCGCAACCTGGCTGGCGACCGCCCGGCCGAGCTCGATTCGCGAGCTGCCATCCGCCACGAGCAGCCCGATGAGCTCGCCGTTCACCACCAGCGGAACTGCTAGCCGACTGGTCCTCCCGCCGCGCGCCAGCTCCGGCCCGAGCTCCGCGAGACCGAGCGTCTGACGCGCGTTCCCAGGCTCCGGATCGCTCGCACGCCGGTCGAGCTCCTCGCGTGCAGGATCGAGCAGATAGAGGTGGCACGCACGTGCAGCGAGGAGCGGGCGCGCGTCGGCGACAACGGTCTGTAGCAGGTCGTCGATCGCCTCTGCGCGCGCGATCGCCTCGGCGAGGTCGGTCAGCAGCTCGAGCTCGAGCACGCGGAGTCGTGTCTCCTCGTAGAGCCGGGCGTTCTCGATCGCGCCCGCCACGAGCGACGCAGAGGTGACGAGGAAGTCGACCTCGTCGTCGGAAAACTCGCGGGGCGCTTCGGTATGAGCGGTGAACACGCCGATTGCTTCTCCCGCCCGGTCGATGATCGGCACGGCCACCAGGGACTGGAACCGCTCCTCCTCGAGCTCGGGGACGTACTTCGTCCGCGGATCCGAGAGCGCGTCATCACGGATGAAGGCCGGCTCACCGTGCTCCGCAGCCCACCACGCGAGGCTCTCTCCTCGCTCGAACGCCACCTTGCCCACCTGGCGCTCGTATGGCGGCGACGCAGCGCGCAGCACGAGCCGGCTGCCACTGTCCTCGACGAGGTATGCGAAGCATGCGTGCACGCCGCTCGCCTCCGACATCAGGCGCACGACGGCACGAAGGACTTCCTTGAGCTCGAGCGACGACGAGACTGTCGAGACGATCTCCTGGAGGAACTTCTCGCTCGTTTGCAGCGACATCCGCCGTGATCGTATGACGTTCCGGGGCAAGGAGTCCAGCGGTCACGCCCCCGTCTGAGGCTCACTCAATGAAGCGCGACGGCGCCCACATGGCGGGCGTATGCACCTGTCTCCAGGATCTCCGCGATCTGCCCGATCGCGAACCTCACCTCGTCGTCCGTGTTGTAGAGGTGCGGCCCGACGCGGATCCCGGCGCCGGGCCGGAAGTCGCAGAGGATGGCACGCTCCTCGAGCTCGGCGTACACCGCAGCAGCCTCGGGAACCTCGACCGTCACGGTGCCGCCTCGTCGGAATGGGTCGCGGGGGCTGCCAACGCCGAAGCCGGCCTCGTCGGCGAGGTCGATCAGGAGCTGCGTCTGGTGCAGCGAGTTCTCGCGAATCCGGTCGATGCCAATCTCCTCGACTATGTCGTAGCCCGCGGTCGCGGCGTAGTGCGCGGCGGGGTTCGGCGTCCCGGTCAGGAACCTCGCAGCACCGGTCGCGTACTCCATTGCCTCCTCGAACGCGAACGGGCGGGAGTGGGCCTGCCAGCCCGTGTATGTCGGCTCGAGTCGCTCCGCCAGATCGGGGCGGACGTACAGCCAGGCATTCCCGGGGCCGCCGCACAGCCACTTGACCGAGCCGCCGACGGCGAAGTCGACACCGAGGCGCGTGACGTCCAAGGGAACGATTCCTGCGGACTGGTAGCAATCGAGGACCACATAGGCGCCGACCTCGTGTGCGCGCTCCACGATCGGCTCGAGGTTCTGAATCACGCCCGACTTGAAGACGACGTGGCTGATGGGGACGAGGATCGTCCGCTCGTCGATCCGCTCGACGATCTCCGCGTCGTCCTCGCACACCACGACCTCCAGATCCGGCTGTGCTTGGTAGAGGTAGCGAACCGAGGGGAAGTTCCCGCGCTCGTAGACCACGCGGTTTCGGGCCGGGTCGACCGGCCGGAAGCAGGATAAGGCGACCGCCTCGGCGATCGCGACGTTCTGGTGCATCACGGTGAAGCCCGGGGGCGCGCCGATGATCCGCCCGACTTGGTCGCCGACCCGCATCGGCGTCTCCCACCAGCCCTCGGCCCAGGAGCGGATCCCGCGCTCCGCCCACATTCGCGCATACTCGGCGAAACGGTCGGCAGCCTGGCGGGGCATGGCTCCGAGCGAGTGATTGACGAGGTAGGTCGTGCTAGAGAGGATCGGGAACTCAGAGCGGTAGTCCACGAGCTCTCGCACCGAGCCAGCGTAATGACTAGCGTGCGCACTCGTGCGCGTCCGCTTCGACCGCGGCACGACGGCGGCACTGAATCTCCTCGACCGGCTGTTGCACGGTCACGGCGCGGACAAGCGGGTCACGCAGGCGCTCGACACGAACGTTCTACGTCGTCCCACGTGGCGGCCAAGTCTAGTGCGCGGCAGACTCCGGGAATGCGCGCGATGGTCCTGAATGCGGCACGCGAGCCTCTGCGGCTCGCCAAGCTTCCCGACCCGGAGCCTGGGGCGGCGGCGAGCGAGGTCCTGCTTCGGGTTCGCGCCTGCGCTGTGTGCCGCACCGACCTGCACATCGTCGACGGCGAGCTCACCGAGCCGAAGCTTCCGCTCGTGCTCGGGCATCAGATCGTCGGCGAGGTTCTCGAGGGAGGCTCGCGATACGACGCGGGCGCCCGTGTTGGCGTGCCGTGGCTCGGCTGGACTGACGGCGAATGCCGGTACTGCCTCGCCGGCTATGAGAACCTGTGCGACCGCGCGCGCTTCACCGGCTACGACATCGACGGCGGCTACGCGGAGCTCGCAGTTGCGGACGAGCGCTACTGCTTCCCGATCCCGGACGGATACTCGGACGAGCAGGCGGCGCCGCTCCTCTGCGCCGGGCTGATCGGGTACCGCTCGCTACGTCTCGCCGGCGATGGCGAGCGAGTCGGCCTCTACGGGTTTGGCGCGTCGGCGCACATCGTCTGCCAGGTCGCCATCGCACAGGGTCAGCGCGTCTTCGCAGGAACCAGAGCCGGAGACGACGAGACGCAGGCGTTCGCAACGTCG
This sequence comes from uncultured Thermoleophilia bacterium, assembly GCA_963722035.1. GTDB lineage: Bacteria > Actinomycetota > Thermoleophilia > Gaiellales > Gaiellaceae > GMQP-bins7. The sequence continues at coordinate 73,780 of CAVRLG010000005.1, forward strand.
CTCGGCGCCGCCTGGGCGGGCGACGCACTGGCCGGCCCGCCCGAGGAGCTCGATGCCGTGATCGTGTTCGCGCCGGTGGGCGAGCTGGTTCCCGCCGCCCTTCGCCACGTGCGAAAGGGCGGCTCAGTGATCTGCGCGGGAATCCACATGAGCGACATCCCCTCCTTCCCGTACGAGCTCCTCTGGGGCGAGCGGGCAATCCGGTCAGTGGCCAATCTCACCCGGGCGGATGGCGACGAGTTCCTCGCGCTCGCTCCGACGATTCCGGTGCGCACCGAGGTCGAGACGTTCCCGCTCGAAGCAGGCGAACGACGCGCTCGACAGGCTGCGTCGCGGTTCGCTAAGAGGCGCCGCGGTGCTGGTTATCTAGTCCTCAGAAGCGGCCCAGCCCGACGAGACCCGCCTCGCCGACGTGATCGACCTGCAGGGTCGTGTGGGTGAGCCCGAACTCGTCACTCAGGAGAAGCTCGAGCTCGCGGCGCCGCTGGTGACAGTCCTCGCCCCGGCCGACGAGCACGTGCGCCGACAGTGCTGGGAACCCCGACGTGATCGTCCAGATGTGGAGGTCGTGAACCTCGACGACACCCGGTGCGCCGGCGAGCCGCTGCCCAACCTCACGAGTCTCGATTCCCTTCGGGGCTCCCTCGAGCAGGATCGTGGTCGCGTCGCGCAGGATCGACCAGGAGCTCGCCAGAACGAGGACGCCGATGAAGATGCTCACGAGCGCGTCGGCCTGCAGCCAGCCCGTGGCGAGGATGACCACTGCTGCGGCGGCGACCCCGAACGAGCCGAGCAGATCGGCGAATACGTGTCGAAACGCCGCCTCGACGTTGAGGCTGTTGTCGCGCGCTCGATAGAGAATCGCGCCCGCGGCGACATTGACCACGATTCCGACGAGGGCGATAACGAGCATCCAGCCCCCGAGGATCTCGGCTGGGTTTTCGAGGCGCCGGAACGACTCGACGAAGATCCAGATCGCAAGCGCAACGAGCGTGACGCCGTTCGCAAGGGCTGCGAGTACCTCGGCCCGCTTGTAGCCGAACGTGCGCTCCGGAGTTGCCGGCTTCGAGGCCAGCCAGACAGCAACCAGCGCCAGGGCGATCGAGACGTTGTCCGAAAGCATGTGCACCGCGTCGGCAAGGACTGCGAGGCTCCCGGTGAGGACTCCACCGACGACCTCGACGACGGTGAACGATGCGGTGATGGCTAGCGCCAGAGCGAGCGCGCGGCTGCGGCCCGAGCCAACCCGGTGGTCGTGCCGGTGTTCCATCGAGGACGTTCTACCGGGCAGACCGGGCGGCCGCCGGCCCAGGCTCCGCTACAGGTGGCGTCGCGTTGGTGAGCACGGCCGCCGCGAGCAGCACCGCGAGGGCGACGAACGTCTCTCCGACGAGGCTCGGCCGTACGCGCGGCTGCTCGCCCGCCTCCAGGCGCGGCCGAACGACGAAGTGGTGGAGCGCGCCCCACGAAAGAGCGAGCGCCACGATCGCGAGCTTGACCAGCAACACGCGTCCGTAGTTCGATTCCCAGAGGTCGGAGAGCGTAGGGAGCCGCACGAGCGCGAGGTAGGCGCCCGCCACGACCATCACCCCAACCAGCCCGATGGCGAGCCGCGCGAAGCCAAGAAATGCCCGGGCGCGAAGTGCCGGTGCGCTCGGCCACACGACAAACGCGAGCGCCGCGAGCGCGCCCACCCAGACCGCGGCCGAGACGAGATGGAGCCAGTCGGCCAGCTCGGAGACCTTGCTGGAGTTCGGCTCGGTCGCCTGGTGGCCGGAGAGCGAGATTCCCGACGCCAGCACCACGGCTAGAGCCAGCGCCGGAACGCGAAGCGCCGGCAGGTCTGCGACCCAGGCAAACAGGAGGAGCGTGGCGACGATGCCGAAGCCGAGCGTCAGCGCGAGGAAGGCAATCCCGAAGCGGGTCTTCTCCGCGAATGGCTGGAGGTCGCCGTAGAGGAGATCCGGAAGTGGCAGCTGCAGCGCGTTCGACGCACGGAGGACGAACGCGACGATGCCGACGTTGATGACCGCGAGCGTCGCCACGGTGGGGACGAGGTGGAACCGCTGCTCGAGAGGCTCAGGGACAGGTCCGCGCAGCACAAGCAGCCGGAGCACGAGCGGCCCGATGACGAGGGCGAGCGCCGTGAAGAGCAGCCAGCGCGCGAGATCGTCGTTCCAGGTCGTCGCGCCGGCTCCGACTGCTTCGGTTGGCGGCGGAGCGGGAACCCCGACCCCGAACGTAAAGACCCCGGCAGGCGAGTGCCCGTCCTGTCCGCTCACACGCCAGCGAACTGTGTACGCCGAGCCACGTGTGAGTCCGGAGACCGACGCGATGACGACGCGATTTCCGCGGGCTGTTCTCGCGGCGCCGGATAGCACCGTCCCATCCGCTGCCAGGACGCGAATCGCGCCGGGCGAGACGGCCACTGGCTCGCTGAAACGCAAGATGATCTGTGTCGGAGCTGCGGCCAGGGAGGACTGCACCTCTGGCGTCGCGCTTTCGAGCGTGACGTGAGCGGCGGCAAGGCTCGGAAACGCGAGCGCACCCGCGAGCAAACCGACCACGACGAGCAGGCGCTTGATCATCCCGCGCCGCCTCCGTAGCGGCCGAAAATGGGCGCGACGTCCCGGTCGGCAAAGAGGAATAGCGCGAGGACGATGAATGTCAGCGCGAATCCCGCCCGCCAGAGCGACCACCTCGGACGCAAGGCCTGGCCGATCGGAAAGAGCGCAGCGACGACCAGCATCCAGCCGATTGCGTGGTGGAGGAATGCCGAACGTGAGTAGAGCCAATCGTTGGGCTCGTGCACGAGGAACGCGAATCCGGAGACCAGCAACGCCGCGGCGGTGACGAAGGACCAGTGCGGACTCGAGAGCTTTCCGCGCACGACTGCGAGTTGCACGCCGCCCGCGATCATCGCCGCCTCGGCCCAGAGAGCATGGGCGACCAGGTGCATGGTGGAGAAGGTCGAGAAGATTGTGATGACCCAGAGCCCCACGCCCGAGCCGAGCGCAAGTGATGGCCAGAGGTAGGCGCGCCACGGGCGCCTGCGAAAGACCTCCGTCCCCACAATGACCTCCGAGACGAGGACGAGGCCAAGCAGGAGCGCGAAAGCCGCCGCCAACCAGTGCGCGGTCTCAGGCCGCGGAATCATGCTCCTCGACTTCGAGATCCACGACGAGCCCGGGCGCGATACCGATCGCGTAGACGAGGCCGACGACGACGACCAGGAGTGGCGGCTGGAAGAGGAAGTCGTAGACGCCCTTCCCGTCGGGGTCGAGAAGGACGATGCGGTACGGCTGCGCAACCGCCCATACGACGCCCGCGATCATCGTGAGCGGCCCAAGTAGCTGCACGGCAAGCACCCTCAGCTGGCGGCGCGTGGCAGGCCGCCGGCGCCGTGCCGCTTGCTCCGGAATGCCGGTCGCGATTTCCGAGCTCACCCGCACCTCCAGTGGAGAGTCTTGCTGGATTCGAACGCTCTGCGCAACCCAACCAGCCAGTGAGCCGCACGAGCGCGGAGGTGCTGGTCCGAAATGCTTGACGCCCGGCTCTTCCCTCTCGGTTGTGTACGCGGCATGATCCAGCGGTGCGCCGGAGAGTGGTCGCCGTCGTAATCGGGGTCGCTACCGCCGCGTCGGCAGTGGTCGTCGCGATGGCATCGACGACAGCAGCTGGCCTTCCTTCCTATACCGACGGCTACCGGAAGTGGCCGAAGATCAACAGGAAGCCCTTCACCAGCACCGGGCCGCTATCGAGCGCGCACCAGGGCGTGAAGAACGTATACGCGAGCAAGAAGAAGGTTGGAGCGAAGTACCCGAACGGCACCGTCATCGTGAAGTCGATCCAGCCGGCAGGCCGCAAGGGGATGCCGAGTCAGGTCGCCGTCATGCGCAAGACCGCCGGACGCTGGAAGTACGTCGAGTACCAGCTCTCCGGCTCGCGCTACACCGTGCTTGCGCAGGGACAGCTCTGCCAGAGCTGCCACATGCAGGCGCGCGCGAACGACTTCGTGTTCACGAAGCGGTAGCTCCGAACAGCCGGCGTGCTAGGTCGCGTACTTCTTGCGGCGGTACGTCATGAAGAGGGCGACGATTCCGCCCAGGATCATGATGAGTCCGATGATGATCCCGACGAAGTTCAGGAAGTACGCGAACAGGACGCCGGCGATGATGAGGCCGAGGCCTATGAGGTTGACGGGTGCGTTTTTCATAACCGCAGTTTCGGCGCCCGGTGGCTTTCTCCTCGTCCCCTATTCGGGGCGAACGCGCCTGAATGCCTCGATCGCGCGTTCGAGATGCGTGGGCTCCAACGCCGCCGACATCTGGACGCGGACCCGGGCGGTTCCCTCCGGGACGACCGGGAACCCGAACCCGGTCACGAACACGCCTTCGCCGAGCAGGCGCCCCGAGAGCGCGATCGCCTCGGCCGTTTGACCCACGATGATCGGGATGATCGCAGCCTCGCCGTCAAGCGGCCGGTAGCCCGCCTCGACGAGCATCTCCCGAAAAGCGCGGCTGTTCTCACGGAGACGGGCAAGGAGCTGCGGCTGCTCGAGCATCAGCTCGACGGCGCGGAGCGCGCTGCAGGCGACGGTCGGAGGAAGGGCGTTCGAGAAGAGCTGGGGCCGCGAGCGCTGCGCGAGTAGGTCGCAGACCTCTTCCGATGCGGCGACGTATCCGCCGGCGGCGCCACCGAGCGCCTTTCCTAGCGTCCCCGTGATGACGTCCACCTCACCGAGAAGCCCGAAGTGCTCGACCGTCCCGCGACCCGTCTCCCCGAGGACCCCGACGCCGTGCGAGTCGTCGACGATCACCACCGCGTCGAACTCCCGGGCGAGCTCGACGATCGCGGGCAGCTTCGCGAGATCGCCCTCCATCGAGAACACGCCGTCGGTAACGATGAGCTTCCGAGCGTCGTGCGGAGCTGCCGCGAGCCCGTCGCGAAGCGCGTTCATGTCCGAGTGCGGATAGATCACCTTCTTGGCAGGACGCGAGAGGCGGATCGCATCGATCAGGCTCGCGTGGTTGAGCTCATCCGTGAGGATCACCGTCGTTTCGTCGGTGAGGCTCGGGATCGCCGCCTCGTTTGCGTTCCAGCACGAGACATAGGTCAGCGCCGCCTCGGTTCCGGACAAATCCGCGAGGGCACGCTCGAGCCGGTGGTGAGGCTCGAAGGTTCCGCAGATGAAGCGCACGGAAGCTGTCCCGGCGCCGTAGCGCTCGAGCCCTTCGATTCCGGCGCGAACGACCTCCGGGTGTCCCGCAAGCCCGAGGTAGTTGTTCGAGGAGAGGACGATCACCTCGCCGTGCCCGGCCATGCGGACGACCGGGCCCTGTGCCGACTCGAGCGTCAGGAACCGCTTGTACGTTCGTGCCTCGCGTAGGGCGTCGAGCTCTGCTCCGACCTGCTCGTTCAAGACGACGTTCATGCACCAGCTCCGTTCGGTCGCAGGACGATCTTGCAAGCCTCGCCCGTCTCGAGCAGCGCGAAACCCTCTTCGAAGCGCTCGAGTGGAAGCTCGGCGGTGATCAACGGTCGCAGATCGACGACACCGTGCTCGAGCAGCCAGCGGGTCGTGTACCACGTCTCCCAGATCTCCCTCCCGTTGACTGCGCTCACGGTGAGGTTCTTGAAGATGAGCGATTCGGCGATGTCGATGGTCGCGGGCCTGGACGGGATGCCGAAGAGCACCACGTTGCCTCCGTGCCGAACGATCCCGAACGCGTCCTCGATTGCACGCAGAGCGCCCGACATCTCGAACACGACGCCCATGCCCACGCCCTCGTTGTGCTCGGCGAACCACTCGGGCACGCTTTCGACCTCGTCGACGTTGACGACGTCGTCCGCACCCAGCTTGCGTGCCAGCTCCATCCGATACGGAACGTGATCGGAGGCGAGCAAACGTCCTACACCGAAAGCACGGGCGATCGCGATCGCGAAGAGCCCCACCGGCCCGCAACCGAGCACGGCGACGGCTCGTCCTGCGAGCTCCTGCGTCGAGGTCGCGAACACCGCATTGCCGAACGGCTCCTGCAGGCACGCGACCTCGGGCGGGAGCTTCGCGCGGTCGTTCCGCCAGACCACCGAGGCCGGAACCGCGACGTAGTCCGCAAATCCCCCGTCCCGATCGACGCCCAAGATCTGCGTGCGTTCGCACATGTGCGCCTTGCCCGTTCTGCAGTGGAAACAGGCCCCGCACGTGACGTGGCTCTCGGCGGACACGTACTCGCCCTCTGCGACGTCACGGACGCTGTTGCCGACAGCCACGACCGTCCCGCAGAGCTCGTGCCCGAGCGTGATTGGGGGGTGCACGCGCTCTGACGACCACTGATCCCAGCGGTTGATGTGCAGGTCCGTGCCGCAGATGCTCGCCGCCTCGATCTGGATCAGGACCTCGTCCGGCCCCGGTGTCGGTACCGGCAGCTCGTCAAGCACCAGCCCGGGCTCGGCCTCGCGCTTGCGAATCGCGCGCATCGTGTCCATGGGCACTCGCCGATCTTGCCACGCGGCCGCGAGTCGTCAGCGTGTCAGCAGTCGAGTTCACCCTCGAGCGCACCGGCGACCGGAGCCGCAAGCGCCCCGCCTCGCGAAGCGGGCGCGTCGAGCGAACGAAGCGCGCCGGCAACCCTTCCAAGACGAGCTCGCGACTCTGCGAAGACGACGACGGTCGCTCTCCCGGTCTGCAGCTCGAGCCGTGTGCCGTCGTCGAAGACCGCTGCCGGAACCCCACGGACAGTCGTCCGATCCGGAGGCGAGCCGGCAAAGGACGGGTTGTCGCGGTACAGACCGAGGTGCCTGCGGCAGGCTGGCCAGACCTGGATCTCGATCGGAGCTGCACACCCGTCGTGGTCGGCGGCCGTGCAGTCGCCGTAGACGAACGAGACGAAATCGGCCGTGTCTGCGCGGCGGAGCACTGCGACGAGCGGGAAGCCCTCCGCCCGATCGCCTGCGAAGTAAAGGGGGTAATCCTCGAACGCATGGGCGTGCGCGAGCGTGAATCGGCTCGCCGAAGTCGACGCCCGATCTCCGGCTCCGGCGCGCCCGGCGCCGTAGAGCAAGAGAACGGTGGCCACCGCCGCGATGCCACTCAGCAGCAGTCGCGTCAATCGCTCACCTGATGGAGGGCGATGAGCTCGGTCCAGCCGTCCGAAGACGCGTAGTCACCGTCGCACTGCTTGAAGCTCTGAGTGTTCCCCCACCACACCCGGGAAGCCGCGTGGCCGCCGGCGACGAACCGGCGCGTGAGCTCGTCTCGTCCCTGGTCGAACCCGCTGCCACCGGAGCCGCTCGCATCGACAGCGTGGCCGCAGGGAACGGGAAAGAGGACGAGATCCTCGTGGTGCGCCCCGGCCGTCGCCACCCATCCGAGCACCGGATCCTGGTGCTGGCCCCGAAAGCGGACGTGGAACCTCGAGCCAAGCCCGCTCGCAAGTTGGATGTGCATCGAGAAGCAGCCGCCGTGGTCGGCGAACGACTGGCTCGACCCGGACGTCGAGCCCCACCCTGCATGCGCGGCGATCTGACTCTCGGCGCGACCCCAGGTGCCCCAAGCCGTGAAGACGACATTGACCGGATCGGTTCGATTCGTGGCGGTAGCAGGACAGGCGCGATGGGTGTAACGATCGGTCGAGTCGAAGTGGCCGAACGCCGGGGCCGCGGCGACAACGGCTGCACAGGCGACCAGAGCAACCGTGGCGGCAATCCGAAGCACATGTCGAGGGTACGGCCGCACCGGCGAAGCCGTGTGTCAACTCTGTGCCAAAGGGACGTCGCCCCCCGAGCCGCGGCCACTCGAGCGACGCTGACTTGTCTCCGTCGACGGCGGCGTGTCAGCGAACGACGACGGGCGTGCCGATCTCGACGAACCGGTACACGCGCTCGGCCTCGCCCTCCGGCAGGCGAACACAACCGTGGGACGCGGAATACGACGGTACGTTGGGTGACTGGTGCGTTGCGATCCCACCACGGAAGTAGGCCGCGAACGGCATCCACACGTGGAACGGGACCGACCAGGACATGAGCGCCTTGACGTAGACACGAAACGAGCCCACAGGTGTCGCTCCGCGCCGCACCCGTCGACGTGTGCACGGCGCGAACGACCTCGCCGTCCTCGATCATGAGCAGCACTCCGCGATCGCGGTTGATCTCGACCCGCTTCCCAGCACGCCGCGCGGACGGATTCGGAAGCGACGCACCGAAGAGTGCAACCTGCGTCTGGCCGGTGACGGTTCCCGTTCGATCAAGGTCTTCCCAGCCCTGGAAAGCGAGAAGCGCCTGCTCGGTCAGGTAGTCCAGCGAGCCGGTCACGTCCCTCCGGTCGAGATACCCGAGCGTCCAGAGTCGAAGCTGAATCCCGCGAACCACGTATCGATAGTCGTTCTCCCCCGTCTCGGCGCGCCATGCATCGGGACGCATGCCGAGGCGGACCGTCGTGACCAGGCGACCTTCCGTCGCAACAGCTGCGAACTGCTGGGAGCCCAGCGGTGCAAGCGTCGCGGCGATCTGCGCGAGACGCGCCTGCTTCGTCTTCGCCGCTCCGGCTTCGAGCAGCGAGCGAGAGAAGCTGGCGAGCCAGAGCTCGCCGCGAGCGCGGACGGAGCGCGGACGCACTCCCTCGGGAATCGCCGTCCGGATCCCCTGGCGTCGTTCGACTCGCGTCGGCCCCTGGACGAGCTCTCGAAGAGCGTGCAGCGGCTTGGCGACCCCTTTGGGCACGACCCGCTCGACCCGCGTGAGCCTGCCGTTGCGAATGAACGCGACCTCGACCGTCTGAGGAGCGGGCTTCGCAACTGTGCGCGGCGCGGTGGCAGCGGCCTTGCGTGGCGCAGCGGAGGGCTCGAGGTCGACCGCGAGCAAGCCCGCCAGAGCGAGCACGAGAACGACGAGCGAGATTCGCATCCTGGGCGATTCGGGTTCGCCACATGGTGCGAAATGCCTGCAAACGCGAGCGTGCGGTCCGCCGCGCGTATCGTCAGCCCGTGCGGACGTTGACGCTTCGAGAGCTGAACCGAGCCACGCTCGCGCGACAGCTTCTCCTACGCCGTCAGCGCGTGTCGCCTACCCGAGCGATCGAGCGAGTCGCCGGTCTCCAGGCCCAGTGGCCTCCCTCGCCGTATCTCGGTTTGTGGTCTCGCGTCGAGGGGTTCCGGCAAGAGGATCTGGTGCGAACCGTGATGCGGAGGCACGTGGTCAAGGCGACGCTGATGCGGACGACGCTGCATCTCGTGTCCGCCAAGGACTATCTCGCCTACGCCGGCCTGTTTCGCGAACGACGTGTCGAGTGGGCTCGGCAGCAGCTCGGAGCCCTCGCGCCCGACTCGGACATCGACCGAGTCGCCGAGCGGCTCGCCGAGCTGGCCGCAGAGCGCCCGCGGACGCGCCCCGAGCTCCTCGCGCTGCTCGGCCAGCCGAAGCTCACTCCCGAAGACCGGCAACCCTGGCTCTTCTGGTACCTGCTGGTCGCCACGGCAGGGCTGGTCAACGCGCCATCTTCGTCCGTGTGGCGGACGCACACGGCCGGCGGCACGTTCGTGCCCGCGCGGTCATGGCTCGGTGCTGACGGTGCGAGCGGCGAGCCTGCTGCGTCTCATCTCCTCCGTCGGTACCTCGCGGCATTCGGTCCGGCCACCCGCGCCGACATCGCGCAGTGGAGCGGGCTTCCACTCAAGATGCTCGAGCTCGCCCTTGCCCGGCTCGAGCTAAGGCGCCTGCGAGACGAGCTCGGACGCGAGCTCCTGGACTTGCCACGCGCACCGCTGCCTGCGGGCGACATTCCCGCACCGCCGCGCTTCCTCCCGAGGTGGGACAACCTCCTGCTGAGTCATGCCGACCGGCGGCGAGTCCTTCCAGAGGAGTACCGCAAGGTCGTGATCGCAAAGAACGGGGACGTCGCGCAGACGTTCCTGATCGACGGCTTCGTCGCGGGCACGTGGTCGCTCGAGCAGGGCCGCGTGCGCCTCGAGCCGTTCGCTCCGCTGCCACGACTCGCCGCCCGAGAGCTCCAGGACGAGGCGACTCGGCTGGAAGCATTCGTCAGGGCACGGAGCGAGACGTGATCTGTTCTACGCCTTTTACGCCGGAGCAGAGTGAGCCGACTCGAGCATGCGCTCGGCGAGTGCGCGGACGCTCGCGCGGAGCTCGACCGGCTCACGGATCGTGAAGCGGCAGTCGAGACCCGCGAGCACCGAGGCCATCCAATCCAACGAGCCGACCCGCATGCGAAGCATGGTGGTCCCCTCATTCGCCTCCACCAGCTCTGCGAGCGTCGCGGGCACGCGCCTTGCCGCCTCGTCGAGCGGAAGGTGAAGCAGGACCTCGACCTCGTGCGGCCAGGGCGTGCGAGCGAGCGAGCGGCTCACGTACACCACCACGTCGAAACCGTCCGGAGCCGCGACTGCCGACTCTTTCGCGAGCGCAGCACGGCGGATCCGATCGACCCGGAAGGTACGCAGATCGTCGCGCGTATGGTCGTACGCCGCCAGGTACCAGCGTCCGGAGTGAACGACGAGGCCGTGGGGGCTGAGCTCCCGCTCGGTCTTGGCGCCCGAGAACGACCTGTAGGCGATGCGAAGCCGCCGGCGCCGCCGTATCGCGTCGGCCAGCAGCAGCACGGTCTCGCCGGTCACCGGAGCACCGGCCGGCGCTGCGGTCGTGAAGTCCAGGGACGTCTCCAGCGCCTCGACCCGGCGGCGCAGGCCGTCGGGGAGGACGCGGTGGATCTTTGCGAGCGCACCGTCGACCGACTCGCTCGACGCCGTCAGCCCGAGACGACCAGCCGCGATCACCCCGAGAGCCACGACAACCGCTTCGTCGTCGTCGAGCATGAGCGGAGGGAGCCGATAGCCGGGGCGAATGCGGTAGCCGCCGCCGACACCCCGCTGACCCTCGACCGGGATCCCGAGATCCTGCAAGGCGTTGACGTAGCGCCGGACCGTACGGCGATCGATCCCCAGGCGGTCGGCGATCTCGGTCCCGGTTGCAAGTGGCTGCGTCTGGAGAAGCTCGAGGAGTTCGAGCAGCCGAGCGGTTGGCGTCTGCATCACGCGCGAAGTCAATCAGAGATAGAGGGCGAAAACCGCCCTATTAATCGAATAGCCTGCCTCGCACTACGACGCACCGGAGGTGGAGATGACCACTGCAGCGCAGACCGTGAGCACAGCCCGAGACTTCGACTTCTTGTTCGGCAGCTGGAACATCCACAACAGGCGGCTCCGAAAGCGGCTCGCCGGCTCCGACGTGTGGGACGAGTTCGAGGCGACCAGCGTTGCCCGTCCCCTGCTCGACGGAATCGGGAACGAGGACGAGTACCGCACCGACTTCTACGGTGGCTTCATCGGCATGTCGTTCCGCTTCTTCGATCCGAAGACGAAGCTTTGGTCGATCTACTGGGCGGACAGTCGGCGGTGCGGCGTGCTCGAGCCACCCGTGTTCGGCTCGTTCTCCGGAGACATCGGTGTCTTCGAGGGAGACGACACCTTCGAGGGGCGCCCGATTCGCGTGCGGTTCACGTGGTCCGGTGTCACGACGCCGCCGCTTCGCTGGGAGCAGGCGTTCTCGGAGGACGACGGCGAGACCTGGGAGACGAACTGGGTGATGGAGTTCACGCCCGCGGGAGACGAGGCATGAGTGCCCTGGAGCAGGTTGCCGAGGTCCGGTCCGACTACCAGCACGTCTCGAAGCACGTCTGGCCCGAGCCGAGCCTCACCCTCGGAAGCACGGTTCTCAAGTGGTACGACATCGCCCCGGCAGACACTCCCGTCCCACTCGCGATCCGCGCCCTCGCTCGACGAAACCTGCGGGATGGGTCGAAGTCAGGAGCGCTCGACATCTCCGGCGACCTGGGGTTCGTCATCCTGCACGCTGCGGGGCAAGCTTCTACTTTCTCCTCGTGTCGACCTGGCGGAACGACAACGAGCTGTGGGAGTCGGTCTGGGCCAAGGACGGAGACGGAGAGGTCAAGTTCCGTCCGTGGCCGATCGAGGGGACGCACCGCCCGACGTTCTGCGTGTGGGAGCTCGGGGCCGTCTGGCACGAGCAGCAGGCGTGGAGCACCTACCTCCGCTCCGATCGCGACGAGGTCGCGAGGCGGGAGTACCTGCGGGACTCGTACGAAGGAGCCGTCTAAGCTCGCCCGGGAGTGAAGCCCGGCGCATCGGTTGCGTCTGTCGGCCCGTGGCTAGGAGCCTTAACGAACGACTGGGAAAACGAGCTTTGCCTCGCCTGGTCGCAGCGCTACGATGGCTCAGATGAGATGCGCGGTGCCGAGAGGCCCGCTACGCGTGTGGAACCCGGTCACAGGAAGGAGGACACGCGATGAAGGCGTCCATCACGATTCACGTTGAGACGCTGTGGACGAATCGGGCCGAGCTGACCCTGGAGGCAGAGCTGGACAACCCACACTCGGAGACGAACCGGGAAGTCGTCTCGATGATGTTCGAGGCGGCGCGGCTGATGGCGACGGAGGCACGTGGAGAGAACGAGCGTGCGCTGTTCAGCCAGGAGGCGATCAACTCGCGGTACCGAGAGCTGGACGAGCGGGAGGCTCGGTTGGACGACCGCGACAAGCGCGTGACTGCTCGCGAGGTGGGCGCCACGACGCGCAACGATGTTGCCGACGAACGCGAGGATCACGCAGACATTCGCGAGCGGGAGCAGATGGAGCATGACCTTCGTCCGGAGCGCTCGAGCTAGATCACTCGGTCCAGCTCACTTTTCCACCGAATTACCAGCGTTCTCTCCACAGGCTAGGGCCGTGTCCACCTGGAAACCCACGCCGCGCTCGACGCCAAGTACGAAGAGCTGACCGGCTTCGGCTACGCAGCGCATTGCGTACCGTATGACGTCACGCCGAAGCTTCGCCTCGCAATGGTCGACGACCCGACGGCAACACGATTCTTCTATCCGCGTCTCCCGGCGACGACCGATGGCAGCCGCTGGGCAGCTACCGAGCTCGAACGGGTGCGATCGACCGCGGAAACATCCATAAGGAAGCAACGGCCTTGGCACAGCCCAAGCGAAGCGGGAGACTTGTAAGGCGATGTCTGGTGTCGAGGGATCCGTCGACCAAGCCTCTCGTCGTTGCCCGAGCTGCGGTGAAGGGAACGCAACGCGATCGCGCTTCTGCAGCAGCTGCGGCGCGTCGCTGGAAGATTCGAGCTCGCCGCGTGAGGAGCGGAAGCTCGTCTCCGTCCTCTTCGTGGATCTCGTCGGTTTCACAGCACGCTCGGATCGGGCGGACCCGGAAGACGTCCGCGACTCGCTGCAGCTCTACCACGCAGAGGCGAAGCGGCGAATCGAACAGTACGGTGGCGTGCTCGAGAAGTTCATCGGCGACGCAGTGATGGCCGTCTTCGGCGCGCCCGTCGCGCACGGCGACGACGCCGAGCGTGCGGTGCGGGCGGGTCTGCGTGTCCTCGAGGGGATCGGCGAGCTGAACCGAGAGCATGCGCTCGACTTGGCCGCGCGCGCAGCAGTGAACACCGGCGAGGCTGTGGTCGCCGTCGGCATGACGCGAGGCGGTGACGCCTTGGCCATGGGCGACGTCGTCAACACCGCGTCACGGCTTCAATCAGCTGCACCGACCGGACGGCTGATCGTGGGAGCGGAGACGCATCGCGCCACGCGACACGCGATCCGCTATGAGGAGTCCGAGCCGGTCGATGCCAAAGGAAAGGCCGAGGTCTTGACCGCATGGCTGGCGATCGAACCGTCACTTGCGCCGGGGGAACGGCCGGTCGCCGCAAATACACTCGTCGGGCGCGCACGCGAGCTCGAGCTGATGCATTCGCTCTGGTCGCGATGCGTCTCGGAACGCCGACCTCATCTCATCACCATGATGGGGCCGCCCGGCATCGGAAAGTCTCGGCTCTGCCGGGAGCTCTCCGCGCTCGTGACGGCCGAGGGCGGGCGAATCCTACGCGGACGCTGTCTTCCGTACGAGGAGCAAGCGGGGTACCAGGCGTTCTCGCGCATCGTTCACGAGGCGAGCGACATTCTGGATTCGGACACACCCGCGGTCGCTCGCGAAAAGCTCCAGCTCGCGATGGAGCAGCTCATGCCAGAGGCCGAGGTCCCCGACACGATCCGCTATCTCGCGCTCCTCCTGGGCCTGGCTCCCGATGACGGGGTGCCACAGGTGCTTCTCCTGTTCTTCGCCGCACGACGCTTCATCGAGTGCGCCGGCCTCGCCCAACCAACCGTCTTCATCCTCGAAGACGTCCACTGGGCACACGGCAGCGAGATCGCGCTGCTCGGTTACCTGGCACAGCATCTCCGCGACTCACCCGTCATGCTTGTTGCGGCCGCACGTCCTGAGCTGCTCGAAACGCAACCGACGTGGGGAAGCGGCTTCGTGGCGCAGACCACGATCCCGCTCGACCCTTTGCCAGCGGAGGAAGCCGAGGCACTCGCCGCGCAGCTCGTCCACTCAGCGGAGCCGGGTTTCGATCTCGCGCGGCTCGTCGAAGTCGCCGGAGGTAATCCACTCTTCCTCGAGGAGCTCGCGGCGTCGGTGGTCGAGCTCGGCGACAGCGACGAGCTGCCGGTGACGGTCCGGGAGGCGATTGCCGCGCGCATCGACGCAATGCCCTCGGATGCACGCAGCGCTCTTCTTTCTGCGGCCGTCGTCGGAAAGACGTTCTGGCGCGGCGTCTTGCAAGCGCTCGAAGGAATCGACACCGACGTCGACGACGCGCTCAGTCTGCTCGAAGCGCGCGATCTCGTGCGGCGCGATCCGTCGAGTGAGCTTTCCGGTGATGTCCAGTTCACGTTCAAGCACATGCTCATTCGTGAGGTCGCTTATGCAACCGTGCCGCGGGCGGCGCGGCGCGAGCGCCATGCCGCCGTCGCGCGTCACATCGAAGAGACGATGGCAGGTGCGACCGAGACGTTGTCGCCGATTCTCGCGTACCACTGGCGCGAGGCAGGCGAGCCTGCGCGCGCGATTCCGTATCTCCTCGCCGCGGCCGACGCGGCGCGTCGAAGCTGGGCTCAGGACACTGTTGTCGACCTGTACTCCAAGGCGCTGGAACTCGCCGACGACGACGACCTGAGGCGCGAGATCCGTTTGCAACGAGGTGTTGCACTGGTCGAGCTCGCGGACTACGAGCGCGCACGCCAGGAACTGAGTGAGCTAGTTCCCGAGCTGCACGGGCAGGAAAAGCTCGAGGCGCTGATCGCGCTTGGACACGCGACGGTCTGGACGGAACGCGATGCCGAGACACTCGCAACCGTCGAACAGGCGGATCCGCTTGCGAAGGAGCTCGGTGACGAGACGGCGGTTCCTGCCGTCCTCGCCATGGAGAGCCAGGGCCTCGCGATGCGAGGTGCCGAGGGCGATCTCGATCGGGCGTTCGAGCTCGGCGAGCGGGCGCTAGAGCTCTGGGTGCCGGGGAGGAGACCCCTTGACCTGCGACACCACCTGCACCTCCATGCCGACACGACCTATTGGGTAGGTCAGTACGAACGCTCGGTCGAGCTCTCGAGGCAGACGCGTGCTCTTGCGAAGGACGTCCACAGCGCCGAGTCCCTCCTTCGCGGCGGCGGACTCGAGGCCCTCGCGCTCGCCGGGCTCGGGCGGCACGAAGAGGCGATCGCGATTTGGGACGAGCTGTTCGAGATCGCCGGCGAACTCGGCCAGAACACGCGGGGCCTCCTCAACTACTCGGCGCTCGCCTATCGCGAGCTGCACGACCTCGACGAGGCGCGCGCCCGAAGCGAGGAGGCGCTCGAGCTGTCCGCCGCGGAGACGTTCACCATGCCCAGGCAGTTCGCCGGCTCCGACCTCCTCTTTACGCAGCTCCTCGCCGGGGACCTCGGAGGTGCTCAGGCGGTCTGGCCGTCGTTGTGGAAGGAGGCCGAGAAGGCAACGGGCTGGACGACCTGGCTGATCGCGGGACGGCTCCTTTGCGCGCGAGCCGAGATCGCCCTCCATGCAGAGAGTCCCGAGTCTGCCGTCGAATGGGCCGGACGCGCGATCGAGATCGCGCGCAGGACGAGGCGGCGAAAGTACGAAGCGCGCTCTCTGACGTTGTTTGGTCAGGCGCTCGCGCTTCTCGGACGCGCGAGAGGCTTTGGATTCGTTGCGCTCCGCCGTCGTGATTGCGGACGAGCTCGTCGGGCCGCCGGCCCGTTGGCAGGCACAGGCGGCGCTCGGGCAGGTTGCGCAGGCAGTCGGCGACGACCACACAGCCGAAATGGCGTACGACGAGGCGGGGCGTCTGATCGAGACGTTCGCCGACACGTTGGCGCCGGAACGCGCAGCGCGTCTTCTCGGCGCACCTGCGGTGGAGGCGATCCTCTCGCTGACAGGCCGCAGACCTGCTGCCTGATTCCCGCACGAGCTTCGTTGCCGTCGGCGACGTGATGTTGGATGTTGTGTGCGCCGAGTCGCCGCCGCGCGGCTCACGCGTCCACGCGGATGTGTCGGTGCGTGCAGGAGGATCGGCCGTGAACGCGGCGTCTGCCGCGGTGTCGTCGGGTGCGTCGGCGAGCGTGATCGGGCGAATCGGCATCGATCTCTCCGGTGACCTCATTGCGGCGGCGCTCGCCGACCGCGGCATCGGAGCTCAACTCGCGCGCGACAAAGATCTCCCAACCGGCGCAGCGGTTGCGCTGACTGTCGGCCTTTCGTCCGCGACCGTTGTGGCGTCTCGCGGCGCGAATGCTCGGCTTTCGCCCGAGGACATTCCCGAAGTCATCGACGCCCAGTCGCTCTTCGTTTCCGGCTTCGCGTTGTTCCAGAGTGGATCAGCACGCGCGGCTCGGGCAGCGCTCGAGCGCTTCACAGGCGATTGGTCGGGCGTCGACCTGGCATCACCGAAGCTTGCGGCCGCGGCTGGCGAGGCCGGCGTTTACGACACAACGAGAGGCGTGAGCGTCCTCCTGGCAACGGCGGAGGAGGCACGCGCGCTAACCGGTGCCGGCCCGGAGGATGCAGCGCGGGTGCTCGCGTCGCACTTTCCGGTTGTGTGCATCAAGCTGGGAGAGGAGGGCGCGATCGCCGCTCAGGGCGATCGCATCGAACGACACGCGGTCGAGCCAGTCGCACGCCACTCGGCCTTCGGCGCCGGCGACGCGTTCGGAGCGGCGCTTCTCGTCGCATTGGCGAAAGGCGATCCGCTCACGCGCGCGCTCGAACTCGCATGCCAAGGCGGCGCTCGTGCCGCATCTACGAGCCGGGCCCCCATGTGACGGCCACACTGTCCGACCCAAGGAGACAGAGCGCCGGCGCCCCAGCTGGGGGGCCGAAGTGCGGTAGCGTGGACAGCCAGTGACCAGATTCGTCGTCGACTGCGACGTCGTCCTCCACCTCGCAGTGAGGGAATCGAGGTCCCGGCGGAGCACGAGCTTCTAAGGGATCGTCCCCACGGCGACGATCGAGGCGCTGCGAACGACCTGAGCCTGGCCGGGGGCGCTACGTAGCGGACGCGCTCCTAGCACGATTCCTCACTCGTGCAAGGGAACCGGCCTCTGTTGGCGAGGCCGGACGCGCGGGATGAAATGGAACCGACGGCCGTTCCCGTCCCCCCGACCGTGGCCCCCTCTTGTGATGGGCAGCCACACGCCCGGCCTCGGATGGAGTATGCGCCTGTCGGCGCGAGGAAGACAAGGGCCTGGACGCAGGAGGGAGGGATAGCTGCGGCACTACCGCACCCTCGTCGCCCCCGCTGGAGGCGGACTGCGTCCGACCCTCACGCACATTGTCCGCATCGGCGTTACAGCGACCATGCCCTTGTTGGGGCATCGGAGACTGGTGGCTAGTAGCGAGGGAACCCGCCTCTGTGGTGAGGCCGGACGCTGAAGGAGAACGTCGACGCCGTCAGTCCTCGTCCCTCTAACGAGGAGGCCGCGCCCGGCCTCCGGAGAAGTATGCGCTCTGGGCGCGAGTTGGACAACAATGTCTAGCCCGTCGCGGAGCATGAACCGGGGCTCGAAGGCGTGGCGCTCGTACGCCGCACCCCACCGGCTTCCAGCCAGAGGTACTAGGTCCGACTACCCCTTTTTGGGGACCCCATTCGAGGGGTTTGTAGGGCGAACGCGCAAGTAATCGCCTCCGCACGCGTCTTGTTACTCAGATAGCCGGAATCCGGGGCGACGACCAATGCGGCGGCTGCGGTCTCGCCCCTCCGGGGCCCCTATGCGGCAGGGGGAGAAGGTGGTAGCGAGCGCATATCGAAACCGCGGTGATGTCGCCCACCCGGCCAGCTCCCGAAGGAGACAGACGATGAGCAAAAGATACGAGATTCATTCAGGACGCCGGATCGTGTCGACCCAGCACTCGGTCAGCGCGCTACAGGCTGTTGTCGACTACGTGCGCTCGTTCGGCTGTAGCGACGACGAGATCAGGAGGCTCGGAGTCGATTCCGTCTCCTGGCGGGGGGCTCGATTCAACGCCGTGCTCGTGCCCGCGGAACCAGAAGCAGGCTGAATGGCTGCGGCGCCAGGTCTTGTGGTCGGCGAATCCCCGCTCGCGAGTCCCGAGCTAGCACTCGTCGACCCTGGCTAGCGGCCGAACTCCGGCGCAGTCTTCGTCCTGCCGAAGACTGGCTGCGTCCTCGGGCAAGTCTTGCGGAGGCTCCGGCCGCGATCGAAGAGGACCCGCCTCTTCAGCCGGTGTTCGCAGACGAGCCTGAAGACGCAGAGGCAGGAGACGCCGAGCACCTCCACGACTACGACTACATCGTGGAGGTGGTCGAGCAGACGCCCGCGCAAAGCAAGCAGACGAGCTCTCACTATCCCGTGCTGCCCGCGCCTGAACGCGAAGAACAAGCGGTTCAAGAAACGGATGCCGCGCTCCAAAGGATTCGCGAGCGCCTAACGGAGGAGTTGCCGACATCCGAGAGGAAGCTCCGCCGCCCATTCACCCTTGCATCGGGAGCTAGCGCAGTCTTCTCGCTCGGGGTCTTGGCACTTGACGTCCAGCCTCAGGTGGCGCAGCTGCCCAGCTGGCTCGGATTCTGAGTTCCACCACAGAAAACGGCGCGTTAGTTCAGCGCTCACCTCGAGCGCGCGCTCCTCGATCCGAAGGTAGCCGGCGAGCTCGGGATGGTCGCCGCGGACGACAGAGCACTCGGCATCCTTGCTGCGGAGTCATACCCTGAGCGCCCCGGCTTACCCCGCGCGCTGGCTGTTCGCGCGAAACACGCGCATGCGCACTTCACTCCAATGGGAGACTCGCCGTGGGGCATGCTCATACCGACATACCGCTCATGTCGCGAAAAATCTCAGTTGCCGTCCTCGTGGTCGCTCTTCTTCTCGGCACGGTGTTGTTGGGTGCCTCGGCACATAATGAGTACTGCCTCCCCTGGCAGGAGCGAGTCGGCCACGGCGACGGCCCCTTAGGGCCAGGCCAGGACCACACAGACTGTCGCTGAGCCGCGCTGTACTCAGTTCCGCCCGTCGGCCTCCGCCTTGCCTAAGCCATCGGCGGTACTGGGCTCGACCTCGTGGCTCCTGGCGTTCCCGCGTAGCCTCGTGAATCTCGTGTGCGACCTCGGTCCTTAGCTCACCGCTTTCTTCACGAGCGCGGCGATCCTTGCCTCGTCGGCGGCGGTCAACTCCGTCAGCGCGAAGGAGGTCGGCCACATGGCGCCTTCGTCGAGGTTCGCTGCTTCGTTGAAACCGAACGTCGCGTACCTCGACTTGAACTTCTCGCGCGCTCTTGAAGAAGCAGACGACCTTGCCGTCCTTGGCATACGCGGGCATCCCGTACCAGGTCTTCGGCGAGAGGTCTGGCGCGCTGGCTTGGACGATCGCGTGGAGCCGCTCGGCCATGGCGCGATCCGGTTCCGGCATCGCGGCGATCTTCGCGAGCACGTCGCGTTCCCCGTCCGCCCTATTCTTGTTCGCCCGCGCTTCCGCCTTCAGCTCTTGCGCTCGAGCCTTCATCGCGGCTCGTTCCTCGTCCGTGAATCCCTTGGACTTCTTGCCGGTCGCGGTGTGCTTTGGCGGACTTCTGCGTGCTCGTCTTTGCATGTTTCCGCTCAGCCATTGCGAAGCACCTCCGTGCGCCGAACAAGTCTAAGCCGCTTGACCTCTGAGGATAACGGGCGATCCGTCGCGAGAAACCGAGACGCCGCGCGTGGATGGCGAGGCGGGTCGTGCGAGAAGCGCACCTGCGAGGTCTTTCGGGCTCGTGTGGGCAAAGGATTGGCGACGAGTGTTGTTCGAAGCCGACTGGGCGCCCGGCCAACTCTGGTCGCGATCGCGCTAATCGAATTTGGCCGCTGCCGGCGCGGGGCCTGTTGCGCAAGGAAGCGCGCGCAGGCATCTCTGCTAGCCTGGCGCGCTGCCATGACGCGCCGTCGAACGGAACACTCAGGGCGCTTCAAGATCGCGCTCGTCCTCGTGGGGCTGTTCGCGGCAATCGCCGTGACCGGAGCATCTGCCGCGGACTTCGAGGGCGATAACGGCGCGTGTCGTGAAACGCCGGGTGAAGCAGCGCTGCTCCGCTGTCCGACGGGGTTTGTCGGCGCGCCGTATGAGATCGAGATCGAGTCCGAGGAGGGCTCGGGCTGCGAACCTTACGACTGGTTCGAGGTCGTCAACAGCTCGCTTCCGACGGGGCTCTCGTTGTCGAGAGACGGTGTCATCTCGGGCGTCCCCACGGGCGCTGGCCTGACGCGTTTCTGGCTGTGGAATCACGACCTGACCTTCGCGCAAGGGGGACCTTCTTGGTGCGAGCGCGAGGATCGATCGGAACGCGAATTCAGCATCCCGATCGACCCCGGACTCGCGATCATCAACCCGTCCGTCAAGCCGGCCACCATTGGCCAGCCCTATACCGACACACTCGCGACGAAGCAGGTTGTGAGTCTGAACCCGCTCACCGGCTCCGACGTGCAGGCAAACTGGTCCCTCCAGTCGGGAGCGCTTCCTCCAGGCATCACCCTCTCGACACCTGGTGTCTTGAGCGGAACACCTACTTCCGAGGGGAGCTACGAGTTCGTCGTCAAGGCTCAGAACGGCAGCCCCGTTGACACAGAGACATACACGCTCACCGTCCGCCAGCCCGTAAGCGTGAAGTCCCCGCTCGGGTCACTGCAGCGGCCGAGCAGCGAAGTCGGGATTCGCTTCGGGAAGACCTTTACCGCAACCGGCGGAACCGGCACGTATGCGTGGTCGGTGTCGTCCGGCGTCTTGCCCGCCGGCCTCGTGCTCGACGCAACCAAAGGCACGATCACGGGAACTCCTCGGACGAGCGGCAACTTCGCGTTCGCCGTTACGGCCACCGACGCCGAGGGTCGGTCGGCCACGGTGAGCAATGCGATAACGGTCGCCTCGCCACTAGCGATCAAGACATTGAAATTGCCGGCGGCGACTGTGGGACGCCGCTATCAAGCGAGGTTTGCGACTGTGGGAGGTGTTCAGCCCATGAGATGGAGGCTGGCTCGCGGGAAGCTCCCGCCAGGCGTCCGGCTTTTGCCGGGTCTCGGGACGGTTATAGGGACCCCACGTCGGATCGGAACGTTCCGCTTGACCGTCGAAGCGAAAGACGCTCTCGGCGCCAAAGCGCAGAAGGCGCTGGTTCTTCTCGTCAGCGGCTAGCCGTCGCGGATACGGGTTCGGGCTCGCCTGCCGCAAAACGTAGAGCCGACGCCCGGACTCGAACCGGGGACCCCTTCATTACGAGACAGGATCGGGCCGTGACGGTGCACATCGTCGCGTAATGAGAAATCGCGTCTTTGCAGGCAGTTCCTGCCGACTACCGCGTCGGTCGTGTCATCGCGTGACGGCGCGTTCGAGCTCGTTCGTTTGCACTTTCGTTTGCAGTTGACAAGTCAGAAGGACTAGAGGTCCCGAGTTCAAATCTCGGCGCCCCGACTGAGTTTCGAGGGTTTGGCCGAATGCCGCGGGCCACTCTCGGGCCAACCCTCACGAACGCCCGCACATTCACGACCGTTGCCTGAACACGGAACCGGGCTCACCGGTCCACTACGACGACCTCCCACGTATCGGCCGTTGGCGGAAAGCCGGTGTCGAACTTCGCGTTGACCACCGCCAGTCGACTACCAAAGCGAGCCGCAGTGGCTGGCACCTGGAACAGTTCGCTGGTGATGACCTCCTCAATGACCCCGGAGGTGAGGTCCGGGCTGAGCTGAACTCTTGTCACCTGGTTGCTGTTCTGGACCGCCCATAGCTGTCTACCCAGAAGCACTATGCCGTCGACATTCGGAACGCTCACTCCGGCGATAGTCGCGCTGGCACCGGTGACCGGATCGACCGTATAGAGCTCGCCATTGGTCGAATGCGCCACGATGAGCACCTTGCCGTTGGACGTGGCTTGAATGCCATTGAGGTTGAACTGGCCGCTAATCTCGGCCGCCGGGCCAGTCAGTTGCAGTGTGAGGAACGACCCCGGAACTCCAGCCTCGTCGACCGGAACGAAATAGAGCCTGGGCTGGAACGAATCGGTAAACCAGGCCCCGTCTTTGGTGAGAGCCACATCGTTGATGAGCGAGGTGTTGGCCGCGCCGAACTGGTAGGTGGCCACGGTGGCACCAGTAACGGTGTTGTAGACATAGCCCTGGCCGGTAAAGCCACCGGCCACGAACAGCAGGTCGTGGCTGATGTCGACTTTCATGCCCACAGCCATGCGGCCTGCGGGAGCGTCGATGAACAGTTGAGCAGTGCCTCGTTGGACGTCGCCGCGGAAAATGTCGCCCGCGAATAGATCACCGGCATAGAAAGTAGCGCCGCCGCCGTTGGCGATACCCTCAGCTGAGCTAGCGCCCGGTAAAACGATGACCTCGGCCGGGGCCGCTGCGGCGGGCATGGCGAACGCGGCCACCAGACCGACTACTAGAAGCGACACCAGCGCCGCGAAGGCGCGACCAAGAATCCTGGTCATTTCCTCTCCCCCTCCTTTGACCCGGTATAGGGGACAAGTATCCCGCGGTGGAACCCTCCCGGTCAACACCCAACCCAACCGCCGCACGGCCACTACGGATTGGGAGACGCGGCAGTAGATCGCGCAGCGAGTCATGACGACGCTCCGCCGGGGACGCGTTCTGCGCTCTTAGAGGGTGCGGTCGGGCCTAAAGAGGTCCCTGACCCACCGACGGATGAACGACCAGAGTCCACCGTCGGAGCCACGCATGTGTCGCGGAACGAACGCATGCTTCTCGTCAGCCATGACGCCGAGGGTACCGAGTGAGGCGAATGCCCGCCGTCACCACGACGCCTCCGTGAACACGAGCGACGCGACAAGTTCGGCGGCCGTCTCTTGCATCGCAGGGATCGCGTGCGAGTACGTGTCTAGCGTGATGACGTTCGCCGCTCGCCTTGATCGCGTCAACGCCGTAGGCGTCGACTCACACAGCAGGGAGTTGGCGTCGAGAGTCGCCAGCGGAGGGTTTCAAGTAGGGGCGAGGCGGGTAGGAGAACTACACCCCATCAAAGGAGGAATCATGGGTGGACCCAAAGTTCGAGAGGTCATGACCGACAGCCCACGCTGCGTGACACCGGAGACGCCAGTCGCGGAGGCTGCCCGGCTGATGAAGAGCGAAGATGTCGGTTCGCTACCGATTCTTGAGGGCGAGAAGTTGACCGGCATCGTCACGGATCGCGACATCGTCATCCAAGCAGTCGCAGAGGGGAAGAACCCGAGCGGTATGCCGGTACGCGAAGTCGCGAGCCGAGACCTCGTCACGATTGGCCAAGACGAGGATCTCTCAGAAGCTCTGAGACTGATGGCGAGCCATCAGGTGCGCCGTATCCCGGTTGTTGACCAGGACAACAGGCTCGTTGGCGTAGTCGCACAGGCTGATGTCGCGAGGGAGGCGAAGGACAAAGACTCCGGGCACATGCTGCACGACATCTCACAGATGCCGGTAGGCCCGAGGGTCTGACGCGCGTTATCCAACGCATGGCGAGAAGGGGCGGCGAAAGTCGCCCCTTCTCTTCGGCTGGTGCCGGGGCCTTCGCCCCAGGTGCACCGACTACCAGTTAGAGCAGCCAGATCAGCAAGATGATGATGATGATCACCG
Source organism: uncultured Thermoleophilia bacterium (assembly GCA_963722035.1). Lineage (GTDB taxonomy): Bacteria > Actinomycetota > Thermoleophilia > Gaiellales > Gaiellaceae > GMQP-bins7. The sequence continues at coordinate 97,773 of CAVRLG010000005.1, forward strand.
CAAGAACGCCGCCACCGATATACATCGCTTCCTCCTGTTCTTCGTTGGCCGACTGCGTCTACCCGCCTGTGCGACAACCTCAAACCTGAGCTGGTTGCGCTGACGCGATACAGGGCCGAGAAGGGCGGAGGGGCGGCTCAAAACGCACGTTTACACGCCCGCCGTCCGGGGTAGAGAACTAATAACCGCTACTTCGCAAAGGAGGAGTTATGGCGAACACAACGCACACGACGATTGATCTGTGGACGTACGACCAGACGGTGCTGGGTGTCGAAAAGGCGAACTTGATTGGGTACGGGGTCGAGGCGCTCGATGGCTCGATCGGCAAGGTCGATGAGGCGACGTACGACACCGGTTCGGCGTACATCGTCGTCGATACAGGCCCATGGATTTTCGGCAAGAAGGTCATGCTGCCCGCAGGGACGATCCAGCGCGTCGATCACGAGGACGAGAAGATTCTCGTCAGCCGGACGAAGGATCAGATCAAGAACGCCCCCGAGTTCGAGGAGGGCTTTGCGTACGACTCGTCCTACCGCGGTCGGCTGGGCTCGTACTACGATCAGCACGGTGGTGGTGGACAGATTTGAACTGATACTCCGTCGCGCTGAGGGCTGAGGCAATTGGAAGGGCCCCGCATCGCGGGGCTCTTTCTTTCGCCGCTAAGCGGCGCTCTAGTCATCGCCTCCGCGCTAATGCCTGATGGCGGTTGCACATCACAAGGCCCGTTTGCACTTCGTTTGCACTCGTGAGGATGCCGTCTTCTCAGAAACGACAAAGGTCCAGGATTTGCAGGCCTTTTGTAGAGCCGACGCCCGGACTCGAACCGGGGACCCCTTCATTACGAGTGAAGTGCTCTACCAGCTGAGCTACGTCGGCGAAGACGACTGAGTGTAGCCGGGGTCAGGCGCGGATCGCCCTGCCGCCGACGAGCTCACGATGGAGGCGGATGAACAGCGCCTCGAGCGCGAGCGACGGATTGAGGTTGAACTCCTCGAGCGCACGCCACGTCTCACGCACGGCCTCGGCCGCGGCGACGACGCCGTCGCCGAAGTCGCGCGAGGCATCCTCGCGGAGATCCTGGAGTCGGTCGGCGTGCACGACGGCGGCCTCGGCTCCAGCCGCGACGACGATGAGATCGCGATACCAGGCCTCGAGGCCCTCGAGCCCGGCCAGGAGCTCCTCACGCTCGGCTCCCCGAGCCGCCCTGCGCACGCGCTGGTCGGCCTCGCGCGACGGCATATCGAGTCCTTCGACAACGTCCTGCTCGCGACCTCTCGCCTCCTCGCCCTGCGCGTCGGCCGAGGCGAGGAGCACCGCGGCGAGATCGGCCGGCTCGAAATCCGGTTCGAGGTAGACCGATCGGGCTGCCCCGATCAGCGCATCGCGGCGCTCAGCGGCTGGTGGGTCGAGGAGACGCCGGGCCCGGTCGAGTCGACCGGCCGCCGCGCGGGCGAGCGCCCGAACCTCTTCATCGCTTCGCTCTGGCGCCTGGGCCGCAATCCACTCCCGGACTGCGCGCTCGGACAACCGTCGGAACGGCACGAGCTGGCAGCGCGAGAGGATCGTCGGCGGCAGCGGGCCGAGCTCGCTCGCTACGAGCACGATCACCGCGTACGGCGGCGGTTCCTCGAGATCCTTGAGCAAGGCGTCCGCAGCGTCTTCGTTCATCCGCTGCGCGTCGAGTACGAGATACACACGCCGGTCCGCCTCGAACGGGCGCATGTGCAGGTCGTGCCGCAGCGCGCGGACGTCGTCGATCCGGATCATCTCGCCCAGCGGTTCGAGCAGATACAGATCGGGGTGCGTGCGCGCCTCGACGCGGCGCGTGTCACCGAGCAGCGCGCCCGCGAACGCGAACGCCGCGGTTCGCTTCCCCACGCCCGGTGGGCCGTGAAGGAGGAACGCCTGGGCGCCTCCCTCCTCGAGCGCGGACGCGAGCAGACGCTTGGCTTCGAGTTGCTCAGGAACGGACGCGAAGCGCTCCATACACCTCCTCCGCAATCGTCTCCGCAGGAAGCGTGCCGTCGAGGACGACGATCCGCTCTGGGAAGCGCACGGCCAGCTCGCGATAGCCGGCGGCGGCGCGCGCGTGAAAGTCGTCAGACTCGCGCTCGAGCCGGTCGTGCTCGCGTCGCAGACGGCCTGGCAACTCGGCGACGTCGAGCGCGAGCAGGAACGTGCGGTCGGGCAGCAGCCCGCCCACGGCGGCGAGATTGAGGTCGAGAACGCGCTCGAGCCCAAGCCCGCGCGCGACGCCCTGGTACGCCACAGAGGAGTCGACGTACCGGTCGCAGATGACGGACGCGCCCCGTTCGAGCGCAGGCCTGATCACGTCCTCCACGTGCTGGGCCCGCGCGGCCGCGTACAGAAGAGCCTCTGCCCAGGGAGTGACGTGATCCCCGTGCAGCACAAGGTCTCGGATCCTCTCCCCGAGCTCGGTTCCTCCCGGCTCGCGTGTGGCGACGACCTCCTCGCCGTCGGCTTCGAGGCGTTGCCTGAGGACCTCCGCTTGCGTCGTTTTCCCGGAGCCGTCGAGCCCCTCGAAGGTGACGAACATCGGCCGCATCCTACGGCCGTCCGTAGGATGCGGCCGTGCGGACGGTGGTCACAGGTGGCGCGGGCTTCATCGGCTCGCACGTGGTCGACGCCCTGGTCGCACGCGGCGACGAGGTTGGAGTCGTCGACTCGCTCGTTACCGGGAAGCGGGAGAACGTCTCTCCGAAGGCGGAGCTCCACGTCCACGACATCCGCGAGCCGCTCGACGACGTCTTCGACGCGATCCGGCCCGAGGCGGTGTTTCACCTCGCCGCCCAGGCCGACGTCCGCGTCTCCGTCGAGCGCCCAGCCGAGGATGCCGAGGTCAACGTCATCGGAACGATTCGTGTGCTCGAAGCAGCCCGTCGCCACGGCGCGCAAGTCGTGTTCAGCTCGACGGGCGGCGCGATCTACGGCGAGTGCGCGGTGCCCGCCGTTGAGACCGCACCACGCGAGCCCGTCTCCCCGTATGGCACCGCGAAGCTCGCAGGCGAGGAGTACCTCCGCGCCTACAACCGTCTCTACGGGACGATCCACGTCGCGTTGCGCTTCGGAAACGTCTACGGGCCGCGTCAGGAGTCGCACTTGGAAGGAGGCGTCGTCGCGATCTTTCTCGGCACGTTGGCGCGGTGCAAGCAAGCAACGATCTTCGGCAACGGGCTGCAGACGCGTGACTTCGTCTACGTCGGCGATGTCGCCCGCGCGACGACCGCGGCCCTGGGGCTAGAGGGCGGCGTGTTCAACGTCGGCACGGGACGCGAGACGTCGATCGTCGATCTGTACGCGCTCTGCGCGCGCGTCGCCGGCTCCGACGCGCCTGCCGAGCACGCACCAGCACGGCTCGGCGAGCTGCAGCGCAGCGTCCTCGATCCCGAGCTCGCAGCGCGCGAGCTCGGCTTCCGCGCGATGGTCGAGCTCGAGGACGGCTTGCAGGCAACCTGGGACTGGGTGCGAAGCGAGCAGAAGGAGTAAGCGCGCCGCGGGCGAAAACGATCGCCCGTGGATCACCCGCTTCCGGCGCCCGACGCGCTCATCCGCCCGTGGCGCACCGCCGCCTACATCGCGATAGCGATCGCCACGGCCGAGCTACTCCTGCTGATCGTCATCGGCGGGGGCGCAGTCATGGGAGCTCTCTCCGATCGGCTGCAGCTCGCGGCGCAGGAGCACGCTCTGGCGCCCGTCACAAAAGCGAAGCCGATCACGCGCAAACCCGCCGCTGTCGCGGTGGCGAAGCGCCCGCGCACCACGACCGTCGTCATGGTTCTCAACGGGAACGGTCGAACGGGAGCGGCCGCAGCAGCCGCGTCTCGTGTTCAGTCGCGCGGCTACAAGGTCGGCACGGTCGGAAACGCCCCGCAGCAGGTCGACCGGAGCATCGTCATGTACAAGCCCGGCTTCGCGGGTGAGGCGGCACGGCTCGGGCGCGATCTCCGCGTCGAGCTCGTCAGCCCGCTCGATGGAATCCGCGTCGGCGCCCTCGGACGCGCGCAGGTCGTCTTCATCCTCGGCTCGTAGGAGACGCTACGACCCCGGTGCACAGCCGCCTTCGTTGACCGCGTCGCGGGCAATGTCGAGCGGCCCGCCTCTCACCCACTGATTCCCCGCCGGATCCAGGGTGTACGCGTTGTTGAGGAAGCGGTACGTGGCGCAGAGGTTGCGGAGCCTGTCGAACTCGAAGATCCCGAGCGTGTACCAGGTCTCGGGGTTGTCCGGCTGTAGCTCGACGGCCTGGATGTAGCGGCGTTCGGCATTTCCGGGCCATCCGCGCAATTCGTCCACGCGCGCGAGCGCAAAGATCGGGTCGATCGAGAGCGGGTTGAAAATGCGAGCCCACAGCGCTCGATCTCGCGCGAGCGCGAAATCGCCCGCTGCCAGAGCGCGCGTCGAGCTGCGCTCCATGCGGTCCGCGAGACGCGGGAGGGAGAACGAGACGAGGACGATGAGCGCCGCGAGCACGACCCCGGTCGCGAGAAGCGGACGCTTTGGACGCGCGCCGGCCGCACGGCCGGCTCCGACGAGGATCCCGAGCGCGACCATGGTCGGCGCGGTGACGGCGAGGAAGTTCCAGTTGTAGTCGACCAGCGAATGGCCGAGATAAGCAGCCGGCGCCGCGACCAGGGCGACCGCTGCTGCGCGCTCGGAGCCGTCGAGTCGTCGCAGGGCGCAGACACACGCGAATGTCGCCGAACCGATCAGCACCAGAAAGAGACCCAGCGCAACCACTCCACCGTCCGCAAGTTGCTGCAGCGGGACGCTGTGTGGCTCGAGGACGTTGCGGGCGTCCGGCCGATAGCGCTTACGGGCGATCTGGAAGGTGCCCGCCCCGGCGCCCTCAGGCGAATGCCCCGTGTAGACATCCCAGGCCTCGCTCCACCAGCACAGGCGGTTGTTCGGATCGAGCGACTCGAACCGGCTCGGATCGTTCACGACCTCCGAGCAGGATCGACCCGACGACAAGGCATCGGCCGTCGCGACCCCGAGCACCGCAACCGCACCGGCAGCGGACAGCACCGCCAGAGCGACGAGCCCTCGACCCATTCGCGTACGCGTGCTCTCCGACAGCGCGCGCCCGACACCGAGTGCGACGAGCGCGACCACGATCGCGGCGCCGACGAGAGCGAGTGCGCCGAAGACCTTTCCGTCCGCGATTCGGTCGGAGCGGGCTGCGACGTCCTCGGTGAGTGCGGGCCTCGTGAATGCCCAGACGCCGACGAGGACCGCCGGCCCTGCGGACGCGACGAGCAAGAGGCCGCTCTCGAGACGAGCGCTCGACAAGGCGAGCCAGAGCAGGAGTAGCCCAACGGCCACCAGGACGCCGGCTCGCGACAGCGTCAACAGGAGCGAGAGCGTCGCGACATACACGAGCAGCCCGCCGGCGACCCGCACGCTTCGACGATGCCCGCGAGCCGTGCCGAGCCAGAGCCCGAGGACGAGCGCCATGTCGGCGAGGAGGGCGAGTGCGTTCCAATAGCCGACCGGCTCGCGGAGGCGTGCGACGCGATCGCCCTCGGGGTCGAGCTCCGGCACCGCTTTGGCGATCAGTGCCCAGACGAGCGTTATCCCGATGACAAGAGAAAGCATCGCTGCCGCGAGACGGGTGGCGAAGCGACCGCCCGCGGTGGCGAGCACGATCCCGAGACCGAGGAACGCCGCAAACGCCACGGTCCTGTTGAACGAGTCCCAGCTTCGGTCCGGAACGATCGACCACGCCATCGTGGCCCCCGTCCATGCGGCGAGCGCCGCCGTCACGACGACCAGTACCCCGCCCGAACGTCCCACTCGGGGCGCCGGAAGACCGCCGAGAGCAACTGCGACCAGGACGCCGGCGAGCAAGACGACCGCAGCCCCGCCGACAGGGAGGATCCCGCCGACATCGGACGCGTCTCCGGCGAACATCGCTCCCGCCAGCACCGCTCCGACGAGACCGGCGAGCGCGAGAGCCCAGGCTCGGGACGCCCGAATGGACGGCTCCGACGCCCGATCCATGGCCGGCCACGCTACCAGCCGTCTGAAAACGAGCTCCTGCGGATGCTGAAAACAGGACCGGTACGGTCGCAGTGGCGGCGGCCTCAGGGACTCTTCGCAGCGCGGGGGCCCGTGCTAGCCGATCTCAGTTTCAGGCTATGAATGGCAGGGTATGCCGCGGCTGCGTCTAACAAATCGTTTACTCTCCCCACACCCCCGGATCACCTCATGCCGGAAGACTCCGTCGAACCGCGCTTTCGGCCGCGCCCCCGTGAACCCTCAGTCGTCGACCACACGCCGCACCGTCCACGCGCTCACTGCGCTCGCCGCGCTGCTGGCAAGCGCGCTCGTGGCCATGTCCCTCACCGGCACGGCTGCCGCCGCGACGCCGTGCGGGAAGAAAGTCCTCGCGGACTGGTTCGACAACGGCCGGATCGACAGGCTCTACAAGGTCAACTGCTACGAAGAGGCCATCGATGCCATCCCGGCCGACCTCCGCGACTACGCGGACGCCGAGGAAGTCATCACGCGGGCCCTCCAGGGCGCGCTCAACGGCGAGCTCGTGCCCGGCGGCGCCGACCCGACTCCCGGCGATGACCCGGGCGACGGCACGCCGCCCGGCTCCACACCGAACGATCCAAACGATCCGAACAACCCACCGGAGGCAGCGCCCGAGGTAGACGCATCCGGCCCGTCGTCGGTGCCGATCCCGCTGCTCGTCCTCGGCGGACTGTCGCTCGCGCTCCTCGCGGCAGGCGCCCTCGGCTACATCTCGCGCCGGCGCCAGGCCGCGCACGCTGACGATCACGGCGACAACGACACGCTCACCTGAGCGTCTCGTCGCTCCGTGACGTTTCGCTAACCTGACCGCGGGAGAGAAAGAGGTCCTCAGAGTCACTGGAGGCACGCCTCGCGTCTCATCGTCCTCACCTGCGCAGTCATCGGGGCTGGTCTGATCGGCACCGCATCTGCCGCGACCACATGCGGCGAGCGGGTGCTTCGCGATTGGTCCGACAACGGCCGAGTCGACCGTCTCTACCCTCTTCCGTGCTACGAGGACGCCATCGCCGGTCTCCCGGCCGACCTGCGCGATTACACGGATGCGGAAGACGTCATCACTCGCGCGCTCGCGACGGCGCTGCGAGCATCGGACGGGAAGGAACCTGGACAAAACACTCAAGCGTCAGCCGCGGCGGCGAGTCCCGGCTCGTCGACTCCGCTCCCCCTGCTCGTGCTCGTCGGACTGTCGTTTGCGCTGCTCGCTGCGGGCGGTCTCGCGTACATCTCGCGTCGCCGCCAGGCCGCGTCGCGACGGCAACGCGCTCCACTAGAGCCCCTCGCCGGCAGCGGCGGTAGACACCGTCGGGGTAGAATGAAGCCTCGCATGAATTTTGTCCATTTTGCAGGGATTTCTTCCTCCTACCGCACCGTCCGGCTCGCGCCCTATCGTCCCGTACCCGCTCGCATGACGAACTTCGCTCGCCCGGGCGGGAAGACGTAATGTCGAACTCGGTTCGGGAGGAAACGATGGCAACAGCGGAGCAGGCGCAGGTCACGGAGAAGGCGGCCGAGGACGAGGTCGTGAACACGATCGTCGATGCGGAGGCGACCGTTGCACCCCGCCGCTTCTTCACAATCCCTGGCCGCGACCCGTTCGACGAGATCGAGTGGGAGCTCCGCCACGCGCACATCCCGGGCAAGGACGGCCCCGCGTTCGAGCAGAAGGACGTCGAGTTCCCGAAGTTCTGGTCGCAGACCGCCACGAACATCGTCTCCCAGAAGTACTTCCGCGGGCGCATGGCCTCCCCCGAGCGCGAGCGCTCCGTGAAGCAGATGATCGGCCGCGTCGTCGACACCATCGGCGGCTGGGGCCGCGAGGGTGGCTACTTCGCAAACGACGAGGAGGCCGAGACCTTCGAGGCCGAGCTCAAGGCGATCCTCGTCAAGCAGTACGCCTCGTTCAACTCCCCTGTCTGGTTCAACGTCGGCTTCGAGGCGAAGCCTCAGTGCTCTGCGTGTTTCATCCTCTCGATCGAGGACTCGATGGAGTCGATCCTCGACTGGATCCGCCGCGAGGGCGTCATCTTCCGTGGCGGCTCGGGCTCCGGCGTCAACCTGTCGCGCCTGCGCTCCTCGAAGGAGCAACTCTCGAAGGGCGGCTACGCCTCAGGGCCGGTCTCCTTCATGCGCGGCGCCGACGCGTCCGCCGGCACGATCAAGTCGGGCGGCAAGACGCGGCGCGCGGCGAAGATGGTCGTCCTCGACGTCGACCACCCCGACATCGACGAGTTCATCTGGTGCAAGGCCAAGGAGGAGCGCAAGGCACGCGTCCTCGAGCAGGCCGGCTACGACATGTCGCTCGACTCGCCGGACTGGGCGTCGATCCAGTACCAGAACGCGAACAACTCGGTCCGCGTCACGGACGCGTTCATGGAGGCCGTGATCGAGGGCAAGGAGTGGAACCTGACTGCCCGCACCGACGGCTCGGTCGTCGAGACGACCGATGCCCGCGACCTCATCCGGCAGATGGCCGAGGCGGCGTGGGAGTGCGCCGACCCGGGCGTTCAGTACGACACGACGATCAACTCCTGGCACACGCTGCCGAACACGAGCCGCATCAACGCGTCGAACCCGTGCAGCGAGTACATGTCCATCGACGACAGCGCGTGCAACCTCGCCTCGCTGAACCTCATGAAGTTCCGCCGCGAGGACGGCGAGTTCGACATCGAGGCCTTCGAGCACGCTGTCGACGTCGTCTTCCTCGCACAGGAGATCGCCGTCGGCTACTCGTCCTATCCCACGCCCGAGATCGACAGGAACGCGAAGGCCTATCGCCAGCTCGGGCTCGGCTACGCGAACCTCGGCGCGCTCTTGATGGCGCGCGGGCTCCCGTACGACTCCGACGACGGTCGCGCCTACGCAGCCGCGATCACGGCGCTCATGACCGGGCGCGCGTACCGCAAGTCCGCCGAGACCGCGAAGCGGATGGGCCCGTTCGCCGGCTACCAGCCGAACGCAGCAGCGATGACCGGCGTCATCGCGAAGCACCGCGCAGCCGTCGGCAACATCGAGAACACGACCTCGGTGCCGGACGACCTACTCGCAGCCGCACGCCGCTCGTGGGACGAGGCGCTCGAGCTCGGCGAGGTCGTCGGCTTCCGCAACGCGCAGGCCACCGTCCTCGCACCGACCGGGACGATCAGCTTCATGATGGATTGCGACACGACCGGGGTCGAGCCCGACTTCTCGCTCGTGAAGTCGAAGAAGCTCGTCGGCGGCGGCGAGATCACGATCGTGAACAAGACCGTGCCGATGGCGTTCGAAAAGCTCGGCTACGCGCCGAACGAGGTCGAGGAGATCGTCGCCTTCATCGACGAGCGGAACACCGTCGTCGGCGCGCCGAACGTCAAGACCGAGCACTACCCGGTCTTCGACTGCGCGATCGGCGACCGCTCGATCCACTACATGGGCCACGTGAAGATGATGGGCGCGGTTCAGCCGTTCATCTCCGGCGCGCTGTCCAAGACCGTGAACCTCCCCGAGGAGACCACGGTCGACGAGATCTCCCAGCTGCTCATCGAGTCCTGGCAGCTCGGCGTCAAGGCGATCGCGATCTACCGCGACAACTGCAAGGTCGCGCAGCCGCTCTCCGGGAAGGCCAATGCCGGCGCGACGACGCTCGACCCTGTCGGCGCGGCGTTCGCGGGACACCCTCAGCGGCGCCGCCTGCCGGACGACCGCGTCGAGGTCGGCCGCAAGTTCGCAGTCGGCGAGTACGAGGGCTACATCCACGTCGGTCTCTTCGACGACGGCACGCCCGGCGACATCTTCGTGGACATCGCGAAGGAGGGAACGACCCTCGCCGGCCTCATGAACTCGTTCATGATCTCCGTCTCGCTCGGGCTCCAGTACGGCGTCCCGCTCGAGGTCTACGTCTCGAAGTTCAGCCACATGCGCTTCGAGCCCTCGGGGATGACGAACGACGCGGACATCCGGGTCGCGAAGTCCATCGTCGACTACATCTTCCGGTGGATGGGCAAGAAGTTCCTCTCGACCGACCAGCAGGAAGAGGCCGGCATCCTCACGGCCGAGGTGAAGCAGCGGCTAGCCGCGGCATACACGGAAGCTGGCAACCACGCAGCCGCCGCGGAGGCGATCGGCATCGCCGCGCCAGGCCAGACGGCCCTCTTCAACCAGTGGGAGGACGCCGTCGAGTGCGCGAAGTGCGGCGGCCGCATGGTGCGGACGGGTAGCTGCTACACGTGCCGCGACTGCGGTACCAATACCGGCTGCTCGTAGCCGTCCCTTCCGCGCATGACGGAGAGAGCCGCGACCTCGCGGCTCTCTTGCTTGAACGGGTGCAACGACAAGTAGGCGCCCCCAAGTTCTGGCCTCTTCGAAGGTGCCGTAACGAAGGCGGACGGGATGCTCTCGTGCACCGACGGCGAGGACGGCAGAGGCAGGTTCCCGAAGGAGTGAGGGACTAGACGGCCGGAGCCTCCGCCCTCGGTTGCGACCGGCCGAACACAGCCAATGCGAGGATTACGAGTCCGATGCCCGTCAGCAGGAGAGCAATACCCACGACGATGCCAAAGATCGAAATCTGCTCGGCCATGTAGGAGACATTGAGTGCAGTCGCAAGCGCCGTCTCATTGATCCAGAGGTTCCGGGCAGCGTTCGAGATCGGCTGCCCACTCTCGTCCTTGGCAGCCGCAGCCTCGTCACTGGTTCCCGCCGGATCGTCGGGTTCCGCGGCCGATTGGAAGCGACCCATCTGCGCGTAGCTCAGGCCGCCCGACGACTCCAGCGCGTGGATGCGCATGTATTGCGCGAAGCAACGAGCCTCGCTCCCGGTGTCGATGCTCTCGTCGACGACATCGCAGGTCGGCAGGTCGATGCTTGCTGGAAGCCCGGCCTCGCTTGCCGCGGCCTGAATCTCGGTTGGCGACATGTCGGACCCGCCAACGATGTACTCCTTCGTCAGCTCGTTGCCTACCGTCTGGTATCCGTTGATGCCCAGGTACAAGGCGGCGGCCCCGAACACGATCAGCACTGCGCCGGAAATGAGGCCGCCGATCTCCCATAGCCTCGTGCGTTTCATCGCTCCACCTTCCGTAGTGGGTTCGAAGTGCTCGTAGGTTCGCAGGTCGAAGGCGATCGAACCAGGCGCTGAGCCAAGCTCCCGCGCGATGGCCATAGCAACGTAGGCTCACGACCTCGGACTCGACTGTGGACGGAAAGGAGCGTCGTGACGGAGCCGACCAAAGCCCGCGTGCTCGGGCCGGGGGACGGAAAAGCCGGAAGGCTCGGCTCGATCGGTGTCCGGTTCATGATCGACGGGGACGAGACGGGCGGCGGGTTCTCACTCGTCGAGCACCCGATGCCGCCGCAGGCGCTGGCCGCACCGCTTCATCGCCACAGCCGCGAGGACGAATACAGCTTCGTGCTCGAGGGGCGCGTCGGAGCGCTACTCGGCGACGACGTGGTCTACGGAGAGCCGGGCGACCTGATCTTCAAGCCACGGGACCAATGGCACACCTTCTGGAACGCCGGCACCGAACCGGCCCGGATTCTCGAGATCATCTCCCCCGCCGGCTTCGAGGGCTACTTCGAGGAGATGGTCGATCTCCTGCAGCAGGGCGGTCCTCCCGACCCAGGCGCGCTGGCAGGCGTCGCTGCGCGCTACGGACTGGAGGTCGATCTCGCGAGCATTCCTCGCCTGACCGAGGAGTACGGGCTGCGCTTCGGGCCGGCGGCCCAAGCTACTTGATGCCGATGACCATCGAGTCGGGGCCGATCAGGTGCTCGGCGCGCGTGGTCGTAGAAGCCGGCCTCGGTCATCCAGCCCATGCAGTCCGCGGCCGTGTAGTCGAAGCCGCCATCTGTCTCGATCAGCATGTTGAGGCTCATCAGGAGCCCGAACGCGTTCTTCGAGCGGTCGTCATCGATGATCGCGTCATAGACGATGAGCGCCCCACCAGCGGGGAGCGCCGCGTACGCCTTCCCGATGAGCGCCCGCTTCTCGTCCAGGTTCCAGTCGTGGAGGATGTGGCCCATGGTGAGGACGTCGACGTTCGGCAGATCGTCCGCGAAGAAGTCGCCGGCGACGAAGCGCAGCCGCCTTTGCAGAGCGTTGTGCTCGACGTACTCCTCGAACGAGGGCGCGACCTCGGGAAGGTCGAAGCCGACGCCCGTGAGGTGATGGTTCGCGAGCGCGATCTGCACCGCGAGATCTCCCTGCGCGGTCCCGATGTCACCGAAGGTCCCGTGTTCGTGCCACGGGAACCGCGTTGCGATCGCGAGGTTCGCCCCGTGGCTGAGCCCGGTCATCGCCGCGAGGAACTGCTTCAGCCGGGCCGGATCCGCGTAGAGCGCCTCGAAGAAGGGTGTGTCCCCGGACCTCGCCTCGTTCTGAAGCTGCCCGGTTCGCAGCGCTTCGGTCAGGTGACCCCAGAAGCCGTACAGGCGGTGATTGGCCATCTCCAGGATGCCGCCGAGGTAGGAGGGTTTCCGCTTGTCGAGGAACAGATCCGTGGCCGGCGTATTGGAGTAGGTCGCGCCGTGACGCTCGAGGAACCCCAGGGAGACGAGCGCGTCGAGGAAGTCCAGACTCGAGCGCTGGTGAAGACCCAGTCGCCCCCGTAGCGTCTCGGCATCCTCGGGGTGCTTTGCGAGCTCCGTGAACAGCTCCATCTCGACGGCGCTCAAGAGTGTCTTCGACGCCCAGAAGCCAAGACCGACCTGCATGATCTGGTCCGGTGTGGGTTGTTCGCTCACGCGCAGCTCCCCTTCCTCGATGGCCGGCTTCGACCTCCAGCGCCGTATGCGAGCGCGATCATACGAGGAGTCGGCGGGAAGTTGCGCGGGTGCGGCGCGGTGCGGCAGGCTACCGGCATGGTTCCCGAGGCGCCGCTCGAATCGACCGAACACGGACTCGTCCCTCGAGGGGACGGCTGGTTCGTCCTCAACGCGCGCGAGGCGCCGTGGCGTCAGGCGGCAAGGGCGCGGCGCGATCTCTGTTCTCGAAGGCGAGCAGGAGTTCCCGCAGCTCGGCATCCACCTCTTCGTTCTCGGGCCGGGCGAGCCGATGTCGATGTACCACTGGGAGGCCGACCAGGAGGACTTCCTCGTGCTGGCAGGCGAGGCGCTCCTGATCGTCGAGGGCGAGGAACGTCCGCTACGCCAGTGGGACTTCGTCCACTGCCCTCCCGAGACGAAGCACACCATCGTCGGCTCTTCAGGGGCGCCCTGCGTCGTCCTAGCGGTCGGTGCTCGCGACCGCTCGACCGGCCCGGACTGGGGCGGCTACACCGTGGACGAGGCCGCGCTTCGCCACGACGCGGGCGTCGAGCAGGAGACGACCGACCGCAACGTGGCGTACGGGCGCGTCCCCAGGCGCGAGCACACTCCGCTACCGCGAGGGCTGGCTTCCCGACTAGGTGTCGAACGCCGAACGTCGGTACGCACACGAGGCTGCGCGTCGTCGAGATTGGTCGGCGGCGGTAGGGGTAGGGTGAGGCGTGGCCGAGATGAAGCAGCGGATGCTGCGCGGCGAGCTCTACAAATTCGACGACCCCGAGCTCGCAGCGGACTTCGCGCGCGCTCAAGAGCTTCTCGAGCGCTACAACGCCACTCGTCACGTCGAGCAGGATCTGCGCGACAGCCTATTGCGCGATCTCCTCGGCGAGGTAGGCGAAGGCGTGGTCGTCAGACCTTCGTTCCGCTGCGACTACGGCAGGTACATCGCGATCGGCGCACGGACCTTCGTCAACTACGACTGCGTCATGCTCGACGCCGCACCCATCCGGATCGGCGCCGCTTGCCAGATAGCCACCTGCGTCCAGCTCCTGACGGCGACACATCCGATCGATCCCGAGGCCGCGCCATGACGGCTGGGAGTCCGCGCGGCCGATCACGGTCGGAGACAACGTCTGGCTCGGCGGCGGGGTGATCGTCTGTCCCGGCGTCACGATCGGCGACAACACGGTCGTCGGCGCAGGCTCGGTCGTGACGGGCGATCTCCCAGCAGGGGTCGTCGCGTTCGGCAGCCCGGCGAGAGTCCAGCGCCCCATCGATGACCGGGACACGGTGAGCGTCCCCCGCGAGTAGACACCCTTCTGGCGTACGCGCGCACAGAGTGAACCGATGAGTTCTCTCCGGTGCGGTGGTCTAACGGGAGCACGCGGTGCGATTCGATCGACCTCAATCAGAAAGGACGCGAAACGATGCAGAAGATCAATCCATGCCTGTGGTTCGACACCGAAGGCGAAGAGGCGGCGCGGTTCTACACGTCGGTGTTCCCGAACTCGAGGATCATCGACGTCGCCCACTACGGGGAGGCTGGGCCGCGGCATGCGGGGACGGTGATGGCCGTGAGCTTCGAACTGGACGGACAGAAGTTCGTCGCCTTGAACGGTGGGCCGGAGTTCACGTTCGACGAGGCCATCTCCTTCCAGGTGCCCTGCGAGACCCAGGACGAGGTCGACATGTACTGGAGCACGCTCTCCGAGGGAGGAGAAGAGGGCCCCTGCGGCTGGTTGAAGGACAAGTTCGGCGTGTCGTGGCAGGTCTTTCCGACGGTCCTGCTCGAGCTGCTCGGCGATCCTGACCGGGAGAAGTCGCAGCGGGTCATGCAGGCGATGCTGAGCATGACGAAGATCGAGATCGACGAGCTCGAGCGAGGCTGCGGCGAGGTGTAGGTTCGCCTGTCAAGTCGCGAGCACCCGTTTGGTAGAACGCGAGCGTGGCGATGTTCCTCGTCGTGAACCGCCGCTCCGGCCCTGAGTGGGACCCGTCGCGGCCGTTGGAGGAGCAGTCTGGCTGGCCAGAGCACGCAGCCTTCATGAAGGGAGCAGGTAGGTTAAGTGCCCTTGAGGTTGAGTGCCCTTGAGTGTTAGGTTCGGTCGTGCCTGACGTCTCCGAACTGCTGGCCGCCTACGACCGCAGCTTCGCGACCACGTGCACAACCGGCTGCCGAGTGAAGCTCGCGCCGAGTGGGACGGGCCGCTCCTACGTCTCTTCGGTCTGGGAGGACGCGGCTTCGTCGTCTACCGTGATCTCGGGGGGCTCGAGGGTGCCGACCTCGACGACTGATCGCGCGCCAGGTGCGCGTGTTCGCCGAGCGCGGGGAGCGCTTCGAGTGGAAGCTGCACGGCCACGACCGGCCTCCGGATCTCCCGCGGCGGCTTCGTGCGGCGGGCTTCGTTCCCGAGGACGAGGAGACGGTCGTGATCGCGCCGGTCGACGAGGTCGCGGGCCCGCTCCGGCTCCCCGAACGCGTTTCCCTACGCGAGGTGACCGAGCGATCCGACTTCGACCGGATCGCAGCGGTGCAGCCGGACATCTGGAAGGAGGACGAGGAGCCCACGTGGCTCGCAGAGAGTCTCGAGTACGAGAAGCGCGCGGATCCGCACGATGTCACCGTCGTGGGCTCGGAGGCAGTCCACGCGGTCGTCTGTGCCGCCTGGGTGCGGTTCGAGGAGGGAACGGACTTCGTAACGCTGTGGGGCGGCGGGACGGTGCCAGCGTGGCGCGGGCGCGGGGTGTACCGAGCAACGGTCGCGTACCGGGCAAACCTGGCCGCCGGGCGTGGCTTCCGGTTCGTCGAGGTCGACGCCTCCAGCGACAGCCGCCCGATCCTCGAGCGCCTCGGATTCGTCGCGGTGACGACGACGACGCCGTACGTCTGGTCGCCGCGGGGCACGTTCTCTGTAGGCAGAGCCCTTTAGGGCGCGCCTTATCTATAAGAAGTGTTCAGAAAGAAAGTATCTTGACGGTTCTTGGGGCTCCGGACTTACCAATTCAGCTAACGGTACGGGGCCCCGACGACCTCCTCCACCGTCTGCTCCTCCCATTCTGATCGGAGCAGCGCGTATTCGACGTCGCCTTCCCTCCTGGCCCTCGATGTAGTCGGGCCAGGGCGGTGAAACGTCCGTACGAAGCGGAGGCCCGCTTTCTCCATCACGCGTCGCGACGCGACGTTCACGACCATCGTGAATGCGACCACGCGCTGAGCGCCAAGCTCAGCGAAGCCCTTGTGGATCAGCGCCCGCGAGCCTTCGGTCGCATAACCGTTGCCCCACGCCGATCTGCGTAGCCGGTAGCCGAGCTCGACCTCGTTGGGGTGGGGCAGCTTTCGCAGGGCCGGAAATGGAACCAACCCACGAATCTTCCGGCTCGACCTCTCTATTGCGGCCCAGAAGCCGTACCCGGCGAAGCGCTCGTAGTAGTCGAGGAACGCGGGCAAGATGTTCTCGCTCTCGATCTCGTGGCGGGGTGTCGGCCGACCACCGTTTATGAAGTGCATCACGCTCGGGATCGCTGTCGAGC
>CAVRLG010000006.1:0-150423 GCA_963722035.1 uncultured Thermoleophilia bacterium
GCACGCGTCTCGTAGTAGGTCATCTGGGCGGTCATGCCCGGGCCGAAGACGTTCGGAATCTCGGCCAGGATCTGGACCCGCAGGTGATGCCTGCGACCTCCGGTCGATCTCGACGCCTCCGCTCGCGAATGCGGAGCCTTCCCGCAGGCCGGTGCCGGCGAGGATCCACGAAGCGGCGCGGGCGATCCCGGACGATCCAGGGCGACTTGGGCGCCTTCCCGTTGGCAAGGTATTGGACGCCGATCAGGGACGCCTCTGGCCGGCCGAGGTCACGCCAGAGCTTCGTCTTCGTCATGAGGTTGCCATGCTTCACGACGCGCCAGAAGAAGTTGTTCGCCGAGAGGAACATGAGATTGCCGCCGCGGTTCCGGTAGTCCTCGATCAGGTCGTACTCGCGCGTCGTCACGTACTCGTGGTGGCCCGGGAACACGATGAGGTCGTAGGCCGCGGCGAGTGCGCGTGGGCTCGTTGCCGACTCCAAGTCGGACTGCGCGAGGACATCGACCTCCTTCCCCGTCCACGCGAGCCAGTGCAGGAACGGCAGGTCGTAGCGACGGAAGTTGTACGGGACGCCGCGGCTCAGGTACGGCCGACCGAGCCGAACGGTTTTCGTCTTCCAGTCCGCGTACCACGAGTCCCCCGTGCCGTCGCCGTTTTCGTCCCGGAGGTTGTAGGCCTGCCACGTCAGCGTCGGCAAGACCACGGCGACCCGGTGCTCGCCGAGGCGGCGTGGCCGCACGACGAACGGTGCGAACCCGACGCGGCCGTCGTCGGCGCGAAGCCGTGCGAAGTAGAGCCCGCTTTGCCATCGACCGATCTTCACGTCCACGACCCTGCGGCCATCGCTCGAGCCAATGGCGACCTTAGGCGTCACCGGCACGCCGTTCATGCTGCTGTTGCTGCGCGTGACGAGGCGCTCGGGGCCGGAGTGGAGAATCTGGAGCCTGAGGCCCTGTGCACGGTTGGAGATCACGAGCGTGGCGGTATCGCCCGGCGCATAGCTCTCGTGCGTGAACGCGGCTTCGACACTGGGAAGGAGCTCAGCGCGGGTCGGCGCCCTGCCCTCACGCGTCTGCTCCAAGGGTATGGAGTACGTGAAATCGAGCAGCGTCGCCGCGGCCGATCCGGCCGCGAGGACAGGAAGTGCGAATGCGATGAGCGATCGGCCGGCCATCGCCGCTCACGATCGGGGGACGCGCTCAAGAAGCGCTCAACGCTCAGCTGGATGCCGCTCGCGCGGGTTACGCGCGCGGGCCGGCAGCGACCACGCCTGGCGCGACGTCTTGGAACCGCTCGAAGTTCTTGCGGAACTTCTGTGCCAACTCGCGCGCCTTTGTGTCGTAGGCCGTCGGGTCGGCCCAGGTAAGCCGCGGATTGAGCAGGCTTGTCTGTACACCGGGTGCGGCAACCGGGACGTCGAAGCCGAAGAAGGGATCGGTCCTGAATTCGACGCCGGCGAGATCCCCGGAAAGGGCGGCGTCCAGAAGGGCGCGCGTCGCCTGGATCGGCATCCGCCTGCCCTCGCCGTAGGGCCCGCCGGTCCACCCCGTGTTGACGAGCCAGACGGCCGCTCCATGCCGCTCGAGCTTCTCCCCGAGCATGCGTGCGTACACCGACGGAGGCTGCGGAAGGAAGGGTGCGCCGAAACAAGGTGAAAACGTCGGCTGCGGCTCCTTGACGCCGATCTCCGTGCCGGCGAGCTTGGCGGTGGAGCCGGAGAGAAACCAGTACAGGGCCTGCTCGCGCGTGAGTCGGGCGATCGGCGGCAGGATCCCGAACGCGTCCGCTGTGAGAAAGACGACCGAGCTGGGATGCCCCGCACGCTTCGCGGGCAGCGCGTTCGCGATCTGCTCGAGCTTGTATGCAGACCGGGTGTTCTCCGTCTTCGAGTCGTCGTCGAGGTCGAGAATGCCGCGCTCGTCCATGACGACGTTCTCGAGCACGGTCCCGAACGCGCGCGTCGTCGCGTAGATCTCCGGCTCGGCCTCGGCCGACAGCCGGATCACCTTGGCGTAGCAGCCACCCTCGAAGTTGAAGATGCCGTCGTCGGCCCAGCCGTGCTCGTCGTCGCCGATGAGATGCCGCTCCGGGTCGGCGGAGAGCGTCGTCTTTCCCGTTCCCGACAGGCCGAAGAACACAGCGACTCGCCCATAGTCGTCCACGTTCGCCGAGCAGTGCATGGGGAGGACGCCCTCCAGAGGAAGCCGGTCGTTCATCACCGTGAAGATCGACTTCTTGATCTCTCCCGCGTAGTACGTGCCTCCGATGACGACCTCGGTACGGGACGGGTGGAGACAGACGAAGGTGCCACTCCGCGTGCCGTCCTCCTCGGGAACAGCTATGACAGACGGTGCGTGGAGGACGAGGGCGTCCGTCTCCATCTCGGCGAGCTCGTCGTCGGTCGGGTCGATGAAGAGCGTCTTGGCGAAGAGTGCGTGCCACGGACTCTCCGTGACAACTCGCACGCCGATTCGATGCGCAGGATCAGCGCCGGCGAAGGCATCGACGACGTAGACATCTCCTTCACCCAGGCGCGCAGCAACCTTTGCGCGCAAACGGTCGAAGCTGTCCTCGGAGATGTCGGCGTTGACGTCTCCCCACCAGATGCGTGACTCGGAGCCCGGCTCACGAACGATGAACTTGTCCTTCGGCGAGCGCCCGGTGTGTACGCCGGTGTCGACGACGAGCGGACCGCCCTCGGCCAGCCGCGCCTCGCCGCGCGCAAGCGCATGCGAGTACAGCTGTGAGACCGTCGGGTGCCAGTAGATCCTCCCGCGCGCGGCAATCCCGTGCTCCACGAGAGAGTCGCGGTCGGGAATCGTCGCGATCATCGAAGCTCCTTCTTCGTCAAGTCCTCGTCGACCAAACCGCCCTATGGTACGCCCGCCACGGAAACGGGGTCCGGCAGAACGTCGTCGCGGGCGGCGAGCTCGGCAAAGCGGCCGCGGAGCGCGAGGAGCTCGGAGTACGTCCCCGACTCGACGATGCGACCGCGATCCAGGACGACGATCTGGTCGGCGTCGCGGACGGTCGAGAGCCGGTGCGCTATCGCGATCGTCGTTCGGCCTTCGGACAACCGCTCGAGGGCCTCCTGCACGAGCCGCTCGGTCTGCGTGTCGAGAGAGGACGTCGCCTCGTCGAGCACCAGCACCGGCGGGTTGCGAAGGATCGTGCGCGCGATCGCCATCCGCTGCTTCTCACCTCCCGAGAAGCGGTAGCCGCGCTCGCCGACCATCGTGTCGTAGCCGTCCGGGAGCGTCGCGATGAGCTCGTGGATCTGCGCCGCGCGCGCCGCATCCTCGACTTCTTCGTCGGTGGCGTCGGGCTTGGCGAAGCGAAGGTTGTCGCGAACCGTGGCGTGAAAGAGATACGTCTCCTGCGAGACGACTCCGACAGCCGCAGCGAGCGATTCGAACGTCAGGTCGCGCACGTCGACACCGTCGATCGAGACGGAGCCTCGAGTTACGTCGTACAGCCTGGCGACGAGGTACGCGGAGGTGGTCTTTCCAGAGCCGGTCTCACCGACAAGCGCGGTCTTCGTGCCGGGCGGCACCGCGAAGGAGACGTCCTGGAGCGTCCAGGCCGCGTCGTCGTAGCGGAACCAGACCGAGTCGAGCCGAACCTCGCCACGCGGCGCTTCGAGCGTCTGCGTCCCCTCGACGATGTCGACCTCGTGATCCAGGTACTCGAAGATGCGATCGAAGAGCGCCAGCGAGCTCTGCACCTCGATTTGCACTCCGAGCAGGCTCCCGATGGGGAAGAAGAGCCTCGTTTGCAGCGTGGTGAAGGCGACGAGCGTTCCGATCGTGATCGTCTCGGAGCCGTTCGCGATCGTCCAGCCGGCGAACCAGTAGACGAGTGCGGGCATGACGGCGAACGTCGTCTGGATCGCAGCCATCATCCAGCGGCCGGTCATTCTGCTCCGCACCTCGAGCTCGGCGAGGCGCGATGACTCGGTCTCGAACCGCACCGCGAGATCGTCGGTGCGCCCCATCGTCTTGCCGAGCAGGATCCCTGAGACCGAGAGCGACTCCTGCACGATCGAGGAGACGTCCGCGAGCGAGGCTTGCCGCTCCGCGGTCACTTTCTTGCGCTGGGCGCCGACGCGCTTCGTGAGCCAGACGAAGAGCGGCAGGAGCGCGAGCGCGAACGCCGCGAGACGCCAGTCGAGCAGAATCATCGCGGCGACGGTGGCGATGACCGTCGTGACGTTCGCGAGCACCGAGGTTGCGGTGGACGTGACGACGTTCTCGATACCGCCGATGTCGTTCGCAATGCGGCTCTGCACTTCGCCGGTTCGAGTGCGGGTGAAGAACGCGAGCGAGAGCCGCTGGAGATGGCGGTAGACCTTCGTGCGCAGGTCGTGCATGACGCTCTGGCCGACTTGGTTCGACAGCAGTGTCTGAAAGACCATGACCACGCCCGACACGATGGGAATCGCCACCATCCCCGCCACGAGCCAGGTCAGTAGGCGGACGTTGTCCTCGGGAATCGCGACATCCAGCACTTCGCGCAGCAGGAAGGGAGAGATGACACCGATGGCGGCGGCGAAGAAGATCAGCGCGCAGACGGCCGACAATCGCCGCCAGTACGGCCGAAAGAGAGGGAAGATCCTGCGCAGATTCGCTCGCCGGACGGCAGGGTCAGCCGGACGCTGGGGAGCGTCGTCAGAGACTTGGGAATCGAAGCTGCGGCGACCTGGCATCCCGTAAGGGTACGGGGCAGGTACCGGCTGCCGACCGCCGCGGGCACCCGGTACCCGGAGAAGGCACGGACTCGTCGCCGCCGAATGCGGACGACGTGACCGACGCAACGATCGACCGCTTCCTCGAGCACGGTGGACTCTCCGAAGCGACCCAGCGCGCCTACCGGACGGACCTCCGCGCGTTCGCTGTTTGGCTCGAGATGAACGATCTCACTCTCGACGCGGTGGACGCGCGGGTGCTCGCGGACTACGTGGGCGAGCTCGGGCGAGGACATCGACGCCTCGCTCCGGCGTCGATCTCGCGCCGCCTCGCGGCAATTCGGGCATGCATCCGATACACCTTCGGCCGAGCCGCGGTCCCCGAAGCCACGCTGTCACCCCGACGGCCGCGACGGCTCCCTGACGCCCCGAAGCTAGCCGAGCTCGAGGAGCTGCTCGAGCTCGCGACCGGCGACTCGCCGCTCGCGCTTCGAAACCGCGCGCTCCTCGAGCTCCTCTACTCCGCCGGGTTGAGGAGCGCCGAAGCGGTGGGGCTCGATCTAGCCGACGTCGACTTCGAACGGGAGGCGGTGCACGTCCACGGGAAGGGCGGCAAGGAACGCGTCGTGCCGCTGGGCGAGGAGGCCGCGCACCACGTGGCCCTCTACCTGCGCGAGGGACGACCCGAGCTGGCCCGTGGCGTGCTCGATGCGCTCTTCCTCTCGGTGCGTGGGCGTCGGCTCGACACGAGCACGGTGCGAAGGCTTCTTCGTCACCCACATCGGCTGCGCCACGCATTCGCGACGCATCTGCTCGAGGGTGGAGCCGACCTGCGCGTGATCCAGGAGCTGCTTGGCCACTCGTCGCTTTCGACGACGCAGATCTACAGCCACGTGGACGCCCGGCGGCTCAGACGGGTCTACGACCGCTCGCACCCGCGCAGCTAGAGGCTTGATGCGAAATTGGCGCGCAGCCGGGGGCGGTCACGACCAAGCCGGGCGCCCGCACTCACGCGTCGTGCAGGCTAGAAGCCTGTGCGACGCTCGAGGGTGGCGATCCGGTGCCGTGTCGTGGCCGTCAGCCGGCCCGCGTGAATTTCGCATCAAGCCTCAGGCGTGACAGGGCTTCGAGCCGGTGGCAAGTTGCCGCTGGAGCTCGTTCATCTCGCTTCGTGCGCCTGATCGGCCGCATTCTCGGAATCGAAGTCGTGGAGACCCGACCCCTCCCATGCGATATCGGGAGTGACGCCGGGGCCGCTCACGGCGAGCCGGTAGCGGCCTCCGTGCCCCGGTGGTCGCAGCTCGCCGGTGTGGGTTTCGTGCGGGACGAACCCGTAACAGAAGGTGCCGTCGGGATTCCGCGAGACGAATCCGTTCTCGCGTCGCCAGCCTGGCCCGTAGGCCGAGTCGAAGGTGTCGAGATAGAGGACGCGACCGTAGCGATCGAGCGGATCGCCGCTCGGCGTCGTCGAGTAGCCGTGGACAGGCTGTCCTCGATAGGTCAGCTGCCCGAAGAGGTGGTGCCAGCGCCCGCCGTAGCTCCAGTCCAGCGAGACGTCCAGGCGCGCGACCGGCCCGCGCCAGTGGGACAGGCGAAGCTCCCATGCACCGTGGCCCGGCTTCCACGGAGGTATGCCGAAGTTGGCCTGATGCCTCCGCCACCGTTGAACCGCCCAGTGCGACCCGTCCGGTGCGGTACACGCAGTCACCAACCATGGAAGGTGCGGGCCTCGGTATGGGCCGCACGCGTTTCGGCGCGTCTTCCAGACGGGGCGACCGAACGTTCGCCAGCCGCCGGAATAGTCGAGCTTGAACTGTTCCTGGGCCTGCGCCTCCATAGGTCTCCGAGCGTTCAGCGCTCCCCAAGCCAGGACGCGCTGAAGGCGACCCTGCGAGTGAAACGTGAGCAGGGCCTTCCCGTCGCCGCCGACCGCCAGCCTCTCGGTCGAAGTGTTGCGTGCGATGAGCTGAGACGCCGCCGCGCGCTCTGGAAGCACCGCAACTGCCACGAATGCCGCGACCAGCGACACCGTTGCGCAGAGGAGCAGGCGCTTGCTTGCCGAATCCGGCTCAGCGCCATGACTGCCTCCGATCCCGACGTCGAGCGCTTCCTGCTGGTTCTTGCGGCCCGCCGCTCGCCGCGAACCGTCGATGCCTACAAGCGCGACCTGTCCGCGCTCGCTGGCTTCCGCGGGGGCCATGTCGGCGACTCGAGCGTCGAGGAGCTCGAACGCTGGGTCGCCTCGATGCGGGCCGACGGGCTCGCATCGTCGACCGTGGCTCGCCGGGTGTCGGCCGTTCGTTCGTATTTCCGTCACCTCGTCCTTATCGGCGTCAAGACCGAGAACCCCGCTGCCTCGCTTCAGCTACCTCGCCGTGCGCGCACGTTACCCCGTGCTCTCTCGCCCTCTGAGACCGAGCGCCTCATAGACGCCGCTACCGGCACCGGCCCGCGCGCGTTGCGCGATCGGGCTCTCGTCGAGCTCCTGTACGGCGCCGGCCTGCGCGTGTCCGAGGCGGTCGGACTCGAGAAGGGTAGCGTCGCCCTCGAGGAGAGGGTCGTCCGCGTCCTCGGGAAGGGAGATAAAGAGCGCCTCGTCCCCCTCGGGCGTCCGGCTGCGGAGGCCGTTCGTCGATATCTCGCGCTCGGCCGCCCACATCTCGACCGCCGCTACCGGCCGGAGCTGTTCCTCAACGTCCGCGGCGGCCCGCTGACTCGCGCAGGCGCGTTCCTGATCCTCCGAAAGCTCGCCGACCGCGCAGGCCTCGAGCCGCGCCGCGTGCATCCCCACCTCCTCCGCCACTCCTTCGCGACGCACCTGCTCGAGGGTGGCGCCGATCTCCGCTCGGTCCAGGAGATGCTCGGTCATGCTGATCTCGGAACCACCGAGCGGTACACGCATGTCTCCGACCGCCGACGCCGCGAGGTCTACTTCCAGGCGCACCCGCACGCGAAGCGGAAGTCTCCCCGCTCCGACACGTCTGCATAAACAATTCTGCAACAGGCTCGGGGAACGTTCGACGCGACCCCTATACTCGCCCGCCTGGCGCCCCTCACCACGTCTCTCCGCGAGCTCTTCGGCTTCCAATCGTTCCGGGCCGGGCAGGAGCAGGTCGTCCAGGCTGCGGTCGAGGGCCGCGACACCCTCGCGCTCATGCCGACCGGATCGGGCAAGTCGCTGACCTACCAGCTGGCCGCGATGTTGCGCCCCGAGCCGACGTTGGTGCTCTCTCCGCTGATCGCCCTCATGAAGGATCAGGTCGACAAGCTGCCGCCTGCGATCGCGCCGACGGCGACGTTCGTCAACTCCTCGCTCTCCTCAGCAGAGACGTCGTCGCGCCTGGCGGAGGTCGCAGCAGGCAGCAAGCGGCTCGTCTACGCGGCACCCGAGAGGCTCCGGCAGGCGGGGTTCGTCGAGACGCTGCGCGCGCTCGGCATAGGCCTCGTCGTCGTCGACGAGGTGCATTGCGTGAGCATGTGGGGGCACGACTTCCGTCCGGACTACCTCTTCATCAGACGCGCACTCGCGGAACTCGGCGACCCGACCCTGCTCGGAATGACGGCCACCGCAACACCCGAGACCGCACTCGACATCGGGGCCGCCCTGGGCAGAGAGCTCGAGGTCGTCCACACCAGCGTCGTTCGCCCGAACCTTCGCTATGACGTCGAGAGGGTCGAGAATGCCGAGGACCGCCTGGAGATCCTGGTCGCCCGGCTCGGAGGCTCGACGAGCGGGTCGGCGATCGTCTATGCGCGCTCGCGCCGCTCGACGGAGGAGCTCTCACGAGTTCTGCGCAGTCACGGCGTTCGCGCGGAGCACTACCACGCAGGGATGGAGTCCCAGGACCGTACACGCGTGCAGAACGAGTTCGTCTCCGGGCGGGTGCAGACGGTCGTCGCGACCACCGCCTTCGGGATGGGCATCGACAAGGCTGACGTACGGCTCGTCTGCCTGGTCAACTTCCCGGACTCGCTGGAGAGCTACGTGCAGCAGGTCGGCCGAGCAGGACGCGACGGAGCGCCGAGCGACACGCTTCTGCTGGCAAGCCGCAGCGACGCCGTCGCGCTTCGACGGTTCGCCGTCTCGGACGTCCCCGCGGCTGAGGAGCTCCGAGCCGTGTATCGCGCTCTCCGCGACTGCCCGGGAACCGTCGATCCGGCGGAGCTCACCTCGGCCGCTCCGGACCGCGATCCGCGGGTTCTCGTCGGAATGCTCCAGCAGGCCGGTCTCGTCGAGCGGGGATTCGACAAGGGCCGGTTGATGCGATTCGAGCTTCCTCCCGCGCCCAGCGATGCAGGGGAGCGTGTCGAGCTCCTGCTCGAACGAGCGCGACTCGCCGCTGAATCGCGTGCGAACCGGATCATCGCTTTCGCCGAGAGCGACGTCTGTCGGCACGCGCAGGTCGCCGTGCACTTCGGTGAAGAGTTCAGTGCGCCCTGTGGAGCATGCGATGTCTGCTCGCCCCGCCGCTCGGCTTCGCGCGGTCCCGCTGTCGTCTCCCCTCTTCCCCACGACGTCTCAGGTGCGATCGTCCGACGCCGTCGAGTCTTTCCAGTGGCCCCTTGGGCGCCGCAGCCTCGTCGCAACGCTCCGCGGGTCGCTGAAGGCCCCACCGTCGGCGCGGCGTTCCACGGCATACGGGATCCTCGCCGCAGCGTCGGAGACCGAGGTTCAGCGCTGGGTGAAAGCCTTGGAGAGCTCCGGCGCGCTCGTCGAGACCACGACGACCGACGGCTATCGCGTCCTCGAGGCGAAACCTGGCGTCTCCCGTCCTCGACTCGGGCCTGTCGAGGTCGCCGACGCGGACGAGGGGCTCGTCGAACTCCTGAAGCAGTGGCGGCTCGAGCGCTCGAGAGCAGATGGCGTTCCAGCTTTCGTGGTCTTCCACGACTCGACGCTGCGCGAGCTCGCGGCCGCCCAACCGCGCTCACTCGGCGAGCTCGGAGCGATCAAGGGCCTGGGCCCGGCAAAGCTCGAGCGGTACGGGGACGACCTGTTGGCCGTTCTTGCGGTGTCGTCGTGAACGATCGCGCCGGAAATTTCCGTCCGCGGAACCAAATACAGAACGGCTAGCTGCTCGGGTCGCCCACGTCGAGCACGCCCTGCGCCTGCTCCTTGCGGTACCGCCTCAGGCGGCTGAGCAGCTCCTCGTCCGAGCGCGCAAGAATCGCCGCGGCGAGGAGCGCCGCGTTGACCGCCCCGGCGCGCCCGATGGCCAACGTCGCCACCGGGATCCCGGCAGGCATCTGAACCGTCGAGAGAAGCGAGTCGAGCCCACCCAGCTGTGTCGCCATCGGAACGCCGAGCACGGGCAGGAGCGTCTTCGATGCAACAACCCCCGCAAGGTGTGCAGCCCCGCCGGCCGCCGCAATGAACACCTGGGCTCCGCGGGCCTCGACGTCGGTCACGAACTCCTCGAGCGCGTCGGGGGTTCGGTGCGCCGACAACACGCGTACCTCATGGGAAATCTCGAGCTCTTTCAGCATCGTGACCGCGTGTTCCATCGTCTCCCAGTCGGAGCGCGAGCCCATGACCACGGCCACCGACGTGCTCACTTCGCGAGCGCCTTCTTCTTCAACGCCGATTGCACGACGCGAGCGGTCTTGCGCAGCTCCGGATCCGCGTCTTCGGACTCCGCGATTCCCTCGAGGAGCTGGATCGTGTCGCGCTGTGGGCTCCCGTTCTTCAAGCAGATGACGGCGAGGCGCTGCACCGCTGCGTTCGGGTCGCGTGCGGCGAGCTCGTGGAGCAGCGGGCGAAACGAGTTGACGTCACCCGGATGGCTACGCGAGAGACCCTCGAGTGCAATCAGCGCCGAGCCGCGCGCAGCGGGACTCTCGTCCTCGAGCCCCCGGCGCAGGAGCTCGAGCTTCTGCCTGAAGCGAAACTGGGCGATTGCCCGATACGCCTGCGCTCGAACGCGGTAGTCGGAATTCCGCGCGTCGGCCTCGATCTCCTCGTCCCACTGGGCGCGCAGGACGGCGAGCGCGCGCTCGTCACCGGACTGCGCGAGCGCATCCGCCTGGGCCGCGGCCTCGGGGAGGCTCACGGCGAAGACAGCGACCGAGCGCCCGGGCCGACGTAGCGCGCAGACGGCCGGATGAGGCGGCCGACGCGCTTCTGCTCGAGGATGTGCGCCGACCAGCCCGCGACACGGGCGCACGCAAACATCGCAGGTGTCAACTTCGCGGGTATGTCGGCCACGTCGAGGACGATCGCAGCCCAGTACTCGACGTTCGTGGGGAGCTCACGTTCCGGATGACGGCGCTTGAGCTCGGCGAGTGCCGCTTCCTCTAGTGCTGTGGCCGTATCCACACGCGGCGAACCGAGTTCCGCGGCGGTGCGGGAGAGGAGGGTCGCACGGGGATCCTCGGTGCGGTAAATGCGATGTCCGAAGCCCATGATCCGGTCGCCACGATCGAGCAGCTCCTTCACCCACCGCTCGGGATCTCCCATCGCTGCGACCTCGTCGAGCATCGGCATGACGTGCGCGGGCGCACCGCCGTGCAAAGGCCCGGATAGCGTGCCGACGGCGGCCGACATCGCCGCGCCGGCATCCGCGCCGGTTGAGGCGGCAATCCGCGCGGTGAAAGTCGACGCGTTGAGGCCATGCTCAGCGGTGCATATCCAGTAGGTGTCGATCGCCTTGACGTGCGCCGGGTCGGCTTCACCACGCCAGCGGAGGAGGAACTTCTCAGCGGCGGTCTTGCCCTGAGCGATCAGGTCCGCCGGTACCGGATCCGAATGTCCGTCGGCGACGCGCGCGGATCGCGCGACGATCGCCATCAGCTCTGCAGAAAGCCGTCCCAGGTCGTCGCGCGCCTGCTCGTCGGAGATCTGGTTGAGCTTGCCGAGCCCCCAGACGCCGGACAAGCGCGCCATCTCGGCCTGAGCATCGGAAGGAGCGTTGCCCGTCAGGCGGGGAGGCTCGTAGCCCTCGGGATCAGGCATCCCGGGTTCGAGGCTCTCGTCGACGAGCAAGCCCCAAACCTTCTCGTACGGAACGCGACCGACGAGCTCCTCGATGTCCACACCCCGGTACCGGAGCGATCCGCCTTCCCGGTCGGGCTCCGCGATCTCGGTCTCGACCGCCACAACGCCTTCGAGGCCGGGTCGGAAGTCCGTTGTCTCGCTCATTCGCCAGGACGCTACCTGACCGGGATTCGCGCCGGGCGCAGGTACGATCGGCCGCGCAGATGGGCCATCGCGTCACTCTCATTCCCGGCGACGGGACAGGCCCAGAGCTCACCGAAGCAACCCGGCGCGTGCTCGAGGCGACAGGGGTCGCGTTCGAATGGGACGTCCGCCAGGCCGGCGTGGAGGTCATGGAGGAGGCAGGCACGCCGCTCCCCGAGGACACGCTCGACTCGGTCAAGCGAAACGGCGTCGCGCTGAAGGGGCCGATCACGACACCGATCGGTACCGGGTTTCGCTCGGTCAACGTCGCGCTTCGCCACGAGCTCGAGCTCTATGCCTGCCTGCGGCCCTGCAAGACGTACGACGGCGTGCGGACCCGCTATCGGGACGTCGACATCGTCATCGTGCGCGAGAACACCGAGGATCTCTATGCGGGGATCGAGTACGAAGCCGGAAGCGACGATGCGGAGTCGGTCATCGCGTTGCTGAACTCACTCCAACCGAGGCAGATCGCAGCTGGATCGGGGATCTCTGTGAAGCCGATCAGCCGAGGGGCGTCCGAGCGGATCATCCGCTTCGCGTTCGAGCACGCGCGCGCGCACGGCCGCGGACAGGTCGCCGGAGTGACGAAGGCGAACATCATGAAGTTCACGGACGGGCTCTTTCTCTCGGTGTTCCGCGAGGTGGCGCCCGACTATCCCGACATCCAAGCGCGCGAGGTGCTCGTCGACGCGCTCTGCATGCAGCTCGTCCAGCGCCCCGAGGAGTTCGACGTGCTCGTGCTGCCGAACCTATACGGCGACATCATCAGCGATCTCACAGCAGGCCTGGTTGGCGGGCTCGGCGTCGCGCCTGGCGCGAATATCGGCAAGAGCGCTGCCGTTTTCGAGGCCACCCACGGCTCAGCGCCCAAGTACAAAGGCCTGAACAAGGTCAACCCGACGGCCATGATCCTCTCCGGGAAGCTCATGCTGGAGCACCTCGGCGAGCGGGAAGCCGCAGAACGACTCGAGCGCGCAGTCGCCTCCATCATTGCCGAGGGAGCGCGCGTGACGTACGACTTGAAGCCGTCACGCGATGACCCGACGGCAGTCGGGACGTCCGAGTACGCCGACGCGATCATCGAACGACTCGACCAGCAAGGCTGACCCGAACGAAAGCGAGAGAGAGATGCGCAGGAAAGTGACCGTGGTCGGCGCCGGGAACGTGGGCGCGACATGCGCGCAGGAGCTCGCACGCCGCGACTACGCCGATGTCGTGCTCGTCGACATCATCCCGAACTATCCGCAGGGCAAGGCGCTCGACCTGAACCAGGCGGCATCCGTCCTCGGCTACGAGCCCACCATCACGGGCACGAACGGTTACGAGGAGACCGCTGGCTCCGAAGTCGTCGTGATCACCGCAGGAAAGCCCCGCTCGCCCGGGATGAGCCGCGACGACCTCGTGGCGACGAACGAGGCGATCGTCACCGCAGTCACGAAGGAGATCGTCCGCCACTCCCCCGACGCGATCCTGGTCGTCGTCTCGAACCCGCTCGACGCGATGTGCCACGTCGCCAAGGCGGTCTCGCGGTTCCGCAAGAACCGAGTCGTCGGAATGGCGGGAATCCTCGACACTGCCCGCTTCGCAGCATTCATCTCTCAGGAGCTCGATGTCTCGGTGAAGGACGTCACGGCCGTGGTCCTCGGAGGACACGGTGACCAGATGGTGCCGATCGTCTCAGCTACGAACGTCGGCGGGATACCGCTCGGTGAGCTGATGCCGAAAGCGCGGATCCGCAAGCTGGTCGACCGCACGCGGTTCGGCGGCGGCGAGCTCGTAAGCCTCCTCGGCACCTCGGCCTGGTACGCACCCGGCGCTGCAGCCGCACAGATGGTCGACTCGATCTGCCTCGATGAGAAGCGGGTGCTCCCCTGCACGGCGTACCTCGAGGGCGAGTACGGGATCAACGGTCTCTACATGGGCGTTCCGGCGAAACTCGGCGCGGCGGGCGTCGAAGACATCGTCTCAGTTAGGCTCTCGCCCGAGGAGAAGAAGATGCTCCGCGCCTCCGCCGCGGCGGTCCGGGACGTGGTCGGCGTCCTGAAGAGGAAGTAGCGCATGAACCTCGGACTCGAAGGCCGTACTGCGATTGTCTGCGGCGCCTCGAGCGGCATGGGACTGGGGATCGCGGAATCACTTGCAGGCGAGGGTGCGAACGTCGTCATGTTCGCCCGGCGGAAAGACCTCCTCGAGCGCGAGGCCGAACGGCTTGGTGGGCTCGCGGTCGTAGGCGACGTTACGAGCGCCGGCGACCTCGAGCGGCTGGTCAGCACGGCGGTGGAGGCGTTCGGCGGGATCGACATCGTGGTCAACAACTCCGGCGGACCGCCGCGAAGCAAGGCTGCTGAGCTCACCGCGGAGCAAGTCGAGGCAGCTACGCAGCTCCTCCTCGTCTCCGTCGTGCGCCTGACGGGGCTGTGTCTCCCCCACCTCGAGCAGAGCACGATGCGGCCGCGTCGTGAACGTCACGTCGAGCACGGTTCGCGAGCCGATCGACAATCTCGCTCTCTCGAACGCGATCCGTCCAGGAGTGATCGGATGGGCGAAGTCGCTGGCGCGCGAGCTCGGACCGAGAGGCATCACGGTCAACTCGATCGCACCCGGTCGGATCGACACCGACCGCATCCGAGAGGTCTATCCCGACGGCCCGACCGAGGCCGACCTCCAGACGATTCCACTTCGCAGACTCGGCACGACGCGAGAGATCGGCGATGTCGCAGCGTTCCTCTGCTCGGAGCGTGCGGGCTACATCAGCGGTGCCGTGATCCTCGTCGACGGCGGTCTCACACGCGGGCTCTAGGCGGTGAGCACTTGAAGCGCCTCTCGATCGCCGCCGTCCTGCTCGGCGCGCTCGGGCTCGTGACAGCACTCGTGCTGTGGTCGGTCCCTGGAGACGAGTTCATCCTGACGCCGGACAAAGCGAAGCCGCTTGGCAGACCGCGTCGTCGTCGAGGGAAGTCGGCCCCGCGGGGACGGCGACGTCTACTACGTGGATCTCTACGTTCGGCGAGCCCGTGTGCTCGAGCAGCTGCTGCCTTTCACGCGCCCGGAGGGCTCGACCGTGGTTTCGGAGCAGGCACTTCTGCCGCC
The DNA here is from genome assembly GCA_963722035.1 of uncultured Thermoleophilia bacterium. Taxonomy (GTDB): domain Bacteria; phylum Actinomycetota; class Thermoleophilia; order Gaiellales; family Gaiellaceae; genus GMQP-bins7. The sequence continues at coordinate 14,955 of CAVRLG010000006.1, forward strand.
GGGCACCTCCGACGAGGAGCGCGACCGCCAGAACGCCGCCGACATGAAGCGATCGGAGCAGATCGCCTCCGTCGTGGCGCTACGTGCACTCGGATACGACGTCGTGGCGACTCCGCGAGGCGCGCTAGTGATCGGCGTCGCATCGGATGTCCCGGCCGCCGCGAAGATCGACGCCGGGGACGTCATCGTCGCTGTCGACGGCGCCCCGGTGCGTACGCCCGCCGATCTGCGCCGCGAGATCGGACGTGGAGACCCGGGTGACGCCGTCCGGCTGACCGTCCGCCGCGACGGCAAGGCGATGGAGGTGACGGTGCGCACGGTCAGCAATCCTGCAGAGCCGGACAGGCCACTCATCGGGATTCAGGTCGACCAGGAGGCAGACATCGAGCTTCCGTTCGACATCGACATCGACCTCGGTCGCGTCGGCGGGCCCTCTGCGGGCTTGCCCTTTGCTCTCGAGATCGCGCGCAAGCTGGGGCGCGACGTGACGCACGGCTGCCGGATCGCCGCCACGGGCGAGCTCGCTCTCGACGGAACGGTGCTCCCCATCGGAGGCATCAAGCAGAAGACGATCGGAGCGCGACGCGCAGATGTGGATTTCTTCGTCGTGCCGGCCGGCAGAAACGCCGAGGGAGCGCGCGCGGAAGCGGAGGGGCTCGAGGTCATCCCTGTCGAGAGTTTTCAACAGGCGTTGCGAACATTGACAACGTCTGCCGCAAAGTGCTGATTTTGCAGGCACTTCGTCCCCTCTGACAACAGGCGCAATTTGCGGCCGTTTCCTCCCTAAGGGGGTTGTCTCTTCCGGACCTGGTGGCAAGAATGCTGGCTGGTCGTTGAGGGGCGACTCCAAACAACATGGCGGCGAAAAACCGAAAACAGGTCACCTGCGACGACTGCTACTTCCGGCGCGAGGGACTGTGCGCGCTCTCCGGAAACGTCACGTGCCCGACGTTTCGGGCGGCGACTGCCGGAGCGCTCTCTCCTCCCCGCCAGCCTCAGCTCGTTCCGCGACCGCTTGGCCGGGTCGCTGTGGGCCACGCAGCATAGGATTCCCTGCGTGGAAGGCCAGCGCTCGTCACCGGCAAAGGAAAGGCGCGGCACGCCGTGGTCGCTGATCCTTTTCGGCGTGCTTGGTGTCTACGTCGTGTTGATCGCCTTGCTCAACAGCGACGAGGTCAAGGTCGACTTCGTCTTCTTCTCGGCTCAGATCCGCCTGCTCTTCCTCATCCTCCTCTGTCTTGCGATCGGGTTCGGCGCCGGCTGGGTCTTTGAGAGGATGCGTGTAGGCCGGAAGAGCGAGGCGTCAGGGCAGTAGCCCAGCGAGGCGCTCGATCCCCTCGGTGATCCGCTTCGGGGTCTCGTAGCTGTACGCCAGTCGAGCCGAGGTGAACCCGAGGCCGGAGCCAGGCGGAAAGAAGTCCGCGCCTCGCACGAACGCGACCCCCTCTTGCTCGGCTCGAGCGATCAGCTCCGCGGTCGCCACCTCCTCGGGAAGCTCGAGCCAGAGGAAGTAACCCCCCTCGGGCCGGCTCCAAGAGGAACCCTCCGGAAATGTCCGCTCGAGCGCGGCCGTCATCGAATCGCGGCGCGCGCGTAGCTCCGCCGACACACGTTCGATGTTCGGCTCGAAGTGGCCTCGGGCGATGAACTCCGAGATCGTCGCCTGCGCGAGAAACGGCGGCGAGATGTACGTCGAGACGGCTCGCTCTTCGAATGCTCCCGCCGTCGATGCGGGAAGGACGAAGTATCCGACACGCAAGCCGGGGGCGGCGGTCTTCGAGAACGAGGACGTGTAGGTGACGAGCTCGCCGCCCTCGAGCTCGTGCAGGCTCGGCTGCGCCGTTCCCTCGTAGCGAACGAGGCCGTAGGGGTCATCCTCCAGCACGGCGAGCCCGTGTGCCTTTGCAATCTCGACGATGCGCCGTCGCCGCTCGAGCGACAAGGTCCTTCCGCTCGGGTTCTGGAAAGTCGGAATCGTGTAGAGGAACGACGGCCGCTCGGACGTACGGTGGAGCTCCGCTTCGAGCGCATCGGGGTCGAGCCCCTCCTCGTCCATCCGAAGCGCGACGATCTCCGCGCCTTCGCGCGCGAGTATCTTCAGAGGCCGGTCGTAGCTCGGTGCCTCGACGAGCACGCGACCCGGCAGGCGAGCAAGCTGCTCAGCGGCATAGAACGCAAATCCCTGGAGCCCGCCGACCGTGAGCACGACCGTTGCGGGCTCGACGCCGTGCCTCGCGGCCACCCATTCCCGGAGCGGCGCGTAGCCGCCCCCCGGCCCGTACGCGAAGATCTTCGCCCCCTCGCGAAGCGCGACGGCATATGCGCACTCGGCGAGCTCGGCAGCGGGGATCAGCTCGGGCGCCGGAGCCCCGCGCGCGAACGAGATCGGGGGCTCGGGCACGTCACCGAGCGTACCGGGTCGCCTCCACTCCTACGAGTAGTTGCGGCGGGGAGCGCTAGGTCAGCCGCTAGCGATCTCGGCCACGAGCTGCGCCGCTTCGGTCGGCGTCTTGCCGACACGGATTCCCTTCGCCTCGAGGGCTTCCTTCTTGGCCTCAGCTGTGCCTGCCGAGCCGGAGATGATCGCGCCAGCGTGCCCCATCGTCTTTCCCGGAGGCGCGGTAAAACCGGCGATATACGCGACCACGGGTTTCGTCACCTCGGACTCGATGAACGCGGCGGCTTTCTCCTCCTCGTCGCCGCCGATCTCCCCGACCATGACGACCTGCTCCGTCTGCGGATCGGCCTCGAAGAGTGCGAGGATCTCGAGGAACGACGAGCCGACGACGGGGTCGCCGCCAATCCCGACGATGGTCGAGTTGCCGAGGCCGAGCTGCGCGAGCTCATGGCCAATCTGGTACGTGAGAGTCCCCGAGCGCGAGACGAGCCCGATTCCCCCCTCGCGGAAGATCTCCGCCGGAATGATTCCGACGTTCGCCTTTCCAGGCGACAGCGCGCCCGGACAGTTGGGGCCGATGAGGGTCACCTCTCGCCCGCCGATGTAGGCGTGGATGCGCAGCATCTCGTGCGCTGGAACGCCCTCGGTGATGCAGATGACGGTCCGCATGCCAGCGTCGATCGCTTCATACATCGCGTCAGCCGCAAACGGAGCCGGAACGAAGACCATCGCGGTGTTGGCCCCGGTCGCCGTCACCGCCGAGGCCACCGTGTCGAAGACAGGGATGCCCTCGACGTCCTGCCCGCCCTTCCCTGGGGTAACCCCAGCCACGACGTTCGTCCCGTGCGAGCGGTTGCGAAGCCCGTGGAAGCGACCCTCCGAGCCCGTCAGTCCCTGGACGACGAGCCGCGTGTCGGTTCCGACGAGGATTGCCATTAGTGCTCCCTCAGGTGATGTTGCCGCGTTCCTGTCGCGCGAAAAGCAAGCCAGGCAAGGACGCAGGGAGCGCTCATATCGGTAGATATGGGCGCGACCGAGGACGCAGCATGGCGCCGCTTTGCAGCCGGCAGGGACGCGGTTGACATTGCCTGAGGGGGCACTAGTTCGCTGCCAACTCCACCGCGCGCCGCGCGCCGTCGAGCATCGTCGCCTCGGTGTGGAGATTCGGCACGGCTGCCTCCTGAAGAATCCGGCGACCCTCCTCGGCATTCGTCCCGTCGAGCCTGACGACGAGCGGATAGGCGATTCCCATCTGCTCGACCGCCTGCAAGATCCCGCGCGCAACCTCGTCGCAGCGCGTGATACCCCCGAAGATGTTGAAGAAGATCGCCCGTACCTGAGGATCGCTGGTGATCACCTCGAGCGCGTCGACCACGCCTTGCGCATCCCCACCTCCGCCAAGGTCGCAGAAGTTGGCGGGTCTCCCACCGGCGAACGTGACGACGTCGACCGTCGACATCGTCAGCCCGGCCCCGTTTCCGAGCACGCCGACGTCGCCGTCGAGCTTCACGTACGTAACTCCTTTTTCCCGCGCCAAAGCCTCGAGCGGATCGGCAGCGCCCGCGTCGCGCATCTCGGCGATCTCGGGATGCCGGAAGAGCGCGTTGTCGTCGACCGTGAACTTCGAGTCGAGTGCACGCACCTCGCCGTCAGGAGTGACGATCAGCGGGTTGATCTCGCACAACATCGCCTCGCATCCCACGAAGGCCTCGTAGAGCTTGCCCACGATCGACGCGATCTGCTTCCGCTCGCCGGGGTCCGCGACGCCGCCGTCGTACACCAGGCGCCTTCCATGCCAGGGTTGGTAGCCCTCGAGCGGATCGACGTGGAGGCGAACGAGTGCCTCGGGTCTCGTCTCGGCGACCTCCTCGATGTCGACGCCGCCCTGGGTCGTGAATATGAAGAGCGGCTGCTTGGCGCTCCGATCGAAGGTGAGCGAAAGGTAGTACTCGCGCTCGATGTCCGAGGCCCGCTCGATCCACAGTTTCGTTACGGAGTGACCGCGGATGTCCATCCCGAGGATGTCGGCGGCACGAGCCTCGGCCTCGGCAACGCTCTCGGCCACCTTGATTCCTCCGGCCTTGCCCCGGCCGCCAGTCAGCACTTGGGCCTTGACGACCACCGGCAAGCCGAGCTCCTCCGCTGCGTCACGCGCCTCGGCAGGAGTCGTGGCGAGCCGCCCGTCCGAGACGGGAATCCCGTAGCGGCCGAACAGCTCCTTCCCCTGATACTCGTAGAGGTCCAAAGCGCGGGCGAGTCTACCGAGCCTGGGCCGAGACCCGGAATTACTCGCGCCGCTTCGGACCGCGCGACCTCCCTGAGAACTGCCGCTTTCGCGTCGGTGAGGCCGCCTCGATCGCAACGACGGCTTGTGCGAGCATGCCGCCGTGAGTCGCACCACGATCATCGTTCTCGTCGCTCTTGGCGCAACGCTTGCGGGCTTCGCGCTCGCGTCGAATGCATCGAGGCTGAGGGGTACCGAGGATGCACCCGACGCGAGCGTCGCCGCCGGTCCTCAGAAAGCCGATCTCGGATGGCGCGAGACGTACGGGTCGCCCGGGGAGCAGATCGTATTCACCGTCGACTCACTGGAAGTCACGGAAACGGGGTGGCGCGCGCGAATCGGCGTCGAGAACTCGTCTTCGGTCGCATGGGAGCTCGACCCTGGTGCGACTTCTGACGGCACGTTCGGGCTACGGCTTTTCACGACGGGTAATCCGGACGAGCTCGATAAGCGCAACAAAGAGGGTTCGCTGCCCGCCGTCAGAGCGGCGACCCGCTACAAGCCTGAGTTGGCCCCGATTCTCGAGCCCGAGGCGTCGTGGGAGGGCGAGATGTCTGCCAATGGCGCCCTCGTCGCCGACAGCTGGGTGCGGGTCGTGTTCGGAACGCTCATCGCCGCCGGCAAGCCCCCGGAAGGGCTCGATGAGGTCGTCGTCTGGATAACCGACCATGCCTACCGCTTGCGGCCGTGACCAAACTCGGCCTCACAGGATCCGCGCACTGAGCGCCTTCTGAGGTTCGGGCTGCGCGCCGCAGCTGGCCGGCACACTCGGACCGACGATCTCTTCGACCAGCGCCGTGTATTCCGACCCGTTCCAAGCCCGAAATCGCACCACCGAACCGTCGACTCTGACCACGCGTAAATCCGCGACAGATTCCAGGTCGCGAGCGTCTCGTACCACTCGCTCGGCGGCCTGCACATTTGTCGCATACACCTCGGAGCAGCGCACGGGGATCAAGGGCTCTTCACGACGCAGATGAGCTGACCGTGCGAGACCTGTTGACCGGGTACCACACTCAGCTCCGAGATCACGCCGTCGCGGTGGGACACGATCTCGTTCTCCATCTTCATCGCCTCGAGCACGCATATGAGAGCGCCTGCGTGGATCGAAGCGCCCTCTGCGACGGAGACCGCGAGGACGGTCCCTTGCATCGGACTGGTGACCGCTCCTGTCTCGTCGGCGCTGAGGCCCTTGCTCCGCTCCTTGTGTCGCCGGGCGACATCGGCCCAAGGCGGCTCGGCCGTGTGGAGACGGATCTCATGCCGCCGACCGTCGACCTCGACCGCAACAAGCCGTTCGCGAGTGTTGATAGTCCCGCCGTCCGAGGTCGAGCCTATTCTCGTATTCACATGAGACAACACACCGAGCTCCTGCGCGTGCTTCGCAAGCTCGTCCGACTCCACGATGCCGTTGCACGTTCCGCCATCCACGAAGCACGCCGTGGCGAGGAGCGCACGGTGGAAACCGAGGAGGGTGGTAGGCCCTTCGATGACGAACTCGTCGAGCGCGCGCAACATGCGGCGGCGCGCCCGCTCCCGATCGACGTCGTGAACGATGAGCTTTGCGATCAGGGGGTCGTAGAGGTCCGAGATCTCGTCGCCGGCCCCCACTCCCGAGTCGACCCGCACGCCGATGCCACCAGGCTCACGGTAGGCCGTGATCCGCCCTGGCGATGGCAGGAAGCCGCGCGAGGCGTCCTCGGCATTGATCCTGCACTCGATTGCGTGCCCCAGGAGGACGACGTCGGCCTGAGCGAAGGAGATCGGTTGCCCGGCGGCGATCTGGATCTGCTCGCGAACGATGTCGATCCCGGTCACGGCCTCGGTGACCGTGTGCTCGACCTGCACCCGGGTGTTCATCTCCAGGAAGTGGTAAGCCCCATCGGGCGCGAGGAGGCCTTCGATGGTTCCGGCCGAGCGGTAGCCGACCGCTCGCGCCGCGTCGACTGCGATCCCTCCGATCCTGTCGCGAAGCGCGGCATCCACGGCCGGGGACGGCGTCTCCTCGACGAGCTTTTGATGTCGTCGCTGGATCGTGCAATCTCGCTCGCCGAGGTGGATCACGTTGCCGTGGTCGTCGGCGAGAATCTGCACCTCGACGTGGCGAGGATCGTCGAGATACCGCTCGACGTACACGGACGAGTCGGCGAAGTACGCCTCCCCTTCCCGCCGCGCCGTCTCGTACGCACGCTCGACCTCTTCGACCGAGTGAGCGATCCGGAGCCCTTTTCCGCCACCACCCGCCGAGGCCTTGATCGCGACAGGAAATCCGATTTCTACCGCGGCAGCGAGGGCGTCGGCAACGGTCCCCGCCGCCTCGGTCGTGCCCGGGATGATCGGGACGCCGGCCGCGCGCATCTGCTCGCGCGCAGCGATCTTGGAACCCATGGCTTCGATCGCATCGGGTGGAGGGCCGATCCAGACAAGCCCTGCCTGCATGACTTGGCTTGCGAATGCGGCGTTCTCCGCGAGAAACCCATAGCCGGGATGAATCGCGTCGGCTTGCGCGCGAAGCGCAGCCTCGATGATGCGGTCTCCTCGAAGGTACGACTCCGCGGCAGGGCCCGGGCCGATGAGATAGGCCTCGTCAGCGCCTGTGACATGAAGCCTCCCACGATCGGCTTCGGAGTAGACGGCGACCGTGCTGATCTCGAGCTCGCGCAGCGTCCGGAAGATCCTCACGGCGATCTCGCCGCGATTGGCAACGAGGACTTTGGAGAACAGCGTCACGGGACGCGTATTCTCTCCAACGGTGACCCTCCCGGATCAGCTCACGGTCGCACGAGTCGCCGCAGTCCCGATCGTGGTGCTTCTCTTCGCCTGGGACTTCCCCAACCACGCGTACTGGGCGACGGCGGTATTCGTCGTCGCCATGGCGACCGATCAGATCGACGGTTGGCTCGCGCGCCGCCGTGGAATTAGCTCACCTCTCGGGAAGCTCCTCGACCCCGTGGCGGACAAGGTTCTCGTCCTCGCGGCGCTCGTGATGTTGATCGGTGAAGGCGTCGCCCCGGCGTGGATGGTCGCGCTGATCGTCGTACGCGAGATCCTCGTGTCCGGGCTCCGCCTTGCAGCCATCGAGCGGGGCATCGTGCTCGGAGCGCGGGACCTCGGTCGGGTCAAGACCTGGGCACAGGCGGCAGCCGCCACGATCGCGGGGCTTGCGGCCGCTGGAGCATGGAGCGACGACGTGGCCTGGTGGGCGCTTTTCGCCGCGCTCGTGGCAACTTGGGTCTCAGGCCTCGACTACGCGCGCGTCGCGCCTCGGGTGCTGCGCGGCGAGAGCGCGTAGGACGAGCGGGCGGGCAATCCCGCGACAGCCTCGCGCGCGGCTGCGCGTCGCCATGCGCTCGACGTACGCGGCCGGGGGGTGATCGAGCTGGATTCCCGCCCGCACGAGCGCGCTCCGAATCGCCGATAGCTCGTCCTCGGCCGGCATCGGCTGCACTTCGAGTTCCATGCACCTGACGCTATGCCACCGAAAGCAGACGCGCGCCAGTCGCCTTGAACGAAGCGACGACGACGTCTCCTTCGCGGATGCCGAGCCTCTCGGCTGACCCAGCCGTCACTTCGGCGGTCACCGGCCCGACGCGAACACGAACGCGGTTCCCGAGAGGCACGATCGACACAACGGGAGCGCGAACGTGGTTGAGGGCCGAGTCGTGTGGCATCTCGCGCGAGATCGAGACTTCCCACGGGTACACGGCGACAGCGACACGGCCAGAGCCTTCATCCGCCGTCCAGACAGTGCCGCCACCGTCGAGCACAACCTCCGTGAGGCCGTCGCCGCCCGGGGCGGCGATCCCGGGTAGAAGATTCGCTCCGGTAAAGCTCGCGACGAAGCGGTCGCTCGGCCTTGCAAGGAGCTCCTGAGGGCTGCCGAGCTGGAGGATGGCGCCGTCGACGATCACGCCCACCCGATCTGCAAGTGTCGCCGCGTCCTCGAAGTCGTGGGTAACGAGCAGAGTCGGGAGCCCGAGGTCCGAGATCAGCTCGTGCAGCTCTCCGCGCACGGCCGCTCGGGTGTACGCATCGAGTGCTGACAACGGCTCGTCGAGTAGGAGGATGTCAGGCTCGCGTGCGAGCGCCCGAGCGAGCGCGACGCGCTGCCGCTCGCCTCCGGAGATGTCGCGTGGGTGAGCCGATGCGAGATGGTCGATGCGAAAGCGCTCGAGCAACTCTGGGATGCGCCGTCCGATCGCTGGCACCGTAGGCGACGTTGCCGCGACGTCGAGATGCGGAAAGAGCGCGTACTCCTGGAATACGAGCCCGACTCGTCGCCGCTCCGGCGGGATGTCGATTCCACGAGTGGTATCGAGCCAGGTCTCCGGGCCGAGCGCGACGACCCCGTGATCCGGCCGAAGAAGGCCGGCGACGGCCCGGAGCACGCTCGACTTGCCCGCGCCGGAAGGGCCGACGAGCGCGACGGTCTCGGCACCGAGCTCGAGTGCTACCGCGAGCCGGAAGGTGCGAAGAGAGTGATCGAGGTCGAGTCGGAGCGTGTCCATGTCAGGACGACCTTGACGGCGAAGAGGATCAGGGCGCTCGCAACCACGAGCAGCGCGCCGATCGCAAGCGCGTTGTCGAAGTTGACGTCGAACTCCTGGTACACGGCGAGCGAGAGCGTCTGGGTGACACCCTGGAGCGACCCTGCGAACATGATGGTCGCCCCGAACTCACCGAGGCCCCGGGCGAACGCGAGCGAGAGCCCTGCGCCCAGGCCGCCCGCCGCGAGCGGCAGCGCGACCCGCCTGAACGTCCGTGCCGGCCCGGCACCGAGTGTCCGCGACGCTGATACGAGGTCCTGATCGACGGCTTCGAAGGCGGCGATTGCGGTGCGAACGTAGAACGGGCTCGCGACGTACGTCACCGCGAGGACGACCGCAATCTTCGTGAACGCAATGTCCACACCCAGCGCGTCGATCGCTCCGCCGAGGAGCCCGAACCGTCCGAACGCGGCGAGCAGCCCAATGCCGGCGACCGCAGGGGGGAGAACCAGGGGAAGCTCCACGAGAGTCACGAGCAGCGCTCGCCCGCGGAAGCTGCGGTTTGCGAGCAGATACGCAGTCGGAGTCCCGAACACGAGGATCAGGGCCATCGCGATGAGATTCGTTTCGAGGGTGACGCGGAGGGCGTCGCGCGCGATCTCGCTCGTGAGCCCGTCGAAAAGCTCGCCGAGGGAGAGCTCGGCGAAGATCGCGACGATGGGAAGTGCCAGGAAGACCAGAGAGGCCGTGGTCGCTCCCACGAGCGCGACCCCGAAAGGCGTCGGCTTCACGGCAACCCGAAGAGAGATACACGCAGCGCCCGCCGACCATCCGGGCCCAGTACCGCGATGACGAAGTCCTGTGCGGCCTCCACGTCCTTGGGCTCGGCAGCGATCGCGAGCTCGTAGACGACTGTCGGTTGCGCCTTCGCGGGGATCGGGATGGCACGCGCACGCGATGCGACGGGCGCAACGTCGGTTCGGTACACGAAACCGGCGTCGGCTTGACCGAGCGCGACCTTCCCGACGATGCCCTTCACGTCGGGCTCGAGGCTCACCGTCTTCTTCAAGATCTTCAGGAGGCCCAAACGCTTCAGGACCTCGCGCGTATAGAGGCCGATGGGAACCTTCGGCCCGGCGACGACGAGGCGCAGCTTCGGACGTTTCGCGAGGTCGAAGATCGTCTTGATCTTCGCCGGATTCGAGCGGGGCACGATGACGACGAGCGAGTTCGTCGCGAACGCAACCGGCTTGCGCGCCAGTCCCTCGCGATTCAGCGCCTGGGTGTAGAGGGGGCTCGCGGAGAGGTAGACGTCGAAGGGTGCGCCTCTGCGAATTTGCTCGGCGAGCGAGTTCGAGCTCCCGAACGAGTAGCTCGCCTCGGGCTCGATCCGAGGCAACACTTCAGTGAGCGAGGCGGCAGCCAGGACGATTGGGCGTGCTGTGGCGGCCCGATCGGTGGCAGGAGCCGCAAGCGCCAACGCCGAGGCGGCCGCCGCGAGCGCCGCCACGAGCGAGCCGACGATCACGAGGCGCCTGTTCACCGCTCGACCATCACGCTCGTGGACTTGACGACGCCTGCCGCGCTCATGCCCGGCTTCAAGGCGAGCTGCTCGGCGGATTCGCGCGTGATGATCGCGACGACTCGAGCCGGCTCGGTCACGTCGATCTCGATCTGTGCGAGCAGCCCCTCGATCGTCACCGTGCGTACGACGCCGCGAAACCGGTTCCGAGCCGAGAACTGCTCCGAGGCCGCGCCGCCCTTCAGCCGCTCGACCTCCGTGGCCGCGACCACCCGCCGGTTCGCGGAGTCCCTCTCGACACGAATCTTCCCCGCACGGTCCCAGCGACGAAGAGTGTCGAGCGAGATACCAAGGGCTCGAGCCGCCTCCGCGGCCGACAGTGTCTGCTTAGGCATTGCCTAAGAATTATAGGATTGTGCGGTGGTCGTCAAGGACCTCGAAGATCCTGGCGCGTTCCTCGAGACTGCGTCGTCGCTCCTCCTCGCCGACGAGGCGCGGAACAACTTGATCCTCGGGATCGCCGGCACGCTTCGTCACTATCCCGCGGCCTACAACGAGTACCGGCTTTGGCTCGTCGAGGACGGGGGCCAAATCGTCGGGGCTGCACTCCAGACACCGCCCTACAACCTCGTGCTCAGCCGACCTCGCGATGACGAGGTGCTCGTGGCGCTCGCCGACGCCCTCGCGACCGAGGGACTCGAGCTTCCCGGAGTGACGGGTGCCGTGCCGGAGGTTGACGCCTTCTCCGAGAACTGGTCGGCACGAGTCGGAACAAGGCGACGTCGCCGAATGGCACAGCGCATCTACCGCATCACCGAGTTGCGCTCCACTCAGGATGTACCGGGGCGCGCACGCGCGGCAACCGAGGCAGATCGCGAGCTACTCGTCGCGTGGGTCGGTGCCTTCGCGGTGGAGGCGATGCCGGAAGGCGCGCTGCGCCCGATCGCGGCGCCGAACGAACCGTCGACACACGTCTCCGAGCCGGCTCGGGCAGCTTCACGATCTGGGACGACGAAGGCCCAGTGTCGCTCGCCGGTTGGGGCGGGAAGACGCCGAACGGGGCTCGCATCGGCCCTGTGTACACCCCTCCTGAGCATCGGCGTCGGGGATACGGAAGCGCGGTAACGGCCGCGGTTACGGCCGAGCAGCTGGCTGCGGGCCGAACGTTCTGCTTCCTGTACACGGACCTCGCGAACCCGACATCGAACAAGATCTACACGGAAATGGGATACGAGCCCGTCTGCGACGCAGTCGACTATGCCTTCGAGCCCGTGTAGCTGCCGCTTCTAGAGTTCCCGCGTGACCGACCGCCTCCGAGACTTGTGCGACTTCGTGAGCAAGCGCGGCTGGCATTGCCGCTCCTCATCGAGGCGGATTCCTCATTTGCGGACGATGTCGAGCGTACGGCACGGATTCGCTTCCTTGCCGGCCTGCCCCGACCATCGAGACGAGGGCTGACACGGAACTCCGGAGCGCGCTCATCGTCGCCGTTCCCGAGGTCGCCGCAGTTGTCGACCGCTGGCGGGAGCGGACTTGTTACGGGAAGCCGTCGAGCGGCGTGCCCGCACATATCACGATCCTCGTTCCCTTCGTTCCGCCCGACAGCATCGACAGCACGCTGATTCAAGACTTGCGCAAGCTAATCGGTGCGTTCCAGAGCTTCGCGTTCCAACTCGGGACGACCGGCCGGTTCCCGATGGTGCTCTACCTCGCCCCGGATCCGTCCGAGCCGTTCGTTCGATTGACCGATGCCGTCGTCGAGGCGCATCCGGATTACCCACCGTACGGCGGAGCATTCGCCGCGACCATTCCGCACCTGACGGCGGCCGAAGGCGACGACGAGACTCTGAGCAACGCCGAGGCCGACATCCTGCCGTCGCTACCGATCGAGGCCGAAGCCCGCGAAGTGCTCCTGATCGAGGAAGTCGAGCCGGATTCGGCGTGCTGGCGAGAACGTGCCCGATTCCCGCTCGAACACAGGGCTTGAGCGCCGGGCATGTTCGGCTCCTAGAGCGGGATGTTCCCGTGCTTGCGCTTCGGCTTGGGCTCGCGCTTGGTGAGCGCGGTCTCGAGCGCCGAGATCAGAACGGGCCGTGTGCGCCTCGGTCGGATGACGTCGTCGATGTAGCCACGCTCGGCAGCCGTGTACGGGTTGGCAAAGCGCTCCTTGTAGTCGGCGATGAGCTCCTCGCGCCGGGCTTCCGGGTCGTTCGCCTCCGAAAGCTCCTGGCGAAAGACGATGTTCACCGCGCCTTCCGGCCCCATTACGGCGACCTCGGCGGTCGGCCAGGCGACGTTGAAGTCGGCACGTATGTGCTTCGACGACATGACGTCGTAGGCGCCGCCGTATGCCTTCCGAGTGATCACGGTCAGCTTCGGCACCGTCGCTTCCGCATAGGCGTACAAGAGCTTCGCGCCGTGGCGAATAATCCCGCTCCACTCCTGCGCCGTTCCGGGGAGGAAGCCCGGGACGTCGACGAAGGTCACGAGCGGAATGTTGAAGGCATCGCAGACGCGGACGAATCGTGCGGCCTTGACCGACGCGTCGATGTCGAGCACGCCCGCGAGCGCGCTCGGCTGGTTGCCGACAATCCCGACCGAGTGTCCACCCAACCGGGCAAAGCCGCACACGATGTTCTCCGCCCAATGCGCATGCACCTCGAGGAACTCCGCATCGTCGACGACGCGCTCGATGACGCCCTTCATGTCGTACGGCTTGTTCGGGCTGTCCGGGACGATCGTGTCGAGTGAAGCGTCCTCACGGTCCACGGGATCCGCCGGTGGCGCGTACGGCGGCGGATCGAGGTTGTTCTGGGGGAGGAACGACAGAAGGTAGCGCGCCTCCTCGAGGCAGGTCTCTTCATCGGGGGCCGTGAAGTGCGCGACACCGGACTTCGTCGCATGCGTCCCCGCGCCGCCGAGCTCCTCGAACGAGACGTCCTCACCGGTGACCGTCTTCACGACGTCGGGCCCCGTGATGAACATGTACGAGGTTCCCTCGACCATGAGCACGAAATCCGTGATCGCGGGTGAGTAGACGGCACCACCGGCGCATGGCCCCATCACGAGCGAGATCTGGGGAACCACGCCGGACGCCTGCACGTTCCGCCAGAAGATCTCCGCGTACCCCGCCAACGAGACGACCCCTTCTTGAATCCGTGCTCCTCCCGAGTCATTGATCCCGACCACGGGGCAGCCGTACTTGACGGCCATGTCCATGACCTTGCAGACCTTCTCAGCGAAAACCTCGGAGAGGGACCCGCCGAACACCGTGAAGTCCTGCGAGAAGACGAAGACCCTGCGGCCGAAGATCGTCCCGTAGCCAGTCACGACCGCATCGCCCCACGGCCGGTTCTCGCCCATGTCGAACTCGACCTCCCGGTGGCGAACGAACCGGTCGAGCTCGACGAAAGATCCCGGGTCGAGGAGCTTCTCGAGCCGCTCCCGGGCGAGCAGCTTCCCGCGCTCGCGCTGCCGTTCGACGTGCTTTTCGCTCGCGTGATGCAGTGACTCCTCGCTCAGCTCTTCGAGCCAGCGGAGCTTCGCCTCGGTCGTGTCGTGGATTTCGGCCACCGCCGCGGAGCCTAGAGGCTGGATGCGAAATTGGCGCGCCGACGGGGACGGTCACGGCCAAGCTTGGCGCCAGACGTACGCGGGTGGCGATCCAGCGCCGTGTCGTGGCCGTCATCCGGCCCGCGGGAATTTCGCATCCAGCCTCCAGCTGTGCAGCGATCGGCGCCAAGTCGTCTCAGCTCGCTGCCGGGCGCTGCGGGAGCCAGGGCAGCGATAGAGTCGAACGCGTGGGCTCGACGCCGATCGACCGCTCGACGACGTGGCCGTACGAAGACGGCGAGCCGGGCGAGTTCACGTACTCCCGCTACTCGAGCCCGACCATGGCCGAAGCGGAACGACGGCTCGGCGAGCTGGACGGCGGCGAGGCTCTTCTCTTTGCGTCAGGCTCCGCGGCATCAACCTCGGTGATCCTCGGGCTTCTGTCCGCGGGACAGACGATCGCTCTCGCCGAGGGCGCGTATTACGGAACAGGAGTCATGCTGGAGGAGCTCGCCCGCTGGGGCGTCCGCCACGTCGAGTTCGATCAAATCGGGCCGCCGCCGGCTGGGGTCGATCTCATCTGGATCGAGGCTCCCTCGAACCCATTTCTTACGATGCCGGACTTCGAAGCCTGCGCGGCCCACCCCGCGCGCGTCGTCTGCGACGCCACCGCCGCGACGCCGGTGCACATGAAGCCGCTCGAGCGTGGCTGCGACGTCGTGGTCCACTCTGCGGGCAAGTACCTCGCCGGCCACGATGATGCCTTGGCCGGCGTCGTCGTCTGCAAGCGACCCGGCGACGCGGCGAGACTGCTGGAGTTCCGATCGCGGACCGGCCCGGTTGCCAGCGCCGACACCGCCTGGCTCGTCCTGCGAGGGCTCAGCACGCTCGAGGTGCGTGTTGCTCGGCAGACCGCCAGCGCAACGGACGATTGCCGACCGGCTTCGGGCACACCCCGCCGTCGAGGTCGTCCGCTACCCGGGCTTCGGCGGTCTGCTCTCGTTCGACGTCTCGGACTCGGCGGCCGCGCGCCGCGTCGAGACGGCCACGCGAACGATCGCCAACATGACGAGCCTGGGCGGCGTGAGGTCGCGAATCGAGGCGCGGGCACGCTGGGAGGGCGCGCGAGTACCAGCCGGCCTTCTCAGGCTCTCGGTCGGGCTCGAGGATCCGGACGAGCTCTGGACCGACCTCGCGCAGGCGCTCGAGAAGGCCTAGCGATGGGCTTCCTCGACCGCATGCGCAACAAGGGAGCTCCCAAGACGCCTCAGGAAACAGATCAGCTCGTGCTGCGACAGCTAACGGGCCGGGGCGCCGATCTCGCGAAACCGCGTCACGTCATCCACTACCTGTACTTCGAACACGAGACCAGCGCTCGTGACGCGGCCGCGATGATCGGGCAGGCCGAATGGGAGACCGAGATCGTCGCGCCTGACGAGCGGATCGCCGAGTGGTCGGTGCGCGCGGCGGGGTATCGCATCATCGGAACAGCGACGGTCGATGCCTTCCGCGCGTGGTTCGAGGAGATCGCGGCGGAGTTCCAGGGCGAGTACGACGGCTGGGAAGCTTCTGCGAAGCCGTAGCCGGTCGCTACTCTCTTGGAGATGCTGTTCACGCGAAAATCGACGACGCTGCCGTCTCCCGAGGAGGCGCTTCCGGGTCGCGACGAGGCCATCTCCGTTCGTGCGCCCCATCTCGTCTTGGGCACTCCGCTCACACCCCCGTTCCCGGAGACCACCGAGCAGGCGATCTTCGGGATGGGCTGTTTCTGGGGCGCGGAGCGGATGTTCTGGCAGGCGCCCGGCATGTACACGACTGCTGTCGGGTACTCGGCCGGGTTCACGCCGAACCCCACATACCAAGAGGTCTGCACAGGGCGAACCGGGCACAACGAGGTGGTGCTCGCCGTGTTCGACACCGAACAGACGAGCTATGAGGCAATGCTTCGTGTGTTCTGGGAGGGCCACGACCCGACTCAGGGCATGCGCCAGGGGAACGATGTCGGCACCCAGTACCGTTCCGGGATCTACTGGAAGACGGAAGCGCAGCGCGACGCCGCACTCGCCTCGCGGGAGATGTACCAGGCCGAGCTAACGGAGGCAGGCTTCGGCCGGATCACGACCGAAATCGTCGAAGCCGGCCCGTTCTTCTACGCCGAGGACTACCACCAGCAGTACCTCGAAGCGAACCCGAACGGCTATTGCGGGATCGGCGGCACAGGCGTGTCCTGCCCGGTCGGGCTCGCGATGCCGTCCTGAGAAGCTACTAGATCCGCCCGCCGGCCCCGGCTCCGGAGGCAAGCCGCTGCGCGATCCAGACGGGGATGATCGACAAGAGGATCACGAAGACCGCCACGACGTTGACGATCGGCAACTGGTTCGGCCGCGAGAGGTTCGCGAGAATCCAGATCGGGAGCGTCTCCTGCCCACTGATCGTGAACGTCGTCACGATCACCTCGTCGAACGAAAGCGCGAACGCGAGCAACGAGCCGGCGATGATCGCTGTCGAGATCTGCGGCGCCGTCACGTAGCGGAAGGTCTGCCATGAGTCTGCGCCGAGATCCATCGACGCCTCGTCGAGCGACCCCGACACCCGCCGCATGCGTGCGACCGCGTTGTTGTAGACGACGACGATGCAGAACGTGGCATGCCCGACGATGACGGTGAACAGGCCGAGATCGACCCCCAACGTCCGGAACGTGGTGTTCAGCGCCATCCCGGTCACGATCCCGGGGAGCGCGATCGGGAGGATCACCAGAGAACGAGATCGTCTCCCGCCCGAAGAAGCGATAGCGCGAGACCGCGATTGCCGCGAGCGTCCCGAGGAGCACTGCCACGGCCGTGGCCCCAAGCCCGGCCTTCAGCGACGTCCACAGCGCATCCCGGACTCCGGGATTGTTCACGGCCTTTCCGAACCACTTGAGCGACAGCCCTGCGATCGGCCAGTTGTTCGTCCTCCGTTCGTTGAACGCGTACAGGCAGATGACGAAGAGCGGCAAGTAGATGAAGGAGAGCGTCAGCGCGGTCGCCCCCTTGAGGAACCACTGGAGCCCACGTGACTCGACCACGGCTACAGACTCTCGAACGCTCCCGCCCGTCGAGCGAGCAGGAGGTAGACGATCATGATCATCACGGGCACGGTGGCGAACGCCGCGGCGAGCGGCAGGTTGCCCGCGACACCGACATTCGCAAACACGACGTTGCCGATGAATTGCCGCGTGCCGACGATCTGTGGCGCGATGTAGTCCCCCAGCGTGAGCGAGAAGGTGAAGATCGAGCCCGCCACGACTGCCGGGAACGCGATCGGCAGCACGACACTGCGGAACGTGCGGAAACCTCGTCGCGCCGAGATCCGACGGAGGCCTCGAGCAGCGATGACGGCAGCCGCTCGAGCCCGGCGTAGATGGGCAGGACCATGAACGGAAGCCAGAGGTACGAGAACACGAGCCAGAGCGCGTACTTTCCGAACCCTGGACCGGAGAGGCCCGAGCGGGTCGAGCGCCCAGTTCAAGATCCCGTCTTCCTGGAGGATGATCCGCCAGGCGTAGATCTTCACGAGATAGCTCGCCCAGAGCGGGGTCAGGACCGCGACGACGAGCGCTGCCCTGACGCGCGGAGTCGCGATGCGTGCCATGTAGTACGCGATCGGGAACGCGAGCACGGCGTCGGTGACGGTCACAGCGGCCGCCGTGCCGACCGTCCTGAGCGTGATCGTCCTGTAGACCGGCTCCTCGACGAGCGTCCGGAAGTTGTCCAGGCTGTAGTCGTGGACGACGTGGGTCGCCAGCGGATCGAGGCGCCAGAACGCGGCCAGGAACAGCACGGCCAGCGAACCGAGGTAGGCGATGCCCAGCCACCCGAGCGGCGTCGCCAACAGAGCGCCGAGGCGGAGTCGAGGGCGGCGGTAGAGATAGGTGGACAGACGCCGCCCCGGGGCCTCCCGGGGCGGCGTCTCGGCGTTACCGATCGAGCTCAACTACCTCGGATCTCGGTCCACGCCTGGACCCACTCGCTGTGGTCCTTGCAGACCTCGCCGCGGTCGTCGCCGCAGTCTGCGAGGGGCGTGATCCAGTAGTAGACGTTCTCCCAGTACGCGGGGTCGTCCGCGTGGTACTGCTCGCAGAAGGTCGGGTCAGACATGAGAGCGCACGACTTGGAGTTCGACGGCGCTTCTCCGTAGTACTCCGTCGCGGTCGCATTCGTCTGCGGGCTGACGATGTGGTCCATCCAGAGGTACATGCAGTTCGGGATGGGCGGCCTTGGAGTTGATCATCCAGGTGTCCGACCATCCCGTTGACCCGTCCTTCGGGGATGTCGACTCGACGGGCACCTTCTCGCCCTTGAGGAAGTTCGTGACCGACTGCCAGGTCGTGCCGACGACGCTGTCCCCGGAAGTGAACGACGCCTCTTCCTTCGCATAGTCCGACCAGTACTCGCCGACGATCGCCTTTTGCTGCTTCAGCAGGTCGACCGCTGCCTGGAACTGCGTGTCGTCCAGCTCGTACGGGTTCGTGATGTTGAGGTCCGGCTGCGTCGTCATCAGGTAGACCGCAGCGTCGGCGATGTACACGGAGTCGTCGTACGCCGTGACCTTGCCCTTGTACGGAGAGTCGGGGTCGAAGACGACGCTCCAACTGTCCGGCGCAGGCTTGACGATGTCCGTCCGCCACATGAGCACGTTGGCCCCGCGCCCGTGCGGGATCCCGTACGGCACACCGTCGACCGTGTTGTACGGCTGGCCCTTCAGATCCTCGAAGACGTCCGCATAGTTCGGGACGAGGTCGAGGTTCACCGGCGCGACGTCGCCGCCGGCGACGAGCCTCAGCGACGCGTTGCCCGAAGCCGACACACCGTCGTACTGACCGGTCTTCATCAGCGTCACCATCTCGTCGGACGTGCCCGCAACCTTCGCCGACACGTCGCACCCCGTGTCCTTCTCGAAGCCGGTCACCCAGTCGGCGTTCGGATCGTTCGAGCCGTCTTCGACGTAGTACGCCCATGCCGACGAGATCGACCTTGCCCTCCGTCCTGGCGTTCGCCTCGATCTCCTCGAGCGTCGAGCCGAGGCCCTCGATCTCGGTGCTCGCAGAGCTCTCGTCGTCGCCGCCGCCGCAGCCGGCGGCCACGACGCTGAGCGCTCCGACGAGCAAGGCCAGCGTCGTCCAGACAGCGATGCGCTTCCTTCTCATTCGGATCCTCCCTCTGATTCGTCCGATTGCCGACTCCTGCTCCGGGCGCCATTCGAGCGACACCCGGCGTCCTTTCGCCTCGAGCACCTCGCTCGAGCCTTCGTCGAGGTTTTGAGCGAGTACCTGGAGCTCTCCGCCTCGGTCGAGCGTAACGTGGTACCGCGTCACGGGCCCGGCGTACTGCACATCTCGCACCAGTCCCGGCCTCGACGTGCGACGCCGGCTTCGGCTGCCTCGCCGTTCCTCGAGCAGCGTTGATCTTCTCAGGTCGGACCGTGTAGCGCCGCCCGTCGCGCTCGATGACGTTCGAGACGCCCGACGAACCCCGCGATGAACTCGTTCTCCGGGTGCTCGTACACCTCCGCCGGCGGCCCGATCTGCTCGATCCTGCCCTGGTTGAAGACGGCCAGGCGATCGGACATCGTCAGCGCCTCTTCCTGGTCGTGCGTCACGTAGACGAACGTGATCCCGACCTCGCGCTGGATCGACTTGAGCTCGATCTGCATCTCCTGGCGGAGCTTCAGGTCGAGCGCGCCGAGTGGCTCGTCGAGCAGCAACACTTTCGGGCGGTTCACGATCGCGCGTGCGAGGGCCACCCGCTGCCGCTGTCCGCCCGAGAGCTGGGACGGCTTGCGATCGCCGTATCCGGCAAGGCGCACCATCTCGAGCGCCTCCCCGGCACGTTCGCGGCGCTCGCCCTTCTTCACCTTCTTCACCATGAGCCCGTACTCGACGTTCTCCTGCACGGTCATGTGCGGGAAGAGCGCGTAGTCCTGGAATACCGTGTTCACCGGCCGGTCGTACGGCGGGAGGCGCGAGACGTCCTCGCCCGCGAGCTCGATCGTCCCCTCGTCCGGTACCTCGAACCCGGCGATCATCCTGAGCGTGGTCGTCTTACCGGAGCCCGAGGGACCGAGCATTGTGAAGAACTCTCCCTCGGCGATGTCGAGGTCGATTCCGTCGACCGCGACGACGTCTCCGTAGCGCTTGGTCAGTCCTCTGACTCTGATGTCCGGGGCACCCTCAGGCGCCAAGCGACTCCTCCAGGATGGCGAGCCCCTCGTCCAACTCGTCCGGCGCGATGTTGAGAGGGGGTAGCAGGCGGATCACGTTTCCATAGAGGCCGCAGGAGAGGAGTACGAGCCCGCGGTCGAACGCCGCGGTGACGACCGCCTGAGCGCGATCGGGTGAGCGCTCGGCGAACTCGAAGGCGAGCATCGAGCCGAGGCCGCGGACCTCGCCGATCTCCGGTGTTTGCCGGCAAGGGCGTCGAGTCGAGCGCGGAGCGTGTCGCCGAGCCGGCGGGCGCCTGCGAGGAACTCCGCGTCGCCGACGATGTCGAGTACGGCGAGAGCCGCGGCGCACGAGAGCGGGTTGCCGCCGAAGGTGCCTCCGAGCCCGCCTGGAGGAACTGCATCCATGATCTCGGCGCGACCCGTGACGCCCGCGAGTGGGAGGCCGCCACCGATCGACTTCCCGGAGATCAGGATGTCGGGCTCAACGCCTTCGTACTGCTCGATCGCCCACATCGTTCCCGGTACGCCCGATTCCGGACTGCACCTCGTCGTCGACGTAGAGGATCCCGTGCGAGCGGCACAGCTCCTGCAGGCGGGCCGGATAGTCCGAGCGGCATCGCGACGAAGCCGCCTTCCCCCTGCACCGGCTCGAGGACCACGCAGGCAACCGTCGACGGATCGACGTCGGCCTTGAAGAGGTGTTCGAGCGCAGCGATCGCGTCGTCGGACGAGATCCCGTGGTAAGGGTAGGGCGCCGGCGCCCGATAGACCTCGGGCGCGAACGGGCCGAAGCCCGCCTTGTACGGCTTCACCTTGCTCGTCATGGTCATCGCCAAAAGCGTTCGTCCGTGAAACGCGCCGTCGAAGACGACTATTGCTTGCCGGCCCGTGGCCGAGCGCGCGATCTTGACCGCGTTCTCGACGGCTTCGGCGCCCGAGTTGACGAGAAGCGATCGCTGTTCCCCATCTCCGCACGGTGAGAGCTCGGCGAGACGCCGGCAGACCTCGACGTACGGCTCGTACGTCCCGACGATGAAGCACTGGTGCAGGTAGCGGTCCGCCTGCTCCTTGACCGCGTCGACGATCGCCGCATGACGGTGACCGGTGTTCTGGCAGCCGATCCCGCCGGCGAAGTCGATGTAGGAGCGGCCGTCGACGTCGGTGATCCGCGCGCCCTCGGCCTCTGCGACGACGAGCCGCGGCGTTGTGGCACCCGGGGCGACGTAGCGCGCCCGCGCCGCCGCGATCCTCTCCGCCTGCGTCCCTTCGGTCACGGACATCGCGCGATTATGCACCTATTTGAAGCGGGAATTCAGCGAGTACATGCCATCGGCCGTCCCACTCCGAGCGAGCGTGTCTACGATCCCGGTACGCCGGAGTAGCTCAGCTGGTAGAGCAAGTGATTTGTAATCACTAGGCCGTGGGTTCGAGTCCCGCCTCCGGCTTCACGAGTTCAGCGTTAGGCGAGGACTTCGCGGGTCTTCTGGTGCGCGAGGATCTTCCGCTTGACGCGCTGAAGCGCGTTGTCGATCGTCTTGGTGTCGCACCCGAGGCCCTCGGCCATCTCCTCGTAGGAGTTTCCTTCGAGGTAGAGCGTGAGCGCCTCCGACTCGAGCGACGACAGACCCGTGCCGAGGGCGAACACGAGGCTCTGGAGCTCCTCGGTCGAGATCACGCAGACGGACGGGTCGTTGACGCTCGGTCCGGGGAGAGCATCCCCGAGCGTGCAGTCACCTTCCGACTCCTGTCCCGCCGGGGTGTGGCTGAACGAGACGTAGGTGTTGAGGGGCGAATGCTTGAAGCGAGTGGCCGTCTTGATCGCGGTGATGATCTGACGCGTCACGCATAGCTCCGCGAAGCTCCGGAACGACGTTTCCATCTCGGGCCGGAAGTCGCGCACCGCCTTGTAGAGCCCGATCATCCCTTCCTGGATGAGGTCGTCGCTGTCGCCGCCGGCCAGGAAGTACGAGCTCGCCTTGAGCCGGACGAACCCGGTGTACCTGCGCAACAGGCCGTCGAGCGCCTCTTGGCTTCCATTGCGCGCCTTCATGACAAGTTGCAGGTCTTCAAGCTCTCGTTGAACTTTCTGAGCAGTTCTCGGTGCTGCGGCGGTGCGGACGGCCATCGCAATACCCCCGTGTCTACGGCGTCGTTGTGCGGTTTACCCAGCAGGACAAGAACATGTCCGTCCGGCCAAGTCTCACCTTGAAGTTGAGGAAGAAGCTAGCACCATCCGCCGAGCGTTACAAGGGCTTTGCGAAAACTCCAGGATGCTAAGAACATACGTTCGCCTTCGATGACGTTCGCCTTACCCTCGTCCAGGATTCGGCGAGTCTCTCCCTACAAGCCGCGGCGAAGCCGCTCGAGCTGGTCGCGCGTGTCGGGATCCAGTCGGTCGCCCACCCTCCCGCCGGCACCCTTCTGCTCGCTGTCGGTATGACTCACGGGCACCAGATCGGCAAGAAACGCCCGTGACGTCTGCTTGCGCACCTCCTGGCCCGAGGTTCTTCGCACGAGCGAGTCGGACGAGACGACGCAGACGAGCTCGGACGCGCGATGCTCGGCCGCCAACCGCTCGAGCACGTCGTCGGCGTGCGCCGCGAAGCGGACGGAGAGCGGGCCGATCTCACGCTCCTCCCCGACGCCGTCGAAGACGACGACACCGCGTGCGCCCCGGCTCGCGACGAAGCTCGCGAGAGAGTCCACCAGCTCTCCACGGTCGGAGAAGTCTCCTGCGTGGAGGAGGTTGTAGCCGTCGAAGAGGTACAGGGTCGGATCAGCCACACGCACATCCTGCCTATGCCGTCGAGGCGGGCAGCCCGGCCCGGGCAGCCAAGTGCCTCGCCGCTACGTTGTCGTACGCTGGCGCCTCGCCTCGTAGAGGAGCAGGGCGGCGGCGACGGAGACGTTGAGCGAGCCAACCTTCCCGGCGAGCGGAATCGCGATGACGCCGTCACATGTGCGACGGACGAGCGGGCGAACACCCTTTCCCTCGGCTCCGAGCACGAGCGCGATTCCTCCCGTCAGGTCGGCGTCCCACATCGGTATCGATCCCTCGGAGTCGGCGGCATAGGCCCACAGGCTCTGCCCCTTGATGTCGGCGAGGTAGCGCGCAAGATTGGGGACCACCGCGACGGGCAGGTGCTCCACTGCGCCTGCCGACGATCGGCAAACCACAGGCGTGACACGCACGGAGCCGTGCGCGGGAACGATGACCGCGGTGGCACCCGCTCCCTCAGCGCTTCGTATGACCGCCCCGAGGTTGTGCGGATCCGTGACCTGGTCGAGGCAGACGAGCAGCGGGCTGTCTGTCTTCACGAGCTCGTACGCGTCGGCGTAGCGAAAGGGCTCGCACCAGGCGACGATCCCCTGGTGGTCGCGCGTGCCGGCGGCCTCGCTGAGGACCCGCTCCGGCTTGACCTGCGCGCGTGGGCCGGCATCGAGCCACGGGATCTGAGCCGCGGCACGCTCCGTGACCCAGGCTTCGAGCACCTGGCGCGGCCCGCGGTAGAGCTCTCGCGCCGCGTTTCGACCGTAGACGAGCTCGCGCATCACCGCAAAGGCACGAGCCGGTATCCGTCCGCTTCGTCGCGTGCCTCCCAGCCGGCGGCCTCGATCTCTCCACGGAGACGATCGGCTTCGTCGAAGTCACGTGCCGCGCGGGCGACCTGGCGCTGTTCCGCGAGCTCGACGACTTCCGGCGGCGCCTCGGCGTGCGTGGCGAGGGACTCGAGGCCGAAGATGCCGAGAGCGCGCCGAAGCAGGTCGTGGTCGCGCCACTCATGGACGACGGCGAGAGCAGCCGGGGTGTTGAAGTCGTCCTCGAGCGCCGCGGCAAACCGCTCCCAGGAGCCGTCGGGCGCAGGATCGTGTGGGTTTCGAAAGACGTCTCGAAAGCGCTCTGCGCGCGCCGCCGCCTGGGCCATCACCTCGTCGTCGAAGTCGACCGGCTTGCTCCAGAAGCCGGAAAGATGGAAGACGAGAAGGGCTTCACGACCCCAGATGTCGAGGACATTGCGGAGCGTGACGACGTTCCCGAGCGACTTCGACATCTTTGCCTCGTCTAACTCGAGCATCCCGTTGTGCATCCAAATCCGGGCGAATTCGTGTCCGAGGCTCCGCGACTGCGCAAGCTCGTTCTCGTGATGAGGGAAGCGCAGATCGTTCCCACCGCCGTGAATCTCGAACTCCTGGCCCAGGAACTTCTCCGCCATCGCCGAGCACTCGATGTGCCAACCCGGCCGCCCGGCGCCCCAGGGCGAATCCCACGCCGCGTCCTCATGCGGCTTCTGTGACTTCCAGAGAGCGAAGTCGCGCTGATCGTGCTTCAGCTCGCTCTCCTCTTGCGCGATCATGTCCTCGAGCTTCGCCCCAGACAGCCGACCGTATTCGGGGAAGTCGGCGACCCGGAAGTAGACATCTCCATTCGCGACGTACGCCGCGTTCCTCTCCAGAAGCGCCTCGATGAACGCGATGATTTCGGGGATCGTTTCGGTGGCCCGCGGCTCGAGATCGGGCCGCCCGAGCCCGAGGGCGTCCGTATCTTCGAAGAACCATGCTGTCGCCCGTTCCGACAGTTCCCGGCTCGGGATCCCCTGCTTGCCGGCCTCGACGTAGACCTTGTCGTCGACGTCGGTGATGTTGTGGACGAGCGTCACCTCGTAGCCCGTCGAACGAAGCCAGCTCCGGAGCCACATTCCGAGGACAAACGGTCGTGAGTTCCCGACGTGGATTCGCTGGTACACGGTCGACCCGCAGACGTACATGCGGACCGGTCCGGGAGGCGGCGGCAGGTCGACGAGCGAGCGCGTGAGTGTGTCGTAGAGACGCACTCGCCGATCGTATCTCCGGCCCTACGCGCTGATGGCGCGAGCCGCGCGAGCGAGAGCGTCGTCGCGCGAAAGCGCCGAGAGCACGGCCGCGAGCTCCGGTCCCGTCGCTGCTCCCGTCAGTGCGAGTCGGAGCGAACGAAGATCGCCCCCGACCGCCTTCAGCTCTCTGAGAAACGCTCGAGACTCGTCCGCCGAGAGCCGGTCCGGCGCGCGCTCGCGCAGCTCCGCGAAGCGATCGAGCGTGGGACGTGCCTCGGTCGAAAGCTGCACCTGTGGGGGCTCGAGCACGAAGCGCGCGTACTCGCGGGCCTCGACGAGGGATCGCGCGCCGCGAAGCACGGGGACGGCCTCGAGCGGGGCACCCACTGCTGCGGCGAGCTCCTCGTCGGGCATGGCGGCGATCGAGTCGATCGCGAGACGTCGAAGCCGAGTCAGATCGAGGTGCACGTCGTGCTCCGGGAGATCGAGCTCGTCGAGATACGCGCGTACGGCATCGGGCGGAAACCCTTCGTTTCGCAGCTCCGCGATCGACGAGTGCCCATGGCGCTTCGACAGCTTCTTTCCGTCCTCGCCGAGCACGAGCCCGTGGTGAATCACCTCCGGGAGTACGCCTCCGAGGGCGCGAGCGATCCTCTGCTGTACCTCGAGATTTGGCCTGTGGTCGTTGCCGCGGATGACATGGGTGATCCGGAGATCCAGATCATCGGCGACCGAAGCGAGCTGATACGTCGCCGTTCCGTCCGCACGCAGGAGCGTCGTGCCGTCCCTCGTCAGGCGCACCGCGCCGTCGGAATCGCGCTCTGCAGCACCCGAGGCAAGCGCCCGTCCGGCAACCTCCGAATAGAGAGCACCTCGCTCGCTCTGACGCACGGGCCCCTCGTCAAACGGCACGCCGAGCCACCCGAGGTCGTCGAGGAGCGCCGTTTCTCCGCCCTCGACCGTGCGAGAAGGATCGGTGTCGTCGATCCGCAGCACGAACGTGCCGCCCTGCGCGTCAGCGAAGCGACGGTTGGCAACCGCCGTCAGCGCGTTGCCGAGATGGAGCGAGCCCGTCGGGCTCGGCGCGAAGCGGACGCGAACCATGCGCCTTCTATCCTCGCAGGCGCCTGTGCCCTACTCGGCACGCTGGAAAATGGGTATGGAGGACCGAGGCACGCCGACTTCGGCGCGCCAATTGCTGTCGAAAGCCCACGCCAGGGCTCGAGCGAGCGTCAGCGCGAGCGCCTGCGGAGCCCCTCCAGGTCGCGGACACGAATCCGTCCGCGGGCAAGCTCGACGATGTCCCGTCGTTCCTCGTCGCGCAATACCCGGTTGACGGTCGCGCGCGAGGTGCCCGCCATGCCGGCCAAGTCCTCCTGTGTCAAAGGCACGACAGCCTCGCCCTCGCCCGTTGCATAGCGCTCGCCCAGCTCGCAGAGACGGCGTCGCACGCGCGACTCTGCGTCCGTGTAGTGCGCTTCGACGAGACGGTCGCTGGCCCGGGCGAGCTGCTGCGCCAGAAGGCGCAGGAGGACGTCCTTGACGCCGGGATGCTCGACCTGCAGGCGGGCGAAGTCGTCGCGGAAGACGGAGCGGGTCTCTCCCTCTTCGAGTGCTTCCATCGTGGCCGAGCGACGGGCATCCGGCAGCAGCAGCGCGAGCTCGCCGAACGCGTCTCCCGGCCCGAGCACGTCGAGAAGGGCGCTCTCGCCGAGGGATGTCGTGATGCGGACGGCGAAGCGGCCTCGTACCACGAGGTGGAGCGACTCTGCGAGATCGTCGCGATGAAAGACGACCTCACCCTTGCCGAACGTTCGCCGGCGGGCGATGGAGAGCAGCCGGCGGACGTCCTCCGCCGGCACGTCGGCGAAGAGAGGCCACTCCACGAGGGGAAGTGTGTCACGACGGTGACAGTGCGGACGTCGCCTGCGCGAACGACACGCGAGCGATCGCCTCCTAGGCTCGGTTCATGAATACGACGCAGGGAAAGGAGCAAGTCATGAAGCGCATCGCGGTCATCGTCGCCATCGTGCTCGGAGTCGCTGCCACGCCGGCGGTGGTCACAGCCAGCACCAGCGCACCAGCCAAATCCGACATCTACGCGAACGCGAAGAACTGGCCCTCGCGGGTGGGTCCACTTTACGGGCCCGTGGAGACGGAATCGTCATACGGATTCATTTCGAAGTAGGCATTACGTGCCCGAGAGTCCACGCGACTGGGAGGAGGGGCCGTCGAGGCCCCTCCGTCTTCGACGGTCATCACGCATGAGAGCGGCGTGAGCGTGACCGCTCAGGCGTCGATCGTGACGTGTCCGCTCTGCGAGGCTATGCGCTCGAGCCACACTCGGATCGCCGGGTACGGCTCGAGGTCGAAGTCGCCCTCGTCTGCAACGTGGGTGTAGGCGTAGAGCGCGATGTCCGCGATCGAGTACCGGTCGCCGACGAGGAACTCGCGCCCTTGCAGGTGGCGGTCCATCGCGTCCAACGCCGCATAGCCGCCCTTCATCTTCGCCGGGATCTGATCCGCGAACCGCTCGGGCGTGCCCGAGTACGCGAGCCAGAAGCGCACGACGGCGAGGTACGGCTCGTGGGAGTACTGCTCAAAGAATGCCCACTGAAGCACCTGTGCGCGCTCGTACGGATCGACCGGCACGTACTCCGTCCCGTCCCCGAGGTACCAGAGGATCGCGTTGGACTCGCCGAGCGGACGTCCGTCGTCGAGCACGAGTGTCGGCACGCGAAGGCCGGGGTTGAGGTCGCCGAGCACCTCCGCCCGGTTCGACCTGTCGACGACCGACATCTCCACCGTCTCGTACTCGAGGCCGAGGTGGGCCATGAGGAGCCGCACCTTGTAACAGTTGCCCGAGACCGCCGAGTTGTAGAGAAGCACGAGCCGAACCGTAACCTCGGACGGCATGCCCCGTCACGGTGGCGCTCGCTCGAGTTGGGGGCGCGGGCATACGATCGGTTCGTGGAGGAGCGGCTGGACGCGTGGTTCGTCGCCAACGGGCGCGATCTCCCGTGGCGGCACACGCAGGATCCCTACGCAATCCTCGTGAGCGAGGTCATGCTCCAGCAAACACAGGTCGATCGCGTCGTGCCGCGCTATCTCGCCTGGCTCGAGCGCTGGCCGACCGTCACATCGCTTGCCGCTGCAGCAGCCGCGGACGTCATTCGAGAGTGGCAGGGGCTTGGATACAACCGGCGCGCGATCAAGCTCCACCGCGCGGCACAGCTCGTCGCCGAGCTCGGCTGGCCGGACGACCTCACTGCGCTTCCCGGGGTCGGCCCTTACACGGCCGCGGCTCTTCGCCGCTTCGCCCTCGGCGAGGACGTGCTGCCCGTCGACGTGAACGTCGAGCGCGTGCTCCGGCGCACGCACGCGTCGTTCTCGTCAAATTCAGCACAGGCGTTGATGGATCTCGGAGCAACCGTCTGCCTTGCCCGAATCCCACGCTGTGACGATTGCCCTCTGGCGGCCGAGTGCCCGTCTCGCGGTATCCGCGAGCAACCGGCCCGCAAGCAAGGGCCGTTCCAAGGCTCGTTCCGCCAGCGGCGGGGCACAACCCTTCGCCTCGTCGCAGAATCGGTACGCGATCGCGAGGCTCTCGACGACGACGCCGTTCGCTCCTTGGAGCGCGACGGCCTCGTCGTCGTCGAAGAGGGCGTCGTCGCACTGCCCTCGTAGGCGCTCTCTCCGGGCTAACCCACCGCGTGGAGCACCCAGACGTTGGGCTCGATGTGCGTGCCGATTGCGTCCTCGACCTTTAGCGTCGCCAAGCCACCCGGAAAGATGTACTCACCGTCGTCCGGGAAGCTCATGCCTGTCCACTCCTCCCATTCGGTGGCCGGTGCGCGGATCGTCATCGACTTGGGCGCGGACGCCAGAATCTCGCCACCGACACGCTCGTGGATGCGGATCCAGGGATCGAAGTGAGACCCATCCTCGCGCCGCCACTCCACATAGCGCTCGATCGGGATCAGCGGATAACGCTCCTTCCACGTCGGCCGCACGGGCGCGATCACGCCCGACAGACCCGCGACACGGGCGTTGTCGGTGAACGTCTGGATCATCCGGCTGGAGAGCTTCTGGCCCTGGCGTTCCGGCAAGACGCTGATCGCGATTGCCATGAGCGCCGTTCGCGCACGATCGGAAGTCATCCCGAGCTCGAATCCCTCGTCCCAACCCGACGGCAACCCGCCCACCGTTCCGTCCCAGGGCACGGGAATTGCGTGCGACTCGGCGAGAAGCTCGTCGGAGTCGACGAGAGCGACCTGAAAGTCGGGAAAGTCCGTGTAGAGCCGCTCCCAATAGCGGTCGCCCGGCTCGTTGTGGGTCATGTACTCGGGGAAAGTGCGCTTCCCGAGCTCCCGGTAGCGCCGCTCGAGAAGGTCCGGCCGATCCGCGTAACGAACGACGTTCACGAGCGTTGTAGCAACGCGACGGCCTGCGCAGCGAGCCCCTCGCCACGACCCGTAAAACCGAGACCGTCCGTCGTCGTCGCGCGCACGGTCACACGCCCCCGTTCGACTCCGAGAGCTCCCGCGAGCCGCTCGCACATCTCGTCCCGCACCTCCCCGATCCTCGGCTCTTCGCCCACGAGGACGCAGTCGACATTCACGAGCTCCCAGCCCGCCTCGCGTACGTCGCGGTAGGCCTCCCACAGCAGATCCAGCGACGATGCGCCGCGATATTGCTCGTCTCCGGAGGGGAAGAGCGAGCCGATGTCTCCGAGATCCGCCGCGCCGAGGATTGCGTCGATGACTGCATGCGCGATGACGTCGCCATCCGAGTGGCCGGCGAGGCCGCGGGGGTAATCGATCGCCACGCCCCCGAGCACGAGCGGGACGCCGTGCTCCAGCGCGTGGGCGTCGTAGCCGATGCCGACCCGGATCTCCGTCATGCGAGCGAGGCTAGCGCCTGCGGGAGCGAGGCGAGATCGTCGAGGCCGAGCGCGGCCTCGGGCGGGGTCCGCTGCAACCGGCCCCAGGGCCCACGCCGGACGTGGACCGCGACGAGGCCCGCCGCAGCAGCTGGTAGGACATCGTTGTCGACGCGATCCCCGACGTAGGCAACGTCTTCAGGGAAGGCCTGGGCGAGCTCGACGAGGCGTTCGAAGAACCGCGGATCGGGCTTACGGATTCCCAGGCTCGCCGACGACACGATCACGTCCGCGGGCAGCCGCACACCGCGCGCCCAGCCCTCGAGCGCTTCCGTCTGGTTGCCGGCGATACCGACCCGAAGACCGAGTCCGCGTACCGCCTCGAGACATGGGACGGCGTCGGCGTAGAGATCCGCGTAGGAGTACATGAGGCCGTGCCACCAGCCGTCCGGCTTCTCGATCCCGAGATGGGCCCAGAGCGCGTCGTGCTCCTCCCCACGTTCGATGGTCACGCCGAGCGCTGCCCAGACCACGTGCGGCTGGAGACCGGCGCGCTCCGCGAGCTCCCGCCACCAGCGCTCCTCGTCGACGAGTGTCTCGCCGACGTCGAAGAAGACGGCCTTCAGCGGCACGCACTCACACGCTGCTCGCTCACGTCTCGGAGAGCAAAGCCTCGACGAACGCGAGATCCTCGGGCGTCGTCACCTTCAGCAAGCGGCGATCACCTTCGACCACTGCTACGCGGCCGCCGCTCCGCTCGACGAGCGATGCACAGTCGGTTGCGCCCGAGAGATCGCCGGCGAACGCTCGGCGCAGAGCGCTCGCGAGAAACGCCTGCGGCGTCTGAGCGCCAAAGAGCCCGACGCGCGCGACGGTCTCCACCACGACAGCGCCCTCGACTCGCTTGACCGTGTCCGGGATCGGAAGCGCGGGGACGACGCCGTCGTAGCCCTCCGCGAGAGGTTCCAACACGCGCTCGACCACCGCGTCTTCGATGAGCGGCCGCGCGGCGTCGTGCACCAGAACGACCAGCGCATCCTCCGACACATCGCCGAGAGCAGCCCGTACGGACTCGGCTCGGGTCGCCCCGCCGGTTACGCACGACACGACCTTCGTCGTCGCAAGCTCTTCCGACAACAGGATCGACGGCTCTTCCCATCCGGGCGCTGCGGCGAGGACTATCGCATCGACCCACGGGCAGCGGTCGAGACGATCGAGGCTCTCGGCGAGCAGTGGCCGCCCGGCGAGGCTGGCGAATGCCTTCGGACGATCGATTCCGAGCCGCTCCCCGGTGCCCGCCGCGACGAGCAGCACCCAGGTGGCCCCGGCTACGCCGGAACCGCCCGAGGCGTCGTCACGCACTCGCTGCTGCGGCCTTCGGCTTCGCTCTCGACTTGGGCTTGGTCTCACCGGCGC
Organism: uncultured Thermoleophilia bacterium; assembly: GCA_963722035.1. Taxonomy (GTDB): domain Bacteria; phylum Actinomycetota; class Thermoleophilia; order Gaiellales; family Gaiellaceae; genus GMQP-bins7. Next base: position 46,511 of record CAVRLG010000006.1, read on the forward strand.
GCGATAGGACGTCGTCGAGCCATTCGGCGGCCCCGTCCTCGTCCAGGTCTTTCGCGTACATGAGCTCGGAGGCGAGGATCTTCTTCGCCTTCACGAACATCTGCTTCTCGCCGGTCGAGAGGCCCTTCTCGTTGTTCCGGACGGCAAGGTTCCGGACGACCTCCGCGAGCTCGAAGATGTTCCCCGTCTTCATCTTGTCGCGGTTGTGCTTGAAGCGGCGGTTCCAGTTCTTCGGCATCTCGGTGGAGCCGCCCGAGAGTGTCCTTACCACCATCTGCACCGTGCGCTGGTCGATCACCGTTCGGAGGCCTACTCGATCCGCGTTCTCACACGGCACGTTGACCGTCATGTCGTTGTGAAGGATCTGGATGGTCAGATACTCCCGCGTTTCGCCGAGAACCTCGCGCCTCTCCTTCTTCACGACTGTTCCCGCGCCATGGTGCGGATAGACGACCTTGTCGCCGATGTCGAACAAACTGACCTCCCCGATGTCGGAATCCGTCGCCACGAAAAAAAGTGCCAGCAGCGTCTCCCCTGCCGGCGTCCTGGCGCATTATAGCGGGTTTATCACAGGCTCTTAACGGAACCGCAACGCCTGTTGCTGAGCACGCACACATCACGCGAATTTCCTGGAGGGTCCGCTTCGGGGCCGCTGCGGTTCTGGTAGATCCAGGGTCTAGGCGGCGGCTTCGCTCGAGCCGCGGGCGTCGAGGCCCGCCGTGAGAGCAGCGCGAAGCGTTTCCGCCTGGGCTACGCGCAACCCGCGACGCGAAGGCGTCCCGGCGGGAGCAACGACCGTCGCGATGCCCAACTTCGCGCACTCGTCGAGACGCCGCTCTGCCTGCGACGCAGACCGGAGGCGTCCCGTAAGACCGATCTCGCCGAATGCCGCGACACCCTCGAGCACGGGTGCTCCGCGCGACGCCGAGGCAATGGCGAGTGCAACAGCGAGATCCGCTCCCGGCTCCTCGATCTTGACGCCGCCGGCGACGTTGACGAACACGTCGGCACTCGCGAGCGCCACGCTCGCATGACGACCGAGGACGGCGACGATCATCGCGAGGCGTCGTGGATCGACGCCTGTCCCGACACGCCTCGGCATGGCGAGATCGGTCGGGGCGACGAGTGCCTGGACCTCGAGCAGGATCGGCCGCGTTCCCTCGAGGACGCAGCCCACCGCGGCTCCGATCTCACCCGGATGGGTCGAACCGAAGAGCTGAGATGGATCGGGAACGCCGACGAGGCCTGCCACCGTCATCTCGAAGACTCCGAGCTCGTTCGTCGAGCCGAACCGGTTCTTCGTCGCGCGCAGGATGCGGTGCTCCTGATAGCGGTCACCCTCGAACTGCAGGACGCAGTCGACGAGATGCTCGAGCACGCGCGGACCGGCCACAGCGCCGTCCTTGGTGACGTGACCGACGAGAATCGTCGCGACCCCCGCCTCCTTGGCGACGCGCAGTAGCCGCCCAGCCGCCTCCCTTACCTGCGCGACGGAGCCGGGTGCTGAGCCGAGCGCGGAGGCATGCAGCGTCTGCACGGAATCGATCACGCAGACGTCTGGGCGCTCTTTCTCGAGAGTTGCGCACACAGCGTCGAGCTCTGTTTCGGCGAGGATCTCGACGCTCTCGGCGCCGCCGAGTCGCGCGGCTCGCAGGGAGACCTGAGCGACCGACTCCTCGCCCGTTACGAGCAGGGCACGCTTCTCGGTTCGCGCAATGGCGCCCAGAGCTGTGAGGAGCAGTGTCGACTTTCCAACGCCTGGCTCACCCCCGACGAGCACGAGCGAGGCCGGAACAAGGCCCCCGCCGAGCACGCGGTCGAGCTCGGCGATCCCTGTCGGGATGCGCTCGGCTTCATCGACCGAGACGTCTGCGATGCGGACGGGGACACGCGCCTCCGTCCGTGCGCCGGTGTCCGACCCGTGGAGCTCCTCGACGAGCGTCCCGAACGCTGCACAACCTGGACATCGCCCCAGCCAGCGTCCACTCGTGGTGCCGCACTCGGTGCACGTGAACTGGACGGTGACCTTGGCCATCGAGCCAGTCTAGGAATCGGATCCGACGCCGTCCGTCACGAAAGTGCGCCGATTCGCTTGCAAGTCGGGCGCGAGTGCATAAGAGTCCCCATTTGAACCGCCGACACGACAGACGAAAGGACGGGCCGCAATGGAACGATTCAACGCCCTAGGGCGCGGGGCGCAGCTGATGCTTGTCGGAGCTGTGCTCCTTCTCATCGATCTCTTCCTCCCCTGGCAGGACTTCGACGTCGGAGGCCTCGCGGACGAGCTAGGGGTCGACGCCACCTTCAGCGGCTGGCGTGGGCATCGGCATCGTCCTCGGACTTCTGACGATCGTCCTTCTCGCGTGGCTCATCGTGCGCCTTGCCTCGGTCAACATCCCGTTGCCCGTCTCGACGGCAATGAGTGCGGCTGTGATCGGCACGCTGATCCTCATCTTCGCCGTCATCAAGATCCTCACGATCCTCGGCGACGAAGCGACGATCTGGGCTTGGATCGGCCTCGTCCTAGCGGTTCTGATCGCTGTCGGTGCATTCATGACCGTGCAGGAAGCCGGCGGGGTGGAGTCGCTGAAGAGCGAGGCCAGCAGCCTTGGATCCTCGAGCAACACACCGGGCACCGCTGCATCCTCGGTCGCGGCCGCTCCTCCGGCGCCCGCTCCTGCGCCACCGGCTCCCCCACCCCCTGCCGAGCCTGCCGCCACGCCCGAGGCGGCCGCTCCCGAGCACACGACGGACCCGCCGTCGACCGAGCGGGACACCTAGTCCCGCTCCGTTGCTGCTACGCCGCGGCACGCACCTGTGCCGCGGCTAGCGCAGCCAGAAGATCCTGCAAATCCCCCTTTTGGCCGTTTCAGGAGTACTCTTTGGCGAGTACAGAAAAGGTGTAATCGGGCTGTCCGAAGCCGTCGCGTTACCGCCGAAAGGATTCCATGGAGAGGTTCAAGGCCCTCTCGAGAGGCACGAAGCTCGTCCTCGTCGCTGGTCCCGTGCTCTTCTTCAGCCTCTTCTTCAACTGGCAGACGCTCAAGATCGACTACGGGCCTGCCGGGATCGCAAACATGCCGCAGGATGGCTGGGACGCCTGGGGGCTCTTGATCGCACTGCTCGTCGTCGCCACCGTCACGCTCGTGGTTCTCGTCCGCATGACCGAGGTCGAGATGTCTGACGATGTGCCTTGGGAGAAGGTGACGCTGGGGCTCGGCGTCGCGGTTCTCGTCCTCGCCGTGCTCAAGAACCTGACCGACGCCAACTCGACCTGGGCGAGCTATGCATTCGTCGCCGTCGCCGGCGTGCTTGCGGTGGGGACCTACCTGAACTGGGCCGAGACGCACACCACGAAGACACCCTCCCTCGGGCGCAAGCGCCGAGGACGCCGAGGATTCAGCTCAACCGCTTGACGAGCAGAATGCGGTCCTCGCCCGGCCCGTCGTAGTCCTCGACAAGGCGGTCGACCTCGAAGCCGAGCGCCTCGTGGAACCCGACCGACTCTTCGTTCGCAGGTGACGTGACGCAGCGAACGACCGCGCGCCCGTGCGCCTTTGCCTCGTCGAAGAACCGCTCGTAGAGTGCGCGCCCCAGCCCTTCGCCGCGCTTGTCGGGCGTCACACCGACGAAGTGGATGTACGCCTCGTCGTCGCTCGTCTGCGAGAGGAATCCGCACAGGAAGCCGACGAGGTCTTCGTCCGCGTCGTCGGCGACGAAGCTCGTGCCTTCGAAGTGGAGGAAGAAGAGCTTCGGGAGCATGGGCGCCATCTCGCGCCCGCCCCACCAGACGTTGACACGCCCGATCACACGCCCGTAGTCGGACGGCTTCGCGTGCCGGATCTCGATCGAGGCTGGACCTTGCGCAAGACCGGAACCCGCTCGCGCAGATTCCGGTCGCGCGGAGATCCCTGAAGGCGACCGCTTCGCGGTCGCGTCGTCCTGCTTCACTCGTCCGTAGTGTCGTCCACGGGGTCGTCGCCTTCGGGTTCATCCGCCGGCCCGCCGACCGCCGCAGGCACCGGTGTGCCTTCGATGACCCTGATCTCGACCGGCGGCTCGTCGTCCACGGGGTTCTCGCGCCGGTCGACGATGATCGTCGAGTCCGGGCTGAGCTCGCGGCCGAGGATGAAGTCCGCGAGCGGATCCTCGATCATTCGCTGAATCGCCCTGCGAAGCGGACGTGCGCCCATCGCCGGGTCGTAGCCCTGCTCGACGAGCAGCTCGCGCGCCTCGTCCGTGAGCTCGATGACGACGCCGTGCTTCGCCATCTCCTCGCGAACTCGCTTCATCATCATGTCGACGACGGAGAGGATCTCCGACTTCTCGAGCTTGTGGAAGACGATGACCTCGTCGATGCGGTTGAGAAGCTCGGGCCGGAAGACCTTCTTGAGCTCCGACATCACGCGCTCTTTCATCTCGTCGTACGAGAGGCCGGCTTCGTCTCCGATCGAGAAGCCGAGCGTCTGATTCTTCGAGATCTGGGCAGCGCCGAGGTTCGAGGTCATGATCACGATCGTGTTGCGGAAATCGACCTTCCGCCCTTGCGAGTCCGTGAGCTTCCCGTCCTCGAGGATCTGCAGGAGGATGTTGAAGACGTCTGGGTGTGCCTTCTCGATCTCGTCGAGTAGCAGCACCGAGTACGGCTTGCGGCGGACGGCCTCGGTGAGCTGTCCGCCTTCGTCGTAACCGACGTAGCCGGGCGGAGAGCCGACGAGCCGGGACACGGAGTGCTTCTCCATGTACTCGGACATGTCCACCTGGATCATCATGTCCTCGTCGCCGAAGAGGAACTCGGCAAGCGTGCGCGCGAGCTCGGTCTTGCCGACGCCCGAGGGGCCGAGAAAGATGAACGAGCCGGTCGGCCGCTTCGGGTCCTTGATGCCAGCGCGGGCACGCCGGATCGCCTTGGACACGGCGACGATCGCCTGATGCTGGCCGATGACGCGCTTGTGAAGCTCGTCCTCCATGCGGACGAGCCGCTCCGACTCGGCCTCGGTGAGCTTGAAGACGGGGATCCCGGTCCACATGGACACGATGTCGGCGATCTCGTCCTCGCCGATCTCCGGCTGCTCCTCGTCCGCCTGATTGCGCCAGTCCTCTTCGAGCTCCTTCTTCTTCTGCGAGAGCTTGCGCTCCTTGTCGCGGAGCTGCGCAGCCTTCTCGAACTCCTGCGCCTCGATCGAGGCTTCCTTGTCCGAGCGGACCTTGTCGATCTCCTCCTCGAGCTCGCGATACCGCGGCGGCGCCGACATCGTGGCGATGCGAACACGAGAGCCCGCCTCGTCGATGAGGTCGATCGCCTTATCGGGAAGATGGCGATCCTGGATGTAGCGGTCGGCGAGGACTGCGGCAGCCTGAAGCGCCTCGTCGGAGATCTTGCAGCGGTGATGCGCCTCGTAGCGGTCGCGGAGCCCGCGCAGGATCTGAACGGTCTCGTCGATCGTCGGCTCGTCGACGCGCACCTGCTGGAAGCGGCGCTCGAGGGCGGCATCTCGCTCGAGGTACTTGCGGTACTCGTCGAGCGTGGTCGCACCAATTGTCTGGATCTCGCCGCGGGCGAGCGCAGGCTTGAGGATCGACGCCGCGTCGATCGCACCCTCGGCGGCACCCGCACCGACGAGGTTGTGGAGCTCGTCGATGAACAGAATGATGTCGCCGCGCTGGGTGATCTCCTTCATCACCTTCTTCAGGCGCTCCTCGAACTCGCCGCGGTACTTCGAGCCCGCGACGAGCGCTGCGAGGTCGAGGGTGTAGATCTGCTTCCCCTTGAGGAGCTCGGGCACCTGGCTCGAGGAGATACGCGAAGCGAGGCCCTCGACGACGGCGGTCTTGCCGACGCCGGGTTCACCGATGAGCACGGGGTTGTTCTTTTGACGGCGAGAAAGGATCTGCATAACGCGCTCGATCTCGGTCTGGCGTCCGACGACGGGATCGAGCTTGCCCTCGACTGCGGCCTTCGTCAGGTTGCGGCCGAACTGGTCGAGGAGCTTCGAGCTTTTCGTCTTCTCGCCTGGAGGCGCGCTGCCGGCGCCCGTTTGGCGGCGGCCCGGACCCGAGAGCATGCGGATGATCTCGTTGCGGATCTTTTCCGCATCTGCATCGAAGTCGAGCAGGATTCGCGCAGCGACGCCCTCGTTCTCGCGCACGAGGCCGAGGAGGATGTGCTCGGTGCCGATGTAGTTGTGGCCGAGCGAGAGGGCTTCGCGCAGCGCCAACTCGAGCACTTTCTTGGCGCGCGGCGTGAACGGAATCTGGCCGGTGGTGACCTCGTCGCCCTGACCGACGATGCGCGCGACCTGTGCGCGGACCTCTTCCACCGTGATGTCGAGCGACTCGAGGACACGGGCAGCTAGGCCCTCCTCCTCGCGAAGCAGGCCCAGGAGGATGTGCTCGGTTCCGATGTAGTTGTGCTTGAGGGCTCGTGCCTCGTCTTGCGCCAGAACGACGACCTGTCGTGCCCGCTCCGTGAATCGCTCGAACAACTCCTCCGACGCTCCTTTCCCCAATTTCTCCGGAGATCGACGTGACTGCCTCGCTCCGGGCCGAAGGTTCGTGTCTGATCGTAGCCGACTGGTCCAGTGCTGGGTTTCATCCGCCGGGTTCGCCCGGCAGCCTCGGTACCCTTCTCGGCCGGTGAGCGGAAAAGCATTAGTCACGGACGAGATCAGACTCGTACGGACGCCCGCACTCGCGTGAAGGTCCTGCTGACAGGTTCGTCGGGTCAGATCGGCACGAATCTCGCTCTCCGGCTACAGCAAGACGGGCACGAGGTCTTCGGTGTCGACAAGCGGCAGAACACGTGGACGGACGAGTTCCGCTACCTGCTCCAGGATCTCGCCGGTCACTACGCGTCCTTCCGCGGTGGAATCAACGGAGTCGAGTACCCAGAAGTCGATCTCGTCGTCCACCTCGCTGCGCACGCAAAAGTGCATCAGCTCGTCCGGCAACCACACCGAGCCCTCGAGAACGCAGTCATGACGTTCAACGTGCTGGAGTACGCACGGCTGCGGCACATCCCGATCGTCTTTTCGTCCAGTCGTGAGGTATACGGGGACGTTCACCGCTTCGAGGAGTACGGCGAGCAGGTGGCTGACTTCGCATACGCCGAGAGCACCTACTCGGCATCGAAGATCGCAGGTGAAGCGTTCATCTACTCGTACGCCCGCTGCTACGGGCTGCCGTATCTGGTCTTCCGATTCTCGAATGTCTACGGGCGCTTCGACAACGATTTGAGCCGAATGGTCCGCGTCATCCCGCTCTTCATTCATTCGATGCTGCGCGACGAGCCGATCACGATCTACGGCGGCCACGACAAGACCCTCGACTTCACGTATGTCGACGACTGCATCGAGGGCATCGTGCGCGGCATCGAGGCGCTGGCCGACGGCCGGGTCGTGAACCAGACGATCAACCTCGCATTTGGGCGCGGCAACACTCTCGTCCACTGCGCCGAGCGAATCGCCGCCGAGCTCGGCGTCGAACCTCGAGTGACGATGGCACCGTCACTGCTCGGCGAGGTCACGCACTACGTCGCGGACCTCTCCAAGGCCAGAGCGCTCCTCGGATACGACCCGAAGGTGCCGCTCGACGAGGGGATCGCGCGGGCGGTCGCTTGGTTCCGCGAGCATCGGGCTACGCACCCCGAGGAAGATGTCCCCATATCCGCGGACCATGAGGGGACGCTCGATGGCGGGCGCGGCTGGAAGTCGGTCGCCGCGACGTAGCGTCCGCGGAGCTCGGTGCTTAGGCTGCCTGTGGGCGCCGGGTGCTCGGCGTGCGCCAACCGGTGAGAAAGGCCTCGAACTCGCGTGCGGGAAGCGGGCGGGCGTTTACTGGGTGCGAAGCGCCGGGAAGAGGATCACGTCGCGGATCGTCTCGCGACCCGACAGGAGCATGACGAGGCGGTCGATTCCGAGGCCGAGGCCCCCCGTCGGAGGCATTCCGTACGAGAGCGCCTCGACGTAGTCAGGATCGCCGCGAACGCCTTCGACGTGCTCCGACTGCTCATCGAAGCGGAGCTGCTGCTCGTCCGGTTCGTTGATCTCCGTATACGCGTTGCCAAGCTCCATACCCGCCGCGAAGTACTCGAATCGTTCCGTCAGCGACGGATCGCCGTTCGGTCGTCCTTGCGAACGGAGAGAGCTCGACCGGGTAGTCGTGGACGATGGTCGGCTCGATCAGGCTCGGCTCGACGAAGTGTCCGAACGCGTGGTCGACGAGCTGCGACCAGTCCTTGTCCGCCTCCGTGTCGACACCGCGCTCCTCGAGCCAAGCCCTGAGCTCACGCGCATCGCGCGTCCACAGCTCCAGCTCTTCGAGGGCATCGGTGAAGCGCTTTCGCCTCCACGGTGCCTTCAGGTCGATGTCGTGCCCCCGGAAGCTCACGCGAGTCGTGCCGAGCACCTCCGACGCAACCCGCTCGACGAGCTTCTCGATACGCGCCATCGTGTCCTGGTAATCGGCGTAGGCCTCGTACCACTCGAGCATCGTGAACTCGGGCTGATGCTTGAAGGACACGCTCTCGTTGCGGAAGTCCTTCCCGATCTCATAGACACGCTCGAGCCCGCCGACTATGAGGCGCTTGAGGTAGAGCTCGGTGGCGATTCGGAGGTAGAGGTCGGCGTCGAGCTCGTTCGAATGCGTCACGAATGGATGAGCGAAGGCACCTCCGTAACTCGGCTGCATGATCGGGGTCTCGACCTCGACGAAGCCCTCCTCGTCGAGGTGGCGGCGGATCGCGGTGACCACACGCGAACGCATGAGGAACAGCTCGCGCGATTCGTGGTTCATCAGCAGGTCGAGGTAGCGCTTCCGGTATCGCGTCTCCGTGTCGGTGACGCCGTGGAAGGTGTCAGGGAGCGGGTTGCGGTTCTTCGAGAGGATCGTCAGCTCGTCTACGGCGAGCGACGGCTCGCCGCGGCGAGACGAAGCCGGCGATCCGACGACGCCGACGATGTCGCCGAGGTCGACGTCAACCACGCCGACCCGGCTCTCGTCGCAGAGGAGCTGCATGCGCCCCGACCGATCCACGAGATCCAAAAAGGTGAGCTTGCCGTGCCCGCGCCGAGCCAGGACGCGGCCGGCGAGCCGCCGCTTGGCAGCCGACTCGGTGTCGAGGTCGAGGGCGACCGCTTCCTCGCGGACCGCGGCGATCTCATCCCGGTCGGGAAAGCGCTTCGGTGCAGACATCGCGGGCGAGTCTAGAAGGTCGACACGTGACCAGCCGACTTGCCAGCGAGGAACCGTCTAAGTCAACGGATGGCATTCGGAGGACTGAGAGGTTGCTCGCCCAGGGTCGCCTGCCCGAAACCGCGACCCAAGCGTCCCCGCCTCCAACTGCGACGTACTGCAGGAATTAACCGGTCTCGATGGTGGCGATCCGAGAGCAGCGCGACCGCTACGCGGCCTTGATCTCCATGATCTTGAACTTCACCTTCGAGCCGCGAGGCGTGATCACTTCGACCGTCTCGCCCTTCTTGCGGCCGAGAATCGCCTTGCCGACGGGCGACTCGTTCGAGAGCTTCCGCTCGACCGGGTTCGCCTCGGCCGAGCCGACGATGAAGTACTCGATGGTCTCCTTGGCATCCACATCGCGTAGACGCACAACGGACCCGATCGAGACGACGCTCGTGTCGACCTTCTTGACGTCGATGACGCGTGCGTTCGCGAGGCGCTCCTCGAGCTGGGCGATGCGGTGCTCGAGCATCATCTGCTCGTTCTTCGCGTCGTCGTACTCCGCGTTCTCCGCGATCTCGCCGAACTCGCGAGCAGCGGCGATGCGTTCCGCGATCTCGCGGCGCTTCTCAGTGCGCAGCCGGTCGAGCTCGCTCTTGAGCTGCTGGTAGCCCTCGGGTGTGAGGAGCACGTCCTTCACGAAAATGCCTCCAGAGACGAGATTGCGGGGCCCCCCGGCCCCGTCAACGGGTCGGAATGGTAGCTACCGCCGTAGACGGACGTCAACAGTCCGCGAGTACGCTTTCCGAGCCATGATCGACCTCCGGACATTCGTGGAGCATCGGCCCGGTCGAAGTGCCGACCCGACTCGTGCTCGCCCCCATGGCCGGAGTGAGCGTCCAGGCCTTCAGACGCCAGGGGCGGCGGTACGGCGCAGGCCTCGTCTGCTCCGAGATGGTGAGCTGTGCGGGCATCGAGCATCGCAACGAGAAGACCTTCGGCTACCTCCGCGTCGCCGCCGACGAGCATCCTCTGGCGATCCAGCTCTTCGGCTCGGACCCACGGTCGATGGGTGACTCGGCCCGGATGGTCGAGGCGGTCGGCGCAGACATCGTCGACATCAACTTCGGTTGTCCCGTGAAGAAGGTCACCCGTACAGGGGCCGGCGCCCACCTGCTCGAAGACCCCGATCTCGCGTGCAGGATCGTCGGGGCGGTCGCAAAGTCGGTGGATCTACCCGTGAGCGTGAAGCTGCGCCGCGGAGTCAGGAACGACTCGCGCGCGTGTCTCGAGCTCGGGCCTAGGCTCGTGGAGGCGGGCGCTGCCTCGCTCACGCTCCATCCGCGCTCGGCCGAGCAGATGTACACGGGAACGGCGGATCACGAGCTCACAGCGGAGCTCGTGTCGCTCGTCGATGTTCCCGTGGTCGCATCGGGCGACGTTACGTCTCGGGTTCGAGCTCAGGCGGTTCTCGCAACCACGGGCGCCGAGGCCGTCATGGTCGGCCGGGGAGCACAGGGCAATCCTTGGGCACTCCGCGAGATCGTCGACGGCGACGCCGGACAGCCCGCGCGCGAAGAAGTGGCTGCCGAGCTCATCCTCTTCATGCGCGAGACCGTTCGAGAGCTCGGCGAGCGGCGCGCGTCAGGCTTCCTGAAGAAGTTCTACGGGTGGTACCTCGGGCAAGGCCGCTTCCCGAAACCGTTCAAGCAAGAGCTCCTTCAACTCGACTCGATCGACGAGGTCGAGCGGCGACTACTCGCTGCGGCTCCAGGAGCGCTCGCGATTCTCGAGCGACTCGAGGCCGAGGTGCCGACCGGCGAGGAGATGACCCTCGAGCTTCCGGTCTCGATCTACGGCGGCGGCTGAGAGCTTCATTCCTCTGCGGAGCCTGCAAAGGCCGTCAGCACACCAAGCCCGACGTAGACCGTCCCGGTCACATAGCGCTGGCCGCTCACGAAGCGACGCGAACGCCGAAGCACGCCTCCCGCCGTCCCGGCCGCGAGCGCCCAGATCGAGTCGGTGAGGAGGCCGAGCAGCGCGAACAAGAAGCCGAGAAACGCGATCTGAAGCGCGGGATGCGACGCGTCCGAATCGACGAATTGCGGGAGGAAGGCCAGGAAGAAGAGCGCCGTCTTCGGGTTGAGGACGTTGACGACGATGCCCTGAGCGAATGCCCGGCGGAGGTTCTGCTCGCCTCCGAGGGCGACGTCAGGTTCCGCTCGCCGAGAAAGCAGCGTCCACAGCCCGAGCCCCACGAGATAGGCCGCGCCGGCAATCTTCACCGCGGTGAACGCCACGGCCGAGGAAGCGATCAGCGCCGAAAGACCAAGCGTCGCCGCCGCTATGTGGACGAGGGTGCCGACGTGGATCCCTACCACCGAGGCGAGGCCTGTGCGGCGACCCTGATGGATCGAGCGGGCGACGATGTAGACGACAGCCGGGCCGGGTACGACGAGCAGCGCAAGCGCTGCGACGACGAAGAGACCAACAGCGGGCGCGTCGGGGATCACGCATTCAACTCCCAGACCATCCGAAGTCCGTCGAGCGTAAGGAACGGATCGACGCGCTCGATGGTGCGCGAATGCGGTGCAACCAGGTCCGCCAGCCCGCCGGTGGCGACCGCTCGAGCATCAACCCCGAGCTCCTCCCGAATCCGCCCGACGATACCGTCGACCTGGCCGGCGAAGCCGTAGACGAGCCCCGATTGGAGGCCGCCGACCGTGGTCTTCCCGATGACCGCCAGGGGTGGCGAATAGTCGACCGTGACGAGCCGCGCGGCTCGCGCAAAGAGAGCGTCCATCGAGATCTCGATGCCGGGCGCGATCACGCCGCCGACGTACTCGCCCTCCGGCGAGACGACGTCGAAGTTGGTCGAGGTACCGAAGTCGACCACGATGACCGGCGAGCCATAGCGCTCCTTGGCGGCGACCGAGTTCACGATCCGGTCGGGGCCGACCTCGCGCGGATCGTCGTAGCGGATGGGGATCCCCGTTTTCACGCCTGGCCCGACGACGAGCAGCGGGGCGTGGGCCCACTTGTCCGCGAGCGAGTCCCACTCCCGAAGGAGCACGGGAACCGTCGAGGCAAGGCAGATCCCGTCGACTCTGTCGAAGTCGAGGAGCCCGCTGAGCAGGACGCCGAGCTCGTCGGCAGTAGTCGAGCGCTCGGTCGCAAGCCGCCAATGGTCGGATAGCTCGGCGCCCGCGTACAGACCCAGCGCGGTCTGCGTGTTGCCAACGTCGACTGCAAGAAGCACGCCTGCAAGTGAATCAGACGGCGCCTGCACGGAGTCGGACCGGTCGGGTCAGACCCCGTGAATCCGAGTTGTCGAGGACTATCCGAGCTTAGTAGAGTCGGCGAACGGTGTTTCGAAGGCGGAGTCGCGGCCAGACGGGACCTGCGATCGCACTCGCGCTCGCAGGGGTCGCCGTCGGAGGCACGCTTGCCGTAGTCGCTCTTCGCCGGCGCGTGCGAGCGAAAGGAGCGCCGATGGCGGACGCCAAGCTGATCGTCAAGCGCCTGTTCGAGGAGCCCTGGAAGGGGAACTTCGACGTGATCGACGAGTTCGTAGCGCCCAACTACGTCGGTCACGACCCTGCCGAACCGGAGCCGATACGCGGCCCCGAGGGCTTGCGGGCGAACATCGAGAAGTACCTCGCCGGATTCCCGGGCGGCGGTGTCACGGTCGACGACCAGATCGTCGACGGCGACAAGGTCGCAACACGATGGACCGGGCGCGGGACGCAAACGGGCGAGGTTGCCGGAATCGCCCCGACGGGCAAGGAAGTCACGATCTCCGGACTCACGATCTCGCGACTCGAAGGCGGCATGGTGGTCGAGGAGTGGGCGACCTGGGACACGCTGGGCATGCTCATCCAGCTCGGCGCGATTCCCGAGCCCGCGCGAGCGTAGAAGTCTCCAGCAGGGAGCAGCAGACGAGCCCCTTCGGCGGCTCTTCTGCGTCGGCTCCCGCAGGGTTTCGGGCAAGGAGCGCGAAGGATGGCTTCGCGCGAGAAACGGGCATGTCCAGCGCCTTCGCCCACTCCCACTACATGCCGTGCCCCGAGTGCGGCGCGTCGCTCTCCTCAGAGGAGCGGAGCGACCACGTCTGCGATCCCGAGCGCCGGCTCGAGTTCCGGCTGTTCCAGCTCCGGGACGAGGTCGCAAGGCTGGAGGACGGGCTCCGCGGTTATCTCGACTCGCCACAGGGACGGTTCGCCGAGTGGCTGGCAGAGCGCGACCGGAAACCGCCGCGGACCTGACCGAGGAAAGACAGACCGGGTGCCGCGACCGCGAAGCGGGCGCCTTCAGGGAAGGTGCGGAGCGCCTTGTCCGCGAAGCGGACCAGTGGAGGGGGTCTGGGGGAACCGGGAGGTTCGCCCAGCATCAGCCACCGACCGGGAATCCGCGCTAGCGGATTCCGGTCTTGCGCTAAACGGAGTCTTCGTCGGACGAGAGCGGCTGGCCAATTCGCTCGGCGAGCGCCTCGGCAGTCAAGCGTGGCTCCTCGCCTTCTCCCCGCAGCTCCTCGACGGTGACGTCCCCAGAGGTGTAGACCTCTGCGCGGGGGATGATCCGGCTGGGTCGATTCTTGTCCCAGACCCAGACGTCGTCCATGCGAACGTGGAAGAACGGGTAGCTCGCCTGCGGGAGCGACTCGAGGTCGAGCTTGTTGCAGAGATACGTCGCGTCCTGCGTAAGCACGCAATAGCGAAAGAGGGAGAAGACAGCCGAGTACTCGCGCTTGAGCGAAAGCTCGAGCTCGGCCTCGAACTCGTCGAGCTCGTCGAGGTGCGACATGGAGTCAGTCTAGATGAGTGGCGTCACGATCTCGCATGCCCGGCCGGCTTACGTCTCGGAGATGGCGATCTGGCGTCATGACTCCGCTAGCGCCGCGAGGAGCGTCGACACCCGCCCGCGCCCCGGGACCTCGAGCTCCGAGTCGAGATCGGACAAGGGCTCGAGCGCGAAACGCCGCTCGTGCAGGCGAGGATGAGGAACCTCGAGCCCTGGCTCGTCAACAACGGTGTCGCCGTAAAGCAGCAGGTCGAGATCGATCGTCCGTGGACCCCACCGCTCACCACGCACCCGTCCGAGCGTCCTCTCGATCCCGAGCAGCGCCTCGAGGAGCTCGCGCGCGGAGAGTGTCGTCTCGACTACCGCCGCTCCGTTCAGGAATCGAGGCTGATCGACGACACCGACCGGATCCGTCTCGAGCAGCTTCGAAACGGCCAGAACGTGGACTCCGTCCGTCGCGGCAAGCAGCGCCACTGCCCGGTCGATGAACTCCTGTCGGTCGCCGAGGTTCGCGCCGAGGCCGACGTACGCGCGCGGCATTACCGCCCGCGCTCGACGATGACGGCGGCGTAGTCGACGGGTGGATCCAGCACGACATCGGGCTTGCGGACGCGCGTGCGAACCCGCTCCACCGCCGAGAAGCGCTCGAGAATGCCATTCGTGACGGCACCCGCCAAGCTTTCGAGCAGAAGACGCTCTTGTCCTGCGAACACCTCTCGCACCAACCCGGCCAGGCGCCGATAGTCGACGGTGTCCTCGATCCGGTCGCTCGCAGACGCCGTCTCGTCGACATCGACCCAGAGATCCACGAGAAACCGCTGTCCGAGTCGCCGCTCTTCTTCGAGGTATCCGTGCCGGCCGAAGACGACGAGGCTCCGCAACTCGATGGTCATGCCATGACCTTCCCGCGCTCGATGGCAGCCGCAACCGCGAGCGCCTCGACGGTTTCCTCGACATCGTGCACGCGCAGCATCCAGGCTCCTCGCTCGTACGCGGCGACTGCCGCGCCGACCGAGGCAGGCACACTTCCGCGAGTCGCGTGAGGGTCGCCGAGAGCTTTCCCGAGCGTGCTCTTGCGGGACACACCGATCAACACGGGACGGCCGAGCGTGAGCAGAGCTTCCAGCCGACTGATGAGCTCGAGGTTCTGGTCGGACGTCTTGCCGAACCCGATGCCCGGATCAACACAGATTCGCTCTTCCCGGATACCTGCCTCGATAGCAAAGGCAAGCCGCTCCTCGAGGAAGCCCAACACTTCGGACACGACGTCGTCGTAGTGAGGGGCCGCCTGCATGGTTCGCGGCTCTCCCTGCATGTGCATGAGACAAACGAACGCGTCGTTTTCGGCCACGACCGTCGCCATCACCGGGTCCCCCCGTAACGCCGTGATGTCGTTGATCATCTCGGCGCCGAGCTCGAGTGCCCGCCGGGCTACCGCCGCTTTGGACGTATCGATCGAGACCGGGACTCCCGTAAGCCCTTCGAGAACCGGTTCGACACGCCTCAACTCCTCGTCCACGGAGATCGGCGTGGCGCCGGGCCTGGTCGACTCTCCACCCACGTCCACGATCGCCGCGCCTTCCACCGCGAGACGGCGTCCGTGCTCGATTGCAGCGGCGGCCGACAAAAAGCGCCCTCCGTCGGAGAAACTGTCGGGCGTGACGTTCACCACTCCCATCACGGACGGTTTCGGCCAGCGTTCCTCGAAAGACGCATGCTTGGATTTCACGCCGCGGAGGGTACCGCCGTCCGGCGAACCGAGCAGAATCCTGGGTCATGAGCACACCCTCAGGAAACACCGGCCCGCTTGGCCGGCCGCGTGGCATCGGCTTCGGGATCCTGATGTTCATCATCACATCGGGATCTACTCGCTGTACTGGGTCTTCAAGACGCAGGACGAGGTGAAAGAGCATTCCGGCCAGGGTGTCGGCGGCGTTCTGGGACTCGTCATCTACATATCGTGTCGATCGTCAGCTGGTTCCTGATCCCGTCCGAGATCGGAAAGATGTACAAGCTCGACGGCCGCGAGCCGCCCTTCAGTGGGTGGACCGGTCTCTGGCTTCTGCTCCCCATCATCGGGGCATTCGTCTGGTTCATCAAAGTTCAGGGCGCGCTCAACCGGTACTGGGAAAGCAAGGCGTCAACGCCGGCACCGATGCCCGTCGCTCCTGCGGCGTAGTCGACCGAGCACATGCGCGGTAACGCGGCGCGCGTGCTTTGGCCTGCGCTTGTCGTGCTGGCGCTCGTCGGCGTCGTCGCCATCGCGGCGACCGGCTCGACGGGCGACGGCTCGGGCGAGATACGTAGTCCCGCGGCGGTGCTGCTCGACACCGTGCTGAGCCTCATCGCGGTCGTGCTCCTTGCCGCGGCGGCGCTGCTGATCTACGGGTTCATGCGGAAAGCGGCAGCACCCGAGTACGGTAGTTCCAAGCCCTCCCGCGGCGTTCTCGCGGGAATCTTCACCCTTATCGCCCTCCTCGTCTCCCTCGTGTACCTCCGTCCGATCCTTCCGCCGAGCGAGGGGATCGAGGGCCCGGTACTCCTCGAAGACCCGCCCGCCGTGCCCCCGCTGCCGAAAGGCGGCTCGTACGAGCCGTCCTTCGCCTGGCTTCCCGTCACGATCGTGCTCGCGCTCGCAGCGGCAGGGGTCGCGGCGTTCATCCTCGCGGAGCGGCGGCGGCGCGGACCGGCCAGCGCAGGCGACGGGCTCGCAGAGCAGCTCGCAGCCGCGCTGGACGACACGCTCGACGACCTCCGCGCCGAGAGCGACCCGCGGCGGGCCGTCATCGCTGCATACGCCCGCCTGGAGCGCGTGCTCGCTGCGCGCGGCGTCGCACGGCACCCTGCAGAGACACCCGAGGAATACCTCGCCCGCATCCTCGGTGAGCTCGAGGTGGACCAGAAGTCGGTTCGACGACTCACGGTGCTCTTCTCCCGAGCTAAGTTCTCGCCCCACGCAGTGGACTTCGAGATGAAGGAGGAGGCGATCGGCGCGCTCGAGCGTGTACGAGACGAGCTTCGCATCGCGGCCGAGCTTGTCGAACCCAGGCCTGCCGCGCCCCTCCGTCGCGACGAGGCGAGCGCGTGACGAGCTATCTCGCGAGCATGCTCCGACTGTTCGTCCTCCCCACCCTCGCGCTGCTCGTGATCGTCGCATTCATGCCGGGCCGCGTCGAGCCTGCCGTCCGGATCTACGCGCTCGTACTGTGCGCTACCGCGCTGGGGCTCGCCCTCGCCGCGCTCAGGCGCTCGTACCCGAGGACCACGCCGCTGCGGGTAGGCACGGGCCGTCGGGATCGAGATCGCCGGTCTCCAGCGAGCCTCGTGCGTCTCGAGCACGAGGTTGCGCTCGGCGTCGCGAGCGGGTTCGACCTCCACTACCGCCTGCTCCCCCGCTTGCGCGCGTTGGCGTCCGGCCTGCTGTCAGCGCGGCGGCGGGTCTCGATCGACGAAGAGCCCGACGCAGCGCGGCGCCTCCTTGGCCCCGACGCGTGGGAGCTCGTGCGCGCCGACCGGCCATCGCCTGTAGACCAGCTTGCCCGAGGGCTCCCAGCCTCCGAGCTGCGCCGCGTCGTCGAGTCGCTGGAGAGGATCTAGTGGAGCTCGGGCAGGTTCGAGATCTCTCCGGCCAGGTGCTGGACGAGGTCGAGAGGGCGATCGTCGGCAAGCGCGATCCGCTCGAGCTCGTCCTGCTGGGGTTTCTCGCCGACGGGCATGTGCTCCTCGAGGACTACCCGGGGCTCGCCAAGACGCTCGCCGCGCGATCGTTCTCCCAGGTCCTGAGCATTCGCTTCGCGCGGATCCAGTTCACGCCGGACCTGATGCCGTCCGACGTCACGGGCTCGTCGATCTGGAACCAGCGAGACGCGGACTTCGAGTTCCGCCCTGGACCGATCTTCGCGAACCTCCTTCTCTCCGACGAGATCAATCGCGCGCCCCCGAAGACGCAGGCGGCGCTGTTGGAGGCGATGCAGGAGCGCCAGGTGACGATCGAGGGCGAGACGCACCGGCTCGAGCTTCCGTTCCTGGTGATCGCCACGCAGAACCCGATCGAGTTCGAAGGCACCTACCCGCTGCCCGAGGCCC
Source organism: uncultured Thermoleophilia bacterium (assembly GCA_963722035.1). GTDB lineage: Bacteria > Actinomycetota > Thermoleophilia > Gaiellales > Gaiellaceae > GMQP-bins7. The sequence goes on from CAVRLG010000006.1 coordinate 64,574, forward strand.
AGCTCGACCGCTTTCTCCTGAGAACGGCTTTCGGGTACCCGAGCAGGGAGAACGAGGTCGAGGTGCTCGGACGGCGCATCGAGCGCGAGACGGACGACGTCGAGCTCCGGCCGGTCGTCGACCGCGAGACGCTCCTCGAAATGCAGAGAGCGGTCGAGCAGGTGCACGTCGCCGAGAGCGTGCGGGAGTACTGCGTGGACCTCGCCACAGGCACCCGTGTCTCCCAGAGCTCGGCCGTCGGAGCGAGCCCACGCGGGAGCCTTGCGCTGCTCAAGCTCGCGCGCTGCAAGGCCGCACTTGCCGGGCGTGACTACGTCCTCCCGGACGACGTGAAGGCGATCGCAGTCCCAGCGCTGGCTCACCGCCTCGTGCTGCGGCCCGAGCTCTGGGTTCAGCGCGTATCAGCGGAAGACGTCGTGCGGGACGTGCTCGCAAGCGTTCCGACTCCGCGCGCGGAGGACCTCGGGCCAGCCAGCCGCTCGTGACGCGAACGGGCAGCCCTCGGATCGGCGGTTACGCCGCGGTGTCGGCGATCGGGCTCGTCGCCGCACTCGCCCTGCGGCGTCCGGAGCTCGCAATCATCGCCGCGCCGTTCGCGCTGGTGCTCGCGATCGGAACGAGCCTCGCACGTGACCCGATCGTCGATGTCGAGCTCACGATCACGAGCGACCGGACGCTGGAGGGAGCCGATGTCGAGTCCACGCTGACGGTGCGCAGCAAAGGCTCCGTCGACCGGCTCGAGATCCTGCTCGACATGCCTGATGGTGTGGAAGTCGTCGACGGCGCCGCCCAGGCGGTTCGCCTTCGCGCCGGAGACGAGCAGGAGATCCCGGTCACGATTCGATGCTCCCGCTGGGGGGTCTATGCGCTCGGGGACGTGGAAGTGCGCGCACATGACCCGTCCCGACTCGTCGTCTGGGAACAGCGCTTCAGCGGACGCCACCGGCTGAAGGCCTACCCGAGCCCGATCGCGCTGCGCAGGATTCTCGCGCCCCTCGAGACACAGGCGTTCGTAGGCAGCGAGGTAGCTCGCGTCAAGGGCGACGGAGTCGAATACGCCGACATCCGAGACTTCGTTCCGGGCGACCGTGTCCGCTCGATCAACTGGCGTGCGTCAGCGCGTAAGCAAGGGCTGGTCGTAAACGAGCGCCACCCCGAGCGAAACACCGACGTTGTGCTCCTCGTGGACAGCTTCATCGACGTGCAGGGGCGCGACCGAAGCACGCTCGAGGACGCGGTGCGTGCAGGCTCGTCGCTTGCGACCCGCTACCTCGCGCGACGCGATCGTGTGGGGCTCGTCGCGTTCGGTGGCGTCCTTCGTTGGCTCCACCCGGGCATGGGCCTCACGCAGCGTTACCGGCTGATCGAGACGATGCTCGAAACGGGGGTCGAGCCGACGTACACGTGGCGCGACGTCAACCTCATCCCGGCGCGGATCCTCCCTGCGAAAGCGCTCGTCATCGGGTTGACGCCACTCCTCGACCCACGATTCGTCGCTGCACTCAGCGACCTTCGCGCGCGCGGGTTGGACGTCGTCGTCGTCGAGGTCGATCCGATCCCGCTAGTCGAGGCAGGATCCACCGAGGTTGAGAAGCTCGCGTACCGCCTGTGGGTACTCGAGCGCGAAGTCATACGTAGACGTTTGGAGAGCCTGGGAATCGGCATCGCGCGCTGGGGCGACCTCGACCTCGAGACCGCGCTCGAGGAGGTGAGGACATTCAGGCGCTACGCCAGGCTGGCACGCGTGTAGCCACCGGCGCCGGGAGCATCGCGTGCCTGGTGGCGCTCGGGGTGGTTCCCGTCACGCGCGCGAGCGACTCCCTGCAGGGAGCGAGCGTGCGACTGTCGGTCGTCGGGATCGTCGCGCTCGTGGCCGCCGTAGTCCTCGGCTGGTCCACACTCATCCCTGCGGCGATCGTCGTCGTAGGGGGCGTCTACGCAATCCAGCTCGCCATCGACGATGCCGGGCTCGACGGCGCCGCACCGGTGTTCGCGGCCGGTCTGCTCGTGACGGCCGAGCTTGCCTACTGGTCGCTCGAGGAGAGCGAACGCGTGCGGGGCGACGCCGGAGACGGCCTCCGCCATGCGGCTTTCGTCGCGGCGCTGGGCGTCGGGGCCCTGCTCGTCGCCTCGGTTCTACTCTCTCTCGTCGACGCCGTGAGCACCAGAGGGCTGGCGGTCGATCTTCTCGGCGCCGCTGCCGCAGCCGCCGCGCTGTTCGCGGTCGTGTTCGTTGCCCGTGGACACGGCCAAGTGCGTCCGACGTCCAGACGCTAGCGTCCCCGGCTGCCACAAGAGGGACGTCGACCCTGAGACCGCGCCAGCGGACTTCGCCCTACGCAGTAAGGACTAGCCCGCCGCTCCCTCGGGCGGCGGCTGCATCGTCGCGCCGGGGAAGGCGGGTCGTGGCGTCGGCTTGGGAATCGGGCGATCGCGCTCGGGCTCGCCGTCCGCCACTGGAGCTGTGACCTCTTCGGGCGGGAAGACCGACTCGTCGGATTCGCCGGCCAGCAAGCGCTCGAACTGATCCTTGTCGATCGTCTCGCGCTCGATCAGGATCGCGGAGAGTCGGTTCAACTCTTCCATATGCGCCCGCAGAACGGCGGTCGCGGACGCATGGGCCTCCTCGATGACGCGCCGGATCTCGTCGTCGATCTCCTTCGCCACCTCGTCCGAGTAATCGGGCTCGGAGCCCATGTCGCGGCCGAGGAAGGGCAGATCGTGATTGCGGCCGAGGACGCGCGGGCCGAGCTTCTCGCTCATCCCGAAGCGCATCACCATCGACTTGGACGTGGCGGTCACGCGCTCGATGTCGTTCGCCGCGCCTGTCGTGATCTCGTGGAAGACGAGCTCCTCGGCCGCGCGGCCGCCAAGCGTCATCGCGAGCTCGTCCATGAGCGCGGACTTCGTCGTCAGGTAGCGATCTTCGGTGGGCAGGGAGATCGTGAGTCCGAGCGCCTGGCCTCTCGACATGATCGTGATCTTGTGCACGGGGTTCGTGTTCTCGAGGTAATGGCCGACGAGCGCGTGCCCCATCTCGTGGTAGGCGATGATCTTGCGCTCCTTCTCGGAGAGCAGGCGGGCCTTCTTCTCCGGCCCGGCGATGACGCGCATGATCCCCTCCTCGAGCTCGTTCTGCTCGATCATCTTCTTGCCGTTTCGGGCCGCGAGCAGAGCCGCCTCGTTGATCAGGTTTGCGAGATCGGCCCCAGTGAAGCCGGGTGTGCCCGCGGCCAACGTGTCGAGGTCGATATCGCGCGCGAGCGGCTTTCCGCGCGAGTGCACCTCGAGGATCTTCCGACGACCGAGGCGGTCGGGGCGATCGACCACGATCTGGCGATCGAAGCGACCCGGTCGGAGAAGGGCGGGATCGAGGATGTCGGGCCGGTTCGTGGCCGCGATCAGAATGACGTTGTCCTTCACCTCGAAGCCGTCCATCTCGACAAGGAGCTGGTTCAGGGTCTGCTCGCGCTCGTCGTGGCCGCCGCCAAGACCGGCGCCACGATGGCGACCGACGGCATCGATCTCGTCCATGAAGATGATGCAAGGTGAAGCCTGCTTCGCCTGCTCGAAGAGATCGCGCACGCGCGACGCGCCGACGCCGACAAACATCTCGACGAAGTCGGAGCCGGAAATCGAGAAGAACGGAACGCCGGCCTCACCCGCTACTGCGCGAGCGAGCAACGTTTTTCCGGTCCCGGGCGGCCCGAACAGGAGAACGCCTTTGGGGATGCGGGCGCCGAGCGCCTGGAACTTCTTCGGGTTCTCGAGGAACTCCTTGATCTCGTGCAGCTCCTCGACCGCCTCGTCGGCTCCGGCAACGTCCTTGAAAGTGACCTTCGGTGAGTCCGGCGACATCCGCTTCGCGCGGCTCTTCCCGAAGCTCATGACCTTCGACCCGCCGCCCTGCATCTGGTTCATAAGGAAGATCCAGAACCCGATCAGCAGGACGAACGGCAGGAAGTTGATGAGTAGCGCCCACCACGCGGACGATCCGGTGCCCTTCGAGTCGAACTTGACGTTCTGCCTCTCGAGCAGGTTCTGGAACTGCGTTGCAGACTGTGGAGTCGGGTAGTTGACCTTGACCTTGCGGCCGTCGACGAGCGTCAGGTTGATCTGCTGCCGGTTCGGCGTGAACAGAACCTCGTTGACGGCGCCCTTCCTGACTTCGGCCATCGCCTCGGAGTAGGTGATCTTCTGCTGCTCCGAGCGTCCGGGCAGGAGTGTCTGACTCGCCAGGTAGACGAGCAGGACGATGATGATCAGCGGAAAAAGTGCGCTTCGGAAAAAGCGGTTCACGTCAGTTTTCGCAGGGTAGCACCCTCCTTCTTCGGCACCCTGGGGCTAGGGCCTGTCCCCCGTTATAGGCGGATTGCGAGCTACGTGCCGTTTGGTACGAGGTCCGCATGCAAAACCGCGACGTACGGAAGGTTCCGATAGCGCTCGGCGAAGTCGAGCCCATACCCGATCACGAACCGGTTGGGGATCTCGAAGCCGACGTATCTCACGGGAACCTCGATCTCACGGCGGCCGGGCTTCGTGAGGAGAGCGACCACCTCGAGGGACGCGGGCTTGCGCGCCTTGAGATTGCGCATGAGGTACGACAGCGTCAGCCCCGAGTCGATGATGTCCTCGACGACGAGAACGTCCCTGCCGGCGACGTTGATGTCGAGGTCCTTCAGGATCCTGACGACGCCCGAGGAATCGGTCGCGGCGCCATAGCTCGAGATCGCCATGAAGTCGATCTCGCAGGGCACCGTGAGCTCACGCATGAGGTCGGCCATGAAGAACACGGCGCCCTTGAGCACGCCGACGAGTAAGAGATCCCTGCCCTTGTAGCCCGCTGAGATCTCCCCGCCCAGCTCGACGATCCGCGCCTGCAACGTCTCCTCGTCGATGAGGATCTCGCCCACGCCGCGCTCGAGTTCGGCCTCGTGCCCCTCGCCGGCTTCGACTCCCGCCGGGCTGAGCCCGGCTCCGCCGACATCTGACGCCGTTCGCGGCACCGTGCTCTCCGGGCCCGTATTACCCATACTGCGCCCTCCGGCCGGGCACCGCGAACGGCGTCCGAGGAACACGAGCAAGCTGCGTCATCCGTCCGTATCTTTCCATGCGCGGACCGCGCCTTCCCAACCAGGAGCTTCGGCGACACCCGGAACCGAGACGACGTCGTCGCCCGAGACGACCAGCGGCCACCCGTCACGCTCGATCCTCGGCACCTTGGCGTCCACGAAGAGATCCTGCACTTTCTTCCTCCGGCCCGCGAGCCGATCGCCGGGACGACGCGTCCGTACCGAAAGCCCTGGCAGGGAGCTCTCGAGGTGCCACGGCCCGAACGTCACACGACCCTCGAGGCGCAGCTCGTCGTACTCGCGCACCGCGCTCACCCCTCTGCCGAGGTCTGCCGACCTCGTCCCTTCGGTCGACGAGAGGAGCTCGGCCAGCGTCCGCTCGAGCGTCCTCGGCAGGCGCGCCCGCTCACCGGAGAGCGCGAGCAGGTTCTGTTCGGCTCCCGGGTGGAGTCGCCGAAGGAGCGGAAGGATCTCCTCGCGGATGAGCCCGCGCTTGGTGTCGGCGTTCGACGAATCGAGTCTGAACTCCAGCCCGTTCTCACGGCAGTACGCCTCCGTCTCCTCCCTCCAGACCGACAGGAGCGGTCGAACGACGCCGTCCTCACGTTCGATCTTGATTCCCTTCGTCGTTCCCGACGAGACGAGCCGGTACAGGACCGTCTCCACCTGGTCGGACGCCGTGTGGCCCGTGGCGCGCAGGCCTCGCCCTTCCGTGAGCCGGTAGCGCACGTCGCGAAGATCGGCCTCGGTCGCGGGCCGGGCATCGCCGACAGCACCTACCGGCACCAGGATCTCCGCGCCCATCACGTCGTGGCAAAAACGCGCGTCGTCATCGGACTCATCGCCCCGGAGCCCGTGGTTGACATGCACGGCCGAGACGCGATACCCGAGCCTTCCGAGCACGTGCCAGAGACATGTCGAGTCGGGCCCTCCCGAAACCAGGCAGATGACATCCTCGCCAGGAGGGATCAGGTCGTGGGCGCGAACGAAGCTATCGACGCGCTCGTAGAGAGCTCCAGTCATGCGTCTATTCTGCCGCGCGTTCTCACTCCTGGGTGCCCTCCAGCGCGGGCTCGCGGAAGCTCGGGTCTCGACTCCATCGCTCGAGCAGCTCCGCTGCGGTTGCGGCCTCGTCGGCTGTCAACCGGTGCGGAGTCGCGTGCGCCACCGGGGCCATCATCAACGAGGCCGGAACGAGGCCGTTTGCCGCATCCAGGACATACCGGACCCCGAGCGCATGCCCGATGACGAGTGCACTCTCTTCCGTCCGGCCGAGTACAACGCGAAGTCCGCGAGCGAAGCGGGCGGCGGCCTCCGCCCGGCTCTCACCCCCGCCGGGAGCGGAGGCCGTCGGCGTCTCCGAGCCCGCCCACTTGCGGTACGCGGAGAGAAGGCCGGCGTCAAAGCTCCCGAAGTGGATCTCGTTCAGCTCGGGAACGACGATCCTCGGCACCTCTCGTCCGGCGAGAGCGAGCTCGAGCGTCTCCTGCGTCCGCCGAAGCTCCGTCGCGACGCCCAACGCGATGTCCTCGTGTGCGAGTAACCGTCCGAGCCCTCGCGCCTGCTCGACTCCCTCTTGGGTGAGACCCTCCCCGGGCGCGGCATACGACGCGAGCCCTCTCTCGTTCGAGCCGGCCAGCGCGTGGCGCGCAATGAAGAGCTCTTTCACCGTTCGATCACAGAAGCACCGAGCGATAGTCGAGCACGTGCTCCATGCCGGCCCTCTCGTAGAGGCGGATCGCCGGCTCGTTATCGGCGCGCACGAAGAGGCACACTGTCGGCACGCGCTCGAGGAGCAAGCGGCACAAATCCGCGAGGCCGCGTGCGCCGTTTCCTTGACGCCGGGCTTCTGGATCGACCCACACCTGTTGAAGCTGCACTGCCTGAGGCGTCCAGGCAGAGGCCTCGGCCTTGAACAGGATGACGCCGTTCTCCAGCCACAGCCATGACCGGCCTTCCTCGATCTGGCTGCGAGTACGCCAGCGGAAGCCATCCGGGTCGCGGTCCATCGGATCGATCCCCAGCTCCTGCTCGTGCGCCACCGAGCACGCCGGCATGAGGACCTCGAGATCCTCGAGCCGCGCGGCACGCAGCCCGGTTTCCCCCGGTGCCGGGGCATCGTGGATGACGAAGACCGGCTGTCCCGGACGGTCCTCCCGCGGATGCGGGAGGCGCAGCTGCGCCTCGTCCCACAGCTCCGAGACCGCACGCGCTTCGCCGATCAGCATTCGAGGCGCCGCGCGCGCCACGTCACGCGCGAATGCACCGCACCCGTCACCCGACGGAACGACGTTGACGCCCATGTGGCAGAGAGCGAGCAGTTCGCGACCTTCGGCTCGCGCGACGAAACGGCCGAGCCCTCGTCTCGCGACGTCCTCGAGGAATACCCGCTCGACAGGATCCTGCGCGCAGAATCGAAGGATCTGGTCCCGCTTCGGAGCGATGAGCTTCTCGGACAAACCCAGGACACTCTAGAGACGGTTCCGTACCTCCAGCCGGCATCGGAATCCGTAGGGTTCCGCCTGTGCCGATCCACCTGCGAGCAGATCCCGGCGACTACGCGGAGGCCTGCCTTCTCCCCGGCGACCCGCTGCGTGCGAAGCACATCGCCGAGACCTTCCTGACGGACGTCGAGCAGGTCAACGCCGAGCGCGGGCTCCTCGGGTTCACAGGCAACTGGGAAGGCAAGCGGGTTTCGGTACAGGGAACCGGAATGGGGTGCCCCAGCGCGACGATCGTCTTCGAGGAGCTCATCCAGCTCGGCGTGAAGCGACTCCTGCGTGTCGGGACGTGCGGCGGGCTTCAGCCCGATCACGCGCTCGGCGATCTCATCGTTGCGATCTCGGCCGTACCTGCCGACGCCACGGCGACGCACCTCGTGGGTGGCGAGCCGCACTGCCCAACCGCGAGCTGGGAGCTGGTTCACGAGGCCGTGCATGTCGCCAAGCACAGTGACCAGGCACTCCGCGTGGGGCCGATCGTGTCCAGCGACCTTTTCTACAACCCCGACGAGGGCCAGTACGAGCGCTGGTCCAAGCGCGGGATTCTCGCGGTCGAGATGGAGGCTGCCGCACTGTTCACGCTGTCCGCGTTGCGGGGCGTACATGGCGGCTGCCTGCTCACGGTGAGCGACATCGTCGTCGAGGGCGAGTTCGTTCGGATCTCCGACGACGAGCTGCGTACAGCCGTGGACCGCATGACGCGAATCGCACTCGACACGGCAACCGCCGGACAGAACGGTCATTAGCACCGGCCGCACCGTCTTCCTCGTCAACCCTGCTTCCGCCGGAGGCTCGACGGGGAAGCGTTGGCCCGAGATCGCGCACCGGGCGGCCGCGCTCGGCCTCGCAGGTGACGCCTTCATCTCCGAGGAGCCGGGACAGCTCGTCGCGCTAGCGGCAGACGCCGTACGCGGAGGAGCGGAGCTCCTCGTCGTCGTCGGCGGTGACGGCTCGGTGAACGAGGTCGTGAACGGCATCGCCGAGGCGGAAGACGTCGAGCTGGCCGTGATCCCGCGCGGAACAGGATGGGACTTCGTTCGCACGTACGACATTCCGCGCGATCCGGATGCCGCAGTCGCCATCGCGTTGAACGGCGCTGTCCGCGAGATCGACCTCGGCCTCGTCTCCTATCGCACCTGGGCTGGCGCGGACGCCCGCGCGTACTTCGCGAACGTGGCGAGTGCGGGCATCAGCGGCGCAATCGCGCAGCGTGCGAACGAGGCTTCGAAGGCCCTCGGCGGGAAGATCTCGTACTACTGGGCAACGCTCGCCGTGTTCGCGCGCTGGCAGACCGGCGAGATCCGGCTGTCGGTCGACGACGAGATCAGAGGCGGCAAGATGATCGACGTCGTCGTCGCCAACGGCCGCTACCTGGGCGGCGGGATGATGATGTGCCCCGACGCGTCGCCCGACGACGGGCAGTTCGACGTGCTCCTGATCGGGGACGTGACGAAGCGTGACCTGCTGTTCGTGCTCCCGAAGACGTATCGCGGGAAGCATCTCCCCCATCCGCGCCTCGAGATCTTGCGCGGACGAGTGATCACGGTCGATGCCGACGAACCGCTTCCCATCCAGCTCGACGGCGAGCAACCGGGGACGACGCCGGCACGCTTCGAGGTCGTACCGCACGCGCTACGGCTACGCGTGCCCGCTCCGACGTCGTAGGGGCCAGATATGACTCGCCCTTATGCGGCGGGCTTGCGCGGCGTCGAACTGCGCGCCGGAGCTTTCGTCCTCTTCAGTGCCGCGATCTCCTTCTCGAGCTTCGCGACCCTCGCCTCGAGCGCGTCGATTCCGCGTACCTTCTTCGTGAGGTCGTCGACTCGAGTGCGCAGCTCGTTGACCGCACTCAGCGCACGCTGCCCACCGGGGAGCTCCGCAAGCCTCTGGAGCGCCTCCTCACCGGCGTCGGCGAGACGGGTCATGAGGTCCTTCTCGCCGAGCTTGGCGCTGCTCGCAGCAGCCGATCGCGTCGAGGTCGTCTCGGGCATGCCGCTAGTCATAGCATCCGCAGCGTTGGAGCGCGAACTTGTCGGTTACAACGCCTCGACCACGGCGGCGAGGGTCTCGCCGGCAGCCGCGTCGATCTTGAGCAGCGCTCGGTCGTCGAGCGCGGTTCGGCCGCGGTTGACGATCGCGAACGCGCGCGCCTCGAGCGGCAGCCCGGCAACCGGCCAAACCTCGAGCGACGAGCCGACGACCAGCACCAGCTCGGCTGCGCGAGCGAGGTCGGTCGCCTTCTCCATCGCGTCTGCCGGCAGGAGCTCGCCGAAGAGCGTCACACCCGGCTTCAGAATCTCGCTGCACTGAACGCAGAGCGGTGCCTCGCGTCTCTCGAGCTGGGCGAGCACGCCGTCGACTCCCTCGACCCAAAGGCACCGCAGGCAGACGGCCGAGCGGATCGAGCCATGCACCTCGATCACGTCACTGCTCCCGGCGCGTGTATGCAGGATGTCGATGTTCTGCGTGACGACCGCCCGCACGAAGCCCCGTCGCTCCAGCTCGGCAAGCGCGTCGTGGGCCGCGTTCGGCTCGGCATCGCGGAGCATGTGGATCCGCTCGCGATAGAAGGCCCACACGCGCAAGGGGTCACGCCGGAATGCCTGTACGGACGCAACTTCGAACGGATCGATATCGGCCCAGATCCCACTTGCAGAGCGGAAATCCGGAATTCCGCTCTCGGTGCTGATCCCGGCGCCGGTCAGCACCACGCAAGGCTGCCGCTCCCGGATGAGGGCGGCTAGGGCGGCGGCGGACACGCGGCGATCTTAGTGCTCCCCGCCGTCAATACGCCCGCACTTCGCGCGGCTGCGAACGCTTCGCATGCCGTCGTCCTCAGTCGCGCCAATATTCAAGAATATTGGCGCTCCCTGCGTCCTAGGCCTGCTCGGTTCTCGCCGGCGAATCACGACCGTATTTACGGCGAGAAGCACTTAGGGTTGGGCCCGTGGAAGGCTTTTCGTTCTTCACCGAGGTGCGGATCCGGTTCGCCGAGACAGACGCGCAAGGCATCGCCCACCACGCCTCGTTCGTCGTCTGGCTAGAGGTTGCCCGCGTGGCATATCTCGCGGCTCACGCAGGCGGCTACCAGGGGATCCGCGACGGAGGGGTGGAAGCGCTGACGACCGAGGTCTACGTCCGCTACCACCGAGCCGCCTACTTCGACGAGACGCTCAGGATCTGGGCCCGGTGCACGGACGTGCGCGGGGCACGGTTCAGGTACGAGTACCGAATCGAGCGCGGCGACGAGCTCGTGGCCGACGGGCACACGTCGCATGCAACCGTGGATCGGGCGACGAACCGCCCGACACGTGTACCCGCTGGGCTCCTGGAAGCCGTGGCTAAGGCTGAGGCGGAGGCGCCGTAGCGCCAGGCTGGGCCGGAGGCTTCGTCGTCTCTCCCGCGGGAGGCTTGGTCTTTGGCGCCGGGACCTTGGTGCCAACGCGAACGATCCTCGTCTCGCCCTTGTACGACGTCGTCCAGGTCTCGCTCCGAATCTCCTTGCCGTCAGCGCCGTACACGGTCCGTGTCACGGAAGTCCGGCTCGGCGCAGATCCCTCCGCTTCGACGAGCGACTTGCCCTTAGCAAGCTTGGGGTCCTTCACGCGCTCGACTGGTGCCTTTCCGGTGACCTCGAGCGTCCCGGCGGAGCTCTCGACGCGACGGCTCTCGCCTCCGTAGATCGCGATGCTGATGCCGTCGCTTTCCGAGAACCCCTTGACGAGGACCCAGTCACTCGTGTCGTTCACGAACTTGAGGTCGAGGGACGGCCAGTAGACGGTTGCATCCCGGCCGAGCTGGTAGCGACTGATGTAGAGGGAGTGGGGATTGCGCTCGGTTATCCGTAGCCCTGCCTCCCACGCAGCGTTGAACGCCGTCGTCGCTACCTGCGACGTGCCCCCGCCGACCTCCTCGGCGAACTCGGTACCGATGATCACCGGTGCAGGCCGGAAGCCACGCTCGACGGTCCGCTCCCCGATCGCCTCATTGAGCGAGAAGGTGCCGTCCGGCGGAACGAGCGTGCCGTCGAGCTCTCGGACGCCGAGCTGAAGGTTTGTGATGCGATCGGCCGTTCCCGAGTAGTACGTCTTGTACGAGGACATCCTGCGGTCGATCCCCATCGCCAATGCCTCGCGAGTCGTGACGACGGGCTTCGCGCGAACGAGCTCGACCTGGGCGACCCGATTCGACGGTCTCGTTGCTGCGCGTAGCAGCGCACGCGCGGTCGCCGGAACGTCGAGCTCGACACCATCCCGGGCCGGGAGGACCTGGACGCTCTCGCCCGAGACTGCAAAGCCAGCATCCCTCGGTGGTGTTCCGACGCGATTCGACAGGCTGCGGAAGTACGCGTCGGCCGCTGCTCCTGCGAAGCCAATCCTCGTCCCACCGTCGCTCGGGAGGTCGAGCAGTCCGGCCACCCGTGAGCGCGGAAGACGCCAACTTCGACCGGCGCCCTTGAGGAACACCGCGCGCGAGATGGCGAGACGAGCACGGCTGGCAGCCGGTACGAGCATCCCCGCGGTCACCTTCGGGGACGCAGCGATAACCGGGAGCACTACAGGGATCCCCGACCTGTCGAGCAGTCCGAGCGCCCGCACGACGACTTCGGCGGCCGCCTCGCGCTCGAGCCGGCTACCGGCGCGCTCGGGAACCGTCTCGATGCGCAGTCCACGACGAACGAGAGCCGCGCTTCGGGGCTCGCGGTCGATTTGGGTCGCCATCCGATCGAGCGCAAACTCGAGCGCCGCATTCGAGACGGCGAGTCGAGGGAGCACCTCCGCTCCGAAAAATCGCGTGCGCAAGCGACGAAATCCCCGAATTGGCCCGAACCCGTCGCCCGCGCGACCGGCGGCTGCTACCGCGCCGCCCCAGTCGGGCTCCACCGCGAGCTGGTTGGCAGCAAAGGTGAACTTCTCGTCCCCCGCCGCGAAGGCCACAGGATCTGCCGAGACCTGCTCGAAGCGCGCATCGAGCTTTGCTACCGCTGCCTGCCGCGACAGCCCGCCGACGTCGACCCCTGCGACGCGCGTCCCCTCCGCCAGCTCCTGACGCGAGCCGGCGTATGCAAGACCGATCAGGACGGCGAGTGCAGCGGCTCCCGTGATGCCGAGGCCGACCAGGACCACGGCCGATCGGCTGCGGCTTCGCCGGTGGCTCGTCGAGGAGACGATGGGTGATTCAGCCCGCACGGGATCGGGAATTTTACAGTCCGCCTGCGAGCATTCGGCGCGCGTCGGTCATCAGATCAGTGGGGGCGAGAAGTCGCAGAATCGTTGACGATTCGGTCAACACCCATACGTCTTTCCAGACTAGAATCGACAGTGGGTGGTGGGTTGGGGTGCCCCAGCAGGGGGCCCCCGAGCTCAGAAGACGAAGAGCTCGATCCCGCCGGATACGTAGAGCCCGACTCCCGTGATGTATCCGGCGAGATCGGAGCAGAGGAACGCGATCGCGTTCGCGATGTCCTGCGGCTCGCCGGGGCGCTTGAAGACCGTCCTGGCCGCGATCCGCTCGTTCATCGCCGCGCTCGCCATGTGGAAGGCCTCCGTTCCGATGATCCCAGGGACGATGGCGTTGCACGTGATCCCGTGGCGCCCGCCTTCCATGGCTAGCGTCTTGGTCAAGCCCAGGATCCCGGATTTCGTCGTCGAGTAGCTCGCTTGCCCGAAGCCACCGAGGGTGCCCGCGACCGAGGCCATGTTCACGATCCGACCCCAGCCTCGCTCCTTCATGTGTGGCCAGACGGCCTGCGCGCAGTTGAACCCTCCCGTGAGATTCACCCGAAGGTCGCGCTCCCAGAGCTCGGGGCTCTGGTCATGGAACTGACCGACGTGATCGAGCGTGCCGGCGTTGTTGACGAGAATGTCGACCGAGCCGAGCTCCTGGATGGTCCGTGCCACAGCCGTCGCGACCTGCTCGCGATCCGTCACGTCGCAGCGAACCGCAAGCGAGCGGCGCCCGAGAGCGCGGATCTCCTCGACGGTCTCCTCGGTGTGAACCATTCCCTGCGCTCGCGCAGCCGTCGCGAGCGCCCCCCAGCTGTCCGTCTCCTCGGAGAGCTCCGACTCGACGAGAATGTCTGCGATCGCGACGTCCGCCCCGGCCCGCGCCAACGTCAGAGCATCCGCTCTCCCCAATCCTCTCGAGCCACCGGTGACGAGGGCGACACGTCCCGACAAATCGATCTCGATGGCCACGGCGAAACCCTAACGCCGAGCGAACATTCAGTCGTCGCGCGGCAGGAAGATCTCCTTGGCGATGACGAGCCGCTGAATCTGTGACGTTCCCTCATAGATCTGAAAGAGCTTCGCGTCGCGCATCAGCTTCTCGACCGGATACTCCTTGATGTAGCCGTAGCCGCCGAAGACCTGCACAGCGTCTGTCGTCACCTTCATCGCGGTGTCCGCGGCAAACCGCTTCGCGAACGACGATTGCAATGTCGCCCGCTTGCCCTGGTCGTGGAGCCATGCGGACTGCCAGACGAGCAACCTCGCCGCCTCGATCTCTGTCGCCATGTCGGCGATCATGAAGTTGACGCCCTGGTGCATCGCAATCGGGACGTCGAACGTCACGCGTTCCTTGGCGTACGCAACGGCGTGCTCGAAGGCGGCCTGTGCGACCCCGACGGCGCCTGCAGCGGTGCCCGGCCGCGTGAAGTCGAGTGTCTTCATGGCGATCTTGAAGCCCTCTCCCTCCTCGCCGAGCCGGTTCGCCGCGGGAATCACCACATCGGTGAGGCCGAATGCCGACGTATCCGTCGCGCGCTGGCCCATCTTGTCGAGATGCTTCTCGATCTGGACGCCCGGGGTGTCCATCGGGACGACGAAAGCCGAGATGCCCCGGTGGCCCTGGCCCGGATCGGTCTTCGCGAAGACGACGGTCCAGGTGGCGTAACCGGCGTTCGTGATGAATGTCTTCGATCCGTTCAGGACGTACTCGTCACCCTTCCGCTCGGCTGTCGACTTCATGCGCGCGACATCCGAACCCGCGTCCGGCTCAGTAAGACCGAAGGAACAGATGATGGGTTCCTCGAGCAGAGGCGGCAGCCATTGCTCCTTCTGCGAGTCCGTCCCGGCGATGATCACGGGAGCCGCACCAAGGCCGTTGGCGCCGATCGACGTGCCGATCCCCGAGCACCCCCAGTTCAGCTCCTCGCCGACGAGCATGCCGTCGAAAGCAGGCAAGGCGATGCCGCCAAGGGACTCGGGGATGTGGAGGTTCATGAGGCCGACGTCATGCGCTTTGGCGATCACGTCGGCGGGATGCGTCGAGTGCTCGTCGTACTCGGCGGCCTTCGGCCGAATCTCCTTCTCGGCGAATTCGCGGGCGAGCGAGCGCAACTCCCGCTGCTCTGGTGTCAATGCGAACGAGACACCACCGGCGACATCGGTCTCTATCACTGTCATGACTTTCGCTCCTGGTCGATTGACTAGTCAGTCAACCAGAAGTTTACGGCGTGACGCGCTGCCTGGTCAAGCGCGCGGAAGCGTTCTCCGTAGGATGTGACGGATGGCGACGACGACCGAGCTCCCGGCTCTCGATCCGCTCGATCTCCTCGCGATCGACGCCCTCCTCGACGATGAGGAGCGGGCGATCAGAGACACCGTCCGCCAATTCGTGCGCGACAACGTGCTCCCGGAGATCGGTGATTGGTTCGAGCAGGGGATCCTCCCACGTGAGCTGATGGCGGAGCTCGCGAAGCTCGGGCTTTACGGCATGCACCTGCACGGGTACGGCCTTCCCGGCGCTAGCGCGGTCGCTTACGGGTTGACGTGCCTCGAGCTCGAGGCCGGCGACGCAGGCGTGCGCAGCGCCGTATCGGTGCAAGGCTCGCTCGCGATGTACGCGATCTGGCGCTGGGGCTCCGAGGAGCAGAAGGAGCGCTGGCTTCCTGCAATGCACGCGGGCGAGGTCATCGGCTGCTTCGGGCTGACGGAACCGGACGCCGGCTCCGACCCGGGCGCGATGCGCACTCACGCGCGCCGCGACGGGTCGGATTGGGTCCTGAACGGCGCCAAGATGTGGATCACCAACGGCACGATCGCCGACATCGCGATCGTGTGGGCACGCGCCGACGATGACTCGATCCGCGGCTTCATCGTGGAACAGGCCATGCCGGGTTTCTCCGCGCCCGAGATCCACAAGAAGCTCTCGCTCCGCGCATCCGTGACCTCGGAGCTCGTCCTCCAGGACGTTCGCGTACCAGACGACAATTTGCTCCCAGGCTCGAGCACGCTCCGGGGGCCGCTCTCCTGCCTGAACGAGGCGCGGTTCGGGATCGTCTTCGGCTCGATAGGCGCGGCGCGCGCCTGCTTCGAATGTGCGCTCGACTATGCGAAGGAGCGGATCGTGTTCGGCAAGCCGATCTCCGCGTATCAGCTCACGCAGGCGAAGCTCGCCGAGATGGCGCTAGAGATAAATCGAGCGACGCTGGTTGCCCTGCACCTCGGCCGCATGAAGGACGCGGGGACTCTTCGCCCGGAGCACGTGAGCCTCGGGAAGATGGGGAACGTTCGCGGCGCGCTCGACGTGGCGCGGAGCGCGCGGACGATCCTGGGCGCCAACGGCGTCACGCTCGAGTACCCGGTCATCCGGCATGTGAACAACCTCGAATCGGTGCTGACGTACGAGGGAACCCACGAGGTGCACACGCTCGTCGTCGGCGAAGCGCTGACCGGCCAGAGCGCATTTCGCTAGCGCATTCGGGGTCTCCTGATCCAGATCGAGAGGACGCTTCCGATCCGCACGGTGGTCCGATCAGCAGACAATTCCCTCCGCCCTTCGGGCGATCAACTGGCGGCGTCGCGGTTAGTCCTCTCCGTCCCAGTACTCGAGCATGGGACCGGGACGGCTGAGCAGGATCCGCTCGCCCTTCACGCTCCGGGCGCCGACCTTGCCGCTGTCCAGATACTCGACGATGTCGGGGGCGATGAGCGTCGACAACATCAGGACGCGGATCGGCGAGTCGGTGCGGTTGCTCACCTGGTGGGCACCGTCACTCCCGCGCCGGAAACAGACGACGTCGCCCTCTGCCAGCTCCTGCTCGCCGTCTGCCGTTCGAAGCGTCGGCTGCCCGCGCACGACGAGAAGCCACTCTTCGTTGGCGTGGTGCGTGTGATACGGCCAGAGCCGGTCCCCCGGCTCGAGCTCGTACATGCTCCCGCCGAGAAGCTCCGCGCCGAGGCGAGCGCCGACCCATGCGTCCTTGCTGCGCCACCCTGGGCGCTCCTCGACACGATCCCACTCGTCACCGTGGAGGTTGAAGACGTCCACGCGGACGAAGACTAAGCGCGCGAGACCTCCGAGGGCCAGATCGATCGCCGTCCGTTCTGCCCGGGCGACCTCCTCTTCCCCGTCGGGCAGCTGGCCCAGCACCCAGCCGGTGAGCACCTCCTCGAGCCCGCCGTACACGACCCAGCTCGCAAGCCGCGCATCGAGATCCGGGCGGAACACGCCGGCTGCCTGCCCGCCCTCGATCACACGCTGGACGATCGCGAACGCCTCGCGGATCTCCTCGACCTGACCCTGGAGCTGCTGGCTACGGGCGACCTCGCGGACCATCACGGTCACGAGATCGGGGTCGTTGCGCCAGGTACGAAGGAGAATCTTGGCGATGCCCTCGAGCTTCTCGTGGGCAGGCTCGTCCGCTGCTTCGACGGCACGGAAGCGCTCGATGAGCTCGCCCCAGTTCTCCCGGAAGACTGTCTGGAGCACCTCTTCCTTCGAGGCGAAGTAGTGGTACAGGAGCCCATGAGCGACGCCTGCCTCCTCGGCGATGTCGCCGACGCGGGAGCCGTGATAGCCGCGCCGCGCGAAGACCCGCACCGCGGCGTCGAGAATCTGCTTCCTACGCTCTTCCTGGGCGATTGAACGGTCAGTCAACGCCGCCGAGGATAGAGGTACGCTCCGCCCGCGTGCAACCGCTCGCGGGCATCCTGGTCGTCGACTTCACGCGTTATCTGCCGGGCGCCTATGCGAGCCGGGAGCTCCTCGGCCTCGGAGCGCGCGTGGTTCGCGTCGAGCCGCCCGAAGGCGACCCATTGCGGCCGACGGCGACCGCGTGGGACACCGCGCTCCGGGCCGGCACCGAGTCCGTCGTGTGCGACTTGAAGGCAGACGCGGCATTCGCGCGAGCGCTGTGCGACCGGGCGGACATCGTGCTCGAGGGCTTCCGGCCAGGAGTGGCCGAGCGTCTGGGAATCGGCCCCGGCGATCTCACGGACGCGGTCGTCTACTGCTCGATCACCGGGTTCGGACTCGACGAGGCGCATCGCTCGCGCGCGGGCCACGATGTGAACTACCTCGGCTGGGCGGGTGTTCTCGAGGACACGAGCTCGGAGCTGCCGCCAGTGCAGGTGGCCGACCTCGCCGCCGGAGCACTGGGCGCCGTCACGGAGATCCTCGCAGCGTTGTTCCAGCGGGAACGAACCGGCAGCGGCGCTCGAATCGTCATCTCGATGACCCATCGTTCGCATGACCTCGTGGCGCACCGGCTCCGCGGCGAGCCCGTGCCGAGGATGCTCACAGGCGGTCTCGCCTGCTACCGGATCTACGCCACCTCCGACGGTCGCTTCCTCACCGTCGGGGCGCTCGAGCCGAAGTTCTTCAGACGGCTGTGCGAGCTCATCGACCGACCCGAGCTCGCCGGCCGTCAGTACAGCGAGGATCAGGACTCGCTCGCAGCCGAGCTCGCGACAATCTTCGGGAAGGGCTCACTCGCCTACTGGCTCGAGCACTTCGATGACGAGGACGTCTGCGTCGGCCCCGTCTCGACGCGCGAGGAGGCGGCGTCCGTGTTCGGCTCCACCGACGAGCCCATTCCCGTCGCGCTCGGTGCGCACACCGAGAACTGGCGCCAGGATCTAGGTTTCTGACACTGGCGCGCCCGGCGTAAGGCCGAGCAGCGCCGGTAGAGCAAGGAGCGTGTCGATCCGATCCTCCGCGTCCGGTCGCAAGCCGTCCCGATCGAGGAGGATCGCCCTGATCCCCAACGCACGCGCACCCTCGATGTCGTCCTCGTACGAGTCCCCGACCATCGCGACCTCGTCGGAGGCGACGTCGAGTGCGCGGAGCGCCGCGATGAAGATCGATGCGTGCGGCTTCACGCGTCCGTGCGCTTTCGAGCCGACGATCGCGTCGACCCGGAGAGCATGATGCGTCGCGAACTCGTCGAGGTCACGCTGGCCGTTCGAGATCAGCCCGATCTTGAGGTCGTGTCGCCGGAGCTCGTCGAGCACAGGCAGCGCATCCTCGTAGAGCGAGAAATTCTCGTGCCGCTCCCATTCGCGCACCATGTCCGTCGCGCACGCGCGAGCCCCATCCGGATCGCCTCCCATTCCGAGGACGATCTGCTCCGTGAACGCGATCCAGATCTCCTCGTCGTGCACGAGCTCGTGGTTGCGCTGCAGCTCCTCGATCGCCGCGGCGCGCGCAGCACCGTAGAGATCGGGCTCGAGAGCGAGAGCCGTGCCTCTCCCCCACGCGCCGGTAGCCCTCAGGCCCGAGCTCGGGCCCGGGCCGAAACAGGGTGAAGTCGACGTCGAACAGGACGGCTCTGAGCACATCTTGAGGATAGGCGCCGAGGCAAGAACAGATCAGAGTTGTCGCCGCGCTCGAAGGCCGGAGGGCGATTCACTCGCCCGCAGGCCTCGTGCAACTTGACTCGATACCGGGAGCAAGGGAAGGGGGGCCGGCGGGGGAAACATCGTTTCCCCCCGCCCCATCGGGGTGCCCAGATTTGAACTGGGGGCCTCTCCGACCCGAACGGAGCGCGCTACCAGGCTGCGCCACACCCCGAGCGCGGAAAGGGTACCGGCTCGGCAAAAGGGGAGCCGGGCGGACGGGCCACGGAGCATCGGGTCTGTCGCGCACGCCAAACAACCATTGCGTAGCCGACCGCACCCGCAGTATGCTCAGGTCGTGACGGAAGCTCTCGAGAGGCGGGACGGTTGAGCCGCCCGAGAAGAGATTGACCCGAGCCCGACTGCGCTATCCGCGCCGGCGGGCTTTTTTGTTGCCCGAAGGAGGAACAGATGCCCAACCACCTGACGCCTGAAGAGCTCGCCAAGGAGACGGGGATGGACCGCGACGAGGTCATCCGCATCTGTGTCGAGGAAGGCGTGCCGATCTACCAAGGCAAGATCGACAAGACGCTCTTCCAGGCGCAGCTCGAAGCCGTCGGGGCAGGTGCCTCGGCACCGCCGTCCTGACGGACCCTTCCTAGCTCGCTTTGCTCCGCGCCTTGCTCTTTGCTCGGGCGGGCTTCTCGGCGTCTGACCCCTTCTTGGCCGCGGCGACGCTCGCTTTGAGCGCCTCCATCAGGTCGATGACCGGCGCCACGGTGACGGGCTCCGGGATCGCAAGCTCCTCGCCGCGCATCTTGGCTTCGAGGAGGGCGCGGAGGTCGCGCCTGTACTCGCTCGCAAGCTCGGACGGCTCGAACTCACCGGCGAGGCTCTCGATCACCTGCCGGGCGAGTTCGAGCTCGGACTTCTTGACTTCGGTGCCTTCGACCGCCTCCGAGATCTCGGCCTGCGAGTGCACGTCCTCGGCAAGGAAGAGCGTTTCGAGCGCGAGCGCGTCGCCCCTGGTGCGAACGAGGCAGAGACTCTCGCGCCCTGCGCGGACGAAGCGGCCGAGAGCGGCCGTCCCGGTCTGCCGCATCGCCTCGAGCAGCAAGACGTAAGGGCGGCGTTGGGCCGTGCCCGAGTCGGGAACGAGGAAGTACGTGCGGTCGAAGTAGATCGGGTCGACCTCGTTCTCCGGTACGAAGCGCGTAATCTCGATCGACCGTGAGTCGTCCGAGCGCTCGATCGCCTCGAGATCGGCGTCCTCGACGATCAAGAACTGCCCCTTTGTTACCTCGAACCCGCGAACGATCTCGTCCTGCGAGACCTCGCGGTCGTGCGTCGGGCACCAGCGCTTCTGCTTGATGGGGGTCGAGCACTCGCGGTGGAGAAGCCGGAACGAGACGTCCGACTGGCGAGCAGCCGGCTTGGTCGCCGGGGCGAGGCCGACGGGGATCGAGACGAGCCCGAAGCTGAGAGATCCATTCCAGGATGTGCGCATGTCCAGAAACTGTAGAGGGACCAGCCAGATTCGTCTTCCGTGACTGAATCCCTCCCACTAAGCGCCACCCGCATTAAGCTGGACGTGTGACCGAGACGGCTTCCGCCGAACGCGAGGCTCGCCCTTCGGACGCGCGCCGCACGATCGCCCGACTCTGGCGTGACGCGGTCACCGCAGGGCGTTCCGGTCCCGCCTACCTAGTCGAGGACGAGACGGGCTGGCGCGAGGTGTCGTGGCAGGACGCAGACGAGCGGGTACGCGCGTACGCAAACGGGTTCCTGGCGCGTGGCGTGCGCAAGGGAGACAAGTTCGCCATCCTCGCGCGAACCACGCTCGAGTGGGCGCTCATCGACTTTGCGCTCGCACAGATGGGCGCCATTGGTGTGCCGGTGTACGCATCCAGCTCCGGGTCCGACGTCGGCTACCTGCTTACGCACTCCGAGGCCGTAGGGGTCGTCTGCGAGGACGCCGAGCAACTAGCCAAGGTGGAGGCTGCCTCGCTCGAGTCGTCTCCGCTCGAGCATGTGCTCACGTACCACGACCTCGACGGACTGGCCGCGCACGGGCGCGACTTCGCGGCGGCGAATCCGACTGCGCTCGACGACGCATCGGCTGCGATCTCGGAGGACGACCTCTTCACGATCATCTACACCTCGGGCACGACAGGGCCACCGAAGGGCTGCATGCTGAGCCACCGCAACTACTACGCGATGACGAGCGTCGTCGACGAGATGGACAGCTACTACCGCGCAGACGACCTCATGCTCTTGTACCTGCCGCTGGCGCACAACTTCGGGCGGCTGATGCTGCTGACAGGCGCATACGTCGGCTTCCCGATTGCTCTACTCCCCGACCCGCTTCGAGTGGGCGAGGCGCTGCCGCAGGTGCGCCCGACGGTCCTACCGAGCGTCCCACGTGTGTACGAGAAGGTGCACACGGCCGCCCAGGCGCGCTTCGACGACGCGACGGGCATCAAACGACGACTCATCGACTGGGCACTTCCGATCGGGCGCGAAGTGAGCCGACTCGAAGGCGAAGGGAAGCCGTTGCCGGCTGGCCTGAAGGCCCGGCATCGCATCGCTGATCGGCTCGTCTTCAGCAAGGTGCGCACCCGACTCGGTGGGCGCCTGCGGATCCCGATCTCCGGTGGTGCGCCATTGGCGAAGGAGATCGCCCAGTTCTTCGACGCGATCGGAGTCCGCATCGTCGAGGGCTACGGGCTCACCGAGTGCACCACCGCGTGCAGCACCAACCGCCCCGACGTCTATCGCTTCGGGACGGTCGGGCGCCCGCTTCCGGGGTTCGAGATCGCGATTGCGGAGGACGGCGAGATCCTCGTGCGCAGCGAGACCGTCTTCCAGGGCTACTTCAAAGACGAGGAGGCCTCGGCTGCCGTCCTGGCACCTGACGGCTGGTTGCGAACCGGCGACATCGGCGAGCTCGACGACGACGGCTTCCTGCGGATCACGGATCGAAAGAAGGACATCCTTGTGACCGCAGGGGGCAAGAACGTTGCCCCCCAGAACATCGAGAACGACCTCAAGATGTCGAAGTACGTCTCCCAGGCTCTCGTCGTCGGCGATAAGAAGCCCTACGTCGCCGCGTTGATCACCCTCGATCCTGACGAGATCGGCCGGTGGGCCGCGGCGGAGGGAATCGGCGGCGACGTGACCACACTCGCAGGCGAGGAACGCGTCCACGAGCTACTCCAAGGCGTCGTCGACGAGACGAACCGCGAGCGATCTCGCTTCGAGCAGGTGAAGCGATTCGCGATTCTCCCGCGAGACTTCACGATGGCGGATGGCGAGATCACCCCGACACTCAAGCTCCGGCGCCGAGCGGTAATCGACCACTTCCAGTCTGAGCTCGAGGCGCTCTATGCGGAGCCACACGTCGGCGCCGAGACGGGCGACACCGGGGAACCAGCCGGTTAGAGCCTGCGAGCGCCGACGTACGACCCGTGCTCGGCGAGACTCGAGATCCTGACTACATCGCCTGTGTGTGGCGCGTGGACGAACTGGCCGCCGCCGATGTAGAGCCCGACATGCCCGAGGCCGCTGAAGAAGACGAGGTCGCCGGGCGGCCAGCTGGTCGTACGAAACCGGCGTGCCGTAGCTGTATTGCGACGCGGCGTGATGGGGTAGCGAGACCCCGACCTGAGCAAAGACATAGCTCGTGAAACCGGAGCAGTCGAACCCGGTGGACGGGCTCGAGCCGCCCCAGACGTAGGGAATCCCGAGGTACTGGAGCGCGATCCCGACGACGTGGCCGTAACGAGCAGCGGGTAGGTTCGGGTCGTACGCTGGCTCCACGACTGCTGTGTCGTACGTCGCCTGCGTAAGGTCCTGCTGGACCTCCTGCTGGACCTGAGTGGCGAGCTCTGCCGCCTGCGCGCGAGCACGCGCCTCCGCAGCAAGCGCAGCCTGGCGACGTTGCTCTTCGGCTCGCATCTGCACGATTTCGTCCTTGACAGAGTCGAGCAGTCTGTTCTGCTCGGCGAGCTGGGACTCGATCGAATCCTTCTGCGCCGCCCTTTCCGCAACGATCCGCGTCTGGTCCGAACGCGCCTCCTGAAGATTTGCGCGCCGCGTCTCGACCTCCTTGCGATATCGCTTGACCGTCCGAAGAATCTGCGTGTCCTGACTGGAGACCCGCTCGATCGCGTCGAGCCTCGCGATGATGTCGTCGAGACTGCTCGAGCCGAGGATCACCTCGAGCGTCGAATCGCTCTCACCGTTGATGTACAGATCGCGCAGCCGCCCGGCGATCCGGTCTTGGGCGACGACGAGGCTCTTGCGGGCGGCGACCAGGTGTTTCGCGTTCGAGGCGAGGTCGACGTCTATCCGGTTGAGCTCGATATTCGCGTAGTTCCAGGCCTCGACCGTCTGCTCGAGATTCGAATTGAGCCCCTCGACCTGGGCCATGATGGCCACCGCCTGTGCCCTTTTGTCCTGGACCGACTGTCCCGAAGCCGATCCAACGGCAAGCAGCAGCCCGGCGGCAAGAGCCGCGAACAGAACGGCTATCGGCGTCCATCCGGTGTGCGAGCCCATGAGGCGAGCTCTGCGTTGGTCCCGAACAGAGCCGCCGGTGGCGGTCTGGCCCGTCACAAGTCGGAGACCCTAGCAGCCTTGCCGGACGCCTGCAACCGATAACAGAGCCAAAATCTCTGCAAAGAGGCCATTTGTGTCATTGCACAAGTGAGGGCTGTGTTAGGGTCCTGCGCTTGTGGGTAGGGGAATGCGAAGGCGAGGAGCGGTTCTCGTCGGAATTCTGAGTGGAGTGGTTGCGGCAGGCGGCGGATCCGCGCTCGGCCAGCCGACCGACCACGCTCCCTACAGGCTGAGAGTCGATGCCGTCGCCTATTACCTGCCCGGCAGGACGGCTCTAGGAGTCCCGGTGCGCAAGGGAGTCGTCGCCGTCGATCCGAGGCTCATTCCCTTGGGGACGCGATTACATGTCCCCGGCTACGGCCCCGGGCTCGCGGCAGACGTCGGGATCGCTATCAAGGGTCGCATCATCGATCTCTGGATGCCGAACACGGCGGCAGCCCGAAAATGGGGTCGCCGCACCGTGACGATCACCGTGTACCGCTAACTCCCTGGACCACTGCCGTCGGCGGGGTCCGGTACACCCTTTCGGCATGTTGCGGATCCGGGTGACCGCCGTCGCCGCCGTGATTGCCGCGGCGCTCGTCTGCGCGACGTCGACGACGCAAGCCGCCTCCCCCGAGCTCACGGCAGCTCTCGCGCAGGCACTCGTGGCCCAGGACATCGATCCTCGGCGGACCGCCGCTCTGGCCGTCGACATCGAGACGGGCAAGGTCGTCTTCCGGGAGAACTCGTCGCTCGCGCTCATGCCCGCATCCGCCGAGAAGCTGGCGGTCTCGTTCGCGGCTCTGAGGCTCCTCGGACCCGGGTTTCGGTTTCGGTCCGAGATCGTCGCCTCGGGCGAGCTCGACGGGAAAGTCTGGAACGGTGACCTGGTGCTCGTCGGGTTCGGCGACCCGACCCTCGCCCTCGAGGACATCGATGCCCTCGCGCGAAACGTCGCGGACTGGGGAATCCGGCGCGTTGCCGGCCGCGTGCTCGGAGACGAGCGCCACTTCGACACCCGGCGGGGCGCCCCGGGCTGGAAACCGTCTTACGTGGGCATCGAATCGAGGCCGCTATCGGCTCTCTCCGTCGCCGAGGTCGAGTTCCGCGGAGCGAACGGCTCGGCGGCAGCGGCGGCAGGCGCGCTCACCGCTGCGCTCGAACGGCGCGGTGTCTCCGTCGACGGGTCGCCGCAGGCAGGCCGTGCTCCCGGTGACGGCTTTCCGCTGGCACTCGATCTCTCCGACCCGCTCGTAGCCATCGTCCGGCAGATGAACCGCGAGAGCGACAACTTCGTCGCCGAGATGCTGCTGAAGGAGCTCGGAGCGAGTGTGGCCCGCCGTGGAACGTCGCCGGCAGGCGGGAGAGTCGTGCGTACCGCGCTCGCGGATGCCGGCGTGGAGCTCGGAGGCGTACGGATCGCGGACGGCTCCGGCCTCTCGTTGCGCGATCGGCTTACGGCGGTCGCGCTCGTCGACATCCTGCGCGCCGGCGCTCGCGACCCGTCGATCAGGGACGCCTTCGTCACATCGCTCTCGATCGCGGGCATCTCAGGGACGTTGCAGAAGCGCCTCGACCGCCGACCGACACGAGGTCTTGTGATCGCCAAGACGGGAACGACCAACGCTGCGTCTTCGCTGGTGGGATTCATCCGGCGCCGCTACGTGTTCGCCGTCATTCACAACGGCTCGCCGGTCCCGTACTGGTCCGCGCGCGCTGCCCAAGATCGCTTCGTGACCGTCCTAGCGCGTTCGTAGCAGCTGGGCGAACTCCGGCTCGGTAAGAACGGGCACTCCGAGGCTCACGGCTTTCGCAGCTTTCGAGCCGGGTGACTCTCCGACGACGACTCCTGTCGTCTTCTTCGAGACGGACTCGGTGACCTTGGCGCCGAGCGCCTCGAGCTCAGCCTTCGCCTGTTCGCGCGACCACGCCTCGAGTGTCCCGGTGATGACGTACTGACTGCCGGTGAGTGGACCCTCGGCAGGGCGCTCGGCCTCGCCGGTGGTCATCTGCAGACCGAGCGAGCGAAGCTCCGCCACGAGGGCGCGATTCTCGTCGTCGGAGAACCACTCGGCGATGAGCTCAGCCCGGTCGGGACCGACGCCCTCGACCTGTTCCAGGCCCTCTGGCCCCGCGTCCATGAGCGCGTCGACGGAGCCGAAGTGCACCGCCAGGTTCCGCGCGATGACCCAGCCGACCTTGGGGATGTTGAGGCCGAAGAGAACGCGCGAGAAGGGCATCTCCTTGGAACGCTGGATCGACTCGAACGCGCGCGTCGCCGAGATCTCCGCGTAACCCTCCAGAGAGGCGAGCTGCTCAACCGAGAGCCGGTACAGGTCCGGTAGCGACCGGACGAGCCCTTCGTCCCAGAGCTTCTTGACCGTGTTTCCGCCGACGCTCTCGATGTCCATCGCCGAACCGACCCAGTGCTGGAGGGTCTCGAGCCCGCGGGAAGGGCACGCGCGGTTCGGGCAGCGGTGCATGACTTCGCCCGCCGGCTTGACGATCTCGGTACGGCAGAGCGGGCAGCGCTTCGGCATCCTCCAGGGCTTCGAGCCGGGCTCGTGCTCACCCGCCGGCCCGACGACCTGCGGGATGACGTCGCCGGCACGCTGGACGATGACGAGATCTCCGATGCGGATGTCCTTGCGCCGGATGTCGTCCTCGTTGTGCAGCGTCGCACTCGAGACGGTCACGCCCCCGACGTGCACCGGCTCGAGCTCGGCAAGTGGGTTCAGCACCCCGGTTCGGCCGACCCGCACATGAATCGCCGTTAGGCGAGTGACCGCGGACGTCGGTGCCCACTTGTAGGCACGAGCGAAGCGCGGACGCTCGTGGAGCGAGCCGAGGCGCTCCTGCTGGTCGAACGAGTCGATCTTGATCACGATCCCGTCGATCTCGTAGCCGAGCTCGTTGCGGCGGGTCTCCCACGCTGCGCAGCGCTCCGCCACCTCTTCGATCGACTCCAGTCGTTCGGCATGCGGATTCGTGCGGAACCCACGCTCCCGCAACCACGCGAGCGCCTCCCACTGTGTCGCGGGGCCTGAACCTCGAAGCACGCCGATGCCGTACGCGAAGATCGAGAGCGGTCGCTCGGCCGTCACGGCCGGGTTGAGCTGCCGAAGCGAGCCTGCCGCCGCGTTGCGCGCGTTGGGCGCAGGTTTCTTGCCAGCCTCGACCTGGGCCTCGTTGAAGCGGCGAAAGCCGTCGAGCGGAAAGTAGATCTCTCCGCGCACCTCGAGCAGCTCTGGCACCTCAGCGCTCTTCGGACCCAGCATCCTCAGCGGTATCGCCTCGATCGTGCGCAGGTTTGCGGTGACATCCTCGCCGCGCAGACCGTCGCCACGCGTCGCTCCGCGAACGTAGAGCCCACTCTCGTAGACGAGCGAGACTGCCGAGCCGTCGATTTTCGGCTCGATGACGTACGCGACGGCCTCGTCGGTGCCGAGCCGCTTGCGGACGTCCTCCGCCCATTTCGCAAGAGCCTCCGCGGTAGTCACCTTTTCGAGCGACCCCATGGGCGAAAGGTGCGCGACTTTGCGAAAGCCCTCAGCGGGGGGAGCTCCGACGCGCTGGGTCGGCGAGTCAGCGCTCACGAGCTCGGGATGCTTGTCTTCGAGGGCCTTCAGCTCGTCGAAGAGGGCGTCGTAGGCTGTGTCCGCGATCTCCGGATCGTCGAGGACGTGATAGCGGTAGTTATGGTGCTCGATCAGCCTGCGGAGCTCGGCGGCGCGCCCCTCGGGCACCTGTGTCCTAGAGGACATCGAGGAGCTCCTCGGGCGAGCGGACAAACGCGTCCGGCTCCTCCGCGAGCAGCCGCTCGTCCGGGTGGATCCCTCCCCAGCCGACGGCGACCGCGAACGCGCCTGCGGCCTTCGCCGCGCTGGATGTCGAAGGGCGAGTCGCCGACATACGCGGCGTCCGACGGCGCGCCGCCGAGCTTCTCGATCGCGAAGAGGACGGGATCGGGGTCCGGCTTGTGTCGGCTCGTATCCTCGTGTGCGACGACGACGTCGAAGTCGTCCTCGAGAGCGGGAAACCGCTCGAGCGCGAGCCTCACCGTGCGATGCCGCTTTGCCGTCACGATCCCGAGCTTCCTTCCCTCCGCCTTGAGTCGGGGGAGCAGGGCGAGAAGATCGTCGAACGCCTCGAGCGTCTCGTGCAAGCCGTCGTTGTGCTGCTTGTAGACCTCCACCAGCTCGTCCGCGCGCTCCGCGTCGATGGCCTGCATCTGCGCGACGATCCCCTGTCCTCCGATGGTCAGGCCAAGCTCCTCCGCCGGGATCTCGCGACCCAGAACGGTTCGCACCGAGTACTGCATCGACGAGAGAATGATCGGCCCGGAGTCGATCAGCGTGCCATCGAGGTCGAAGAGGACGACGGGGAAGCGCATCCGGCGATCGTAGCCACGCTGCGACGCCGCGGAACCTCGATGGAGGCAGAACAGCGGCCGCGAAGCGGACGCCTTCAGGGATTCTCGCGCGATCGGAATTCGCGTTAGCGGATTCCGATCTTGCGCAATGGTTAGTACTCGACGCGCTCGAGGTAGAGCCCCCACGGTGGCGCAGTAAGCCCGGCCTCAGTGCGCGGCTGACCATCGAGCAGCGCCTCGATGCATTCGGGAGCCTCGGGGCCTGCCTCCAGCATCGTCCCGACGAGGGTCCTCACCATGTGCCGGAGGAAGCCGTCGGCGGTGATGGTGAAGTCGAGTCGATCGCCGTCGACGTCCCATCGCGCCGCCTCTACGGCACGCCGGAAGAACGTGTGCCGCGTCACCGTCGGCGTGAAGGCGCGGAAGTCGTGCGCGCCCGTGACGAGAGCTGCCGCAGCGGCGAGAGCGTCGACATCGGTGGCGCGCGGCCACCAGAGCGCTCGCCGAGTCTCTAGCGGCGATGGGGTTCGACGCGCGAGGACCCTGTAGCGATAGGAGCGTGACCGCGCCGAGAACCGGGCGTGGAACTCCGGCCCGGCTTCTCGAGCTTCGAGGACAGCCACGTCGTCGGGAAGCTCAGCGTTGAGCGCCTCGTCGGCGCGCTGGAGCGGCGGCCCACCTTCTACGTCGACGCTGGCGACCTGGCCCGTCGCATGCACCCCTGCGTCGGTGCGACCCGCTACCGCGAGCCCCTCCCACTGGGGAAACACGGCGTCGAGCGCGTCCCGAACGACGCCTTCGACAGTTCTTTCGCCAGGCTGCCGTGCCCAGCCGCGGAACCCCGTTCCGTCGTACGCGAGCGTGAGTGAGAGCTTCACGGCGTGACATCATTGCGCGCCGCGTGAGGGCGACCTCTCAGCGTCGTGGCCGTCATCTGGGCCGCGTGAATCTCCGATCACGCCTCTAGCGCGAGATCGCCAGCGCTTCGTTGGCCGCGCTGACGGTGAGGCCGGGCTCCGGTCCTCCGCCGATGACGAATACGCGACCACCGAAAGCGGCCACGCCGACGCCGTGGCGCGGGGTCGGTAGGTCAGCGAGCTCCACCCAGCGCCGGTCTGCAACTCGGTACGCCAGAACCTCGGCGATCGTACCCCCAGGCTCCTCGCCGCCGACAGAGACGATCACGCCCGAGAGAGCCGCGGCGCCCGTGCCTCCGCGCGGGTCTGGGACGGGTGAGAGCTTGCGCCAGGCGCGGTCGCCCGGCCTGTAGCTCTCGAAGTCGAGGAGGTTGGTGTCGAGGCCCGCAGTTCGACCGCCGACCGCGTAGACCGTGCCCGCAAGCGACGTTACTCCCAGGTGCTCTCGCGGCGTGGGGCCTGCGATGACCGACCACCGGTGCGTGCGAAGGTCGAACGACAGGGCGTTCCGGGCGAGCCGGCGGCCTGCGCCGATCCCACCCGCGACGACGATCCTGCGCCCGGCCGCGGCGGCTCCCGCCGCCGCGCGCGGGAACGGCATACGAGGAAGCGAGCGCCACCTACCGCGTTCGAGGACGAATGCCGTACGCATCAGCCCACCGGCCGCCGTGTACCCGCCCAGGACGTAGAGCCGCCCGCCTGCGCCTACGGCCATCGAGTGATGCACGCCGATCGGGATGTCCGGCAGACGCCTCCAGGTATCTCGTGCGGGCGAATACGCGTCGGCGCGTCGCGAGGCGCCACCATCGATGGTGAGCCCGCCGAGAACGACGATCTCGTTGCCGACGGTGGCCGCCGCGACCTCGGTTCTCGGAATGGGCATCGGCGCACGCGCCGCCCAGTCATGGGTCGCCGCTCCTGCACCCGACACAACGGCCAGGACGACAAGCAGGCCTCCTGTGAGCGACGCGCTTCACCTCAGGCCGGCTCCACCTCGAGCATCAAGCCTTCGACCCGGCGAACGACGATCGTAGTGCCCGCCTCGCATCTCCCGTCGCAACGCGCGTTCCAGATCTCTCCGTTGACCTTCACCTGCCCTTCCGGCCAGAGCTCGCCGACCGCCACGCCCGACTTGCCGACGAGCGAGTCGACACCCACGGTCGCCTTGCGTCGCTTCGACCACCAGATGAACAAGAAGGTCTCGGCGATGTCCAGCGCTGCCCCGACAGCGACTGCGACGAGCCCCCAAGGAGAGGGGAGAACGAAGATTGCCAGGAAAACGCCGATGAGAAAGAGCACGCAACGAGCGTACCCCCGCCGGCACGGGTGTCTACGTTTCCGCGGGAGTGGCTTCTTCGCGCGCAGCGCGCGCAACCGCGAGCGGCGTCACGGCGGGCTCGTAGTCGACGAGCTCGAGGTAGACCATCTCAGCGGCGTCGCCCTGGCGCATGCCGAGCTTCACGATGCGCGTGTAGCCGCCCGGCCTGTCGGCGAATCGAGGGGCGATGTCCGCGAACAGCCGGTGCACGACATCGTTCGAGCGAAGCGCGGCGAGCGCCTGCCTACGGGCATGGAGATCGCCGCGCTTGCCCAATGTGATCATCTTCTCGGCGAAGGGTTTGACGGCCTTCGCCTTGGCTTCAGTCGTGGAGATCCGGCCATGCTCGATCAAGGCGCCTGCGAGATTCGAGTAGAGCGCCTTGCGATGGGCGGGAGTCCGCCCGAGCTTCTTGCCGGATCGCTGGTGTCGCATCCTTAGCCGATGTCCTCGCCCTTGAGCGTGAGGCCGTGCGCGCCGAGCGCCGAGCGGACCTCCTCGATCGACTTGCGACCGAAGTTCGGAATCGCGACGAGCTCGTTCTCCGACTTGGAGGTGAGATCGCCGATAGTCTCGATCCCGACACGCTTCAAGCAGTTGTACGAGCGGACGCCAAGCTCGAGCTCCTCGATCGGGAAGTTCTCCATCCCGTGCATGACGGGCGCCTCGGCTGCAGTCTCCGCCGCGGTCTCGCCGAGCCCTTCGATCGAGTCGATGTCGGTGAAGATCGCGAGCTGACGGATGAGGATCTCTGCCGCCTGCCCGATGGCATCACGCGGGTCGAGCGAGCCGTCGGTCGTGACGTCGAGGACGAGCTTGTCGTAGTCCGTTCTCTGTCCGACGCGGGCGGCTTCGACCTCGTACGCCACCCGTCGCACCGGCGAGAAGATGGAGTCGATCGGGATGACGCCGATCGTCGTCTCCGGACCGCGGTTCAGCTCGGCCGGAACGTAGCCGCGGCCGCGCCCGACGGTGAGAGTCATCTCGAGCTTGCCCTTGTCCGAGACGTGGGCGATTTCGAGCTCCGGGTTGAGGATCTCGAGATCGGCGGGTGCCTCGATGTCGGCGGCCGTCACAACTCCCGCGCCCTTCTTCGAGATGTAGACCTCGATCTCGGGCGAAGCGCCATGGAGGAGGACGATGAGGTTCTTGAGGTTGAGGATGATGTCGGTGACGTCTTCGCGGACGCCGTTCAGGGTCGTGAACTCGTGGGCGACGCCCTCGATCTTCACGGCGGTCACGGCCGCGCCCTCGAGTGAGGAGAGCAGCACGCGGCGAAGCGAGTTCCCGAAGGTGTGTCCGAAGCCGCGGTCGAGCGGCTCGATCGCGAAGACGCCGCGATGGTCGTCGGCCTCCTCGTGGACGATTCTCGGGATCTGGAAATCCATCAAGCTGGTTCGAACTGCCAAGTCCAATCCTTTCCCTGTGGGTGAGGGTGTTACTTCGAGTAGAGCTCGACGATGAGCGATTCCTGCACTGGAGCATCGATCTCGTCGCGCTCGGGCCATTTGAGCACGGTCCCGGTAAGGCCATCGTGGTCGGCCTGGAGCCAGGGAGCGACCGAAGCGGTGAGATCCGTCGCGTCGCGCACGAGCTGCTCCACCGAGCTCCCGTGCTTCAGCGCGATCACGTCGTTCGGCCGGACGCCGTAACTCGGGATATTGACCCGGCGCCCGTTGACCTGAAAATGGCCGTGGCGAACGAGCTGCCGCGCCTGCGCCCGAGAACCTGCAAAGCCAAGCCGGTAGACGACGTTGTCGAGGCGCGTCTCGAGCATCCGGAGGAGGTTCTCGCCCGGTGCGCCGAGGCCTCGCGCGGCCTTTTCGTATGTCGAGCGGAACTGCTTCTCGAGCAGGCCGTAGTAACGTCGCGCCTTCTGCTTCTCGCGAAGCTGGAGCAGATACTGGCTCTGCTTGATGCGACCGCGACCATGCTCGCCCGGTGGATAGCTCCGACGCTCGACGGCACACTTCTCGGTCAGGCACCGCTCGCCCTTGAGGAAGAGCTTCAGGCCCTCGCGACGGCAGAGACGGCACTTCGGTCCGAGATCCCTGGCCATTAGACCCGCCTCCGCTTGCGCTGGCGAACGCCGTTGTGGGCCTGCGGGGTGACGTCCTTGACGCCGAGGATCTCGAGGCCTGCGGCCTGCAACGAGCGGATGGCGGTCTCGCGACCGGAGCCGGGGCCCTTGACGAACACCTCGACCTTCTGCAACCCGTGCTCCATCCCCTTTCGCGCGGCGTTGTCCGCCGTAACCTGCGCTGCGAAGGGTGTGGACTTGCGAGATCCCTTGAATCCAGCCGACCCGGCCGACTCCCAGACGATGACGTTGCCCTCGCTGTCCGTGAGCGTAACGATCGTGTTGTTGAACGAGGTCTTGATGTGCGCCTGGCCGATGGCGATGTTCTTCCGCACCCGGCGTCGTGTGCGACCCCGAGTGGCGGACCTGCGAGGAGGCGCCATTACTTGGCTGCCGCCTTCTTACCGCGTCCGACCGTCTTCTTCGCGCCCTTGCGCGAGCGCGCGTTCGTCTTCGTGCGCTGACCCCTTACGGGGAGGCCACGCCGGTGCCGGATCCCGCGGTAACTGCCAATCTCGGTCAACCGCTTTATCGCCTGACCGCGTTCGCGTCGAAGGTCGCCCTCGACCTCGAGGTCCGAGTCGATATACCCCCGGAGCTTCGTGACCTCTTCGTCGGTCAGGTCGCGAACCTTCTGGTTGGGATCGAGCTCGAGCTCGCGGAGGATCTTCTGAGAGGTCGAGCGGCCGATGCCGTAGATGTACGTCAGCCCGATCTCGAGCCGCTTCTGCGTTGGGAGATTGACGCCTGCGATGCGTGCCACCTTGGTTCAGCCCTGCCTTTGCTTATGCCGGGGGTTCGTGCAGATGACGATGGTGCGACCGTGCCGCTTGATTACGCGGCAGCGCTCACACATAGGTTTGACGGACGGACGAACTTTCATAACGGCTCCGGTCACTTCATCCGAAAGGTGATGCGGCCTCGGGTGAGGTCGTAAGGAGAGAGCTCGACCTTGACGCGGTCGCCGGGAAGGATGCGGATGTAGTGCTTGCGCATCTTTCCGGAGATGCGGGCGAGGACGCTGTGGCCGTTGTCGAGCTGTACCCGAAACATGGTGCTGGGCAGAGCTTCGACCACCTCGCCTTCGATCTCGATCTTGTCTTCCTTGACTGCCACTTCCGTGCCCAGCCTCAACCTCGTACAGGCGACGCCTTTCGGTAGTTGGTTTTCCTCTGAGGAACGGCGGCGCAAGCGTGCAGCCACGCGCCGCGGCCGCTCATCGTACCACACCGCCTCTTGACGCCACCCCTACTCGTGGGGTGAGAATCCGAGGACCATCCTCGGTGATCGCGACGGTGTGCTCGAAGTGCACCGACATGGATCCATCCACCGTCCGAATCGTCCAGCCGTCGTCCAGTACGAGCACTTCCGGGTCGCCGGCGGTGATCATCGGCTCGATCGCGATCGTCATCCCCTCGGAAAGACGAGGCCCTCGGCCGGGCTCGCCGAAGTTGGGAATATGCGGATCCTCGTGGTAATGCCGACCGACACCGTGGCCGACGAGGCTCCGGACCACGGAGAAGCCGGCTCCTTCGACGACCTCCTGGATCGCGTGTGAGACGTCACCGACATGGTTTCCGACGACGGCTTCCGCGATTCCTGCAGCGATTGCGTCCTGCGCGGCGTCGAGCAGCTTCTGCGACTCGAGCTCGATCTCCCCCACCCCGAACGTGTAGGCGCTGTCGGCGATGTAGCCATCGAGCGTCACGCCGACGTCGATCGTAACCAGATCGCCCTCGCGGACGACATACTCGTCGGGGATGCCGTGAACGACTACGTCGTTCGCAGAGATGCAGATCGCCTTGGGATAACCCTTGTATCCCTCCGAGGTCGGGATGCCGCCGTGCTCGCGGATGAACGCACCCGCAGCGCTGTCGAGCTGTTCAGTTGTGACACCTGGTGCGAGCAGTTCGCCGACGTGCGCAATCGTCTGCGCGACGAGCGCACCGGCCGCCGCCATCTTGTCGATCTCACGCGGGCTCTTGCGGATGATCACGAACGGGCACCCACCTGCGCCAGCGCTTCCTCGATCGTGGCTGCGACCTCGGGGATCGCCCGGTCACCATCCACAGCGACGAGCGTTCCGTCGGCCCGATAGCGCTCGACGACCGGCTCCGTGAGCTCGTGGTAGAGGCGAAGCCGATTTCGAATGGCCTCCGGCGAGTCGTCTGCACGACCTTCCGCCAGCGCGCGTGCCCGCAGGCGGGCCGTCGCGACCTCATCCGACACCATGAGCAGGATCACGGCGTCGAGCGGCTTTCCAATCTCGTCCAGCATCGTGTCCAGTGCCTCGGCTTGAGGCACCGTACGCGGGAACCCGTCCAGCACGAACCCGTCCTCGCCGGTGAGGCGCTCGCGTATCAGGTCGACCATGAGCTCGTCGGGAACGAGGTCGCCACGTTCGAGAATCGGATGCACGCGTCGACCGAGCGCAGTTCCCTCGGACACCGCGGTTCGCAGGATGTCGCCGGTCGCCACGTGCGGGGTGTCGTGCAGGGAGGCGATGCTCTTCGCCTGGGTGCCCTTGCCCGAGCCTTGCGGGCCAAGAATCAGGATCCTCATGACTTCTTTGCTTTGTCAGGGCGAGGCAAGCCCCGCTCCTACTTGAGGAAGCCCTCGTAGGAGCGCATCATCATCTGCGACTCCATCTGGCGCATGGTGTCGAGCGCGACACCGACGGCGATCAGCACCGACGTTCCTCCGAGCGCTCCTGCACTCGCCTGCGAAAAGCCGCCGTAGGCGATGAACAGGCTCGGGAGAACCGCGACGGCCGCCAGGAAGAGCGATCCCGGAAGCGTCAAGCGCGAAAGGACCCGGTCGAGATACTGGGCTGTCGGAGGTCCAGGTCGAATGCCCGGGATATACCCGCCGTAGCGGCGCAGGTTGTCAGCCTGGTCGACGGGATTGAACTGGACCGCCGTGTAGAAGTACGTGAAGATCACGATCAGCAGTCCCTCGATCAGCAGGTAGATCCAGTCGCCCGGCTGGAAATAGTTGTTCACGAAGTCCTGCGTCGTCGGGAAGTACTGAGCCATCGTCGGCGGGAACGCGAGGATGGCTGCCGCGAAGATGATCGGGATGACGCCTGCCATGTTCACGCGCAGTGGGAGGTACGTGGATCCACCCGTTGTCATTCTCCGGCCCACCATGCGCTTGGCGTACTGGATCGGTATCCGCCGCTGTCCCTCCTGTACGAACACCACAGCGGCGGTGATCCCGACGGCGATCAGCGGGAAGAAGAGCTTCTCCATCGGGCCGCCGTTCCACCAAGCGGCGATTCCGATCGGAGCGCCGACCAGGATGGAGGCGAAGATCAGAATCGAGATCCCGTTGCCGACGCCGCGCTTGGTGATGAGCTCGCCCATCCACATGAGCAGGACGGTGCCCGCCGTGAGCGACACGATGATGAGGATCAGCTCGCCGGCGCCCGCCTGGAGCGCACCCTGATTGCGGAAGAGGAACGCGTAGCCGGTCGCCTGGAGCGCCGCCAGCACGACCGTGAGGTAGCGGGTGTACTGCGTGATCTTCGCGTAGCCGGCCTCGCCCTCTTTTTGCAGCTCGCCGAGCCGCGGGATGACGACCGTCATCAGCTGCACGATGATCGAAGCAGTGACGTACGGCATGATCCCGAGCGCGAAGAGGGAGAATTGCGAGAGCGCGCCTCCCGAGAAGAGGTTGAGCAGGCCGAGGATCGTGTCGCCGCGACCCGCGAAATAGTCCTCGATCGTCTGTGAGTCGACGCCTGGCGCCGGAATCCACGATCCGAGCCGATAGACCGCGAGGATCATGGCCGTGAACAGCACGCGCTGCCGGAGCTCGGGGACCCGCCATGCGTTCGCGAGCCAGGAGAACATCAGCCTTCGGTCGCCTCGTCGCCGGCATCAGCGGGCTCGTCCGTCGGTGCCTCGGCGTCCACGTCGGTTGTCGTGTCGACCTCGGGCTCCTCGGTGACCGGTGCTGCTGCCTTGTGCCGCTTCTTCTTCCGCTCGACCGGCTCCCGGAGCCGGACGACCGTCCCGCCGGCAGCCTCGATCTTCTCGATCGCAGACTTCGAGAACGAATGCGCGGTGACCGAGAGCTTCTTCGTCAGCTCGCCTTCACCGAGCACTTTCACATCGACCGAAAGCTTGCGTACGAGCCCCGCGGCCTTGAGCGCCTCGAGTGTGACGTCGGCGCCGGTATCGAAGCGCTGCTCGAGGTCACCGACGTTGACCGGCTGGTTGTACGTGCGAAACGGGCCGATGGGCATCGCGTCCGCAGACGTGTTCCCGCGCAGCTTGCCGATGCGCATGTCGATCGGCATCTGGCCGCCCTCGAAACCCGCGGGCATCTTGTTCGAGCCCGACCTCGACTTCTGGCCTTTGATACCGCGCCCCGAGTAACGCCCCTTGCCGGAACCGAGTCCGCGTCCGATGCGCTTGCGGTCCTTGCGCTCCTGGGCCGGCTTGAGATTGGAGAGGTTCAGCTCGTCGCTCATCGCTTCAGTGCTCCCCGCCGTCGATCCGTACCAGGTGCCGAACTTGCCGCAGCATCCCCCGTAGCTGGGGGGAGTCCTTGTGCTCCGCGCTTCGCCCGATCTTGCCCAGACCGAGCGCGCGGATAGTGCCGATGTGCCGGTCGGACTGGCCGATCGTGCTGCGTACCTGCGTGATCTTCAGTGCGCTCACTCTGGGATCTCTTCCGCGGGCGGCTCGTCGGCCTCGGCGCTCTCGGCCTTCCGCGCTTCCGTTGCCGCTCGCGCCGCTTGGGACACGGGCAGAACTTCGGCGATCGTCTTGCCGCGAAGCTGGGCGACGTCCTCCGGTCGCACCAGGCGTTGGAGCCCGTTCACCGTTGCGCGCGTCATGTTGATCGGGGTCGTCGTCCCGATGCTCTTCGAAAGCACGTCGCGAATCCCGGCGAGCTCGAGGACGGCGCGAACGCCTCCGCCGGCGATCACGCCAGTTCCTTCGCTTGCCGGGCGCAGCACGACGCGCGCGGCGTCGAACCGACCCACGATCTCGTGTGTGATCGTCTGCCCGTGCTTCGGCACGGTGAACAGGTTCTTGCGCGCATCCTCGACCGCCTTCGAGATCGCGAGCGGGACCTCGCGGGCCTTGCCGTATCCCAGGCCGACGCGATCCACCTCGTCGCCGATCACGACAAGCGCAGTGAAGGAGAACCGTCTACCGCCCTTGACGACCTTGGCTACGCGGTTGATCTCGATTACCCGCTCCTTGAGCTCGCGGGACTCGGCAACTTCGGTGGTGCTCAAAACTGGAGCCCTCCTTCGCGCGCGCCCTCGGCGAGAGCTTTCACGCGTCCGTGGTACAGATAGCCGCCGCGATCGAAGACGCACCGCTCGATCCCGGCCGTCTTCGCCGCAGCGGCAAGCGCCTTGCCGACGGCATTCGCCTGATCGGACTTCGAACCGGACATCTTGCCGACCGACTTCCAGCTCGCGGCCGCAAGCGTGCGAGCGGTTTCATCGTCGATGAGCTGCGCGAAAATGCCGCGATTCGAGCGGAAGACCGCGAGACGAGGCCGCTCGGCCGTGCCCGCAACCTTCCCGCGAACCCGGCGATGGCGGCGCAGGCGCGCCTGACGCTTGGTCGTGACGCTCATGGGCCGGCCAGCCGCAGGCGAGCGTTGGTCATGCGCGCTTGCCGACCTTCCTGCGAACCTGCTCGTCGCGGTAACGGATTCCTTTGCCCTTGTACGGCTCGGGGGGTCGTACCTTCCGGACCTCGGCTGCGGTCTGGCCGACCATTTGCTTGTCGATTCCCTTGACCACGATCTGGGTTGGAGTCGGAACGTCGAACGAGATCCCTTTGCGGGGCTTGACGACGACAGGATGCGAGTAGCCGACTGCCAGCTCGAGATCGGTCCCCTTGAGCTGCGCGCGGTACCCGACGCCTTGGATCTCGAGATGCTTCTCGAAGCCGTTCGTCACGCCCTCGACCATGTTCGCGATCAAGGTCCGCGTGAGCCCGTGGAGGGCGCGATCGTCGCCGCGCTCGGTCGGCCTTGTCACGACGATCTCGGATTCGGTCTTCTCGATCTGCATGCGCGCGGGCACCGTCTGCGTGAGCTCGCCGCGTGGCCCGTTCACCTGCACGCGCCCAGGCGAGAGCGCGACCATGACTCCGGCCGGCAATTCGATTGGACGTCTCCCGATTCTGCTCATTTCGCTTTCCTGTAAGGCGTCTGCGCCAGCAAACGCCTTACCAGACGAAGGCGATCACCTCGCCGCCGACGCCGCGCTCGGCGGCCTGGCGGTGGGTGATCATCCCGGTCGAGGTTGACATGATTGCCGTGCCGAGGCCTCCGAGCACGCGCGGAAGCCGGTCCTTGCGAGCGTAGACGCGCCGGCCCGGCTTGGAGACACGTTTGAGGTCGGTGATGACGCGCCGGCGGTCGCGCGCGAACTTCAATTCGACGACGAGCATGCGGTACGGGAGCGGCTGGCCCTTGTTGTCCGTCGCGTCCACGACACGGTAGTCCTTGATGTACCCCTCGTCTTTGAGGATGCGGGCGATCTCCTCCTTCACACGGGAGGTAGGCATCGAGGCCGAGTCGTGCAACGCGCGGTTCGCGTTGCGGATACGGGTCAGCATGTCCGCGATGGGATCAGTGAGCATCTCTCGTCCTTCCTACCAACTCGACTTCGTCATCCCGGGGATCGCGCCCTGATGCGCGAGCTCGCGCAGGCAGATTCGGCACACCCCGAACTTTTGGTAGACCGCGCGCGGCCGGCCGCACCGGGTGCAACGCGTGTAGGCCCGCACCTTGTACTTGGACCCGCGCTGTTGCTT
Organism: uncultured Thermoleophilia bacterium; assembly: GCA_963722035.1. Classification (GTDB taxonomy): domain Bacteria; phylum Actinomycetota; class Thermoleophilia; order Gaiellales; family Gaiellaceae; genus GMQP-bins7. The sequence goes on from CAVRLG010000006.1 coordinate 103,791, forward strand.
GACGACGAGCGACTTCTTGGCCATGCCTCTAGGCTTCCCTTCTCGAAGCGGCGAACGGCAAGCCGAGAGCGCCCAGCAGGGCGCGCCCGTGCTCGTCCGACGTCGCCGATGTGGTGATCGCGATGTCGAGCCCGCGGATCGACGGCACCTTGTCGTAGTCGACCTCGGGAAAGATGATCTGCTCTCGTATGCCGATGGAGTAGTTGCCTCGACCGTCGAACGATCCAGGATCGAGCCCTCGGAAGTCCCGGATACGAGGTAGCGCGATCGACGCGAGCCGGTCGAGGAACTCGTACATTCGCGCTCCGCGCAGCGTGACGCGCGCACCGACGGGCATTCCTTCGCGCAGCTTGAAGCTGGCGATCGACTTCGTCGCGCGACGAACCTGCGCCCGCTGCCCAGAGATCACCGTGAGCTCGTCAATGGCCGCGTCGAGCGCCTTCGCGTCCGTCTTCGCGTCGCCGACGCCCATGTTCAGCGTCACCTTGGTTACCCGGGGGACCTGCATGACGGAGGACACGCCGAGCTCCTCCTGGAGCGCCGGGCGGATCTCGCTCTCGTATCGCACCTTGAGGCGCGGCACGTACGTCTCCACGGTCGGCGCGGCGGTCACTTGTCGATCTCCTGGCGGCAGCCCTCGCGCTTGCAGACGCGCACGCGGACGATCGCGCCCTTGATTTCCTTCTCGGTCATGGCGACGCGCGTCGGATTGCCGCATACCGGGCACACGACCATGACATTCGACACCGGCACGGGGGCCGGCTTGTCAAGGATGCCTCCGGGCACCACCTGGGCGCCGCCCATCCGTGAGGAGTCTCGGATCGGACGCGGGCGGGTGTGCCGCTTGGCGACGTTGAGGTTCTCGACGATGACGCGACGCTCAGACGGGCGCGCTTCGATCACCCGGCCGCGCTTCCCGCGGTCCTTGCCGGTGATGATCTGCACCATATCGCCCTTTTTGACTTTCATCTTCGTGGCCATTCAGAGAACCTCCGGCGCGAGTGAGACGATCTTCATGAAGTTCTTCTCGCGAAGCTCCCGCGCGACGGGCCCGAAGATACGTGTCCCGCGCGGGTTGGCTTGCGTGTCGATGAGGACGGCGGCGTTCTCGTCGAACCCGATGAGCGTGCCGTCGTTACGGCTGTAGGGCTTCTTCGTTCGGACGACGACTGCCCGCACGACCTCGCCCTTCTTGACCGCGCCCTGAGGCGTGGCCGTCTTCACGGTAGCAATGATCACATCACCCACCCGGGCATAGCGCCGGTGCGAGCCGCCGAGCACGCGGATACACAGGAGCTCGCGCGCTCCCGTGTTGTCCGCGACCCGGAGTCGTGACTCCTGCTGGATCACTTCGCGGCCTCCACGATCTCCTGCAGGCGCCAGCGCTTCAGCCGCGAGAGCGGGCGCGTCTCGACGATGCGGACGACGTCGCCTACCTTTGCCTGGTTCTCCTCGTCGTGTGCGTGGAACCTCGAGCTCCGCTTGACGACCTTCTTGTACATCGGGTGCACTTTCGCCACGTCGACACGAACGACGATCGTCTTGTCGGCACTCGAGGACACGACCGTGCCCTGGCGCTCCTGACGCCTGCCGCGGGCGTGCTCCGGCTTCGGCAGACGGGTGATCGCCTTTCGTTCTGTCGGCTTCTCCCGCTTCGTCTTCGTCCGTTGGGGGCGAAGAGCGCGTGGCAGCCGCTTCTTCTTCCTGCGCGCGGGGGACGCGGCCGGGGCGGGCTCCGTGGCCGGCTGCGCCGCCTCAGCCTCGGCGGCGGGCGCTGCGGACGGCTCCACCTCATCGCCAGCGGGCTCGGCCTCCGCAGCCATGGGCTCTGGCTCGACCTCCGGCTCCGAAGGCTCTTCGGGGAGAACGTCAGGCTCGGCTTCTGGCTCCGCCGCTTCCGGCTCCGCAGCTTCTGCCTCCGGCTCGGCCTCCGCGGCCAGTGGCTCGGCCTCTGGCTCTTCCGGATCCTGTGCGATCTCGGCATCTTCGCCGGCTTCCGACGCACCGGCCTCGTCGACGACCTCGGCTTCGGCCGCAGGCTCGACGGCCTCCGGCACGGACTCCTCCACAGCCTCGGCGTCTTTGTTCTCTTTGGGGTCGTTCATGTTCTCGTTCTCGTCAGGCATGTGTCTTTCCTCGTTCACGCTCGTGCTGGACGGTCAGGATGCGGGCGATCTCCCGCTTGGCATGCCGCAGGCGCGCGCTGTTCTCGAGCACGCCCGTTGCAGTCTGGAAATGAAGGTTGAAGAGCTCCTGGCGCGTCTCGGCCATCTTCCGGTCGAGCTCGTCATCGGTCAGGGATCGCAATTCTCTAGCTCTCAAAGAGATCAGCCTCCCGCTTCACGAACTTCGTCTTGAGCGGCAGTTTTTGTCCGGCCAGGCGAAGCGCTTCCTTCGCCAGCGGCTCGGGCACGCCGGCCAGCTCGAACATCACGCGCCCGGCTTGACGACGGCCACCCAACCCTCGGGCGAGCCTTTGCCCGAGCCCATGCGGGTCTCTGCGGGCTTCTTGGTGACCGGCTTGTCCGGGAAGAGGTTGATCCAGACCTTTCCGGTCCTGCGAATCTTCCTCGTCGCCGCGATGCGCGCAGCCTCGATCTGGCGGTTCGTGACCCACCCGGCCTCGAGCGCCTTGAGTCCGAAGTCCCCGAACTGGACCGTGGTCTGGCCCTTCGCGGTCCCCCTGCGGCGACCGCGGTGATGGCGGCGGTGCATCGTCTTGCGCGGCATCAGCATCAGCTATCGGCCTCCCCGGAGTGGTCACCTCGGGCGTCGACTCCGCCGTCGGTTCAGGCGTCGCTTCCGGTGCGACCTCGACCTGCACCTCGGGCTCAGCTGCGGGTGCCTCCGTCTCGGAAGTTGGAGGTCCTGCGGTCAAGTCTCTGCGCGGCCGTTGCCCCGGCCGACCGCCGGCAGGGCGCTGTCCGCGCTTGCGACGCGGAGCAAGGCCGAGCCCTTCGCGGTCGACAGCTCGGCCGCGGCCCTCCCGAGACGCCCCGAGGCCCTCGGACGAGGAGCCGCGTCGTCGCCGGGCCTGATCCTGGTCACCAAGGCGCCCGTCACGAGCACCGGGTGCCTCGTAACCCTCGGGCATGATCTCGCCCTTGTTGACCCAGACCTTGACGCCGATCTTCCCGAAGGTCGTCGTCGCCTCGGCCTGGCCGTAGTCGATGTCGGCGCGAATCGTGTGCAGCGGTACGCGGCCTTCCGAGTACATCTCGCGGCGGCTCATCTCGCCGCCGCCCAGCCGCCCTGCTGCGGTGATCTTGATTCCCTGAGCGCCAGAGCGCATCGCAGAAGCAAGCGAGCGCTTCATGGCCCGCCGGAAGCTGACACGGTTCTCGAGCTGCTCGGCGATCGACTGGGCGACGAGCTTCGCATCGAGCTCGGGCCGCTTGATCTCGTTGATGTTGATGTGGACGTTCTTCTTCGTGATCGCGTGGAGCTCGCGGCGCAGCGCATCGACCTCGACGCCGGACTTGCCGATCACGATGCCGGGGCGAGCGGTGTAGATGTCAACGGTGATCCGCTGCTTGTCCTTGCGGATCAGGATGTCGGAGAGGCCCGCATGCGAGAGCTTGCCGAGGATGTGTTTGCGGATGCGGACATCCTCGAGCAGATATTCCGAGAACTCCGCCTTCCCGGTCCACCAGTTCGACTTCCAGTCATGGATGACGCCGACGCGGAACCCGCCGGGATGCACCTTCTGGCCCATCAGGCAACAGCCTCCTTCTTGCGTCGTCGCGTCGTCGCCTTCGGCTTCGACTCTGCAGCGGCTTCGGGAGCCGCCTTCTCGGCGGTCGGCGTCATGCGCCGGCGCTTGGGCGTATCCAGTTGCGGCCGTTCGGCGAGAACGAGCGTGACGTGACATGTGCGCTTGCGAATCCTGTTGACGCGACCGCGCGCGCGAGGCTTCCAGCGCTTGAGCGTCGGCCCCTCGTCGGCGTACGCCACCTCGACCACGAGATCGTCGCCGTCGAGGCCGTGGTTCGCCTCGGCGTTCGCGACAGCCGAGCGAAGCACCTTCTCGATGTCCGTCGCCGCCGCTCGCTGCGTGAACGCCAGGATGGTGCGGGCCTCGGGAACGCTCCGCCCGCGGATGTGGTCGAGCACGAGTCGCGCCTTGCGCGCGGACGTGCGCACCCACTTGGCCTGAGCGCGGACCCTCTGGATGTCGTCGGCAGTCGCAGCCATCAGCGTCTCTTGATCTGTGTCGCCCGGTCGCCCGCGTGACCGCGGAAGGTCCGGGTCGGTGCGAACTCGCCGAGCTTGTGACCGACCATCTGCTCGGTCACGAAGACCGGAACGTGCTTGCGGCCGTCGTGGACCGCGATCGTGTGGCCGACCATGTCGGGGAAGATCGTCGAGGCGCGCGACCAGGTGCGGATCATCCGCTTCTCCCCGGTTGCGTTCATGGCCTCGACCCGGCTGAGTAGCCGGTCCTGGATGAAAGGCCCTTTCTTGGAAGACCTGCTCACGAGTGCTCCTTGAGGTGATGTTGACGTGCCCATGCCGAGCGAAAAGCAAGCCAGGCAAGGACGCAGGGAGCGTCCATATCTATTGATATGGACGCGACTGAGGACGCGGCCTGGCGCCGCTTTGCAGCCGGCAGGGGCGCGGATGACATTGCCTCGAGGAACACTTAACGTTTCCTCTCTTTGCCGCGGCGGCGTCCGCGGACGATCAGCTTGTCGGACTCCTTGTGCTTGCGGCGTGTGCGCTTGCCGAGCGTGGGGACGCCCCACGGCGTCACTGGATGCCGCCCGCCCTTCGACTTGCCCTCACCGCCGCCATGCGGGTGATCGACCGGGTTCATGGCCGAGCCGCGCACGGTCGGGCGCTTCCCTAGCCAACGGCTCCGGCCGGCTTTGCCGCTCGACTGGTTGGCGTGATCCGTGTTGCCGACCTGCCCGACGGTCGCGCGGCACGTGAGGAGCACGCGGCGCAGCTCACCCGAGGGAAGCCGCAGCACACCGTGATCTCCGTCCTTGGCGACGAGCTGTACCGACGAGCCCGCAGAGCGGGCCATGCGGCCGCCCTGGCCGGGCTTGAGCTCGACCGAGTGGACGAGCGTGCCAGTCGGGATGTTGGCGAGCGGGAGGGCGTTCCCGGGCTTGATGTCCGCCTCCGGGCCCGACTCCACGACGGAGCCGACGCGTAGCCGGGCGGGAGCGAGGATGTAGGCCTTCGCGCCGTCGGCGTAGTGGAGCAGCGCGATCCGAGCCGACCGGTTGGGGTCGTACTCGATCGCCGCAACCTTCGCCGGAACCCCGTCCTTCGTTCGCTTGAAATCGATCGTGCGGAAGCGCCTCTTGTGGCCGCCTCCCTGGTGGCGCGTCGTGATGCGACCGCGGTTGTTGCGCCCGCCCTTCTTCGTCAGCGGCTCGAGGAGCGACTTCTCGGGCTCGGACTTGGTGATGTCCTCGAAGCCGGACACTGCCATGAAGCGGCGACCCGGGCTCGTCGGCTTGTACTTCTTGAGTGCCATCAGACAGAAGCTCCCTCGAAGATCTCGATCTCGTGGCCTTCCCTGAGCTGGACGATCGCCTTCTTCCAGCCCGGCCGGCGGCCCTGGCTGAATCCGCGGCGCTTCGGCTTCGACTGCACCTTGACGACGTTCACGCTCTGGACCTTCACTTCGAAGAGCTCTTCGACTGCTTGGCGAATCTGGGTCTTGTGCGCGTCCTCGTGCACCTTGAACGTGTACTTGCGATCGGTGATGAGCGAGTAGCTCTTCTCCGAGACGACGGGCGCCAGCAGGACTTGGTTGGGATGGAGGCTCACGCCTCCTCCTCGCCGGCGGCCCCGGCTCGGCCGAGCACGAGCGGCAGGGCGGCCTCGCTGACGACCAGCGAGCGCGCCCACAGAAGCGAAGCTACCTCGAGCTCGCTGGGAGCGGTCACGAGGACTCTGTCGAGGTTCCGAAACGACTTGACGAGAACCTCTTCTTCTTCCGTCACGACGACCAGCGTCGGACGATCGCCCCAGCCGGACAGCAGGTCGGCAGCTTTCCGCGTGGAGGGCGATTCGAAGCCGGATCCGTCGAGGATTGCGAGCGTGCCCTTGGCAGCGTGATCGCTGAGTGCACCCCGCAGCGCGGCGCGGCGCGCCTTGCGATTGACCTTGACCTCGAAGCTACGCATACCCGGCGGGAACGCAACTCCACCGCCGGTCCAGTGAGGCGCACGGGTTGTGCCGGCGCGTGCGCGCCCGGTGCCCTTCTGGCGCCAGGGCTTCGCGCGGCCACCGGCTACCAGACCACGACTCTTCGCGCCACGCGTCCCGGCGCGGGCTGCGTTCAGCTCGGCCCGGACCGTTTCGTGGAGCAGGTGGGGCTTGACGTCGACCGCGAAGACGGAGGCTTCGAGAGAGACCTCCTGCTGCTTCGTGCCGCCGATCACGGGTGCCTTGGGCGCATTGGCCATCATGCGCTCCGGATCTCCACCAGACCGCTCGCCGGGCCTGGAATCGAGCCTCGGACGAGGAGGAGGTTGCGCTCGGGGTCGACCTCGTGCACGACGAGGCCCGGCTGGGTCACGCGAGTGCCGCCCATGCGTCCGGACATCCGCATCCCCTTGAACACGCGCGACGGATACGCAGAAGCGCCGATCGATCCCGGCTTGCGGACGTTGTGCGAGCCGTGCGAGACGGGGCCACGCGTGAACCCATGGCGCTTGATGGTGCCCTGGAACCCCTTCCCGATCGAGATACCCGAAACCTTGACCCGGTCACCCGGCTCGAAAGCCTCGACGGTGATCGTCTCGCCGACCTCGAGGGCGATCTCGCCTCGCAGCTCGACAATGTGGCGATGCGGACCGAAGCCGGCCTTCTTCAGATGGCCGATCTCGGCCTTCGAGAGCTTCCGCTCCGCGACCTCCTCGAACGCAAGCTGCACCGCGTCGTACCCGTCGGCATCGGCCGTCTTGATCTGCACGACCGGGCACGGGCCGGCCTGGATCACGGTCACGGCAGTCATCGCCCCCGAGTCGGGGTCGAACACCTGGCTCATGCCGAGCTTTTTTCCGAGGATGCCTTTCACGTTTCGGTCCTAGAGCTTGATCTGGCGGCGTAGCCGCCTGTCCGCGTCAGCGGACCAGTGGAAGGGGGCTGGGGAAACCGGGAGGTTTCCCCAGCGGAAACGTGGGTACGAGCGACCTTGCGTCATAGCTTGATCTCGATATCCACCCCGGCTGGAAGGTCGAGGCGCATCAGCGAGTCGACCGTCTTCGGGGTGGGGCTGTGGATGTCGATCAGACGCTTGTGCGTGCGCACCTCGAAGTGCTCACGCGAGTCCTTGTCCTTGAACGGGCTGCGGATCACGCAGTAGACGTTCTTCTCGGTCGGCAGCGGGACCGGCCCGGTGATGGTGGCCCCGGTTCGTTGCGCCGTCTCCACGATCTGGGACGCGGAGCGGTCCACCTGCTGGTGGTCGTAGCCCTTCAGTCGGATGCGGATCTTCTGTTGCGCCATATGGGTATGAGCTGCGTAGGGGCGAGTTGCCTCGCCCTACGCGATGATCTCCGTGACGACGCCGGCACCGACGGTGCGCCCGCCCTCGCGAATCGCGAAGCGGAGGCCCTGGTCCATTGCGATCGGCTGAATGAGGTTGATCTCCATGTTCGTGTTGTCACCAGGCATGACCATCTCCTGGCCCTCCGGCAGCGCGATGGAGCCGGTCACGTCCGTCGTGCGGAAGTAGAACTGTGGCCGGTACCCGTTGAAGAACGGGGTGTGGCGTCCGCCCTCGTCCTTCGAGAGGACGTAGACCTCGGCCTTGAAGTGCGTGTGCGGGGTGATGCTCCCCGGCTTGGCGAGCACCTGGCCGCGCTCGACCTCCTCGCGCTTGATGCCGCGAAGGAGCGCGCCGGCGTTGTCGCCCGCCTGGGCGAAATCAAGCGTCTTCAGGAACATCTCGAGGCCGGTGACGACGGTCTTCACCGTCTCCGGGTGTATGCCGACGATCTCGACCTCTTCGCCGACCGACATCTTGCCCTGCTCGATACGACCGGTCACGACGGTGCCGCGGCCGGTGATCGTGAACACGTCCTCGATCGGCATGAGAAACGGCTTGTCGACGTCGCGGACGGGCTCGGGGATGTACGAGTCGACTGCGGCCATGAGCTCGAGGATCTTCGGCGTCCACTCCGCATCGCCCTCGAGCGCCTTCAGTGCGGAGACCTGGATGACCGGAATGTCGTCGCCGGGAAACTCGTACTTCGTAAGCAGCTCGCGGACCTCCAGCTCGACGAGCTCGAGCAGCTCTGGGTCGTCCACCATGTCGGCCTTGTTCAGTGCGACGACGATCGAGGGCACCTCCACCTGGCGGGCGAGCAGGATGTGCTCGCGCGTCTGCGGCATGGGGCCGTCGGCCGCGGATACGACGAGGATCGCGCCGTCCATCTGCGCCGCGCCCGTGATCATGTTCTTGATGTAGTCGGCGTGGCCCGGGCAATCGACATGGGCGTAGTGCCGGTTCTCGGTCTCGTACTCGACATGCGCCGTGTTGATCGTGATGCCGCGCTGGCGCTCTTCGGGCGCCTTGTCGATCGCGTCGAAGGACGTCACCTCCGTGTTGGTACCGGATTCAGCGAGAACCTTCGTGATCGCGGCTGTGAGCGTCGTCTTACCGTGATCGATGTGGCCGATCGTGCCGACATTGACGTGCGGCTTGGTGCGCTCGAACTTCTGCTTGGCCATCTGTTCCTATCCCTCCGAGCTCGTCGTCTCTCGATTTACGCTGTCTTGTCGCCGGCTACGAGCGCTTCGGCGATCGTGGTCGGTACTTCCTCGTAGCGGTCGAACTGCATCGTGAACGTCGCACGGCCCTGGCTCATCGAGCGCAGGTCGGTCGCGTAGCCGAACATCTCCGCGAGCGGAACGCTCGCTCGGATCGACTGCGACCCACCGACCGGCTCGAGTTGCTCGACCCGGCCACGACGGCCGCTCAGGTTACCAATGACGTCGCCGAGGTACTCGTCGGGTGTGACGACCTCGACGGCCATCACCGGCTCGAGCAGCTTCGGCCTTGCGCGCTTCATGCCCTCCTTGAACGCCATGGAACCCGCGATCTTGAAGGCCCGCTCGCTCGAGTCGACCTCGTGGTACGACCCGTCGACGAGCTCGATCTTCACGTCGACGACGGGGTACCCGGCGAGAACACCGGAGCTCATCGCTTCGGCAACGCCCTGACCGACCGCCGGGATGAACTCCTTCGGGATCTTCCCGCCGACGATTCGGTCGACGAACTCGTATCCCTCACCCGGATTCGGGTAGAGATTGATGAGGACGTCCCCGTACTGGCCGGAACCGCCTGTCTGGCGGACGAACCTTCCCTGGATCTTCTCGGCCGGCTTCGTGATGGTCTCGCGGTAGGCGACCTGCGGGCGCCCGACGTTCCCTTCGACGCGGAACTCGCGCAGAAGACGGTCGACGATGATCTCCAGGTGTAGCTCGCCCATCCCGGCGATGAGCGTCTGCCCTGTCTCGTCGTCGCTCGAGACGCGAAAGGTCGGGTCCTCCTCGGCGAGCCGCTGAAGGGCCTGGCTGAGCTTGTCTTGATCGGCCTTCGTCTTCGGCTCGATGGCGACGGAGATGACGGGGTCGGGGAACGACATCGACTCGAGCACGATGGGAGCTGAGTCGACGGCGAGCGTGTCGCCCGTGGTCGTGAACTTGAGTCCGACCGCCGCGGCGATGTCTCCCGCGCCGATCTCCTCCCGCTCCTCGCGGTGGTTGGCGTGCATCTCGAGGATGCGGCCGAGCCGCTCGGTCTTACCGTTCGTCGTGTTGAGGACGCGGTCTCCGGCCTTGACCTGGCCCGAGTAGACGCGGAAGTACGTGAGCTTGCCGACGTACGGGTCGGTCATCACCTTGAATGCGAGCGCTGCGAACGGCGCGTCGAGATCGGCCGCTCGGGTCGCCTCCTCGTCCTTCTTCGGATCGAGCCCGAGGACCGGCGGGACGTCCAGCGGGCTCGGCAGATAGTCGACGATGGCGTCGAGGAGCGCCTGCACGCCCTTGTTCTTGAACGCCGAGCCGGCGAGAACTGGAGTCACCTTGCCTGAGAGCGTTCCCTTGCGCAGTGCGCGCCGGATCATCTCCGGTGCCACCACGCTCTCGTCCTCGAGGTACGCCTCCATGAGCTCGTCGTCGAACTCCGCGACCGCGTCGATCAGTGCGTGGTGGCCGGCGTCGGCCGCGGCGGCGAGCTCCGCAGGTATGTCGTCGACAGAGACATCCGTGCCGAGCGCGTTCGCGTACGTGATCGCCTTCATCTCGACAAGGTCGACGATTCCGGCGAAGGCATCCTCGTTCCCGATCGGGAGATGAACCGGCACCGGAGTCGCGCCGAGGCGGTCGCGCATCGACTGGACTGCAGCGTCGAAGTCGGCGCCCGTGCGGTCCATCTTGTTGATGAACGCGATACGGGGAACGCGATAGCGGTCGGCCTGCCGCCAGACCGTCTCGGACTGGGGCTGCACACCGGCGACGGAGTCGAAGACGGCCACCGCACCGTCCAGGACGCGAAGGCTCCGCTCGACCTCCATGGTAAAGTCCACGTGCCCGGGCGTATCGATAATGTTGATTCGATGATCGCGCCACTCTGCGGTTGTGGCCGCGGACGTGATGGTGATGCCGCGCTCCTGTTCCTGCGCCATCCAGTCCATGGTCGCCGCGCCCTCGTGCACCTCGCCCATCTTGTGGGTGCGCCCGGTGTAGTAGAGGATCCGCTCTGTCGTCGTGGTCTTGCCCGCGTCGATGTGGGCCATGATCCCGATGTTCCGGACGCGGTCCAGCCCGACAGGTGTGGCTACGGCAGACATCTCGGCGCTACCAGCGATAGTGCGCGAAGGCCTTGTTGGCCTGCGCCATTCGGTAGATGTCGTCCTTCTTCTTGTAGGCGCCGCCCTGCTGGTTCAGCGCGTCCATGAGCTCGCCGGCGAGCTTCTCGGGCATGCCCTTCTCGCGGCGATCGCGCGCGCTCTGAACGAGCCAGCGAAGTGCAAGCGTTCGTGCGCGCCGCTGGGGAACCTCGATCGGTACCTGATAGTTCGCCCCACCAACCCGGCGTGACCGCACCTCGAGAACCGGGGTGACGCTCTTCACCGCCTGCTCGAGCACCTCGAGCTGCGGCTTCCCGGTCTTCTCCGAGGAGATCGCGAGTGCGTCGTAGACGATCTGCTCGGCCACGGACTTCTTCCCGTCGAGCATCATGCGGTTGATGAGCTGAGAGACGAGTACCGAGCCGTGGACGGCATCGGGCTCGAGCTGACGGGGCTGTATCTCTGCGCGGCGTGTCATCTCGTTCCTACGCCCTCTTCGCGCCGTACTTCGAACGGGCCTGGCGGCGCTCAGAGACGCCGGCCGAGTCGAGCCCGCCACGAATCACCTTGTAGCGGAAGCCCGGGAGGTCCCTGACGCGGCCACCGCGTACGAGCACGACCGAGTGCTCCTGCAGGTTGTGGCCCTCGCCCGGGATGTACGCACCGACCTCCACGCCGTTCGTCAGACGAACACGCGCAACCTTGCGGAGAGCCGAGTTCGGCTTCTTCGGCGTCGTTGTGTAGACCCGCGTGCAGACGCCGCGCTTCTGCGGCGCACCCCGAAGGGCCGGTGTCTTTGTCTTCGCCTTCGGGGCCTTGCGGCCCTTCCGCACGAGTTGGTTGACTGTGGGCACGCGTTGCTCCTAGTGAAGGTCGAATGCTTTCTTCTCGCAGAGAGGCAGGCGGGCAGCAAAACACCCGCCAAACCGGGCCGCAAGATGGTAGCAGAGACCTCTCTGCGCGTCATCGCGCGGCCGCCTTCAGGGAGTTAGGCACGACCGAGTCCGCGCAGGCGGATTCCGGTCGTGCGAGGCGAACAGCATTGCGGTCGCACGCGAACGGCCTAGAGTGATCCTGGGGTGTGGTTGGTCCGATGGTGACTGCGGTGGTCGGCGTTACCGCGGTGGCGTTTGCTGCCGTGGTTGCTGTGCTCGTTGGCAGACGGGCCCGGACGCACTCGGATCGAAGGTTCGAGAATGTCCTCCTACGCCTCGACGAGCACATGAGCGCGATCTCGGGCCACCTGCAGCATGCGGTCGAGCGTTCGGTGGAAGCGCGAGACAACGGCGTCGGCGAGCTCGAGCTCACGCTCGACCTCGACAGGCTCATGGAGCTCACAGTCGCGGAGGCGGTGACGCGAACGGGCGCCGACGCCGCGGCGATGCGTGTCCACGGCCCGAATGACACGCCGGTCGGCGCGTCGTACGGTTGCGCCCACAGCCGCGCACTCCTTGAGGCGACGCTAGGCCCCCCCGACGCCCGGCCGTTCCGTGCCCTGACCATCGACTGGACTTACGGTCCGGCTCTCGAAGGGGATACGGAGACATACAAGTCGGCGCTCGTCGTCCCGGTCGTCGAGGCGGGCGTTTCCACCGGCGCCGTCGTCGCATTTGCGAGGGCATCCCATGCTTTCGAGTCCGAGCAGACGCGCGCACTCCAGACCCTGGTCGACGAGGTGACACCCGGGATCGCGAACGCGCGGCGCTTCGCACGAGCTGAGCAGCGGACGCTGACGGACGAGCTGACCGGTGCGCGCAACTTGAGAGGCTACGAAGCAGAGTTGGAGCGCGAGGTGGCGCGAGCGCGGCGCACAGGCAGGCCTCTCTCCCTGCTCGCACTCGGCGTGGACCTGGCGAGCGAAGGCGCGCGCGACTCCTTGGAGAGCGATCTCGCGCTCAGGGAGTTCGCCGAGCTGCTCACAGACATCGCGCGGGCAACGGACGTCCTGTGCCGGAGGGATGCACAGGAGTTCGCCTTCCTCCTTCCTGAGACGAACGCCGCCGGTGCTCGGACCTTTCTCTCGCGCGTGCGTCACCAGGCCGCCACACACACGTTTACGCACGCCGCTCCGACAATGGCGTCCGCCGGCGTCGTGGACTGGCGCCCGAGCGAGACGAGCCAGTCGTTCCATGAACGCGTGTCGTCCGCGATGACTCGGGTCGCCGCCGCAGATGACTCCCCACCGCGAGCGATCTCGGCGGTGTACGGGCACGGGTGGGCCAGAGAGACGCCCGGCGATACTGAATCCGATCCACGTCAATCGCAGAGCCAGCTCGGGACGCGGCGTACGTTCCTCGACCGGCTGGCTCATGAGGTCGTCCGCGCACATCGAGAATCCGGTCCGCTCGCGCTTCTCGTGCTCGACGTGAGCGGCAGCCAGCCGCTGCACAAGCGGCTGGGTGAGGTTGCCGCAAGCCGTGTGCTCACAGACGTCAGCACACGCCTCGGCGGGAGCGTTCCCGACGGCGGGATGAGCTGCCGAACCGGCGAGGACGAGCTCGCCGTCATCCTCCCGCAGACGACGGCGAACGGTGCCGAGAGCGTGGTCGCCGCGCTCCAGGCCTCGCTGCGAGACTCGCCGCCGCAGGGCACCGAGGGGCTCGTCGTCTCGGCCGGAATCACCGAGCTCACGGCCACCGACGACAAAGACACGGTATTCGGCAGAGCCGAGGAGGCTCTGTGGCACGCACGGCAAGCGGGAGAAGGCACGGTGGTAGTGGCAACGCCGAACGGCGACGCCCGGCGCCACTAGACGCTGTCCGATCGGGCATCTCGCTCAGCGGGGGGCTATCGGCATCCAGTTCCCTGAGTACAGTTCGGAGTACTTCGTTCGAGGGGGTTGCATCCCCCGAACGCGTGACTAAAAAGAGAGTGTCTTCCGGGAGGAGCGGGTTCTGGGGTGACCACAACTGCGGTGATCGTCGTCGCGGCGGTTCTGGCCGCAGCTGCACTTTTGGTGCTTGCGCTATCCCGTCGGCGCGCGCCAGAGGCGGCGCCCAACGACGAGCTCGTTCGCGCTGTCGACGAGATGCGGAACAAGATGGACGATCTCGCGGGCGACCTCTCCGAAGCGCTCGACCGTGCCGAGCGAGAAAGCAAGCGCAACCGGCTCTTTGGTGAGCTCGGCGTTTCGATCGACCTCGAGGAGCTCATGGACCGCGTGCTCGACGCGGCGATGGAGATTCCGGCGTTCGACGCGGCCATGATGGTTGTCGAGGGCCACACCGGCGCCCCCACCATCGTCACCCGTGGGATGACCCCACAGGAGACCGCGAGGCCTCCGACTTCGGGGGTCGCCGGGGCCCTGCCCGGCACGATCACCGTGAGCTACCGCTACGGACGCGATCGAGAGGTGCCGGATGCGACGCTCATCCGTGGCGGCGTCTTCATGCCTCTGATGGGACGTGAGCTGCGGCCGATCGGTGCCCTCTCCCTCTTCTGGCGCAGCATCGAGCTCGAGCCGACAGCCGAGGACATCGAGCTCGCCGAGGGCCTGGCCGAGAGCTCGGTTCCCGCCATCGAAAACGCCCGACGGTACGGCGAGGCGCGCGAGCTTGCGGAGACCGATGCCCTCACGGGGCTCTACAACCAGCGCTACTTCCACGAGACGCTGCGCCGCGAGGTCATGCGCGCACAGCGCTACGAACGCAAGCTCGCCCTCATCGTCTTCGACCTCGACGACTTCAAGTCGATCAACGACCAGGTCGGGCACCTCGCGGGCGACCGGGTGCTCGCTCAGGCCGCCGACCGGCTACGGGAGGCCGTACGCAACGTCGACGTCGCCTGTCGCATCGGCGGAGACGAGTTTGCCGTCATCCTGCCCGAGTCGTCGTCGGAAGACGCCGACCAGCTCTACCGTCGTGTCCACAACCTGATGCGGGGAACCGCGCTGGGCACCGACGAAGAGCGCCTTCGCATCTCGGCCGGCATCGCGGAGCTACAGCACGGTGACACCGCCGCCGGCATCTTCGAGCGCGCCGACGGCGCGCTCTACCGGGCCAAGGATCTCGGCAAGGACCGAGCCGACATCGCCCGCACCGAACCCCTAGATGCTTGACCAGATATTGGCGCGCGGCGGCGCGGTCATGACCAAGCAGGCCGCCGCACTCATGCTTTGGTGCAGGCTGAAGCCTGTGCGTCCCCGCGAGGGTGGCGATGCGTCGTAGGCCGTGACCGTCATCCGGCCCCGCGTGAATTTCCGGTCACTCATTACAGACTCGGCTGAGCGACGAGCTTCGGCGTCTGGGTCGGAGCGGGGGCTCCGCCGGAGCGCTCGATCGTTATTGCAACCACCGCTCCAGGCCGCACTGCCAGGGACAAGGGCACGATCATCTCCGTTCCTTCGAACACGGCTGCCGACTCGGGAGCCTTTGCGTTCGGTTTGCTGACCCATGCCTGGTAGGTCTTGTCCGTGGCCGCCAGGCCGAGGCCGTCGAGCACAAGGTACGCGCGCCCGCCGGTTCCCACGGCGAGGACGATGCGCCCGGCCGACCCGTCGACCGGGACGCGCTCCGTGCTTGGCTTGGACAACAACGAGATGAGCTGCTCTGACTGAGCACGTTCCGACGGCGTGTCATCGGAGGTGACGCTCGAGACGAACGCCCACGACCCCAGCAGGATCGCGGCGATGCCGGCAAGAGCCGCGAAAGCAGCGATGGTGGGGCCGGATAGCCGCTTTCTCGGCGGCAGCTCGACTGCTCCGGCGACCACCTTCGGGAGCTCCGCGCCGGGCGGCTCCGGGCGATCCGCCCTCGAGCCGTTCCCGCCGTAGCTCTTCGGGTCTGTGACGGGAGCGACCTCCATCGTGGCGACCACCATAGCCTCGGGTCCTGTCGGACCCACGTCGTCGCCGGCCGAGGTTGAGGGCAGGGGTTCCTGCCGCACGACCGCCTCTCCACCTCCCGACTAGGCGCGCCGGGGCTGTCGACCGGTCGACGCGATATTACTACGGGCCGGGAGCAGCGAAGGGAGGCGGAAGGGCCGATATGACGATCGCTATTTACGTTGCCTCTGTCGCGCTGGGGATTCTCTGCATCTGTCTGTTCCTGATCGCCATTCGACGGCTCATGGGACGGCACGAGGAGATCATCACCACCATGCTGAACCGATACGACGAGCGTCTCGGGGAGTTCGCCCAGACGTTGAACGACGCTCTGGCCGCGCCGCTGCCCGAGAGAATCTCGGCCGCGATCACCGGAGCTCCCGCCCGGGAGATCTCGGACCACGGCGTCCTGCGCCTGCTCGAAATCGCACGCGAGCGCACTTCCGCAGATGCCGCTGTGGCGGTGCTCGTCGATCCGAAGTCGGAGCCCATGCTCGCGACTGTCGGCCTGTCGCAGGCCGAGGTCGCTCAGGTCGAACGCCTAGGCATCCCGGACTACCGGGAGGCGCGCGCGCTGCAGGTCTCGTTCAACGGCGAGGCGAACACGCCGCCAGGGACGTCACCGATACGGGCAGGACTCGCCGTACCGCTGCTCGACGAGCCGCACCGACCGGGCATGCTCGCGGTACTCACACGCACTTCGGATCGGCGGTTCACCGATCTGGACATCACCACGCTCGAAGACGTCCTGAGCGCCACCAAGTCAGAGCTCGAATCGTCGCTCTCCCTGCGTGAGCCCGATCCCGTGCCGGAGCTCGACGCGCTCACCGAGCTGTACGACAGGCGAGCTTTCCACGACTTGCTCGACCGAGAAATCGCGCGCGCAAGACGACGGGGGCAGCCGCTCTCACTCCTCATGCTGGACGTCGATCGCCTTACGACTCTGAACGCGAGGATCGGCTTTCTCGCTGCGGACGACGTGCTGGCTCAGATCGCGGCAATGCTCCGCGACGTTGCCGGGCGCAGCGATCTGCCGTGCCGCATCGGCGGTGGCCGATTCGGCGTGCTGCTACCACGCGGGGACGCCCGTGACGGAGAGGAGCTCTTCGGGCGTCTGCAGCGGATCCTGCGCGAGCGGCCGCTCCCGGAAATCGGCGTCATGTCCGTCTCCGGAGGTGTCGCAGACCTTCTGGAGTCCGATGACGCGGCCGCGCTGCTCGGGCGCGCCGACGCAGCGCTTGGCCTAGCGAAGGGCTCGGGTCGGGACACGGTGATAACGACTGCGCGCCACTAGCAGCACATCCGCCTCGCTAAGACGTGCTGGCCTTTTCGCTCGTACCTAGGGGCGTCGGCGCGCCGACGCCCACCGGGCGGCCTCGGCCTCGTGCAGCGAAAGGAACGGGACGTACGTGGACAGGCTGATCACGCCAAGCTCGGGCAACCTGTCTCGCTCGCAGACGAGTCGGCTCGCCGCAGCCTTTTGCTTGCGGATCGTCCACGCTGAATATGCATCCGCACGTCGCTCGCTGGAGAGCGCATGGATGATCGCCGGTCGGGCCAGCGCGTAGGGGAGAGCGGCTAGAGCGGCTGAATCGTCGACTGCTCGGACGGTGAACACGCCTTCCGCCGTCCGCACCAGCGTCCGTCGACCCGTCCCAACGCGGAAGACACCCTCGGGGGCGGACGTCGCCAGAGCGACGCCGGTGCCTCCGGGAAGCCAACTCGGTGTCGGTGAGACAACGACCCTCCGTGCGAGGACGGGCGCGTACGTCGTCCGGAATCGTGCAATGTCAGCCGCTGAGGGACGGGGAACCGCGAGTCGGGCGAGAATGTCGCGCGCCCTCAGCTCGTCGCCGATGATGGCGCGTGCGACGGAGAGGCTCCCGCCGGCCTCGGCCAACGCCGATCGATACGCGGCCGCGCTTCCGCCGAACCGAACGCCCACGATGCGACTCTCAACAGCGAGCGCGGCGGTCGGCGACACCCGGGTGCTTTCGCGCACGATCGAGCGCACCACGAGCGCAGTGAGCGCGAGTTCGCGGTCGCCCGTCAGCTTGGCGAGGGTGGCCACACTCGACGCGGTGAGAGCGCTCGTGCCGTACATACAACGGGTTCCCGCAGCCATGTCGAGCTGGCCCGTGCGACGGTCGGCGTCGAACTCCCGCCCGAGGATGCCCGGCGCGTCGCACAGGCCAGGGTCGCGCGCCCACAACCACACGCAAGCGGCATAGGTCTTGTCCGGGTCGTTGGACCGTTGGTCGCGCTGCGCCCAACCCCACGACCACAGATGGGCAAGCCGAAGCTCGCGAGCGACCTGACGGACGGCGAGCGCCTGCCACTTGCTGACGCTGAACCAGCGCGACCGAGGTGCGAGGCCTTCCCGTCCGCCGCTTCCAGGCCCGGTTTGAAAGCCGATCATGATCCCGATCCGGCTCGGCGGAATCCCGAGCGCGAAAAGCCGCGACGCGGACTCTCGATACCGCACCCGGAGGCGCCGCGACCCGTCGACAGCTCCCTCCCGCCAGATGAGGTTCGCGTTTGCATAGTTCTCGAGGACGAGATCCGACACCGCCGCGACGGACTTCCACCATGCTGCTGCGTCACCCCCCGTAAACGGCTGGCTCGAGACCAAAAGCGCGGGCCGTCCGCCTCGCTCCGCCAGTCGGCTCAAAAACCGAAGGACGTTCGCTCGATAACGCTCGGCCGTCGGGGTCAGCGGCGTAGGCAACGACGCTCCCCAGAGCTCGTTCAGAGCGATCAGCGGTTGCTGGCAGCCACTCACCGAAACGGCATAGTCGAAGAGCGAGTCGGCCCGCTTCTCGATGATGCCCGCATCGGCGGGATCCGAAGGAGTGCCGACGCGCTTGCGGAGGTACATGTCCCAGTGCACGGTCCCCGCCCCTGCGAGTCGAGCCTCAGCCGCGAGGCCAGGCCCGCCGGTTGCGACGACCACGCCAGGACGAGCAAAGCGGTCACGCCAGAACGAGACCGAGGAGTCCGCGAAGTCGATCCAGACCGGCTGCGTCTTCCGAGAGCCCGCACGACAAGGCAACCGGGGCAGCCGCGCCGGTCGCCGGCCAGGCAAGAAGGGCGATGGCTGTGGCGATCGCCGCGACGAAAACCCTGCACATGGGCATCAGAGGTAGCAGAAAGACGTTAAGGGCGACGTCAGACCAGGCGCGACAGCGCCTTGTCCGCGACGCGGACCAGTGGAGGGGGTCTGGGGGAACCGGGAGGTTCCCCCAGCGTGCACCCCTAGTCCTCCGCGGGCGGCTCGAGCCCGGCTGCCTCACCGTCGGCGTCGAGCGGAGGCCCGTCGTCGAGCGGCAGGTCGAGCGCGGTGAGGTCGAAGCCGTCACCCTCGCCGATCTCCTCGAGGGCCGCGAGTAGCTCGGCCTCGGCCTCGGGCCGCGCGAACGTCACGGGAAGGGGCTCGGTGGGCTCGATCGTGATCCCCCGGTACTGCTTGAGTCCGGTCGCGGCCGGGATCAGCTTGCCGATGATCACGTTCTCCTTGAGCCCGTTGAGGTGGTCGACCTTGCCCTCGATCGCGGCGTCGGTCAGGACCTTGGTCGTCTCCTGGAAGGACGCCGCCGAGAGGAACGACTCGGTGGCGAGCGACGCCTTGGTGATGCCGAGGATGATCGGCTCGAACGTCGCCTGCTCCTTCTTCTCCTTCTTCGCGCGAACATTCTCGCGCTCGAGGACGACACGGTCGACGAGCTGTCCGGGCAGAAGAGCCGTTTCACCGGCGCTCTCGACGCGGACCTTCTTCAGCATCTGCCGGACGATGAGCTCGATGTGCTTGTCGTGGATCTCGACGCCCTGGGACTTGTAGACCTTCTGCACCTCGCCCACGAGGTAGAGCTCCGTGGACGTCGCGCTCTTGAAGAGCAGTAGATCGGCCGGGTTGATCGATCCCTCGCTGAGAGGATCTCCGGCTTCGACCATCTGCCCATCGACGACGCTGAACCGTGTCCGACGAGGGAAGCTGTACTCCTTCGGATTGGGGAGCTCACCGTCGGCGTCGAGCACGGTCGGCGTGACCGTCACCTTGATCGTGCGGTCGGCCTCCTCGATGTCCACCTTGCCGGAGAGCTCGGCCAGCGTCCCCGCGCCCTTCGGATTGCGAGCTTCGAAGATCTCGACGACGCGCGGTAGGCCGTGGGTGATATCCGCGCCGGCGACACCGCCGGTGTGGAACGTCCGCATGGTCAGCTGCGTTCCGGGCTCGCCGATCGACTGCGCGGCGATGATTCCGACCGCGTCGCCGATCTCGGTCATGCCCCCCGTCGCCAGGAACGTTCCGTAGCAGAGGCGGCAGAGCCCGTACTCGCTCCGGCACTTGAGCACCGAGCGAACGGGCATGGTCGCGGTCTCGGCGTACTCGCCGAACTCTTCGACGAGCCGACGCAGTGCGCTCATGGTGATCTCAGCGCCCTTCTCGACGATCACGGTCTTGCCGGGCTTGCCGTCCTTGATCGGCTTGGCGATGTCGGATGCGGCGACGCGCCCGGCGACGCTCTTGTTCGGTGAGTCGTCGAGGATGAGCCTGAGCTCGATGTGATCGTCAGTGCCGCAGTCCTCCTCACGCACGATCACATCCTGCGAGACGTCAACGAGGCGCCGGGTGAGGTATCCGGAGTCCGCGGTTCGAAGCGCCGTGTCCGCGAGGCCCTTCCGTGCACCGTGCGTCGAGATGAAGTACTCGAGAACGGTGAGGCCTTCCATGAAGTTGGCCTTGATCGGCCTCGCAATGATCTCGCCCTTCGGATCGGCCATGAGGCCGCGCATGCCGGCCAGCTGGCGGATCTGATTGAACGAGCCACGCGCGCCCGAGTTGGCCATCATGAAGATCGGGTTCGTCTCCTCGAGGTTGTCCATCATCCGGTCGGCAACCTCGTCGGTCGCCTGCGTCCAGATGGCGACGATGCGCTCGTCGCGCTCCTCCTCCGTCATGAGGCCACGGTCGTACTCACGCCCGACCTTCGTGACCTCCTCCTCGTAACGGGCGAGGATCTCTTCCTTGTCAGGCGGGATGACGATGTCGTTCTTCGAGATCGTGATCCCAGCGCGGGTGGCAAAGCGGAACGTGAGCGACTTGATCACGTCGAGAGCGGACGCAATCGTGTTCGGCCCGTAGAGCTCGACGAGCTCGCCGATGAACGCATCGAGTTCGCGCTTGGTGAGCGTCTTGTTCCGGAACCCGTGATCCTCGGAGGCTCCGTCCGTTGCCTCGTCGAGCGCACGCTCGACCTCCGTGTTGAAGATGACGCGCCCGGGCGTCGTCATAAGCCGCTCGCCGCCCCACTCGTACTCGATCGGATCCTGGTAGTCGACCGAGCCCGCATCGACGGCGAACTCAACGTCTTCCTCTGTGCGGAAGCGCGCGAGCCCTTGCTTGCCGAGCGTCTTGGCCATGTCCGCCGCGGTGGTGTTCACCAGGTCGTACTTGCAGTACGTGAGGAAGTACGCCCCGAGCACCATGTCCTGGTTCGGGGTCGCGAGCGGCCGACCGCTGGCCGGCGAGAGGATGTTGTTGGACGAGAGCATGAGCACGCGAGCCTCAGCCTGCGCCTCGGCCGACAGGGGCAGGTGCACAGCCATCTGGTCGCCGTCGAAGTCGGCGTTGAACGCCTGGCAGACCATCGGGTGGACCTGAATCGCCTTGCCCTCGACGAGCACCGGCTCGAATGCCTGGATTCCGAGGCGATGCAGCGTCGGCGCCCGGTTCAAGAGCACCGGATGCTCGGCGATGACCTCCTCGAGAACATCCCAGACCTCGGGAATCATGGACTCGACCATCTTCTTGGCGGCCTTGATGTTCTGCACCGCCTTGCGCTCGACGAGCCGGCTCATGATGAACGGCTTGAAGAGCTCGAGAGCCATGAGCTTCGGCAGCCCGCACTGGTGGAGCTTCAGGTTCGGGCCGGAGACGATCACGGAGCGGCCGGAGTAGTCGACGCGCTTCCCGAGCAGGTTCTGGCGGAAGCGGCCCTGCTTGCCTTTCAGCATGTCCGAAAGCGACTTCAGCGGGCGGTTGCCCGGGCCGGTCACGGCTCGCCCACGGCGGCCGTTGTCGAACAGCGCGTCGACGGCCTCCTGCAGCATGCGCTTCTCGTTGTTGACGATGATCTCGGGCGCGCCCAGGTCGAGCAGCCGCTTCAAGCGGTTGTTCCGGTTGATGACGCGCCGGTAGAGGTCATTGAGGTCGCTCGTCGCGAAGCGCCCACCGTCGAGCTGCACCATCGGGCGGAGCTCGGGCGGAATGACGGGAACTGCCTCGAGGATCATCCATTCGGGCTTGTTGCCCGACTTGATGAACGCCTCGACGACCTTGAGGCGCTTGATGCCGCGTTGCTGCTTCTGGCCCTTGGACGTCTTGATGATCTCGCGAAGCGAGAGCGACTCCTCTTCGAGGTCGAGGTCGCGGAGCAGGTCGCGCACAGCCTCCGCGCCCATGCCACCACGGAAGTAGACCCCGAAGCCGTATGGCGACCCGAACCGGTCCTTCAGCTCGCGGAAGATCTGCTCGTCGCCGACGATCATCTTCGGCTCGAGCTCCTTGAACAGAAGCCACGTCTGCTCGAGCCTTCGAACGGCGTCGACGGCAGCCTCTCTCGTGTCCTCGCGACGAAGGTCGATGTCGGCGACCATCTCGCGCACCTTGAGCGCCCACTGGCTGACCGCGTCGAGGTCTTCCTTCCGCGTGCCCTCCACGAGACACAGGTCATATGCGAGCTCGCGCACCGCCGCCGCGTCGGCGTCGGGATCGACGGAAGCGAGCACAGCCGCGAGCAGGCCGTTGCCGACCTCACGCGCGCGGTCGAGGTTCTTGCGCTCGACGTCGACGACGAGCGCCGCATCGTCCTCTGACAGCTCGGCGCCGCTGAGCAGGCCCTCCTGGAGCCGCTTCAGGTGCTTCGTGATCGCGCCCTTCTTGGATCCGGACGCCTTGTCGAGCTCGGCGCGGAGGGGCGCAAGTGCGGCCTCGATCTGGACGGCAGCCGCAGCCACCGATTCGACCTCGCGTGGCGCCAGTCGACGATCCTCACGGGTTGCCGTCTGACGAACGAGCTCGCGAACGCGTCGCGGATCCTCGTTCGTGATCTTCTTGGCGAGCTCGACGAACACCCCGCTGCCGAGGGTCCGGGTGTCCTCGAGCGTCGGCAGCACAGCCTCCTCGGCCCAGTTGTTCAGACCGCGGACCCAGAAGTCGTCGTCCTCGTCGAAGTTGCGCTCCTTGCCTGCGGCGAAGAAGTCCCGCCTCCGGGCAAAGCGGTCGTCGAGGCCAGAGAGGGCCTCGTCGCGATCGAGGTTGATTCGCTCGCTCTCGCCCGCGACCTTGTCTTCGAGGTCAGCGAGGTCGGCCTGACGCTTCTCGCGATCCACGCCGGTGACGATCGAGGCCGCGAAATACAAGACCTTCTCGAGTTCGCGCGGCGCGATGTCGAGCAGGTAGCCGATGCGGCTCGGCACGCCCTTGAAGAACCAGATGTGAGAGACAGGAGCCGCGAGATCGATGTGCCCCATGCGCTCGCGGCGCACCTTCTGGCGGGTCACCTCGACACCGCAGCGCTCGCAGATGATGCCCTTGTACCGGACGCGCTTGTACTTGCCGCAGTAGCACTCCCAGTCCTTGGTCGGGCCGAAGATGCGCTCGCAGAAGAGGCCGTCACGCTCGGGCTTGAGCGTGCGGTAGTTGATCGTCTCCGGCTTCGTCACCTCGCCGGAGGACCAGTCGCGGATCTGCTTGCTCGATGCCAGGCCAATCCGGATCGAGTCGAAGTCGTTGATGTCGGGACCGCGTCTACTGGTTTCCATCTAGAGCCTCGAACCTCTCTCTCTCAAGTTCGTGATGTGAGGGATCACTCTTCGACCTCGATGTCAGCGAGGTCGACCTCGAGTGGGGCTGCCTCCTCGCCTTCGACGCTGGGGAGCTCCTCGTCGGCTGCAAGCACGAGCTCGCCACCCTCGTCCGGGCGCTCCTCGCCCTCCTCGACCTCTTCGGCCGTAGGTTGGCGCACGGCCGCGCGCAACGAGCCGGGCGACAGGTCGATGCCGAGCTCCTCGGCGGCTCGCAGGAGCTCGTCGTCCTCCTCGCGAACCTCGACCTCGCGGCCCTCGTCGGAGAGCACCTGGACGTCGAGGGCAAGAGACTGCATCTCCTTCAGGAGCACCTTGAAGGACTCGGGAATCGACGGCTCGGCGATGTTCTCGCCCTTGACGATCGCCTCGTAGGCCTTCACGCGCCCGATCGTGTCGTCGGACTTGATCGTGAGCATCTCCTGGAGCGTGTACGCCGATCCATACGCCTCGAGCGCCCAGACCTCCATCTCGCCGAAGCGCTGGCCGCCGAACTGCGCCTTGCCTCCGAGCGGCTGCTGCGTGACGAGCGAGTACGGGCCCGTCGAACGGGCATGGATCTTGTCGTCGACGAGGTGGAGAAGCTTCAGGATGTACATGAAGCCGACCGTCACTTCCTGCTTGAACGGCTCGCCGCTCTTCCCGTCGTAGAGCTCGACCTTGCCCGAGCAGCGGTTGCCGCGGGCTGCGGAGTCGTCGACGTTCATCGCGAGCATCCCCTCCGAGCCGAAGGCGCGAGCGAGCTCGACCAGAGCATCGTCGACGTCGCCCTCGGTCGCTCCGTCGAACACCGGAGTCGCGACACAGCGCGGATCGGGAGCGTTGATCGGTGCGCGCGCGCTGACTGGACCACCTTCGGGGAAGACGCCGTGCGCGGCTGCCCATCCCAGGTGGGTCTCGAGGATCTGACCGATGTTCATACGACTCGGGACGCCCAGTGGGTTGAGCACGACGTCGACGGGCCGTCCGTCCTCGAGGAACGGCATGTCTTCCTCGGGGACGATCTTCGAGATCACACCCTTGTTGCCGTGCCGTCCGGCGAGCTTGTCGCCCTCGGCGATCTTGCGCTTCTTCGCGACGTAGACGCGAACGAGCTCGTTCACGCCCGGCGGGAGGTCGTCACCCGCGTCACGCGCAAATGTCTTGACGCCGATGACCTTGCCGCCTTCGCCGTTCGGAACCTTGAGTGACGTGTCGCGCACCTCGCGCGCCTTCTCCTTGAAGATCGCGCGGATCAGCTTCTCCTCGGCCGTGAGCTCCGTCTCGCCCTTGGGCGTGACCTTGCCCACGAGCAGATGGCCGGCATCGACGTCAGCCCCGATGCGGACGACGCCGCGCTCATCGAGGTTTGCGAGCGACTCCTCCGAGCGGTTCGGGATGTCACGCGTGATCTCCTCGTCGCCGAGCTTGGTCGAGCGAGCGTCGATTTCGTACTCGTGGATGTGGATCGAGCTGAGCACGTCGTCCTTGACGAGGCGCTCAGAGATCACGATCGCATCCTCGAAGTTGAAGCCCTCCCACGGCATGAACGCAACGAGCAGGTTCGCTCCAAGCGCGAGCTCGCCGCCGTCGGTCGAGCTGCCGTCGGCGAGCACCTCGCCTTTCTTGACCTTGTCGCCGAGTGAGACGACGGGCTTCTGGTGGATGATCGTGCCCTGATTCGAGCGCATGAACTTCGTGAGCGGGTACTCGTCACGCGTGCCTCGGCCCTCGACGACGATGCGCTCGGCGTCGACGTCGATCACCGCGCCGTCGTTGTGCGCGAGGACGACGTCGCCCGTGTCCACGGCCGCCCGGAACTCGAGCCCGGTGCCGACGAGAGGCGCCTGCGGAATCATCAGCGGCACCGCCTGACGCTGCATGTTCGCGCCCATGAGCGCACGGTTGGCGTCGTTGTGCTCGAGGAACGGGATGAGCGCCGTGGCGACTGAGACGATCTGCGCCGGCGAGACATCCATGTACTCGACGTCCTTCGGCGAGACCATGACGGCCTCGCCCTCGCGCGAACGACAGAGCACCTGGTCGTTGAGGAACTTGCCGGTCTTCGGATCGACCGGCTCCGACGCCTGGGCGATCGTGAACTGTCGCTCCTCGGCGGCGTCGAGGTAGATGATCTGGTCCGTCACCTTGCCGCCCTTGGCGACCCGGTACGGGGTCTGGATGAAGCCGAACTGCGACACCGTGGCGAACGACGCGAGAGAGCCCATGAGGCCGATGTTCGGTCCTTCCGGCGTCTCGATCGGGCACATACGCCCGTAATGCGTCGCGTGCACGTCGCGCACCTCGATCGGTGCGCGCTCGCGAGTCAGCCCACCCGCGCCGAGCGCCGAAAGGCGCCGGCGGTGAGTCAGGCCTGCGAGCGAGTTCGTCTGATCCATGAACTGCGACGAGCTGCGAGGAGCCGAAGAACTCCTTCAGCGCAGCGACGACCGGTCGGATGTTGATGATCGTCTGGGGCGTGATCGTGTCGACGTCCTCGGTGGTCATCCGCTCTCGGACGACACGCTCCATCCTGTAGAGCCCGACTCGGAACGCCTCCTGGATCAGCTCGCCCGTCGTGCGTAGACGACGATTGCCGAAATCCTCGTACTCGTCGAGCTCCCCGCGGATCGGATCGCGCGAGAGCTGCGCAGCGTCTGCCGCGAAGTCCTTCGCGTCCTCGGGCACGCCGAGCTTCGTCGGGAGATCGACGAGCCTCCGTACGAGAGCGAGGATGTCCTCCGTGGTGAGCACGCGCGTGTCCTCGGGCACTTGCACGCCGAGTCGCTGGTTCAGCTTGTAGCGACCGACCTTGGTGAGGTCGTAGCGCTTGGGATCGAAGAAGAGCGACCGAAGCAAGTTCCTCGCGTTGTCGAGGGTCGGGGGCTCACCGGGGCGCTGCTTCTTGAACACCTCGATCAGCGCCTCTTCCTCGCGCGTCGTCGGATCCTTCTCCAGCGTGCTCGCGATGTACGACGAGCCGCCGAACAGCTCGAGGATCTTCTCGTTCGAGGTCGTGTCGAGCTGGAAGCCGGTCGTCGGGTCCTCCGCAGGCAGCGCCCGCAGGAGTGTGGTGATCGGCAGCTTGCGCTTGCGGTCGATGCGCGCGAAGACGAGGCCCTTCTTGTCGATCTCGACTTCGAGCCACGAGCCGCGTGACGGCATGAGGTTCGCCATGAAGACCTGCTTCGTGGCGTCCTTCGGCTCCATCAAGTAGGCGCCTGGGCTGCGGACGAGCTGCGTGACGATCACGCGCTCGGTCCCGTTGATGATGAACGTGCCCCAGGGAGTCATCATCGGGAAGTCCCCCATGAAGACCCGCTGCTCGCGGATCTCGCCGGTCTCCTTGTTGACGAACCGGACCGTGATCGAGAGCGGGACCTGGTACGTCAGGTCCTTCTCGCGGCACTCCTGGATTGTGAATTGCGGATCTCCGAACTCGTACTCACCGAAGTCGACGGCGAGCGTCCCCGTGTAGTCCTCGATCGGCGAGATGTCGTCGATGGTCTCGCGAAGGCCGTCCTGGATGAACCAGCTGAAGGACACCTTCTGGATGTCGATGAGGTTGGGGAGGTCGAGGACATGCTTCAGGCGCGAAAAGCTCTTACGCGCGCGCGGCGCGACAGCAACGCTGCTCAAGTGTGAAAGCCTCCCTTTAAATGCGTGCAGGGTTGGACGGGCGGAGCCTCGGGCGAACCTCGAAGGATAGCGCACGAGCGCACCTCACCGCAACCGCCTTCGGAGCGGGTGGAGTGCGTCACAGAACAATAGCGGACGAGGCAAGAGCTGGGTGAGAAAGGTGGGTCAGACGCACTGTGCGCAAACAAAGCCAAGCGAGAAGCTGGGGTCAGACCGCACGGGTCTGACCCCAGGAACGGGTGCCCGGCGTCGCCGGGCGGCGGCTTCGTTACTTCAGCTCGACGGTTGCTCCCGCTTCCTCGAGCTGAGCCTTGATCGACTCGGCCTCGTCCTTGGCTGCACCCTCCTTGACCGCGCCCGGTGCGGCGTCGACGAGATCCTTCGCCTCCTTCAGACCGAGACCTGTGACAGCACGGACGACCTTGATCACCTGGATCTTCTTGTCGCCCGTCTCGGTGAGCACGACGTCGAAGGAGTCCTTCTCCTCCTCTGCGGCCGCACCATCGCCACCCGCGGCCGGAGCCGCGGCGACCGCGACCGGAGCGGCGGCTGTGACGCCCCACTCCTCCTCGATCGAATTCTTGAGCTCGACGAGCTCGAGCACCGTCATCTTGCCCAGCGTGTCGAGCACCTTCTGAACATCGGTTGCCATTTACTCCTCCTCGTTTTCAGACTCTTGTGGGGCCGATTCCGCTGTCGCAGGATCAGCCGAACTCTCTGGGTCGGCAGATTCGGCTGAGGCCGAATCTGCCGGTGTGTCCGTAGCGGTGTCACCAGCGGCGTCCTCGACTGCGCCCTCATCCTCGACGGCCTCGACCAACTGCTCGGCTTCCGCCGGTGCCGGTTGCTCTTGCTCGACTGCCGTTTCCGTAGTCGGCTCGACCACTTGTCCTTCGTCCTCGAGCTGCTTGATCCGGGCATCGATCAGCCCGTGCAGATCGCGAAGCGGCGCCGAGACGAGCGCCAGGAGCTGCGTGAGCGGAGCCACGATCGCCCCGACGAGCTGGCCGCGGAGAACGTCGAGCGGAGGAAGCGTTGCAAGCTGGTCGACGTCGGCGCCCGAGAGCGGCTTGCCCTCGAGGATCCCGCCGCGAAGTGTCAGTACGTTCGTCGTCTTCGCAGTAGCCGCGAGTGCTTTTGCGACTGCCGCCGGATCGCCCGACGACTCGATGAAAGCGATCGCCGTGGGTCCATCCAGCATCACGAGCAACGCCTCGGCACCGGCCTGCTCGGCAGCGCGTCGCGTCAACGTGTTCTTGACGATGCGGAACCGAGCGCCGTGCTTGAGCAGCTCGTCGCGCAGCGCTTCGAGCTGCTTGTTCGTCAGGCCGCGGTAATCGGCGACGATCAGCGTTTCGGCAGCCCCCAGGTCCGCGGCGAGCTCCGTGACGATCCGTTCCTTGTCCGTTTTCAGCACGTCATGTCCTCCTGAACGACGAAACCCGCGCGAGGCGGGTTACCGAACCGCGGGCTATTCGCTCGCGGGGGTTACTCCACCTCGGCTGGACCTCTGCCTTGCGGCTGCCAGCTGTCTCGGGCAGTTCGTCTGTTGGCTACGAAACCTTAGCGATCTCCTTCGCCGACTCTGCCGCCGATTCGCCGTCGAGCTCCTCGGCGATGCCTCGGGTGACCGTGGAGTCGACGTGAATCCCCGGGCCCATCGTCGTCGTCAACGTGATCTGCTTGATGTAGCGCCCTTTCGCGGCCGAGGGCTTGGCCCGGACGATCTCTTCGACGAGAGCCGCGTAGTTCTCGAGCAGCGCGCGCACGTCGAAGCTCCGCTTCCCGATCGGGAGGTGCACGTTCCCTCCTCGGTCGGTCCGGTACTCGAGCTTGCCGGCCTTCGCGTCGGAGACTGCCTTCGCGACATCCATGGTCACCGTGCCGGTCTTGGGATTGGGCATCAGGCCCCGCGGACCGAGCACGCGACCGAGCTTCCCGACGACGCTCATCTGATCGGGTGTCGCGATCGCGACGTCGAAGTCGAGGAAACCTTCCTCGATCTTCGTTGCGAGGTCGGCCGACCCGACGATGTCAGCCCCGGCGTCCTCTGCCTCGCGCGCCTTCTCGCCCTCCGCGAACACCGCAACCCGGACGTCCTTGCCGATCCCGTGCGGCAGCATGATCGTGCCGCGCAACTGCTGGTCCGCATGTCGGACGTTCAGACCCAGGCGGAAGTGCGCCTCCACCGTCTCGTCGAACTTTGCGCCTTCGAGCTCCTTGAGCAACCGAACCGCAGCAAGTGGCGTGTAGGCCTCCTCGCGATCGATCGCTTCGCGCGCCGCGCGGTAGCGCTTGCCGTGTGCGCTCATAGGTCCGTCTCCACGCCCATCGAGCGAGCGGTTCCGGCGATGACCTTCATCGCCTCGTCGACGTCGCGTGCATTCAGGTCGGGCATCTTCGTCTCCGCGATCGAGCGGAGCTGCGCCTGCGTGAGTCGTCCGACCTTGTCACGGTTCGGCTCACCCGAGCCCGAATCGATCCCGAGCGCCTCCTTGATGAGGACGGCTGCCGGCGGTGTCTTCGTGATGAAGGTGAACGAGCGGTCCTCGAAGACCGTGATCTCGACCGGGATGATGCGGCCGTTCTCGTGTGCGGTCTGCGCGTTGAATGCCTTGCAGAACTCCATGATGTTGACCCCGTGCTGGCCGAGCGCCGGGCCGACGGGTGGCGCCGGGTTCGCCTGGCCGCCCGGGATCTGGAGCTTGATGAGTGTCAGAACTTTTTTCGCCATGTCTGTCTTTCGTTGTCGAGATGTGGGCGAGGCATGCCTTGCCCATAGAGACTCGCGTCAGTCGATCTTCTTCACCTGGTCGAAGCTGAGCTCCACCGGGACCTGGCGCTCGAAGATGTCGACGAGCACCTTCAGCTTCTGCTGGTCGGGGTTGACATCGACGATCTCGCCGTCGAAGTCCGAGAGTGGGCCGGATGTGACCTTCACCGACTCACCGAGCGAGAACTCGACCTGCGCCTTCTGAGCCTGAGAGCCCGCCGGCGCTCCGTGATGCAGGATGCGGTCGACCTCGGGTTGGGACAGCGGCACGGGCTTCGTTCCGGCACCGACGAATCCCGTCACGCCCGGAGTGCCCTTGACGACGGTCCACGCTTCGTCGGACATGCTCATGTTCACGAGCACGTAGCCGGGAAGGACGCGCTTCTCGATCTGCACCTTCTGGCCGTCTTTGGTTTCGATCACCTGCTCGGTCGGGACGACCACCCGCCGAAATGCAGGCTGCTGGTTC
This sequence comes from uncultured Thermoleophilia bacterium, assembly GCA_963722035.1. Classification (GTDB taxonomy): domain Bacteria; phylum Actinomycetota; class Thermoleophilia; order Gaiellales; family Gaiellaceae; genus GMQP-bins7. The sequence continues at coordinate 134,162 of CAVRLG010000006.1, forward strand.
ATCGAGACGATACGGTGCTCGAGATTGGTCTTCACCTTGTTCTCGTGCCCGGAGTAGGTGTTGATCACGAACCACTGGAACATGCTTAACGGCTCCTAGAGAAGGACGCGGTCGACGACAGGGCGGATGATCTGGTCGAGGCCCCACAGATACGCGCCCACGATCGTGCAGGCGATGATGACCACGACGACGCCTTGGAACGTCTGGCGGCGGCTCGGCCAGTCGACCTTCCTGAGCTCGGCGGCCGACTCGCGGACGAACTGCCCGCGTTGCTGGTCGGCCTTTCGGCCCGTCTGCTGCTTGACGGGCTGCTGGGACGGCCTGACCTGCGCAGTTCGGCTACGTCGCGAGGCAGCCGTTCCGTCGCCGTCGGCAGCTCGTGCCGCACGCCGCTGTCGTCGAGTCTCGCGAGCCAACTACCTGGTCTCCCGGTGCGGCGTGTGCTTGCCGCACCAACGGCAGTACTTCTTGAACTCGACCCGGTCCGGGGAGTTCCGCTTCGACTTCTGGGATTGGTAGTTACGCCGCTTGCACTCGGTGCAGGCGAGCGTAATCGCGACTCGGACTCCAGTGGCCATTGCTCGTTTCGGTTCTTGTGTGGGACGAAAAAGGGGTGTTCGAGTAGCGGCGGCAGGACTCGAACCTGCGACACGCGGATTATGATTCCGCTGCTCTAACCAACTGAGCTACGCCGCCGCGCGCGGAAGAGTGTAGCAGCGCTTCGCCGGGCACTTGCAGGGTCAGACAGCCGTGGCAGACGCTCGTGGCGAGACGCTAGCGAGCCGATCGAGCGCAGCGCATGCGAGCTCGGCCGCGGTCTCCACGAAGACGTCTCCCCACGTCGCGTATTCGTCCGTGAACTCCACCGCACCGTTGAGCTCGACGACGATCCAACCTCCCTGGCCGTCGGGGAGCAAGTCCACTCCGACGAGCGACGCTCCCGTCGCCCGAGCAGCGGCGACAGCAAGCGCGGATGCCTCGGAGGGCGGGTCGGCGACCTGCCGGCGGACCGCGCCAAGTGCGACGTTCGTCCGCCATTCCCCGGGCGCCGCGATCCGAAAGACAGCGCCGACAACACGCCCAGCGGCGACGAGAATCCTCAGGTCATAACCCTGCGGCGGCACGAGCTCCTGGACGAGCGCGCCGTGGCGCTGGTACCACGTGGTGTCTCGAACCCGCTCGAGCGCCGACCGGAGCGAGGTGTGGTCGTCGCAGCGGTAGATCTCCCGGCCCCAGCTTCCGAAGCGAGGCTTGAGCACTACGGGTTGCACTGCTACGGGTGACGGTCTCCCGGAACGAATGTGCCAAGTGACCGGATGCGGGACGCCATGCCGCCGCAGCAATCGGGCCGTCAGCAACTTGTCATGGGTCGCCAGCAGCGCGGCCGGATGGTTCAGCACAAGCACGCCTCGGGCGGCGAGTGCGCCGAGCGCCCACAGGCCGTCGTCGATTCCGTCCAGTGTCGGGAGCACGTCGAGGCGTCCGAGCGCGACGTCGCCGGAGACCAACTCGTCGAGCGCTCGCTCGGGTGTCATCGACTCCCAGACGGTCGGCAGCGCAGTGACGCCGACGAGCGCATCGTTCGTCGGAGTCGCGCGACATGCGATAAGTGCGAATCGCATGACCTACTCGTGCCAGGTCGCGCACCTCGCCACAAGGGCCTTCACCACACCGTTACCTCCGAAACGCCATCCGGTGGCTCCGACCGGTCGAGTTCGTAGGATCGCCGCCGTGATCCGGATTCCTCCGCAACGAGGTGGCTGGCTCGAGGTCATCTGCGGCCCGATGTTCAGCGGAAAGAGCGAGGAGATGATCCGCCGCCTGCGTCGTGCGGAGATCGCCGGCCAGCGCGTCGTCATCTTCAAGCCACGGATCGACGACCGGTACGACGCAGCTGACGTCGTCAGCCATGCAGGCGCGCGGATGCAAGCCGTACCCGTCTCCACCGTCGCCGAGGTCGTCGAACACGTTCTAGGGTTCGACGTCGTCGGGATCGATGAAGTCCAGTTCTTCGAGCCGGCCATCGTCTCGACGGCCCTCGAGCTCGCCGACGGCGGCGTACGAGTGGTCGTTGCCGGGCTCGACCAGGACTTCCGCCGACTGCCCTTCGGGCCGATCCCCGACCTCCTTTCCTATGCGGAGTTCGTGGACAAGCTCCAAGCCGTGTGCCACCGCTGCGGCGGCCCGGCGACGACGACCCAGCGTCTGGTCGACGGTCGACCTGCTCCATACTCGGGTGAGACGGTCGTCGTGGGAGCGGCAGAGCAGTACGAGGCACGATGTCGTGGCTGCCACGAGCCGGGTCTCGGCGCGGCACTCGCCGCCGCGTAGGCCTCAGAACTCCCTCGGAATGAGCCTTCTCAGCGCCCCCGCAGAGAACCGACCAACGCGCAGGCGGCAAACGCCCCGGCCGCGACGAGCACGATCGTGCCGCCCGGCGGGAGATCTGCGTAGTAGGAGACGGTCAGACCCGCGAGCGCCGATGCGAGACCGATGACCATCGAGAGGAGCAGCGTTGAGCGCATGCTCCACGCGACTCGTCCTGCCGCGCTGACCGGGAGCACCATGAGCGCCGCGACGAGCAGGATCCCGACCACGCGCATGGACAGTGCGACGGTCACGGCCGCGAGCACGGCAACCGTGATGTTGAGCGCCCCGATCGGAACGCCGGCGACGCGGGCGCCTTCCTCGTCGATCACGACACCCACGAGCGGGCGATAGAGAATGCCTACGGTCGCCAGCCCCACTGCTCCGAGGGCTGCGATGAGCACGAGATCCGACCGCGTGACGGTCAGGATCGAGCCGAACAGGTATTGGAAGAGATCGACGTTGAGGGCGCCCGCGCTGGAGATGAGCACGACACCGAGCGCAATGCCCGTATAGAAGACGAGCGCGAGCGCCTGGTCGCCGGCGGTCCCACCGCGCGAGCGGAGGAGCTCGATGGCGATGCCGCCGAGAATCGCTGCGACGAGCGCAGTAAGGACGGGGGCGACGTCGAGCAGGATCCCAGCCGCGACGCCCGCGAACGCGACGTGCCCGATCCCGTCGCCCGTGAGCGACTGTCGCCGCTGGACGAGGAAGAACCCGACGGCGGGCGCGAGAACACCGACGACCGCTCCCGCGCCGAGGGCGAGGCGCATGAACTCAAGTCGGAGCATGGACGTGCGAGGGGTCGTGCCAAACGCCTGGGAGCTCGTCCGGGGACCCGTCGAAGACGATCGTGCGTCGCACGAGAACAAGACGCTGGACGAAGTGCTCAACGGCGCCGAACTCGTGGGAGACGTAGACGATCGTCACACCGAGGTCCGTGTGCAGCCGGTCGAGGAGGGCGGCCAGAGACTCCTGGGACTCCGCGTCGACTCCGGTCGTGGGCTCGTCGAGGACGAGCAGAGACGGCTCACCCGCCAGCGCCTTGGCGATGAATGCACGCTGCTGCATCCCGCCCGAGAGCGTCCGAAGCGGGGCGTCTACGTGGGCGGAGAGCCCGACGCGCTCGATGGCCTCCTCGACGAGCTCGCGATCGCGTCGCCGCATGGGCCCGATCAGCCCACCAGCGGCGAGGCGTCCGGCCGAGACGACCTCGCGCACCGTCGCGGGTGCGTCGCCTCCGAGCTCGCGAGCGCTGCGCGAGGTAGCCGAGCGTTCGCCGCCGCGAGAAGCGGTGCGCCGGCTCGCCGAACAGCAGCGCATGACCTTCCGCGGGCCGCTCGAGACCGAGGACGATCCGGACGAGCGTCGTCTTGCCGCCGCCGTTGGGACCAGCGAGCGCGACGAACTCACCTTCTCCGAGCTCGAGGTCGACGTCCTCGAGCACGTGCTGGCCGGGGCGATAGCCGAACGACACACCTTCGAGCTCGACGGCTAGCGGCAACCGAGCGCCTCCCGAAGCGCGGCGAGGTTCTCGTGCATGACCGAGAAGTAGTCCTCCCCGTCTGCGACCTCGTCCTCGGTCAGGCCCTCGAGCGGGTCGAGCGCAGCCGTTCGTGCGCCCGTCTCCCTTGCAACGGTCTCGGCGAGCCGGGGCGAGACGAGCGTCTCGAAGAAGACCGTCGTGGCCCCTTCCTCCCTGACCTCGTTCACGAGAGCTTCGAGCGCTCGCGGGCTCGGCTCGGCCTCCGGCGACAATCCCGTGAGCGCGAGCTGGTCGAGCTCATAGGCGTCCGCGAGGTACGCGAATGCGGCATGACTCGTGACAATTCGGCGACGCTCGCAGCTCGCGAGACCTTCACGCAACTTCGTATCGAGCTCAGTCAGACGTGCGACGAGCGAGTCGGCCGCCTCCGGCATGCCGAGCGCCTTGGCGATCGCCCGGACGACCGTCGCATAGCGCATCGGGTCGAGCCAAATGTGCGGATCCCTCCCACTCTCGCCTTCGGCCGAAAGCAGCTCTTCCCCGGCGAGCAGATCGCGCGCCTTTCCGTTCCCAGCCACGGCGTCTTCGAGCGCGGGCATGAAACCCTCGCCGAGGTAAAGCACGAGGTCCGCGTCGCGCACGCGCTCCACATCACCGGGAGTGAGCTCGATGTCGTGGGGCTCCACCCCGGGTGGCGTGAGGTTTACGACTTCGACCCGGTCGCCGCCGAGCTGCTCCGCGGCCCACGCGAGTGGGTAGAAGGCGGCGACAACCGTCTTCTCGGTGTCGGCGCTCGGTTCCGCGCCGCCGCAGCCGGCGACGCCGAGAGTGATGAAGGCGATAACGAGCAGGGTCTTCACGGACCGCACGGTAGCACGTCTTTGAGAACGGGTATCATTATCGTCAATGGCGGAGATGACCTGGTCCGAAGGAGCCGTATCGCGCCTACGCGAGTCGAGCGGGAGAAGCGGAAGCGCGCGCCGCGCGGTTGTCGAGCTCCTCGGGCGCCAGGGCTGTTGCCTCTCGGCACAGGAGATCCACGAGCGCCTCCGCGCGGCGGGGCCCAAGGTCGGAATCGCGAGCGTGTACCGCGCCCTCGAAGGGCTCGACGGACTCGGGCTCGTCCAGCGCGTCGACCTTGGCGACGGAGTCGCTCGCTTCGAGCCCTCGCACCCCGATGGGGACCATCATCACCATCTCGTCTGCGACGACTGCGGCAAGGTCGAGCCGTTCGAAGACGCCGCGCTCGAAGCAACGATCGAGCGAGTCGCAGACGGGCGCGGCTACGCCGTCGCAGCCCACGACGTCGTGCTTCGCGGCGCCTGCGAAGACTGCCGACCGAAGGCAAGCACGCCTGGATAAAGTCGGGCGGCTGGAGTGAGTGGCCACGCAGGCCGAGGCGCCGTACTCTGAGCAGCGCACTCGTCCTGGTAGGAGGAGATGGGCCGAAAGACAATCGACGACCTCGTGCGGGAAGCGCGCAGCCGGTTGGAACGCCTCGAACCGGAGGAAGCGCTCGCGGCACAAGGCGCCGGCGCTCTCCTGATCGATACCCGCTCGAACGACGAGCGCGCCAGATACGGAGTCATCCCCGGCGCACTCCATATTCCGCGCTCGGTGCTGGAGTGGCGCCTCGATCCAGACACGGACTCGGCGTACCGGAATCCCAACGTCCTGGGCCTCGATCAGTGGCTCGTCCTCGTGTGTGCGAACGGCTACTCGACGATCCTCGCGGCCGCGACGCTCCAGGAGATCGGTTTTGGCCGGGCGACGGATGTCGTCGGCGGCTTCATGGCCTGGAAGGGGCAAGGGCTGCCGGTCGAGCGGGCGCCCGAGGTCGACGACGCCGCCATTCCCGGGATGGGCGCACCCGATCCGGAGCGGCCGTAGAGTCCGTTCGTGGCGGTCGCGCTCTCCGGAACGACTCTGACGCTCGACGAGGTCGTACGCGTCGCGCGCGCAGGGGAGCGCGTCGAAATCGTGCCTGGCGCCTTCGACGAGATGCGCAAGGCTCGAGAGGTGATCGAGAAGGCCGTTTCCGACGGCACTCCGGTCTACGGCGTGACGACCGGAGTGGGCATGCGCAGGGACGCACGGGTCGAACGCGCCGAGATCAGCGCGTTCAATCGCTCGACAATCGCCGGCCACCGCGTCGGGCTCGGCCAGGCTGCCGCCGAGGACGTGGTGCGGGCCTCGCTCCTGCGGCTGACCAACGGCCTCGTAGCCGGCTACCAGGGGGCGCGGCCGGAGCTCGCGCAACTCGTCGTGGACGCGCTGAACGAGAACCGAGTCCCTGAAGTTCGATCGCTCGGGACGCTCGGACAGGCCGATCTCGCTCAGAACGCGGATCTTGCACACGGGATCCTCGGCGACTTCGAGCTCGCGGCCGGGAGAGGCCGGCGCCCTTCTCGTGACGAATGCGTTCTCGACGGGGCAGGCAGCTCTCGCAATCGCGGACGCGCGCACGCTGCTGGAGTCGTTCGACGCAGCGGCCGCTTTGGACTTCGAAGGCTTCCGCGGCAACGTCGGAGCGCTCCATGCGGTCGTCGGTGAGACCCGTCCGTACCCAGGAGTTCGCCAGACGCTGGCCCGCCTTCGCCACCTCCTCGAAGGAAGCGCCCTATGGGAGCCCGAGGCCCCTCGGTTTCTCCAGGATCCACTGACGTTCCGCTGTCTGCCTCAGCTCCACGGAGCCGGCCCGTGATGCGCTGCGATTCGTCGAGGAGCTGCTCGCCGTCGAGCTCAACGCCCATCAGGGAAACCCGGTAATTGTGACGTCTGAGGGCAAGATCGTCTCCGTCGGCAACTTCGACTCGCTGCCTCTGGCCATGGCGCTCGACCTCGTGCGAATCGCGCTGGCTCCCGTGATGACGGCCGCGGTCGAGCGGACCCTGAAGCTGTTGAGCCCGCGCTTCAGCGGGCTCGCCGAAGGTCTCGTCGAACGCGAGGGCACCTGGGAAGACGGCCTCTCGGAGCTGGGCGTGTCAGGACAGGCGATCGCCGCCGAGGCGCGACTGCTGGCGCAGCCCGTCTCGTTCGAGCTCGCTTCGACGATGCAGGAGTCGGGCGTGGAGGATCGGACCGCACTGAGCTCGCTCGGGGCTCGCCGCGTCGAGGAGATGGTCGGCCTCGGCGCGCGAGTCATCGCCATCGAGCTCGTCGTGGCGGCACAAGCCGTCGACCTCCGCGATTCGCCCAGGTTGGGGAATGGCACCGCGGCACTGCACGCCCTCGTCCGAAGCCGCGTGCCGTTCCTCCACGCGGGTGACTCCCTCCCGCTCCCGCTCGAGGAGCTCGCGGCGGCCGTTCGCTCCGGTCTCGAGATCGACGCGTAGGCACGTGCCGAGCTTCGACCTCCATCAGCACCTCTGGCCCGGGTCGTTTGCCGCCGCGCTCGGCAGGAGGGTTGCACCCCCGCACCTCACGAGCGACGGCGACCTCGTCACGCGCGAGGGACGCTTCCCGATCGACCTCACGGACCACGATCCTGAAACTCGCCTGAGGGCGCTCGACCGGGATGGAATCGACGTTGCCGTTCTGTCTTTGCAGACTTCGCTCGGCCTTGAGGATCTCACTCCGGGCGAGCGCGAGGACCTGGAAGAGACCTGGATGCAGGGTGCCCTCGAGATCGTCTCGGCGAGCGCGGGTCGTTTCAGAGCATTCGCCCCCGCAGTCGTACGCGACGGCTTTTCCGGCATCACGCTCGGAGCATCGACGCTACTCGAGTTCGAGCGCGCGGCTCCGGTACTCGACGCGGCGGCGGCGCGCAGCGCGCTCGTCTTCGTCCATCCCGAAGCGGGCGGCCCGACGGCTCCTACCCGACCGGATTGGTGGGAGTGGACCGTCGGCTATCCGGCCCAGATGAGCGCGTCCTACCTCGCGTGGCTCGATTCTGGGCGCGAGCGCTGGCCGACGCTTCGCATCGTCTTCGCGATCCTCGCCGGAGGCGCGCCGTTCCAGCTCGAGCGCCTGACCCACCAGGGCGTGCATGTGCGGTCATCGCTCGATCCGAACACGTTCTTCGACGTGGCGACCTATGGCCGACGAGCGATGGAGCTCTGCATCGAGACGTTCGGAGTGCGAAGCCTCGTGTACGGAAGCGACACGCCCGTCGTCGATCCGAGGCGGACCCTTGATGCCGTCCGCGGGTTCGGCGATGCTGTGAGGGAAATTCTCCAGACGGACACACCATCGGAGCTGCTGACATGAGTGATCTCGCTTCGTGGCTTGCCGAACGGGTCGCTCCCGACCGGGACCTCGACCGCGCGCAACTCGCTCGACTGGCAGGGGAGCTCGGGCAGACGGAGCGGTTGTGGCGCCCTTTTGTCCACCATGATTACGGCTCCCGGTTCTATCAGCAGCTTTACCGCGACCCGAACCTCGATGTCTGGCTCATCTGCTGGGTCGACGGACAAGGTACCGGCTACCACGATCACGACCGCTCTGCCGGAGCCGTATGCGTCTGCGAGGGCACGCTTCTCGAAGACTGGTTCCGGGTCGAAGAGGACGGTTGGGTCCGCGAGCGTACGAGGAAGCACCATGCAGGCGAGGGCTTCGACTTCGACGCCGCCGACATCCACGGCGTCCGCCATTCAAGCGGAGATGCACCGCCGGCCGCATCGGTTCACGTGTATTCGCCGGCGCTGTGGCGTATGGGCCATTACGAGCCCGGGCCGCGCGGCATGCGTCGGGTGGGCGTCACCTACGCGGACGAGTTGCTGAGCGTCGCCTGACCTAGCCGGATTGCGGTGACGAGGCCGTCACGGCCGCCGCGACGCGCCGGCGCGCCGCGGCGGCAGAACACGCGATGGCTACTTGAGGCCGTTCGCTTTCAGGAACGCATCCGCGACCTTTGCGGCCGGCTTCTTGTTGACGCCCACGGCCCTGTTCATGGCCTGCATGGCCTTGACGGTGAGAAGCGAGCTGACCTTGTTGATCGTGGACGTGAAGCGCGCCCCGTTCTCCTGCACGAGGTCACGGTCCACGACCGGTGCAACATGCTGGAACCCGAACATGTTCTTCGGGTCGCTCAGCTGGACGTACTTGCTCGAGAGCAGCTGCGGATCCGTCGTGAACACGTCCGCGGCCAACACGTCGCCCTGGTCGAGCAGTGTGTAAGGGGAGATGCCGGCAAGCGGGACGAAGTCGAAGCCCTTAACCCCGTACTGCTTCCCAATTGGACCCGTCCAGCGCGTCTCCCACTCGGGGAACCCCGCAATCGTCAAGTCCGGCACCTTCTTCAGATCGCTGAGTGTCGTCAGCCCGTACTTCTTTGCGGTCGCGCGTGAGACCGCGATCACGTCACGGTCCTGGAACGGCGTCTGGCGGAGTAGCGTCTGACCGCGCTTCTCGTACAGCTTTTTCGCGAGTACATAGGTCCCGGCGTCCGTTTTCGGGAGCGTCTTCCGCTTGAAAGTGACCGACAGCATGATCCCGGTGTACTCGGGATACAGCGTGACCTTCCCGCTCTTGAGCGCGGTGTCGATCAGCTCCGTAGAGCCGATGTTCTCCTTGTACTGCACGTCGAAGCCCTTCGCGATCAGGGCTTGGCGATACAGCTGCCCGAGGACGTACTGCTCAGGAAAGTTCTTCGCACCGACGATGATCGGCGTCGCCTGGGTCTCTGCGGCCGGCGCAGCGACGGCACCGCCTAAGACGAGAGCGACTCCTAGTGCGATCGAGAAGGCGGCCTTGGCAGCCCGCCGGTTGTGCTTCCGAATCACAGCCCTACCCCCTTTCAGGGAGCCGATTTGGGTTGGTCCATCCGTCCGGACCCTACCCTCCGGGTCATTCCGGTCACAACATCGGGCTCCAACGCAGGCGCCCCCGTTCGTAGTCCCGGCGGCGTCAGCAGTCGTTGTAGGAGGCCGAGAGCGCCGTCGGCGGCAAGCGCCAGTATTGAGACGCAGATCGCCGCGCCGACGACTCCGTGGAGCCCGTATCCGGCCTGGTTGACGATGATGTCGCCGAGTCCGCCGCCGCCTGCAACTGCAGCGATCGTGGCGGTCGCGATCACGAAGACCGTAGCCGTGCGGATGCCCGCAAAGATGAGCGGCAGCGCCAGCGGCAGCTCGACGCGACGCACTATCTGCCCCTTGGTCATCCCCATTCCGCGGGCCGCCTCGACGAGGTCGGCCTCGACGCCGTCCACGGCGACGTACGAGTTCGTAAGGATGGGCGGAACGGCGAGGACGACGAGCGCAACGGTGACGTTCGCGAAGCCGACGCCGAGGAAGGCGATGCCGATGGCAATGAGCGCCAGGCTCGGCAGCGCACGACCGATGTTGGCGATATTGATCGCGACGAAAGAGCCGCGATGAAGGTGGCCGAGCCAGATCCCGAGCGGCAGCGCCAAAACCAGCGCACTCGCCATCGCAGCTCCTGAGAGGAGCAGGTGCTCTTGGGTTTTCTCGAAGATCAAGGCGCGCTCGTCGACAACGAACTGGACTGCATCCGCGAAGACGCCGAGGTCGGCGAGGGTCACGCCGTCCTCCGCGCCTGAGCCCACGGCGTCAACACGCGCTCCGCCAGGACGAGGAGACCGTCGGCGACGAGTGCGAGTGCGACCGCGAGTCCGCCCGCAACGATGATCTCGGTCTTGAACGCCTCTCGGAGTGCTACAAAGATCGGATAGCCAAGCCCTTGCGGGATGACGAAGGCGGCGACGGTGGCGAGCGCGATCGTCGACACGACGGCAACCCGGAGTCCGGCCATGATCGCAGGCACGGCCAGGGGCAACTCGACTCGCCAGAGGGTCTGTCTTCGCGTCAGTCCCATGCCCCGAGCAGCCTCCAACACCTCTGGGGGAACGCCGCGAAGGCCCTCCAGGATGTTGCGGAAGAGGATGAGGAGCGTGTAGCCGACGAGCGCAACCTCGACCGTGGCTACGGTCAGCCCCGTCACGGGGACCAGCAGCTGGAAGAGCGCGAGGCTCGGGACCGTGTAGACGACCGCCGAGAAGACGGCGAACGGCCGTTCGGCGAGCCGGTACCGGTGGGCGAGAAGCGCGGCCACCAGCGCGATGACAAAGCCGATTGCCACGGCGATCAAACACAATTTCACGTGCTGGATGAGGGCGGGCTGGATCACGCCGCCCCAGTTGTCACGCACCCAGTCGGTGCAGAAGAGCCGGTTCTCGGTAACGCAGTCGCTCGCCTCTCCGAAGTCGGGGATGACGGGCTGGTTCTGCGCCAGGGGTCTGCTCATCGCTCGAGTGCGGCGAGTGCATCGAGGGTGACGACGCCGCGCGGCTCTCCTTCGTCGTCAAGCACAACGAGCGATCGCGAGCCGGCGGTGAGCATGAGTGAAAGAGCGTCGCGGAGCGTCGTCGAACCGTCCGTGCTCGGCCGCGTAACCCCGTCGAGCGGAGCGAGCTCCAGCTCGTCGAGTCGCCGTAGAGCGAGCAGCTTAAGTCCACGATCGGCGCCGACGAAGCGTGCGACAAACTCGTCGGCTGGGTGCGCGAGGATCCTCTCGGGCGTGTCGTACTGGGCGAGCACACCGCCCTCGCGCAGGATCGCGATCCGGTCGCCGAGCAGGATCGCCTCGTCGATGTCGTGCGTCACAAAAATGATCGTCTTGCGGAGCTCGTGCTGGATCCGCAGGAGTTCTTGTTGCAGCCGCGCGCGCGTGATGGGGTCGAGAGCGCCGAACGGCTCATCCATCAGCATCGCGGGCGGGTTCGCTGCGAGGGCGCGCGCAAGTCCGACCCGCTGGCGCTCGCCGCCGGAGAGCTGCGAGGGAAAGCGAGCCCGGTAGTCGACCACCGGAAGGTCGACGAGGTCTAGGAGCTCGTCGACTCGCCGCTCGATCTCGCCCTTCGGCAGCCTTAGGAGCCGCGGCACCGTGGCGACATTCTCCGCGACGGTCATGTGCGGGAAGAGACCGACCTGCTGGATGACGTAGCCGATTCCGCGCCGCAGCTGCGTCACATCCATGGACCGCACGCTGACACGGCCAATCGTGATGTCGCCTTCGGTGATGTCGATCAGCCGGTTGACCATCTTCATGGCCGTCGTCTTCCCTGCTCCGGAGGGGCCGACGAGGCAGCAGATGTCCCCCGCCGGAATCGTCAAAGACAGGTCGTTGACGGCGGGCTCGGCATGGCCCGGATAGCGCTTCGTCACGTGGTCGAAGACGATCTCGGCGGCCGTGCCGCTCACCTGCAAGAGCCTACAAGCCTCCACCTGCCCAGGCGACGCAGCGCGGCACGGTGTGTTTCTACCGATTCAGCTCTCTGCGACTGTGTGAGCCGCTACTGCACGAGCTCGAGCAGCTTGAACATCGGCAGGTACATGGCGATGACCGTGATGCCGACGATCGCGCCAACTCCGATCATCATCAGCGGCTCGACGATGGAAGTGAGGGCTGCGATCGAGGTGTCGACCTCGACCTCGTAGAAGTCGGCGATCTGTCGACTCCCTCGCCGACTCACCCGGATATCACCCAATTTGGGGTAGCTGCTCCCCTTCCTCACGCCGATGCGTGTACGGCATCCGCCCCACCTCCATCGACCTGCGGACTGCGGAAGGAGAACCGGCAATGCTCAAGCGGATCCGCCACGGCCTCGACGGGAACAACGAGCAGGGCTTCACCATAATCGAGCTCCTCGTCGTGATCATCATCATCGGCATCCTGCTCGCGATCGCGGTCCCGTCGTATCTCGGGTTCCGCGATCGTGCGGCGAACAACGACGCGAAGGCGAACCTGCGGGCCGCGCTGCCGTCGGCGGAGGCCTACTACGCGGACAACGGCACGTACGTCCGCATGAACACGTCTGCACTCGTTGCGATCGACTCCGGCGTCTCCCCGACCCTGACGGTCGCCTCGGCGGCCTCCGACACGTACTGCCTCACGGAGACTGTGAGCGGCAAGACGTGGAGCGTCCAGGGTCCCGGCCCCACGAGCGCGGACTTCAAGAACAACGCAACCTGCGCGTAGGACGGCGTCACCTGAGCACTGAAGGGGCGCGGCAGACCGCGCCCCTTCTGCGTCCAGGAGATATCTTTCGCGACCGTCACGAGGCAGGAAACAAGGCGTGCCGACATCGGCCAGGACGACCTCCGGACGTCGTCGGGGGGACGGGGCCGCAGGCGGGTAAGGCCCTTGACGCGCGGATGGGTCAGAACATGCCGAGATACAAATCCAGGATCCGCTCGCCGAGGAAGAGCGCGACGAGGGCGCCGATCGAAAGCAATGGCACGAGCGGCACCCCCATCTTCCTACCGGTCGCCCGGAGCCACGCCGCGAGGGCGACCGCTACGAGAAGTCCGGACATGAGTGCGACCGACACGGATGCTCCGAGCACCGCTCCGAGGAGAAGCGCGAGCTTCACGTCTCCCATCCCGAGTCCCCTTGGGTACGCAAGGACGACCGCAAAAAGGAAGCCCGCTGCCGCCAGCGCGGAGAGAAGCCACTCCGCGCTCGGATCGAGAACCGTCTGTACAACCAGAGCCGTGGCGGCTGCCGGAAGGACGATGCGCCCGGGCACGATGCGGAGGCGCACGTCGATCACCGAGAGCGTGACCAGGACAGCCCAGAAGCCCGAGGCGACGGCGGCCTCAGACGAGGGTCCGAAGACCGCCACGCTGGCGACAATGAGCGCCGCCGTCACTGCTTCGACGAGCGGGTAGACAGGCGAGATCCGCATGTCGCAGTGGCGGCAACGGCCGTCCAGCAGGACGTACGACAGCATGGGGATGTTGTCCCGCCACAGGATCTTGCGCGAGCAGCTTCCGCACGACGACGGCGGACGGAGGACCGACTGTCGCGCCGGAACACGCGCCGCAACGACGTTGAGGAAGCTCCCGAGCGCAAGCGCGGGAGCTAGGGCTAAGGCGGCGGCGGCAGCGTTCACGGCGCGGCCGCGTTATCCCCGGTAGCAACCCGCGAACGAGTTGACGCGCGTCACCGTCTGCGTCGCGAGCACCGGCGGCTGTCCGACCTTGAAGTGGACGTCGCTGGCGCCCGTTTCGACGGCATGCCGAAACACAGCGATGAGATCCATGGACAGCTCGTGCATCGGCACGACCCGAGGGCTGCTTTAGGTCAGGGAACCGGAGGTGCCGAGCGCGCGAGGCGCGACAGCACTCGCAGTGGCGGGCGCGCGAGGCGACGAGCCTCGCTCGGGTGAGCAAGGTCGCCGCGCAGGAGCCCGGCGAGAGCGTCGAACACACCTGGCGCCCGGACCGCCCAGAGACACGCTCGCGGAAAGCGATCGGCCGCGCGTTTGGCTTTCCAGGAAGCGCCGGCATGCCGATCGAGGGAGGCCGAGAGCGCTCGCTCGTAGCCTTCGGGGCGGCCGCCAAGGATCGCATCGGCCGCCAGCCGCGCGGACACGAAGGCCTCGTAGATCCCGTCTCCCGAGAGCGGGTCGACGAGCCCAGCTGCGTCACCGACCAGCAGGACTCGCCCTCTCGCGGCCCGAGCTCCGAGGCGACGCATCGGGAGTCGGTGCCCGCGCACGTCTATGAGCACTCCAAGGTCGAGCCCATGCGCGCGTGCCAGCTGGTCGAGGTGCACGCGCAACCGCGGGCCTTCGTCGAGCCAGCCGCCTACCCCCAGATTCGCGTGGTCGCCCTTCGGGAAGACCCAGCCGTAGCCTCCGGGGACGACGCCGAGCTCCACCCAAGCCGTCTCCCGGTAACGGCGCAGGGTCGAGCTTTTCCCAAGGCACGTTTGCTTCGAGAGCCACGCCGCGGACGATTCCGTCCCCGAGCTCCGCGGAGCGAGCGACGAGACCATTGGCACCGTCGGCTCCGACGACGAAGGAGGCGCGGACAGCAGAGCCGCCGACGATCGCCGCGACGCTATCGTCGCCGACGTCGAGATCCTCGACGCGGACGCCGTCCCGGAAGTCCGCTCCTGTTGCGGCCGCCTGTTCGGCGAGGTGGAGATCGAGCCGGCGGCGCTGCGTCATCCGAATCAGCGGTGCCTTGCCCCGACGCATCACGCAACTGCCGTACCTGGCGCGGAGAACGAAGCGGTCGACGACGTGCTCGACCACGGGCTCGACATCACACGGCGCGTGCCGAAGAGCACGGCCCGTGAGCCCGCCACCGCACGGCTTGTCGCGGGGGAAGCTGGCCTTGTCGGCCAAGAGCACGCGGGCACCGCCGCGGACGAGATGGATCGCCGCAGCCGAGCCCGCTGGCCCGGCGCCGACGACGAGTACGTCGAAATGCTCCACGACAGGGATCGTAGGCGCCGGAGCACGCGGGCTACAATTGCCCACCCAGCAGGGGTTCCCGAGTGGCCAAAAGGGGGCGGGCTGTAAACCCGCTGGCTCAGCCTTCGGAGGTTCGAATCCTCCCCCCTGCATCGCCTCGCCCTGGGCTACAGTCCGGTCTCGCCCTCTTAGCTCAGTCGGTAGAGCACCTCCATGGTAAGGAGGGGGTCGACGGTTCGAGTCCGTCAGAGGGCTCTTCAGGTTCCCGCATTAATGCAGGGTCGCGGGATCGATCGTCGGGCGGCAATTGGTCGAAATCCCCGTTTGGAAACGGGATAAAAACTTAACCGATCTCCCCGTTTCGGGGGAGCCACCCCCGTCTAGGCGTGCGCACACTCGATGGTGTGTTGTGGCGGCGGCTGATGAAGTCCCACGCGAAGGAGGCGGAATCACGGCTGGACAGCATCGCCGACGAATGGAGATGCGAGGCGGCGATCCAGGAGCTCGAGAGCGTCATGTGGCGCGTAGGAGTCCTGACAGCGACGGCGCACGAGCTGGTCGAGGACATGGAGGAACCGGGGAGTGAGCCGTCTCCCCGGCCTGCCGTGCTCTCTGACGCGCGCGAGCTGGTCAAGGTCATCGACGTGCACGAGCACGAGCGCGAGCTGTGGCCTCCGCATGCCTGGCTCTCCGCCGCGCAGGTCTGCGGCGTCCTGCTGGGCCTGTACGCGATCTTCTTCGACAGGCTGGCGAACGTCGGGCTTCTCGTCGCCGCAGTGGGGCTTCTCTTCATCCGACGCGTCTTGGGCTCGCCGTGGCCGTGATTCGGCTGGTCGCCTACCTCGTGGGTGCGGCTTCAATGGGGGTGTATCGCTCAGGGCGCCGTTGGCAGCGCGCTTCACGACGTGGTGTGGAATACCCGGGAGCGCACGGCCCCGGGCGGGACGCGGATTCGTTACGGAGACGGAAACGGTCTGGGGAGTGACGGTGACGCGCGCAGGCGCTCACGGCAAGACCACGCCAGCCACGACTAGTTCATCACCGTTCCAGGCCCTACGACGACGACCACCGTGCTCGGCCGGCTGATGACCACCACCGTCTCCGGCAAGACAGAGACCGTGCCTGGGCCGGGCTCCATGGTCACCACTGGGGTCCCCGGGCCAACGACCACGACGACGGTGCCAGGCCCAGCCACGACGATCACGGTGCAGGGGCCGGTGGTGACGACCACCGTGCCGGGCC
>CAVRLG010000007.1:0-17209 GCA_963722035.1 uncultured Thermoleophilia bacterium
GGATTCTGCCACGCCGAACAGTGCAGGTCCGCGGCGAGGCAATCCAGCTGACGTTCATCGAATTCGAGATGCTGGTGGTCATGGCCTCGAGCCCGGGCGTCGTCTTTTCGCGTCGCGAGCTTCTGGAACGACTTCGTGGGGGGTCCGACTACCGCGAGCCACGCACGATCGACGTGCATGTTCGACATCTTCGCGAGAAGATCGAGCGTGACCCGAGCGATCCCGAGCTGATTCTCACCATCCGCGGCGCCGGCTATCGCTTCAGACCGGAATAGTGCTCCCCGCCGCAACTACGCACGCACCTCGCGCGGCTGTGAGCACGTCGCATGCCGTTGTCCTCGGTCGCACCAATATTCTTGAATATTGGTGCTCCCTGTGTCCTGGGCGTGCTCGGTTCTCGCCGGCGAGTCACGACCGCAGTTACGGCGGGACGCACCTATGAGGCTTCCGGGCGGCATCCGGATCCGCATCGCGCTCGTCCTCATGGGAATCGTCGCCGGAGCCCTCGGCACCGCGTACTTGATCGTGGTGCCTTCGCTCGAGCGGAGGCTCGTCGATGCACGGCTCGACCAACTCGAGAGGCTCGCGGAACCACTGGCGAAATCGCTTCCGGAAGACACCCAGCTATGGCAGGACCGAGTCGAGGGCTACGCCATTGCCACGAACGCACGCGTCATCGCTTTCAGGGTCCTCTCCACGAATCAGGCTGCTCTCGCGGCGTTTGCGGACTCGCGGACACGAAGCTCCGGCGATGTGGCGGCGGACCCGGTAGCGCTCCGAGCGCTCGTCAGCGGCAAGATCGAGCGCGGTCGGGTCGTCGATGCAGACGGCGACAACGCGAACGTGGCGGTTCCACTCGACTCGGAGGCGGTCGTGCTCTTTCAGGCCCCCCTCGCCGATTCGCTCGCCACTGTCCGCCTCGTCGAGCAACGCCTCCTGCTCGCGACCGCGTTCGCGCTCGTTCTTGCGCTCGTCCTCGGTCTCACCGCCGCCGGAATGCTCGCCAACCGGTTGCTGCGCCTGGAGAGGGCAGCCGAACGGATTGCGGGCGGCGACTTCGACGCTCCGATCGTCGATCGCGGGGACGACGAGATCGGACAGCTCGCGGACGCGTTCGACCGAATGCGCGTGCAGCTCGCTCAGCTCGACAACGCGCGCAAGGCCTTCGTCGCCAATGCGTCGCATGAGCTGCGAACACCACTGTTCTCACTCGGAGGCTTCCTCGAGCTGCTCGCGGACGAAGAGCTCGACGAAGAGACGCGCCGCCGCTTCATCGAGACGATGCAAGGGCAGGTGCAGCGCCTGGCGAAGCTGTCGACCGACCTGCTGGACCTCTCTCGCGTCGACGCCGGACAGCTCCGCGTGCTGTACGAGCCGGTGGATCTCGGAGAGGTCGTTCGGGTGCTGGCCGGGGAGCTCGAGCACCTCGCTTCGACGACAGGGCATTCGCTCGAGACCGATGTCGAGCCTGACGTGTGGTGCACGGGTGACGAGAATCGGGTGTTGCAGATCGGTCGCGCCCTCGTCACGAACGCGATGGTTCACACGCCTGCGGGAACGCGTGTCGTGATTCGGACTCGCCGGCGCGGCGCGCGGGCCGAGCTTTCTGTCGAGGACAACGGGCAGGGGATCTCGGCACAGCACCGCGACGCCGTATTCGGCCGGTTCTACCGGGTCGACGGCGGCATGGCCTCCGGAAGCGGACTAGGTCTAGCTATCGCCCGGGAAATCGCCAAGCTCATGGGCGGAGCAGTGCGCCTGGAGTCAGACAGCGCCCCGACGATCTTCACGCTCGATCTTCCGAGTGAGCCGATCGCTGAAGCGCAGGTCGACGAGCCGTCTTCGTTTTCACGTGAAAACGATCGGAGGGCCTCTGAACGAGTTCCGCATGCTTAGTAGCGTCGCGCTCGTTCATGCGATGCTCGCGCGGCTGTGATCGGCACCGACGATGTGCTCGAAGCCTACCGCTGGTTGCGCGGCACTTGAAATCCGAGCGTGTCGTGGTGGGTCTACGATCTCGGCGTGAACGAGCGCGCAGACAGTCTTAGCCACGTCGAGGACTCCGGCGACGTACGGATGGTCGACGTGGGTACGAAGCCGCTTGCGAAGCGGCGTGCTGTCGCGCAGGCCGTGGTGCACATGGCGCCAACGACTGCGGCCATGCTCGAGGCCCTGCCGAAGGGCGACGCGCTCGTGACCGCGAAGCTCGCCGGGATCATGGCTGCGAAGCGAACGCCCGATCTCATCCCGCTCTGCCACCCCCTGCCTTTGACACACGTGGACGTTCGTCTCGCGGTGCGCGACGACACGGTTGAGATCAAAGCGTCCGCGGAAACGACCGCTCAGACCGGAGTCGAGATGGAGGCGCTCGTCGCAGCGACAGTAGCCGCGCTCACCGTCTACGACATGGCCAAAGCCATCGACAAGGACATGGTGATCGGCGAGGTTACGCTCGTCGAGAAGACGAAGGAGCTCCTGTGAAGGCAGCGGTGCTCACGGTGTCCGATGGAGTTCACGCAGGAGTCCGCGAGGACCTGAGCGGTGCCACGCTCGACGAGCTCTTGCGCGACGAGGGGTTCGAGGTCGAACGCCGCGTCGTTCCCGACGAGCTGACGGCGATCGCAGGCGCATTGAACGAGCTCTCCGATAGTGCGTTGCTAATACTGACAACGGGCGGCACTGGATTCGCCCCGCGAGACGTGACTCCCGAAGCCACGCGAGAGGTGCTCGATCGCGAGGCGCCTGGGATCGCCGAGGCGATTCGAGCGGATGCGATCGCGAAGACTCCGCACGCGCTCCTCTCGCGTGGGGTCGCCGGACTAAGAGGTGCGACGCTCGTCGTGAACCTGCCGGGATCGCCCGGCGGGTGTCGGGACGGCTTCGCCGTCATCCAACCGGCGCTCAAACACGGCCTCGAGCTCGCCGCCGGAGAAACGGCGACTCCTCACCACCAAACGTGACCGTCGCTCCTGTACCACTGCCGCGGCGTCTCGCATCGCTCGTGCGGATCGAGCACACAGTGTTCGCGCTTCCGTTCGCTTACGTCGGCGCGTTCCTGGCGGTCGACGGCTGGCCCGGACTCGCGAATATCGTCTGGGTAACGGTCGCAATGGTCGGTGCGCGGACGCTTGCGATGGCGCTTAACCGGCTCATCGACGCCGAGCTCGACGCGCGCAACCCGCGTACCGCGGTCCGTGAGCTTCCGAGCGGTGCTCTCACGCGTGCCCAGGTGCTCGGACTCTCCGTCGCGGCGCTTGCGCTGTTCCTCGTCGCGGTCTCGCAACTCGACCCGATCGTGCGCTGGTTGTGGCCGATACCCGTCGCGATGTTCGTCGTCTATCCGTATCTGAAGCGGTTCACCTGGCTCTGCCATGTCTGGCTCGGAGCCTGTCTCGGGCTCGCTCCGATCGGTGCGTGGCTCGCCGTCTCGGGGACAGCGCCGTGGGAGGCGTGGGCGCTCGGTGGCGCCGTGCTCCTGTGGGTCGCGGGCTTCGATCTCTTCTACTCGCTCTTCGATCTGGAGCACGACCGGGCTGAGGGTCTTCACTCCTGGGCTGTTCGCTTCGGGGAGCGTGGAGTCTTCCGGGGAGCCCGCGTCTTCCACGCCGGAGCAGTCGTTCTGCTCGCTATTGCCGGAGCTGGGCTGGACGTCGGCGTGCTCTATTGGCTCGGCGTGGTTGCGACCGCCGTCCTGCTCGGATACGAGCACTCGATTGTTCATCCGGGCGACCTCCGCCGACTCGACGCGGCGTTTTTCACGTTGAACGGCGTGATCAGTGTCGTCTTCTTCGCCTTCGTCGCACTCGATGTCCTCGTCGCATGATCCGTGCTCGCGGTATCGAGAAGCGATATGGACGAAAGCGCGTTCTCGTCGGTACGGACATCGCCGTTCCGGCAGGTGGGTTCGCCATCGTCACGGGGCCGAACGGATCCGGAAAGACAACGCTCTTGCGGCTTCTCGCAGGCCTTGCCGCTCCAACCCGTGGCGTACTGGAGGTCGACGCGGACCGAGCGCGGCTCGGGTATCTCGCGCACGAGCCGCTCGTGTACCGGGAGCTCACCGCTCTCGAGAACCTCGACCTCTTCGGACGGCTCTACCGCGTACCGGAACGGCGGGAGCGCATCGGCATGGTCCTCGAGCGCTTCGGCCTCTGGGAAGCACGAAGCGAGCGGGTCTCGACCTACTCGCGGGGGATGACGCAGAGACTCGCGCTCTGCCGGACGCTGCTTCACGAGCCCGATCTGATCCTGCTCGACGAACCATATTCCGCGCTCGACGAAGCGGGTTCGGCTCTCCTCGACACAGAATTGGAGGGGCTCGCGGGCACGCGCACTCTCGTTGTGACAACTCACGACTCGAAGCGGCTCGCTCGACTGGCGACTATCACGACTGCGCTCGCTTGACCTACTTCGCCGACGTCGCGGCGCTCACGCGCAAAGACCTCCGGATCGAGCTGCGGGCGGGCGACACGCTGCCGGCGATGCTTCTCTTCGTTCTCTCGACCCTCGTGGTCTTCCACTTCGCACTACCGCAGGGCACTGGAGATGACGCTGCTTATGGGCTCCTGTGGGTCGCGATCGTCTTCACGGCGCTACTCGGCCTTGCTCGGGCTTGGGTGCCCGAGCAGGAGCACGGCGTGCTCGACGGCCTCGTGCTTGCGCCTTCGGATAGAAGCGCCATCTGGCTCGGGAAAACGCTTGCGACGCTCGCCTTCCTCGTCGCTGCGCAGGTCGTCGCGCTTCCGGCGTTCGTGCTCTTCTTCGCACCTCTCGACCTGACTGCGCTTGCTGGCGTCCTGCTCGCAGACATCGGGATCTGCGCGGTGGGCTCGCTCATGGCTGCGATGGCGGCGGCTGGCAGGTCGAGAGAGGTGCTTCTCCCGCTGTTGGTGCTGCCGCTTGCGATCCCACTTATCGTCGGAGGAGTTGGCGCTGCGATCTCGCCTGACGGCGTGCGCTACCTGGTCCTCCTGGCTCTATACGACGCGGTCTTCGCGGTACTCTCGTGGGCGTCCTTCGAGTACGTCGTAACGGAGTAGACCTTGAGCATCTCCTCGATTCGCAGCCTCCCCGGTCTCGCCGCGTTCGCCGCCGGACTGATGGGGCTCGCACTCCTGCTCTCGCTCATCGTCGTTCCCGAGGACGCCGACCAGGGCATCTCGCAGCGAATCTTCTACATCCACGTTCCGATCGCACTCACTGCGTACTTCTGCTTCGGCCTGGGAGCTTGGAAGGCGCTCCTGCTTCTCTGGCGCGGCGATGAACGCCACGACCTCGAGAGCTACGTGGCCATCCATCAGGGCACGATCTTCGGCGCGCTCACGCTGATCACCGGCGCGATCTGGGCACGCGCCTCATGGGGCGTTTGGTGGACGTGGAGCTCGAACCAGCTCGTCCTCTTCCTGGTCTTGTTCCTCTTCTACTGCGCCTACTTCATGCTCCGCTTCTCACTCGAGGAAGGGCCGCGCCGGGCACGTTCGTCCGCCGTGTACGCGCTCTTCGGAGTCGTTCTCATTCCTGTCAGCTTTCTCGCGATTCGGCTCGCGGAGGACTTCATTCACCCGACCGTCTTCACGCGCGACGGGCCCCAGATGACGGGCACGATGTTCGCGACTTTCTGCGTCTCGTGGGCCGCCGTGACGCTCCTCGCATATGTCCTGTACCGAGTCGAGCTCGCCGGGAAGCGGCTGGACCTGAACCTCCGAGAGCTCCGCGAGGCACTTCAATGAGCTGGAGCCAAGCAGAGCTCGTGGCCGCCGCCTACGGCGTCGTGTTCGTCTTCGTACTCGTCTACGTCGCGATCATCGCCGCAAAGCTCACTCGGCTTCAGCGCGAGACGGCAGAGCTGCTCGAGCTCGTGAGTCGTCGCGAGGATGCTGCGCCACGTGAGCCGGTCTCGTCCGTCGAGGCGCACAGCGAGGCATGACTGACCGCAGACGCGACTATGCTGCGCGGGTGCGTGGGGCACACAGAGGGGTAGAGGGAGCCGAGTGACGAGACCGCTCCATTCCGGTCGACCACTCCCGCTTCAGGCTCCGACCGCTTTCGTCCGCATTCGCCCGCGCGGTCTGCGTCTGTGCGGCGAGATTCGGCGTGAGCGCCTTCGGCGCTGCGCTTCCGCGCGCGTTGCGCGGCGCAGTTAGTTCTTCTCAGGCAGGCGGGATAGGCTCCGCGCGTGTTCATCACGTTCCTGAGCGATTTCGGGCTCAAGGACGATTTCGTGGGCACTTGCCACGGGGTCATGAAACGAATTGCTCCCGAAGCGCAGATCATCGACATCACGCACGGGATCCCGCCGCAGGCAGTGCTCCAAGGAGCCCTCGTCCTCGCGAATACCGTCGGGTTCATGCCCGTCGGGGTCCATCTGGCGATCGTGGACCCCGGGGTCGGCGGCCCCCGGCGCCCGCTCGTCGTGCGTGACGAGGAGGATCGCGTCTACGTCGGCCCGGACAACGGCCTTCTGCTGCCGGCGGCCGGCCGCGCGGGGATCGCAGCCGCACACGAGCTGGCGAATCCGGACTACGCCCTGGAAACGATCTCGCGTACCTTCCATGGCCGGGATCTCTTCAGTCCGGCGGCGGCGCACCTCGCTCGGGGCGTACCAATCGAGGCCCTGGGGCCGCCTGTCGACCCCGAAAGCCTCGTCCAGCTGGATGTACCGCAACTCGTCATTGCCGACGGGGGCGTGGTCGCGACACTGCTCTACGTCGACAGCTTCGGCAACATCGCACTGAACCTCACGCGCGACGACGTCGAGGGTCTCGGCATCGCCTCGGGCACTCGAGTCGAGATCGAGCTTGCGGGAGAGCGCTACTACGCAGTCATGGCTCGAACCTTCGCCGACGCGCGTGCAGGCGACGTCATCCTGTACGAGGACAGCTACAAGAACATGTCGCTCGCCATCTCGCGAGGTAGCGCCGCTCGCATGTTGCATGCCGCGCCCGGCCAGGAGATCCGGATCGCGATCGCCGAGTAGGAGCCCGATTCAGGAGATCGGAGGTCTCCGGTCCGCCCAGGGTCGAGCGACCTCGAGCTGAGCGGCCAGGCTGATCAGGACGCTTTCTCCAGCAGGAGGCCCGATTACTTGGACGCCGATCGGCAGTGCGGCCTCACTCCAGTGCAGCGGCAGTGACATGGCAGGGAGCCCTGTGAGATTCGCGATCGCCGTGAAAGGGGTGAACTCTGTGTTGCGCAGCAGCTGCTCGATCGCGCCCTCCACGTGGTCCTGCCAACCGATCTCCACGGGAGCCATCGCTAGCGTCGGTGTGACGACGACGTCGATCTCGTGCCAGAACGCGACCGTTCGCCGCGCGTGCGCCTGGAGTTGCGCAACTGCCCTCGAATAGTCGACCGCCGTCGATGCTCGCGCAGACTCGACGAGGCCACGGTTGAGCGACGTCAGCAACGAGAGATCCGTGATCGGATGGAGGGCCGGTCCGACCTGCCAGACTTCGATGAACGCCTGGACTAGGTCGGGAGCGTTCCAGGGCGGTGTCGCATCGACGACCTCGTGGCCGAGCTCGGCGAGTAGTCCGGCAGCCGACTCGAGGGCGACGATGCACTCGGGGGCCACCGGCATGTCGATCGGCGGAGTCGATGTGACTGCGATCCGGAGCGTGCCGGGTGGATTCACGATCGCGTCTGCAAATGGGCGCTCGGGCGGCGGCGCCCACCACGGGTCGCCCACCTCATAGCCTGCGAGAACGTCGAGGAAATGGGCGGCATCCTCGACCGTTCTGGAGAGCGGACCGGCGGTCGAAAGGCCCTCCAGAGATGTAAATGGAGCGGACGACACCCGTCCCCGAGAAGGCTTTAGCCCGAACACGCCACAGCACGACGCGGGGATGCGAATCGAGCCGCCGCCGTCGGTTCCGTGTGCGATCGGAATGAGACCCGCTGCGAGGGCGGCTGCGGCTCCTCCGCTCGAACCGCCAGGCGTCAGCTCGAGGTTCCATGGGTTCCGGGTCGCGCCGTTCAGGTCAGACTCGGTAAACGCGACCGTTCCGAACTCGGGAGTGTTCGTCTTGCCGACGATCACGAACCCGGCCCCTCGGAGCCGGCGGACGACGGCGGTGTCGTAGTCGGGGACGAAATCTGCGTACGCGCGGGACGAGAATGTCGTTCGAATCCCCGCGGTCGGGGTGAGATCCTTCACTGCGAGCGGCACGCCTCGAAACGGGGCATCGCCGTCCGCCTCGTCTATGGCGCTCGCCTCCGAGAGCGCGTCGTCTCCCCGGAGAGTGACGAAGGCGTTGAGCTGCGGATCGAGGCGAGCGATTCGCTCGAGGTAAAGCTGCACCAGCTCCACGGAGGAGACCTCTCGGGCCCGAACGAGCCGCGCCTGCTCGACGGCCGAAAGGAACGCGAGTTCCATCGAGCGGCGACGCTACACGTTGAATGGCGAGGGCCGGAATCGAACCGGCGACACCACGGTTTTCAGCCGTGTGCTCTACCGACTGAGCTACCTCGCCGCGGCGACTCAGTGTACCCGGGCTCTTCCTTGCCCATCGGCACCGCCACGACCCGGTGTAGCCGCGGCTGACGTTAGCGTTCGGCCCGATGACGCCGCAGAGGAACCGAGAGATCGCAATCATCGGGGCCGCGCTCGACCTCGGTCAAGGCCGCCGTGGTGTGGACATGGGCCCGTCGGCGATCCGCTACGCAGGCCTCGAAGAGCGGCTCATCAGCCTCGGCTATACGGTCCGGGATGAGGGCAATGTCGAGACTGCAGTCGCCGAGGCGACCGCACTCCGCGACGAGCGCGCCCGTTTCCTGCCCGAGATCCACGACACGTGCGAGCTCGTCGCAGCCCGAGTCGTAGAGGCGACGAGGCGTGGCGATCTTCCGCTGGTCCTCGGGGGGGATCACTCGGTCGCGCTGGGTACGCTGGGAGGGCTGGCTTCCGTCCACGGCCGGGGCGGTGTTCTCTGGATCGACGCGCATTCGGACATCAACACGCCTGAGACGAGCCCGTCAGGCAACGTCCACGGAATGGCGCTGGCGGCGGCGATGGGACTCGCCGGGGAGGGTTTCGAAAGCGAGCACTGGCCGCTGCCGGCAGTGGACCCCGACAGAGTCGCGTTGATAGGGGTCCGCCAACTCGACGACGGGGAGCGTCGACTTCTGCGGGATACCGGAGTTCGCGTGTTCTCGATGAGCGAGGTCGACCGCATCGGCATCGAGCGGGCCGTTCGGGAGTCGCTCGATCGCATCTCGGGACCCGGCTTCGTGCACGTATCTCTCGACATGGATGTTCTCGATCCCGACGTCGCGCCGGGTGTGGGCACACCTGTCCGGGGCGGTCTCACCTACCGCGAGGCCCACCTCGCGCTCGAGCTCGTCGCAGAGTCGCAGTTGGCCGGCTCACTCGAGGTCGTCGAGGTGAATCCGATTCTCGACCGTGAAAACACGACGGCCCTGACGGCCGTGGAGCTCGTCGCGAGTGCCCTCGGCAAGACGATCATCTAGCCCGACGTGCCAACGTGATTCGGCTCATGGCCGGCATTGCAAGACCGCCTTGCTCGGCATAGGGCTCGAGTGCTTGACGGACATCTGCCTTTATGGCCTCCGCTTTCTCTTCGTCCGTCCCTTCGAGGGTGGTCGCCAGCGTGCGTGAGAGATCGAGCGTCGTGCTCCAGTACTCGTCGAAGCTTCCGTACCGCCATGTCAGCCCCGCGTCTTCCTGTGTGACGAGCTCGAGACCGGTGGTTTCGACCAGTTCGCGCACGTGTTCGGGGTCGGCGAGCCGGAAGGGTCCAGGCGCATCCGGCTCGGGACGAGCGACCAGTCCGCGCGCGACCAGCACTCGGCCAATCGCGGATGCCCAGGGATTCTCGTCCGCGCTAGCCCAGACGGCGAAGGAGACGCACCCGCCCGGTCGTAGGACACGTTTCGTCTCGGCCAGGGCTTCGGCAGGTTCTGGCACGAGCATGTAGCCCCAGCGGCAAAGCACGCCGTCGACGCTCTCGTCCGCGAGGTCGAGCGCTTGCGCGTCCAGCACTCGGAAGTCGACGTTCGAGACACCTAGCTCGCCGGCACGGCGTTGCGCGGCAGCGACCATGCCGGGGACGAAGTCGCTCGTCATGAGACGCCCGTCCGGCCGGATGCGTTCTGCGGCGAGAAACCCAGTGTCGCCCGGCCCCGCGGCGAGCTCAAGCAGGCTCTGACCCGGCTGGGGGTCGAGGAGATCGACCAGCCGCTCGGAGACGTTGCGAGAGGCCTCCCAGACGAAGGCACGCCGGCGCTCCCAACCGCGTGCGGACGCCTCCCAGGCCTCGAAGCTCTCGTTCGCGCCAGGGGCGGTGCCGCCGACCGGAGGATCAGGCTGCGGCACCGGTGAACTGCGGGATGATGTCCTGCCCGTACGACGCGAGATCTGCCTCCTGGCCATGCGTCATCAGGTAGATGTTGAACTGGTCGACGCCGACGGACTCGAGCTCCTGGAGCTTCTCGGTCGCCTGCTCGGCGTCGCCGAGCACACAGAACCGATCGCAGATCTCGTCGGTGACGAACTCGCCGTGCTTCGCACCGACTCGCGAGTGCTCGTCGTAGTCGTAGAACTTGCGCACGCGGACGTACTCGGTGAGCTCGTGCGGGATCTCCGACTCGAACCCGTAGCGCTCGATCAGGTCCATGACGTGGTTGGAGACCATCGCCGGGAACCAGCGCACCTGGTCGCGCGCGTCGGCGATGTCGTCGGTGATGTGGCTGGGCGCGCAGACGATGCACTTGAGCGCCGACGGGTCGCGCCCCGCCTCCTCGGCCGCCTGTCGTGCGGTGTCCATGATCCACTCGATGATCACCGGATCTGCGAGCTGGATGATCACGCCGTCTCCCACACGACCCGCGACTGCCAGCGCCTTCGGCCCGTACCCCGCGACCCACATCGGGATCTCCGGCAGCTCGGGCCGCACCCACTTGAGCTGGAGCTGCTTCTCGTTCCATTCGACCTCGCGGCCGTTCATGAACTCATGGATCATCGCGAGCCGTCTCTCGAACTCGGCAACGCGAACGGGCTTCTCGCCGATGTAGCGGACGGCGGAATCTCCGCGGCCTATGCCCATCACCATCCGGCCGTTCGAGATGTCGTGCAGCGTCGCGTATCCGCTCGCAAGGACGGTCGGGTCGCGCGTCCCTGGGTTCGTCACGCAGTGTCCGAACTTCATCGTCGTCGTGGCTTGCACGGCGAGCGTGAGGAGCGGGAACGACTCTTGCCAGAGCACATGCGAGTCGTAGGTCCAGCCGTACTCGAAGCCGTGCGACTCCGCGAGTGAGAAGAGCTCGACGAGCCGGCTGTGCGGAGGATCAGGCAGAACGGTGACGCCGAAGCTCAGAGCCATGTGTGTCTCCCTTGCTGGTTCGGAGGGCTGATTATCTCCCTACAGACGAGCCTTGCGAGGAGCGAGCAAGGCCGAGGTCGCGAGTGCACCTGCTCAGCGGCCGCCGCCGTCGGCAACCCAGTCGATCGTCTTCGTCGTCAAGATGTCGAGCGCCGCGACAGACTGCTCGAGGTGCTCTTCGCGTGTGTCCTCGAGCTTCGTGTGCGAGAGACCGCGAAGGCTCTGGACGAACATCATCACGGTCGGGATGCCGGCTCGCGCCACTTCTGCGGCGTCGTGCAGCGGCCCGGACGGCAGCCGGTGTGACGCTCGCGTGACTTCGAGGACAGCCTCCTCGCAGAAGCCGAGCAGAGTGTCATCGAAGAGGATCGGCTCGATCGACCAGATCCGCTCCCAGTCGACCTCGATGTTCTCCTCGCCCGCGAAGCGCTCGCTCGAGGCCTTTGCCTCCGCCAGCATCGTTGCAAGCCGGTGGGGACTCAGGTCTCGCTGGTCGAGGAGTTGCTCGGCGGTCTCGACGACGGAGGTGACGATTCCAGGGTGGCAGACGACCCCACCGGAGGTGCAGACCGCTCCTCCACCGGTTCGCCGTGCGATCTCCCTGATTTCGAGAGCGAGCTTCGCAGCCCCGGCGAGCGCGTCGTGGCGCTTGTTCATCGGAGTCGAGCCCGCGTGCGCCGCCTGGCCGCGCCAGGTGATCCGGTGACGCTCGACGCCGAACGTTCCTTGTACGACGCCGAGCGCGAGCCCGAGCGACTCGAGAACCGGCCCCTGCTCGATATGGAGCTCGAGATATGCGGCCGCGCTCTCGAGCTCCTGCTGTGCGTCGAGTGCTTTGTCGAGATCGACGCCGTGGGCGGCGAGGGCGTCCGGAAGCGGGACTCCCGCTCGGTCGGTGAGCTGCCTGAGCTCGTCCTGGTCCGACATCGAACCCGCGGCTGCGCTCGACCCGAAGAGGCTCCGCCCGAAGCGAGCGCCTTCCTCGTCGGCCCAGTTGACGAGCCGGAGAGTGACGAGCGGCTTCCCGTCTGCGCCCACTCGTCTCAGAACCTCGGCACCCGCCGCGAGGTTCAGCGCTCCGTCGAGCCATCCTCCGTTCGGCACCGAGTCGATGTGACCGCCGATGAGAACCGCGCGCTTCGTCTTGCCCGGAAGCGTGAACCACTGATTGCCAGCCGCGTCGACCGCTTCGGTCGTCGTGGTTTCGGAGAGCTTGCTTCGCAGCCACTCGCGCGCTCGCTCCCACGTCTCCGTCCACGCGACTCGCTGTGCTCCGTTCTCGTCTCCGGTGAGCTCTCGGAGCTCCTTCAGGTCAGCGACGGTTCGCTTCGGGTCGAGCGGCACGCGACGACTTTAACTAGCAGGCTCGAGTGTGGTATGGAATGCGGGTGCAGCAAGGAGGAGCTACGAGGCGCGGGCTTCGAGGCCGATTACGGCTGGCCCGGATCTCCTCAGGAAGAATGTGAGGTGACGTGTCGGTACTGATCAAAGGTGGTCGGATCATCACGGCCGCCGACGACTACGTCGGTGACGTGTTCGTCGACGGTGAGCGGATCGCGATGATCGGAGAATCGCTCGACGTCGACGCGGATCGCGTGATCGACGCGTCCGGCAAGTACGTGCTTCCGGGATGCGTGGACCCGCACACGCACCTCGACATGCCGTTCGGCGGGACGGTGACGATCGACGACTACACGTCGGGTCAAACCGCTGCGGCGTTCGGCGGCACCACATGCCATGTCGACTTCTGCATTCAGACGCCTGGCAGCTCCTTCGCCGAGGCGCTGGAGACCTGGCACGAAAAGCGGGAAGGGAAGCAGATCATCGACTGCGGCTTCCACATCGCGGTCACCGATCTGCGTGAGGGGGGATCGCTCGAGGAGCTCGCCCGACTACCCGAGCAGGGAGTCACCTCGTACAAGCTCTTCATGGCCTACAAGGGCGCGCTCATGGTCGACGACGAGACGCTCTTTCGGACGATGGAGGTCGCCGCCGAGACGGGCGCGCTCGTCATGGTGCACGCCGAGAACGGCGACGCCATCGATGTGCTCGTCAAGCAGGCGCTCGCGGCGGGAAACACGGCGCCGCACTTCCACGCGCTGACGAGACCGCCCGAGCTCGAGGGCGAGGCCACCAACCGGGCGATCCAGCTCGCTCGCATCGCCGGTGCACCGCTGTACGTCGTGCACGTGTCGTGCAAGGAGGCGGTGGATCCCATCGCGCGCGCTCGCGAGCAGGGCTGGGACGTCTGGGGCGAGACCTGCACCCAGTACTTCTTCGTGGACTACACGTATCTCGAGCGACCGGACTTCGAGGGCGCGAAATACGTCTACACGCCGCCGCCTCGCGCACGCGAGAACCAGGAGATCCTCTGGCACGCAGTGCGTTCGGACATACTCTCGGCGATCTCGACCGACCACTGCGCGTTCCTCTGGGACGGGCAGAAGTCGATCGGGCGAAACGACTTCTCGAAGATCCCGAACGGAGGCCCGGGCTCGAGAATCGGTTACACATGATCCACGAGTTCGGCGTTCGCGCCGGCCGGATCTCGCTGAACCGGATGGTCGAGCTCCTTTCGACCAACCCGGCGAAGCTCTTCGGCCTCTATCCGAGAAAGGGCACCGTCGCCCCGGGCTCGGATGCGGACATCGTGATCTTCGACCCCGAGAAGCAGCACCTGATCACCGCCGCGAACCAGCACTCGAAGGTCGACTACAACCTCTACGAGGGGACGGAGGTGACCGGATCTCCCGAGACCGTGCTCCTCCGCGGTAACGTCCTCGTCGAGTCTGGGAGGCTGATCGCGGAGCCTGGTGTGGGACAGTTCGTCGAGCGTGCCGCATTCGGGCAGGAGCTCCTGCCCGCTGCCGCCCGCTAGACGTCAGACGCGCGGAGGCGCCGGACACCTTCCCCCTTGTCCGGCGCCACTGCGCAGTGTTCGCATTAGCCGTACGGCGGGCCTGCGACGTTGTCGATCGTCCACACTTCTCCGCCGAGCGTGACGACATACGCGGTGTTGCCGATGATCTCGAGCGACGACGGCTGATCGAGCTCGTCCGCGATCGTCGTAAAGCCGCCGGCCCCGTTCGCCCGCATGAGTGCCCCGGTGTCGTGTGATGCCGGAGAACCGGCGCAGGCCGGATCACCGCCACAGGGGAAGAGGCCCTGCGAGAGAGCGAACAGCGTCCGCCCTCGACCCAATTCGACGTCCACGGCGAGTCGAGCGCCGGATGCGACGTCGGTCGCGGTCGACGATCCCGGCTCGAACGAGACGATCTTGCCGTTCTGCGGCAGATGCGGGACCGGGCCGGCCTCTGCCAGGTAGATCGTGTTGCCGGACACCGCCAGCCCGGTTGGGACGGCGTCCCCGAACCCGATCAGCTGCGTGATCGTGCCGTCCAGCGTGATGCGAAGCACCCGGTTGTGGTGTCCGTCCGTCACGAGGAATCCACCGCGATACGTTTCCAGCGCAAACTGGACTCCCATCGGGACAACGAACGGGAACCCGGACGGCTGGTTCGCGCACGAAAACGCGCCGATGTCTGCAACGACGGTCGAGCTCGTAGGTCCGTTCACGCGGTAGACCCCGACGGTTTGGGGGTGACAAGCGAACAGGTCGTCCGGAAATGTGGATCCGACGACGCTTACGAGGGCGTACGCGGTCGAGCCGATGAACGCGACGTCCATGACGCCGCCGAACGGGAGCTGACTGAACCGTCGCGGCAGACCGCTCGCATACAGGGTCTTCTCTCCGCTCTCAGGATCGACGCGCCATATCTCGCCCGTCGCCGGCTGGGTGACGTACAGCGAGCCGCCGGGACCAACAGCGCTCCCGGAGCCAGCCCCACCCGGCAATGCTGCGAGCAGTTCGGGACTTCCCGGCTCTCCCGCAGGAGGTGCGGCGCTGGCGGCGAGCGGCACGATCATCGCCACCAGGGCCACACCGGCAACCAGCAGTCTTCTTCGAGTGCTCATGCGTCTGTCTCCCCTCACTCAGGCCGCGGTCGCGGCGGGGTCCGGTCGCAGAACGATGGTGTCGGCGACCTTCACGATCTCGTCGACGGGCAGATCCGATGCGCTCGCGTGGCGCCGTATCGCCTCCGGACTCGAGGCTTGGAAGATGCAGACCATGCCGACGGTTCCGTCACGCTCGCCGAGGACGTAGCTGCGTATCCACGCAACGTCCTCCTCCATCCGCTGGTCCTCTTCGCTGGAGCGCGCCGTCGCGGCCTCGGCCTCCGCGTGTGTGCGCCACCCGCTGCGACGAACGATGACGTACGTGTCCATCTGGCTCCGCCTCTCCTGTCGACTGCGTCAACTGTACGAGGGGATGGGTGCGCCGGGCATCGGCGCCACTGCCTAGATTGGCCGCCCGGAGCTACCGATCTTGGAGGAGTTCGAGGCGGCGAGCCTCGGCGGTCGCCTCACCGCGTGTCCGTGCTCCCAGCTTGCGCAAGACCGCTGAGACATGGTGGTCGACGGTTCGTCGGGAGACCACGAGTCGGTCGGCGATCTCCGAATTGCGGGAGCCTTGTGCCATCAGCTGCAGGACGTCGAGTTCCCGTGCCGTCAGGTGTGCGGGGTTCGAGCGGGTCGTAGGCCGCGGCCCACGCGGGACGGATGCGCCGAGCTCGCGGAGGCGGCGCGACACGACGGCCGCGAGAGGCCCCGCCCCAAGTCGCCTGCAGTCGGCAAGCCCCTCCAGCAGCGCGCCCTCGTCACCAGTTTCCGCGAGCGCGAGCGCGGCCTCGTAGGGGCACCCGCGGCGAGACCATTCATCGGCAGCGCTTTGCCAATCACCGGCCGCCCCGAGCGCGTACGGGTCCGACGTCACCTCGGGCACCGCCGTCTCGAGGCCAGCCAGCCTTCGCCAATACGACAGCCGCGCCACATCGCCAGTCGAGCTCCGCGCGAGCGCCCGTTCGAGCTCAGCGCTCGTCTGCCGGTCGACCTCCTCGGGTTTGCGCGCGAGCCACGCGAGCTCGGCTCGTGCGGCAGCAAGGTCGACGACGGCGCCCGTTTCCTCGGGCGAGACGCCGACGTCCGCCGCCGCATCGAGCGCGTCCCGCGCACCGGGATCGCCTCGCCGGGTACGGATGAGCGCCAGCACCACGAGTGCCTCGTAGTGCGGCCACGGCGACTCGCGGGGGTCATCCAGGAGGAGGCTTGCCGCGTCGGCAGCGTCGGTCCAGCGACCCTGGTCGAGGTACGACCGCGCGAGGAGGGCGAGGACGTTGATGCGCCAGAGGTCCAGGTTGTGCTCCGTGCAGTACTCGAGTGCTGCGGGCAGGAATTCGTTGGCCAGGCCATGGTCGTACGAGGCGACGCCCAATCCTCCGAGGTTGTTGAGTGCGCGCGCCGCCTGCTCTCGAGGTCCACGCTCGCGACAGTCGAGCGCCGCTTCCTCCAGCAGCCGCCGGCCGAGAGCGGGGTCGCGTCGCATCTCGAGGCTCCCGATGGTGACGCGCGCCACTGCCGCCGTCGTGGGGTCGCCATACGCGACGGCGAGCTCCTGGGCCTTCCTGCACAGGTCTACGGACGCGGCGATGTCGCTGTCGTAGAGCAGGGCGGCCCGCGCGACGAGCACGCTCGCGGTCGCGGCTGCTTCCGGCTCGTCCGTCATCAGGCGCACGGCTTCCGCGACGGCCTCCTCCGCCTGCGTGTACAGGCCTCTGCACAGGAGGTAGTCGGTCAACTCGGAGAGGTCTCTCGCTTCCGCCGCCCGTGACCCCGCCTCGCGACGGTAGACGATCGCCTGGTGGATAACTGCGATGGCCTCAACCTGGTCGTCCGCCAGATAGCACGCTCGAGAACGACCCTCGAGCAGCTCGGCTCGCTCGTCCGGAGGACGGTCCTGTGCGAACCGGAGC
>CAVRLG010000008.1:0-11599 GCA_963722035.1 uncultured Thermoleophilia bacterium
GGGAGCGATCACAACCTCGAGCAGCGCCGCCAACGGCCCAGGCTCGGCCCCGACGCGAGCCGTAACGAGCGCCTCCCTGCCGTCGGGAAGCACGACCACGTCACCCGGCTCGACGTTCGGCGCGGGATGCTCGATGAGGCCGAGGTCGTCGCCGGTCGTGTCGTGGAGGCGGTATGTCGGCACCGCGCGAATCATGAAGGTAGTCGCACCGTTCGCCGTGGTAGCACCGGGGTAGCACCGTCTCGCAATTCGGGCACTTTTCGCACGAACCGCTTCGCCTCAACCAAGCGGAATCGGCTCCCCATAATGGGCCGGAATGGGCGCACCTGGGATCGAACCAGGGACCTCTCGCGTGTGAAGCGAGCGCTCTCCCGCTGAGCTATGCGCCCGGGAGCGCGTAAGGGTAGCGCAGCCCTTGGTACGGTCCGTTCGTGCCGCCGGCGACGCTGACTCCGCCCCGTCGAGCGCACCCGACGAGGCTCTGGAAGCGCGCTCGGCAAGCCCTGGCGAGTCATCGTCCGGAATGACAGTCACAACACCTTCGAGGGTGTCGCCTTCGCGCTTTCGAGTGTGCTTCCCGGCGTCACTTACGACGCTGGATGAGAGCTCGCGAACCGGATCCACGACACCGGCCAGGCCATCGTCTGGTCCGGCGACAAGGAGCAGGCGGAGCTCGACCTGATGCAGCTCGAGGCCTTCGGCCTGACGATGGCGCCTCTCAAGCAGTAGGAATGTCTCGCGGCTGGACACCGTGGTAGCGTCCGGCGAGTGCTGCTGGCGCTGACCGGGTACGAGATCGGCTCTGCTCGTTGTCGCAGCTGTCTTCATCGTTTTCGCACTGATCGTCGCGCTCGTCGTGCCACGTGCCCGGCCCGAGTTCCCGTGGGGAAGCGTCTCGGTGTCTCCTCGTCGGCGTGTATCGCGTTTTTCGCCGCCCAGCTGACCGCTGTCTTCGTCCTCGCCGAGCTTGGCGAGCAAAGAGCAGGTCGCGCACGAGGAGACGACCGAGCCCGAGACCACCGACACCGAGACGACGCAGAGCCGACCCGACCGACACCGACGGACGACGAGACGATGACCGAGACCACGACGACGGCGAGACCAGGGAGATCCGGTCGCGGGAAAGGCGGTGTTCGCGTCGCCGGGTGCGCCAGTTGTCATACGCTGGCTGATTCCGGGTCGACCGGCACTGTCGGCCCCAATCTGGATGCGGCCTCGCCATCCTCCGACAAGGTCGTCGAGCGGGTGACGAACGGGCAAGGCGTGATGCCCCCGTTCAAAGGCATGCTCAGGGAGCAGCAGATCCAGGACGTCGCTGCCTACGTCTCCTCTGTCGCAGGCAGCTGATGGCGCGACTAGGCTGTAGCCGCCTGGAGAGGTGTCCGAGCGGCCTAAGGAGCGCGACTGGAAATCGCGTACGTGCTGAAAGGTGCGTCGCGGGTTCAAATCCCGCCCTCTCCGTGGGGGTGTGAGAGACCCCCGCGAGGGGTCTCTTCCCTAGAGCGGGAAGGAGGGTCGAGTGGGGGCGGCACAAATGGTCCTGTGGTCGTGCTCGGAGCGGGCTCGAGCGGTGAGCACTTCGTGGGTGCGTTGCGCCGGCTCGACCCCCAGTGCCGAGATCGTCGTCGTCGAGCGGGAGCTGGCCGGCGGTGAGTGCTCGGGGCACCACGCGTGTCTCCCGACGAAGACGCTCCTGCGCCCGGTCGGAGGCGCTTGCGGCGGCGAGGCTCGCTCCGGGCGCGTCCGAGGCGGTCACCGGGCAAGATCGACGTCGAGCGGGTCCTGCTTGGCCGGCGTGATCAGGTCACGGACGGCCGCGACGACGCCTGGCATGCAGGTTGGCTCGCCGACCAGGGGGCGGAGCTCGTGGGAGGGGAGAAGCGCGTGTCGCCGGCCCAGGCGTCGTCGCAGTCGGCGATCGCGAAATCGAGTACGCGAATCTCGTCATCGCCACCGGTTCGTCACCGGCCGTGCCCCCGATCGAGGGGCTGGATCAGATCGAGTACTGGGATGAACCCAGAGGCCGTCTGGGCGGAAGGAGCTCCGGAGAGCCTCATTGTCCTCTGGGGAGGTCCGGTCGGGGCTGAGCTGGCGCAGTTCTTCCACCGGGATGGGCGCGAAGGTCAACAATCGTCGAGAAGGGACGACCGGATCTTCCTGAACGTGGACCGCGAGGCGGTGAGGGGATAGCTTCTCCGGCGAGCGGTTCCGAGGAGGAGGGAATCGACGTGCGCGTCGGGGTCGAGGCACGAGCGCGTCGAGGCCGTCGAGGGTGGGCTGCGTATCCAGCTCACTTCGGGCGAGGAGCTCGGGGCCGAGCGGCTGCTCGTTGCGACGGGGCGCGAGCCGAACGTCGAGGGGTTCGGGTTCGAGCAGCTTGGGATCGAGCTGGCACCTCAGGGCATCAGGTCGACGATCGGGTGCGGGGCGCCCCGGGCATCTGGGCGATCGGAGATGTCGCCGGCGTGGCGCTCCTAACCCATGTCGGCAAGTACCAGGCGCGCGTTGCCGCAGCGAACATCGCGGGACGCGACGTCGTCGCCGACTATCGCGCCATTCCGGCGGCCGTCTTTACCGACCCTCAGGTCGCGACTGTCGGCACGACCGAAGGCGACGAACTCGTGACCGCGAGGTACGACATCGTGGGTGGGCGTCTATCCACGTACGAGCGTCCGCGACGTCCAGGCTTCGTGAAGCTCGCGGCCGATCCCGCTCGACGCGTCCTCACCGGAGCCGTCGCGGTCGGGCCCGAGGCGGGGGAGTGGCTCGGCCAGCTCACCCTTGCGGTGCGCGCGGAGGTCCCGATCGACGTGTTGCTCGACACTATCCAGCCGTACCCGACCTTCTCGGAGGCGATCTTCAATGCGCTTCTCGAGCTCGAGTCGGCCCTGTCGTAGTCGAGCCGCGGGCTGGCGCCCGAACCCCGCTGGCGATCCGGCACCCTGGGCCACATGCCCGAAGGAGATTCGCTTCATCGGGCTTCGGCGTGGACGCTGGTGCCCGGCGTGCCAACAGTCGGGCAGCCGAGCGAAGGCGGAGAAGGAGGGATTCGAACCCTCGAGGCAGGGTTTTCCCCACCTAACGCCTTAGCAGGGCGCCGCCTTCAGCCACTCGGCCACTTCTCCGGGAACGCTCAGGATATCGGACTGTCCCGCGAGTCTCTGAAGCGCGGGCGCCGGGGCACGCGGCTACCCTGTAGCTCCCACGGAGGGGTGCCGGAGCGGCCAAACGGGGCGGTCTCGAAAACCGTTAGGCGTGCAAGCGCCTCCAGGGTTCAAATCCCTGCCCCTCCGCTTTCCTTTCGCGTGTCAGGCAGACCTCGGTCTGCTCGCGTCCCAGATGAAGTAGACCAGGAGCCCGAGAACCGGAAGGACGAGGATGGCGACGAGCCAGACGCACCTTTCCTCCGACTCCAAGATCGTGGCGACGAAGGACACTGATGGCGACGATGAGCCAGACGAAGATCCACGCGACGAGCGCCGCTGTCGCGAGGAACATCCCGAACGTGTACGCGAGTAGCGCAACCATCTGACGCAGAACCTACAGCGAGAAGGACTCTTCGCGTCGCTCGCTAGTCGTGGATCCGCGCGATGAGGTCTTCGCGCTTGAGCACGCGAACCTCGACGCCGCCGAGCCGTACCTCGAAGCCCGCGTCTCGCGGGTACAGAACCTTGTCGCCCGCATCGATCCCGGTCACGTCGCTACCGATGGCAGTGACGATGCCCGTCCGGCACGCGACCGCTGCCGATGCCGAAGCCGGGAGGATCAGCCCCGAGCGCGTCTCGGTCTCGTCGGAGACCGGCTGGATGACGACGAACTCGTCGAGTGGCTCGAGCGTTAGGTCCACGCTTCTCGACTCTTCGATCACACGCTAACGATAGACCGGCATGCGGCTCAGAGGCGGCCGGCTCGAACGATCCGCTCGAGGAACTGCTGCGTCCGCTCGCGGCCGGCGCCGACGGCCCGCCTGTCGCACTCGTTGCGAGACCGAGAGCGGAATCGTGAGAGCTAGACCGACGAAGGCTGCACGCATCGGAGATTCACTCCTCGAGAGGTGGACAGGCCGGGCGAGCGTACCACTGGCGATACGGCTAGCGTGACGTGCATGCCGAGCCCCTTCGTCGAGCTCGAGGTGGGAGAGCGGGTCGTCAAGCTGACGAACCCGGACAAGGTGCTCTTCCCGAAGGCGAAGAAGTCGAAGCTCGACCTCGCCGAGTACTACATCGCGGTTGGCGAAGGGATCGTGCGTGCGCTCTACGAGCGGCCGACGCAGCTCCGCCGGTTTCCGGACGGAGTGGGGGGCGAGGTCATCTACCAGAAGCGCGTTCCCAAGCATCATCCCGAGTGGGTCGAGACGGCACGCGTCACGTTCCCGTCCGGGCGGCATGCGGACGAGCTCTGCGTGACGGAGCTCGCGCAGGTCGTGTGGGCCGCGAATCTCGCGGTCGTCGACTTCCATCCCTGGCCTTCGAGGCGCCGCGACACCGAGCACCCCGACGAGCTCCGGATCGACATCGACCCCCAGCCGGGGACGACGTTCAAGGACGCGAAGCGCGTTGCGGCTCTCGTTCGCGAAGTGCTTGCCGAGATGGGCTACACGGGCTGGCCGAAGACCTCCGGGAACCGCGGAATCCACGTGTTCTGCCGCATCGAGCCAGAGTGGGAGTTTCCGGTCGTACGTCGAGCGGCACTCGCTTTCGCGCGCGAGATCGAGCGCCGGCTTCCGAAGAAGGTGACCACGGCGTGGTGGAAGGAGGAGCGAGGGCGCCGTGTCTTCATCGACTACAACCAGAACGCGCGCGACCGAACGGTCGCCTCGGCGTACTCGGTGCGCGGGAGACCGGACGCCACCGTCTCCGCTCCCGTGACCTGGGACGAGCTTCCCGACGTCGCCACCGAGGACTTCACCATGGCGACCATGCCGAAGCGGTTCGACGCGCTCGGCGACGTCCATGCAGGAATGGACGACGCGGTGTGCGACTTGCGAGTGCTGCTCGAGTGGGTCGAGCGCGAGGAGGCGGAGGGAGTCGGCGAGGCGCCGTACCCGCCGAACTTCCCGAAGATGCCGGGCGAGCCGCCGCGGGTCGCAACCGTCCCGCGCCCGCAAGCCCGACTGAGGTGAGTTGAGCGACGATTCGAGATCGTCACGAGCTCGTCGTCGTTCGCAGCGACTCCGCTGAGGCATCGGAGGTTGACGGACGTTGCCGTCGCAGGGCTGCGCTGCTCGTTCCAGCGACGAGGCTTCGATGTTGACCGGCGCGACTGAGGATCAGCATCGGGACGACGCGTGGCTCGCTCCGACAACGTCTCGCTGAACCCTCCTAGCGGACGGTCGCGGACGCCGGAGCGTAGCCCGCCTTCGAAGCCGTCGCCTTGACGCGTGCGTTACTCGCCTGCTTGAGGGTCGCCTGGCCGTTGCCGGCCGTCTTGAGCGACTTGCCGCCCGCCTTCACGGTCGCGCCAGCCACCGGGTCTCCGGCGTCGAGCACTCGGAAGGTGATGGTGCGCCCGCTCCCCGTGGCGCGGGTCGCCGACGTGAGTGAGAGCTTCGGCCACACCTGCTGGTGCCAGAACCCCTGCTGACCGCCCGCTTGGAGATTCGCGATCAGATCGAGCGGCCCTGAGGAGCCCTCGCCGTTCAGGCGGTAGATCGTTCCTCCGCTCGGCGGCTTGAGCGCATTCACCGCGCCGACCCGAGTCGCCGTCTTGTTCGTGCGCGCCGCAAAGATCGTTTCGTTCTGCTCCCACATGAGCCACAGCCGTCCGTCGGGAGCTGCCGCGACGTTGGCATGCTCGTTGCGGTCTGCCTTGAGGACGATCTGCGGCTTCGCCGTGTCGACTTTCCAGAGCGCGAGCGTCTTGAACGTCGGATACCCTGGCCGTAGAACAGGTACACGCCTGCGGATCCGATCCGCCCCGTGATGGATGCGCGGTTTCCCGGATAGATGGAGCTCTTGCCCACGACCGATCCCGGGGCGAGCCGACGTCCACCTTGCGGACCGCCGGGGCCGATGGCGTTGACGAACAGACCGGGGGTCGCGGTCTCGTTGGAATGGAAGGCGACCCACGCCTGCCCGCTTGCCCCGTCGACGGCGATTTCGGGGGTGTAGAGGCAGCAGCCGCTCTGTGGGATCGTCGCGATCCGGAGTCGCGCGGACTGATGCCGTAGTGGAAGCCGAGACCCGGGCTCCCAGACCACGTCGAGATCGGTGTGCCGTCCTTCGCCAGACCGGCACCCGCGACGCTCGTCGCATAGGCCGAGGTCGACTGTGCCGCCTTTCCGGGCTTCAACGTCCAGGGCGTCCCGGCGGCCGGCGCTGTCGCCGTGTTGAGCGAGTTGTTGGTCTCACCTGCAGTCGTCGAGCGAATTCCGCCGAAGAACGCTCGCAGAGTGCCATCGGGCATGCGCAAGAGATCCGGATGCGACATCGAGGCCCAGCCACCGAGGGCAACCGCATCGGCTCCCACCTTGCCCGCTGGGCTGACCTCGAGGTGGATGAGATCCTCCTTCGTCCCGTTCCTGCGCGTGTAGATCACGTGCAACACGCCGTCGGACGTGCGAGCGAGTCCGGGCTCGGCGAAGTTGATCACGGTGCCGGGTAGGCGCGTCCACTGCCCGCGCGGACCGGCTTGAGCGGTCGCTGCGAGGGCGAGAAGGGTCAGGGCGGCCGCAGCGACACGGACGACGCGCATGCGCTCGAGCTTACTCCTCACCACCGCCGACGACTAGTCGAGGAGCGCCTCGATCGAGTCGCCGCGGCGGCGTGGCGGACGAAGTTCAAGCCAGGTGCACTGCGCCGGATCCTTGTCGTCGCGGAAGCGAATGAGCTTCGTGCCATGGCGGAAGCGGTCCGCCTGCACCTTGTCGTAGCGGACCTCGACGACGAGCTCGGGCCGAACCGGGGACTCCTCGAGATCGCCGCCTCCCCAGCGGTTCGGCTCCGAGAAGCGGCGCTCCGGCGCGTTCTCGAGAAGCGGGAGGATGCGCTCGGCAATCTCGGCATGCCGAGCGGGGGCAACGGCGGCGGATCCCACGTAGTCGATCTCCCCGTCGTCTCGATAGAGACCGAGAAGAAGCGTCGCGATCCGGTCCGGGCGGGACTTCCAACGCACTCCCACGACGATGCAGTCCGCCGTCTTCTCCGGCTTCACCTTCACCACTCCGTCCCGAGACCCCGGGAGATACGGGAGGTCGCGGCGCTTCGCCACGACGCCGTCGAGACCGATCGCCTCGAAGCGCTCGAGCCAGTCGAGCGCTTCCAAGCGGTCGCGGGTCGCGGGCGAGAGCTCGAAGCGCTTTGCGCTTCGCTCGAGCTTCGTACGACGTTTCGAGAGCGGCTCGCGCCAGACCTCCTCGCCCTTCCAGACGAGCATGTCGAAGGCGATGAAGCGGGCTGGGATCTCGGCGGAGAGCTTCCGGACGCGACTCTCGGCCGGATGCAGGCGCGTCTGCATGGCGTCGAAGTCGAGGACGCCGTCGCGCTCGATCACGATCTCGCCGTCGAGTGCGGAGGCCGGCGGCAGGAGCTTCTGCAACGGAAGCAGCTCTGGGAAGTAGCGCAGCAGCGGTCGTGCGTTTCGCGACCAAAGACGAAGCTCGCCCGAGCCGTTCTCCAACAGCCCTCGAAAGCCGTCCCACTTCGGCTCGTACTGCCACTCGTCGCCTTCTGGCAGATCGCGGACGAGCTCCGCCTCCATCGGCGGGAACGGGATCGCGGGGTCGAGATCGGCAGGTCGCTCGACCGGCTCGTTGCTGGGAAGTCGACGACGAGGGCGGGCCATCGCGTCAAGCTACTACGCTCTCGGTCTCGTGCGTCGCGTTGCCGTCACCGGTTTGGGAGCCGTCACTCCGCTCGGGCTCGACGCGCAGTCGACATGGGAGGCAGCCGTCGCCGGCCGCAGCGGCGTCGACTTCATCCAGGCGTTCGACGCCACCGGATACCCCGTTCGGATCGCGTCGGAGGTGAAGGGATTCGACGCCGAGGCGGTGGTCGGGCCGAAGGAGGCGCGGCGACTCGAGCGGAACGTGGTGCTCGCGGTCGCCGCTGCACGCGAAGCGTGGGCCGATGCCGGCGTCGACGGGGTGGATCCGGCTCGCGCAGGGGTCCTCGTCGGCTCGGCGATCGGTGGCGTGATGGGTGTGCTCGCACAGAACGACGTCTTGCGCGAGCGCGGCCACAGCCGTGTGTCGCCGTGGTTCTTGCCGAACGTGCTCGTCGACTCGGCGAGCGGGCAGATCGCCATCGACCTCGGCGTTCGCGGCCCGAACTACGCGCCGGTGTCGGCGTGTGCGACGGGCTCGCACGCGGTGGGGGAGGGCGCCGAGACGATCCGCCGGGGTGACGCAGACGTCATCCTGGCCGGCGGCACGGAGTCCTGCATGCACCCGGTGATCCTCGCGGGGTTCTGTGCGATGCGCGGGCTCGTCGCCGAGGAGGAGGATCCGACCCTGGCTTCGAGGCCGTTCGATGCGACGAGGGCGGGGTTCGTCATGGGGGAGGGCGCGTGCGTCCTGCTCCTCGAGGATCTCGAGCGGGCGCAGGCCCGGGGCGCGCGGGTGTACGCAGAGGTCTTGGGGTACGGGACGTCCAACGACGCGCACCACATGGCGCAGCCGGATCCGGAGTCGATCGGCGCGGCGGAGATGATGCGCGCGGCTCTCTCGTCGTCAGGCGTCGAGCGAGAGCGGGTGGGCTACATCAATGCGCATGGCACGTCGACGCCTCAGGGCGACCTCGCCGAGACGAACGCGATCAAGGACGTGTTCGGCCCGCATGCGTACGAGCTCGCCGTGTCATCGACGAAGTCGGTGCTAGGGCACCTGTTCGGAGCGGCCGGGGCTGTCGAGGCGATGATGTGCGTTCGCGCTCTGCACGAAGGCGTGCTGCCGCCGACGATCAACTACCGAAACC
Organism: uncultured Thermoleophilia bacterium; assembly: GCA_963722035.1. GTDB lineage: Bacteria > Actinomycetota > Thermoleophilia > Gaiellales > Gaiellaceae > GMQP-bins7. The sequence goes on from CAVRLG010000008.1 coordinate 8,913, forward strand.
CTGATCCCGAATGCGATCTCGACTATGTGCCGAACGAGGCGCGTCGGGTACAGGTCGACGTCGCGCTGTCGAACGCGATGGGCCTCGGCGGGCACAACGCTTGCGTTCTCCTGGGCCGCATACCGGACTGATTCGTACACGATTCGTCACACATTCGCCACGAACGCGGGCGTGAGGTCGGAGAGCGAATCGACGACCACATCCGCCAGTTGTAGCGCGTCTGTCCGGCGGTGGATAACGACGGTTTGGGATCGCGATCACGCGCATGCTCGGCGGCTCTGCGCCGCACGGATGCCGTTCGCAGAGTCCTCGATCGCAGCGCATCGCTCCGGAGCACGCCGAGGCGTGCGCGCGCCTCGAGGAAGACATCCGGCGCCGGCTTTCCGCGCGCGACCTCCTCGGAGGAGACGGTCGCCTCGAAGAAGCCGCGAGGCCCTGAGCGTCAAGAACGGGGTCGATCAGCTCGCGGTTGGACGACGACGCCACGCCGAGCCGGAAGGCGCCCGCCAGCCGCTCGACGGCCTCACCGCGCCCGCGAGGAGCGGGAGCTCTCTGCGTAGCGCGCCTGAGCCGGCGCACCACCTCGGCGTTGATCTCCTCCGGCGGCTCACGTCGACGCCGAGACGTCGTGCACGTAGCGCGACCACTCGGTCGAGCTCATGCCCATCATGTCGCGTCTGCGCGCGGTCGGACCAGCGGCCCCCTCGTTCACGTGCGAACTCTCGACGCACGTCGTCCCAGACGTGCTCGGAGTCGATCAGCACGCCGTCGAGGTCGAAGATGACCGCCTCGATCACGGTGCCCGTAGTCGCCCCGGACACGAACGAGCGGAGGCGCGTCTTCGCCGCACTCGACTTCGCCGAACGTCGCATACGAAGAACGTGTGCGTCCCGGCAGCCACCTCGTCGCGGATCGAGCACTCCAGCCAACCCAGCGCTCCCACGAGCAAGGCGCGCCGCTCGCGCCGACTTCGGTCGCGATGCCGTGCCACATAGCGATCGGTGGAACCCGCGGGCGAAGTGCTGGGCGAGCCAGTCCTGCCCGGCTGCGAGGAGCGAGATCGCGCAGCCGCCGGCTTCGCGGAGCAGTCGTGCATCGCGGCTTCGCGCGACACGGCGGATCCCACGAGCGGGGGGTCGAGCGAGAGCGAGACGAGCGATCCGACGGTCAGCCCGAGCTTCTGTCCCTCGACATCGACCGTGACGACACAGACACCCGACGGGTATCGGGCCAGCAGCGTGCGGCACATCTCTGCTCGACCACGATTGTCAGCCAGCTGACAGGCACGGCGAGCGCCTACTCAGAGAAATGACCTTCCATTATCGAGCGACGGCGGACGCGGCCGCTCGTTGTCGGAGTCCGACATGCGCGCGCACCCTAACCGCGCGAACGAGAGATCGGCTCGTCATGAGCGGCAACAATCTCCCTCGTCCGGTGCCCAAGCGAGTGCTCGACATGGGCGTCTCACTCGCTCTCCTTGTGGTCCTGGCGCCGGTCTTCGCGGTCGTGCTCGATCGTGGCCGTCGACTCCCTCCTTCGTCGCCGACCGCAGACCGTGCGATACCGCGAGCGGCGGATCTCGCAAGCACGAGTCGATCTCCTGAGGTTCCGCGCGCTCCGGCATGATGTGCTGCTCGGTCAGCCGAAGGTGCGCGAGGCCACGCCCGAATGTCGAGGCGAGCGGCGAACCTGACCTGGGCGGGCAGGCGTATTCTGAAAACGCCTTACCTCGACGAGCTCCCGCAGCTCTTCAACGGTCTCCGCGGCGACATGAGCCTCGTCGGGCCCGCGTCCGTGGCCGCCGTCGATGGTCGCGAGTCAGGTCGCGCAGGGCGTGACGACCGAAAGAGGTCATGCCGGCTGGACGGGACCGGCCCAGGTTCAGAAAGGATACCGAGCCCGCCGCCTATATGAAGCTCGACCTCGCTTACGTCGAGGATGTCGTAGCCGGAGCGGACGCGGCTCGTCTGCCACGATCTCGGGATCCTGGGGCAGACAGTGAAGGTCATGGCCCGAGGCGAAGGCTTGCAGTACTGACGATCAGCGCTCGTGCTCTACGGTGAGCGAGGATCGAGCTCGTCGCTGATCTCGGCGGCGACGCCGACCTTCTCCACGATCCAGTAGCGCTCCTCGCGCCGGACGACCCGTTCGACGGGAGGGCTCACGTGTTCGTCGCCGGGCACGATGAGAAAGTGCGTGGGCTCTGCGCGGACCGCCTCGTACTCCGCGATCGAGAGCCGTACAGGTTCCGAACAGTTCTCGTCGGCACACTCGCACACCCATTCGGCGAAGGGCGGGTCCACCCATTTGTGGTGCGCTTCTATCCGCTCGTTGTAGTCCCTGAGCAAGACCTCGTTTCTCGCGGCGCGAATCGGATCGCGGTTCTCGTTCGTCTCCATGGTCGAGCCTCTCTCTTTGGTCGGGACGGTGTAGAGCGATGATATGAAGAGAGCCGCTGGGCGCAAGTTCGCGTTCGCGCCTCGGCTTCCAGCCATCTCTCGTGTTCGGCGTCGGATCGCCAGCGCCTGAACCCGCGAGCTTCTGAGTTGGCTACGGGATAGCCGGTCCGCAGTAGCGCGGTGGCATGCGAACCTTGGCCACGCTTCCGCGTCGCCCCTGTCACGACTACGGGGAAACTCTCGCTGCAGCGATCAACCGTCGTCTGCGCGAAGCGGCGGCAAACGGGC
>CAVRLG010000009.1:0-94762 GCA_963722035.1 uncultured Thermoleophilia bacterium
CGGTCGAGGGTCAGGTGTTCCACCGCGGCTCGGTCGAGGAGCTGGCTCCTGCGCCCATGCGCCTCGCGCTCGAGTCGCACCTGTCCACCCTCGTTCGCAAGGAGCTCATCCGCCCCGATCAGCCCACCTTCGCGAACGACGACGCATTTCGCTTCCGGCACCTGCTCATTCGCGACGCCGCCTACGAGTCGCTTCCGAAGGCAACGCGTGCTCAGCTGCACGAGCAGTTCGCGGACTGGCTCGGACGTCACGATCTCATCGAGCGGGACGAGATCCTCGGCTACCACCTCGAGCAGGCGCGCCGCTACCGGGTTGAGCTCGACGCGGACGATCCCGTTTCCGGCCCTCTCGGCCCGGACGGCTGCAGCACCTCGCGGCTGCAGGCAGCGGCGCTCTCGATCGCGGCGACTTCAATGCAGGTCGCGGGTTGTTGCGCAGAGCGACTGCCGTCCTTCCATCCGGAGACGAGCGGCGTCTCGCCCTCGCGCCGGATCTGTTGGTGGCGCTCGGCGAGTCCGGCGATCACTCCGAACGGAACCCGTTTTCGCCGAGGCTCGCGGAGCCTCCGACCCCGTGACGAGGGCACTCGTCGCGCTCAATGAAGCGATCTTTGCTCTTGCGGGCGGCCCGAGCGACGTCGGTGCTGATGACCGGCGCGCGTTGAAGAGAGGACGCCCCTGCGTCTCGAGAGCGCCGGCCATGACGAGGGGTCGCACTGTACTGGTGGGGCGTTGCCCTCGAGGCCTGGTTCGCGATGCATGCGGCCGAGACCGCGGTCGCCTGCGAGCAGGCGCTCGCCCACCTCGAAAGAGCCGGGGGCACGCGCCTCGCGATCCCGGTCCGGGCCAGGCTGCTCTCCTCCATCCCGTTCTGGGACCCACCCCCGTCGGAGAGGCGATTGAGCGGGTGGAGGTGATCCGACGCGGCGAGCACGGCGCGCTCGCCGAGGCGTGGTCGAGGACCGTTCTCGGCAAGCTTCTGGCGATGCGGGGGGAGATCGATCGCGCGCGCGAGCTCGTCCGCGGTGGGCGTCAGGCGTACCTCGACGCTGGAATGTTCATGACCGCCGGCGGAATGAGCATGCGCGAGGCGAAGGTCGAATTCCGGGCAGGCGACCTCGCGGCGGAGGAGAGAGCGCTGCGTGAGGGCCTCGAGGTGCTCGAAGGGATCGGAGATCGCTCGTACTATCCGACGGTCGCTCTGGACCTCGCAAAGTGTCTCTACAACCAGGAACGCTACGACCAGGTCGGCCAGCTGTGTGAGACGGGACGGGAGACCACGGGGGCCGACGATCTCGTCAACTTTGTCCAGCTCGACGGGCTCGCCGGCGGCCTGCTCGCGCGGCGCGGCAGTCACGAGGAGGCCGGAGAGCGCGCCCGTCGAGCCGTGGAGCTCGCCGAGACAACGGACTTCTACGAGACACGCGCCTGGGCCCGGCTGATGCTCGCGGAGACTCTCGCGCTCGCCGGCCGGATGGACGAGGCAGTCGACGAAGCTGCGGCCGGCCTCGCCCACCACGACGCGAAGGGCGACGTGACCGGCGCAGCTCGGGCGCGAGAGCGACTCGTGACGCTCGGTATCGACGTCGACTGATGCTTGCCTGTCCGAACTGCGGTACGGACAATCCGACCGAGGCTCGGTTCTGCATGTCGTGCGCGGCGCCGCTCGCGGCGTCGGAGCCGGCGCGCGAGCAGCGCAAGGTCGTCACCGTCCTCTTCTGCGACCTCGTCGGCTCGACCGCACTCGGCGAGTCGACCGATCCCGAGGCGCTGCGCGGACGCATGCGCCGCTACTTCGAGGATCTCCGGCTGATCATCGAACGGCACGGCGGCGATGGTGGAGAAGTTCGTGGGCGACGCGGTCATGGCCGTCTTCGGGATTCCGGTGTCGCACGAGGACGACGCATTGCGTGCTGTTCGCGCTGCTTCGGAGATGCGTGCTGCGATCTCCGCTCACGGCCTCGACGCGCGCATCGGCGTCAACACCGGAGAAGTCGTCGTCGGCGGAGAGGGCGAGACCCTCGTCACCGGAGATGCCGTCAACGTCGCCGCACGCCTCGAGCAGGCAGCTGCCTCGGGCGAGACTCTCATCGGCGCCGAGACCCGGTCGCTCGTGCGCGATGCCGTTCGGGTCGAGGCCGTCGAGCCGCTCGCGCTGAAGGGGAAGTCGGAGCCGGTTGTCGCGTTTCGTCTCCTCGAGGTGCTCCTCGACTCGGAAACGCTCGCCCGCCATCTCGAAACACCGCTCGTCGGGCGCGAACGAGAACGCCAGCGTCTCTGGCGCGACTACGAGGACGCGGTCGCGGATCGCACGTGTCGACTCTTCACCCTCCTCGGGCCGGCGGGGATCGGCAAGTCGCGCCTTGTTGCCGACTTCCTCGAGCGCGTCGGCGACTCGGCCGACATCCTTCGTGGCCGTTGCCTGTCTTACGGGGAGGGGATCACTTACTGGCCGCTCGTAGAGATCCTGATCGCGATCGGCGTGGCCCCGGATTCGGTGATCGGTACGTCGCCTCCGGAGACGCAGCTCGCATTCCGACGGCTGCTCGAGGCGCGAGCCGAGGAGCGACCCCAGGTCGTCGTGATCGACGACCTGCAGTGGGGGGAGCCCGTCTTCATCGACCTGGTCGAGCACGTGGCGGATCTCTCCCGCGACGCTCCGATCTTCCTCCTCTGCGTAGCCCGCACCGAGCTACTCGAGGTAAGGCCGGACTGGGGTGGCGGGAAGCTCAACGCGACCTCCCTTCTGCTCGAGCCGCTGGGTGCTGAGGAGTGCGCGGAGCTCATGGACCAACTCGTGATCGACACTCCCCTCGACTCCTCGCTGCGCGAGCGAATCACCGTGGCGTCGGCCGGGAACCCACTCTTCGTCGAGGAGATGCTTGCGATGGTGCGGGAACACGGCGGGGACGACGAGATCGCTGTTCCCCCGACGATCCATGCCCTCCTGCAGGCACGCATCGACTCCCTCGACGGAGACGTCCGGGTCGTGATGGAGCGCGGCTCCGTCGAGGGTGAAATGTTTCACCGCGGCGCGGTAGCGGTGCTCTCTCCCGAACCGGTCCGGCTCGTGGTGGAGGCGCACCTCGCCACGCTCGTCCGCAAGGAGCTCATCCGCTCGACATCGCCGACCTTTCCCGACGACGAGGGTTTCCGCTTCCGCCACCTCCTCATTCGCGATGCAGCCTACGAATCGCTGCCCAAGGCAACTCGAGCCGAGCTCCACGAGCGCTTCGCCGACTGGCTGTCGACGCACGATCTCGTCGAGGGCGACGAAATCGTCGGCTACCACCTCGAGCAAGCCCATCGCTATCGCGCGGAGCTCGATACGGCGGATCCTGCGCTTCGTTGTCTCGCCTCGCGCGTGTCCGATCATCTGGCTTCGGCGGGTCGGGCGGCGATGGACCGCGGCGACTTCAACGCAGGACGGTCGCTGTTCCGGCGAGCGACCACGATTCTCACCGAAGACGATCCCAAGCGTCTTGCGCTCACGCCCGATCTGGCAGTCGTGTTGTTGGAGTCCGAGGATCTCGACGAGGCGCGGACGGCACTCGCTCGGGCTCGCAAGGCATCGGATCCGGTGACCGCGGCGATCGCGACCGTCGTCGAGAACTCGCTCGACTTCTTCGGCGGTGGCTCGATTCCGCGGGACGCGCGCATCGCACGGCGGGAGGACGCCCGCAGGGTTCTCGAGGCGGCCGACCACGACGAAGGCCTCGGGTACTACTGGTGGGATCTCGCCGGCGAGAAGTGGGTAAGCCTGCGAGCCGCCGAGACGGCTGCTGCATGCGAGCGAGGCCTCGACCACTTTCGGCGTGCCGGGTTGTATCGCCGAACTGATGACCTCGTCTGGTGGATCCGATCGGCGTACGTCTTCGGCCCGACCCCGGTCCCGGACGCGATCGACCGCGTGCGTGCGCTACAGCTGGAGGCCGGAGACTCGTTGGCGCTCCAGGCCGGCGCCGCCACGACGCTTGGGCGCCTCCTGGCGATGCAGGGTGACTTCGAGCAAGCCCGCGACCTGTACGCGTCCGGACAAGACTTCTACGAATCGGCCGGAATGGCGGTCAGCGCGGCAGGTGTAACGCTTCACGGCGCGTGGATTGAGCAGCACGCTGGGGATCCGACTGCCACGGAGGAGTATCTCCGGCAGGGTGTCGACGAATTGCAGGTCCTGGGCAACTGGGCGTTCTTCTCCACGGTCGCCGTGCGTCTCGCTCAACTCCTGTACGCAGCAGAGCCGCTTCGACGAAGCCCGAGACATGTCGACGGTCGCTCGCGAGGCAAGCCCGCCGGACGATCTCATCAACTTCGTGTTCGCGGACGCCATCGACGGCTGCCTTCTGTCCCACGACGGTCGGCACGAGGAAGCGGCGGTGCTGCTCCGTCGCGCGGTGGAGGGCGTGGAGACCACCGACTTCTTCTTCGCGCGGGCGGACGTCCAGCTCATGTATGCCGAGATGCTGTCTCGTGCAGATGAGCCGCAGTCTGCGGCACACGCGGCAGCGCTCGCTCTCGCTCTCCTCGACGAGAAGGGTGACATCACCGGCGCGGCTCGCGCTCGTGAGCGCCTCGAGGTGATTGGCATCGCGCTCGCCTGATCGGCGTCCCGGCGCGGTGCTAACGTCGCATGATGGATACCGAGATCCGCCAGGAGGAGATCGAGCGCCTCGTCGCGTTCGAGCGAAAGTTCGGCAAGGAAGGGCTGACCTTCGACGACGTGCTCCTGCTGCCGGCGGAGTCGCACGTGCTGCCGAACGACGTCTCCACCCTCACGCGCCTCACGCCGTCGATCTCGCTGAACATCCCGCTGATCTCCGCTGCCATGGACACCGTGACCGAGGCGCGGCTCGCGATCGCACTCGCGCGAGCAGGTGGGATGGGGATCGTCCACCGAAACCTTTCGATCGACGATCAGGTCGCCGAGGTGGACAAGGTCAAGCGCTCGGAGTCCGGGATGATCGTCGAGCCGGTGACGCTCCAGGCCGGGAACTCGGTCGCCGAGGCGCTCGAGCTGATGGAGCACTACCGGATCTCCGGGGTTCCCATCACGGACGACGAGGGCGTGCTCGTCGGGATCCTCACGAACCGAGACCTCCGTTTCGAGACCGACACTTCGCAGCTCGTGTCCGCGCTGATGACGAGCCGGAACCTCGTCACTGCCCCGATCGGCACGACGCTCGAGGAGGCGGAGGCGATTCTCCACCGCAACAAGATCGAGAAGCTTCCCGTCGTCGACCACGAAGGTCGGCTCAAGGGGCTCATCACCGTCAAGGACATCTCCAAGAAGATCAAGTACCCGGACGCGACGAAGGACGACCAGGGACGCCTGCGGGTCGGTGCGGCGGTAGGAGTCGGGACGGATGCGCTCGAGCGCGCTGCCGCGCTCGTGGAGGCGGAGGTGGACGTGCTCGTGGTGGACACGGCCCACGGCCACTCGCACGGCGTTCTCGAGGTCGTGCGACAGATCCGGGCAGCGCATGAGGTCGAGCTCATCGCGGGGAACATCTCGACCGGCGACGGCGCGCTAGCTCTCGCCGACGCGGGCGCCGATGCGGTGAAGGTGGGGCAGGGGCCCGGCTCCATCTGCACAACTCGAGTGGTCGCGGGAGTCGGCGTTCCACAGGTGACGGCCGTGTACGACGCTGCACAGGCGCTCGCCGGACAGGGCATTCCTGTGATCGCAGACGGTGGTGTCCGCTCGTCCGGCGACATCGCCAAGGCGATCGCCGCCGGAGCCGACGTCGTGATGCTCGGCTCGATGCTCGCTGGCACGGATGAAGCCCCCGGTGAGGTCATGGTCGCGCAGGGCGAGCGGTTCAAGGAGTACCGGGGTATGGGCTCGCTCGGTGCGATGAAGGCACGCTCCTTCTCCAAGGACCGCTACTTCCAGGGCGACGTCGAGGACGTGGACAAGATCGTTCCCGAGGGGATCGAGGGCCGCGTTCCGTACAAGGGCCCGCTTTCGCCGATCGTCCACCAGGTGGTCGGAGGCCTGCGCCAGTCGATGGGGTACTGCGGAGCTCCCACCATCGAGGACATGAAGACGAGGACGCGCTTCACCCGCATCACACCGGCGGGGCTCCAGGAGAGCCACCCGCACGGCGTCACCATCACGAAGGACGCCCCGAACTACCGCCGCTGATGGCCGACGTCGTACCGCTCCCAGTCCCGGAGAAAACGGCTGAGGAGCGCCCGGTCCTCGTCGTCGATCTCGGCGGGCAGTACAGCCAGCTGATCGCGCGGCGCGTGCGCGAGGCCCGCGTGTACTCGGAGCTCGTGGGGCACCGGCTCTCGGCGGCTGAGATCGCGCGACGCAACCCAGCCGCGCTGATCCTCTCGGGAGGGCCTGCGTCCGTGTACGCGGAAAGCGCGCCGGATGTCGACATCGAGATCTTCTCGCTCGGGATCCCGACGCTCGGCATCTGTTACGGGATGCAGCTCATGGCGCGCGATCTCGGTGGTGTCGTCGAGCGCACCGGAGCCTCGGAGTTCGGCAAGGCGGAGCTCGAGGTCGGCGAATCGGAGCTCTTCCACGACCTACCTCCAGAGCAGACCGTGTGGATGAGCCACCGCGACTCGGTGACGGCGCCGCCTGATGGCGCCGAGGTGACGGCATCGTCGGCCTCGACGTCGATCGCGGCGTTCGAAGACCGGTCGAGAGGCCTCTATGGCGTCCAGTTCCATCCCGAGGTCGTGCACACGCCGCACGGGCAGGACATCCTGAAGAACTTCCTGTACGAGGTCGCCGGAGCGCCGCCCACCTGGACGCCTGCCGCCGTGATCGAGGAGCAGGTGGAGCGAATCCGCGCGGTGGTCGGCGACGAGCGTGTGCTGTGCGCCCTCTCGGGAGGCGTCGACTCGGCGGTCGCCGCGCTTCTCGTGCACAAGGCGGTCGGCGACCAGCTCACCTGCGTCTTCGTCGATCACGGCTTGCTCCGCGAGAACGAGGCCGGGCAAGTGATCGAGACGTTCTCGGGTCACTTCCGCGTGCCTCTCGTCCACGTCGAGGCCCAGAAGCGCTTTCTCTCACGGCTCGCGGGTGTCTCCGATCCCGAGGAGAAGCGCAAGATCGTCGGCGAGGAGTTCATCCGAGTCTTCGAGGAAGAGGCTCGGAGACTCGGTGACGTTCGGTTCCTCGTCCAGGGGACGCTCTACTCGGACGTCATCGAGTCGGGAGGCGGGGAGGACGGAGTCGCCGCCCTGATCAAGTCGCACCACAATGTCGGAGGGCTCCCCGCGGATATGCGCATGGAGCTCGTCGAGCCGCTGCGCATGCTCTTCAAGGACGAAGTGCGCCGGGTCGGCGAGGAGCTCGGATTGCCGGAACGAATGGTCTGGAGGCAGCCCTTCCCCGGCCCGGGCCTCGCGATCCGCATCATCGGGGACGTCACCGAGGAACGCCTCGCGATCCTGCGCCGCGCGGATGCGGTCTTGCTCGAGGAGATCCGCAAGGCCGATCTCTACCGTGACCTCTGGCAGAGCTTTGCCGTACTTCCGGCCATCCGCTCTGTCGGTGTTCAGGGCGACGAACGCACCTACGCCTACCCGGTAGTGATTCGCGCCGTCACTTCCGAGGATGCGATGACCGCCGACTGGGCGCGCCTTCCGTACGACGTGCTGGAGGCGATCTCGAGCCGCATCATCAACGAGATCCCCGGAGTGAACCGCGTCGTCTACGACGTCTCCTCCAAGCCCCCGGCAACCATCGAATGGGAGTAGGAGACCGCCAGCCGGCGGCCTCCACTGCCCAGCCCGGTCGACATATCCGAGTGATAAGGCCTTACGTGGCTCGGCGGTGTCCCTCGAAGTGGCCAGCAGGCGTCTGCGGCGGGTGAGCGGCATCGCGTCACGGTGGGCGGCCCCGGGCGTCACTCCGGTCATGCAGGTCGAGGTCGCCGGCCTCACGAGGCCTGACACGCAGCGCGATGGCGAGTTCAACTCGGTGTTCGATCAGGTCATGGCTGGTGACCGCACCTGCGCTGGAGAGCGTTAAGCTCCCGCGCTGATACCGCGACGAGGAGGAGCATGGGCGACCCCTGGCAGGACGAGGGCTTCGGCGACGAGAACGACCCGGACGAAGGCAAGGAAAGCTCCGAGGGCGGCTTCGACGATCCCGAGGAGTCCGACGAGGACGACGACGCTTCCGGGGACGACGAGGTCGACAGCGACTAGTCGCCGGTTTCGAGCGTCGAGCGGGTTAGCTGGTATCGAACCCGTGGAGGTCGCCTGGTTCCTCCACGGAAACATCGACACGATCGACTCGGGCGCCCCGCGGTCCCTCGTGAGAGAACGCGACCAGCCGCTCGACGGCGGCGTCCTCACCTTCGAAGACGGCTTCCACGGTTCCGTCTCGGTTGTTGCGAACCCACCCGGCAACCCCTGCACTTACGGCGTGCCTGCGCACGGACTCGCGAAAGAAGACCCCTTGCACGAGACCGTGGACGATGACGCGTCGCCGGATCACAGCCGGACGATGCCGGACGGATCGATCTCGACGCACACCCGGTCTCCCGTCGCCGGGTGCTCGAGGGAGCTGACAGCCACATCGAGTGGCGATCCGTCGTCGAGCCGAACGGCCAGCCAGACGGTCGGGCCGTTTCGGCGAACACTCTCGACCATTCCGTCGCCGCTCTCTCCGGCACGCGCTGAGCGGATCTCGATCGCCTCCGGCCGGACGACGGTGCCGTCGCGAACGTTGCCGAGGCCAAAGAAGCGAGCGGTGTCCGCGTCCACGGGATGTGCCCAGAGCTCGTCCGCGGTTCCAGTCTGAACCACCTGGCCTTCGCGCATGACGGCCACGCGGTCGCCCAGGGCAAACGCCTCGGCCTGGTCGTGAGTGACATACAGAGCCGCGATCCGGACTTCGGCGAACAGCGCTGCGAGATCCTCGAGCAGCCGATCGCGCAGCCGGCGGTCGAGCGATCCGAGCGGCTCGTCCAGAAGGAGCACACGTGGCTCCGGTGCGAGCGCCCGCGCGAGCGCGACCCGCTGCTGCTCGCCTCCCGAGAGCGTGGCAACCGAGCGCTGCTCATAACCGGTGAGACCCACGAGGTCGAGGAGCTCGTGCACCCGGCGGTCGATCTCACGTCGGGAGTCGCCGCGCATCCTTAACCCGAACGCGACATTGCCCGCGACGCTCATGTGCTGGAAGAGCGCGTGATCCTGGAACACCAGCCCCATCCCCCGGCGGTGGGGAGAAAGCCCCGTGATGTCCCGTCCCTCGAGCAGCACCTTCCCCGAGTCCGGCTTCTGCAGGCCCGCGATGACGCGCAGGAGCGTGCTCTTGCCCGAGCCGCTCGGGCCGAGCACGGCCATGACCTCGTCCTGCGCGAGGTCGAGCGTCACCCTGTCGAGCGCGAGCTTCTCGCCGAAGCGGACGATGATCTCGTCGACGCGGAGCATCATGCCCAGCTTCGCCTGACTCTGAGCCGGCCGACGAGCAAGATCGAGGCCGCCGTCACCGCCATGAGCACGACGGCGAGCGCATATGCCTGAGCGTTGCTCAGCTCGCCGGGGCGGCCGAGGAAGCGGAAGATCGCGACGGGCAAGGTGGGGCTCTCGGGCCGCGCGAGAAACACCGTTGCCCCGAACTCTCCGAGCGAGATGGCGAATGCGAAGCCTGCAGCCACCGCCACGGCTCGACCGATGATCGGGACGTCGATCTCCCGTCGCACGCGCGCCGGCGACGCTCCGAGCACTGCGGCGGCTTCGCGCTGACGCTCGTCGATCGCTCGGATTGTCGGAGCCACGATGCGGACGACGAACGGTATGGCGACGAGCGCCTGCACCACTGGAACGATCCACGGTTCCGCTCGGAAGTCGAGCGGGGCCCGATCGAAGGCGATCACGAACCCGAACCCGAGCATCACGGCCGAGGCGCCAAGCGGGAGCATGAGCAGGCCGTCGAGCAGGCGGGGACCTTTCGAGTCCGCGACTGCGAAGGCCGCAAGGCCGCCGACCACGGTCGCGATTAGGGTCGCCGCCCCCGCATACACGATCGAGTTCACGACTGCTTCCCACGGCGCGGCGAGGAGCACGGACGTCGGCCGGGACAGCGAGCGGTACGCCTCGAGGCTGTGTCCGCCTCCCACTGCGAGCGAGCGCTCGACGAGCACCGCGAGCGGAAGTCCGATGAAAACCGCGAGCAGACCCAGGCTTCCGGCGACGAGAGCCCTCTCGCGGAACGAGCCCGGCTTGCGCAGGACGTCCGCCTCTGGCCGGACGCCCCCGCCTGGTGTGATCCTCGCCTCCAACCTCAGCGTGACCAACACGGCCAGTCCGACGCAGAGCAGCTGGACGATGGAGAGGATGGCCGCTGCGCGCAGGTCGAAGCTGCGGACGGCTTGGTTATAGATCTCCGTCTCGATTGTCGAGTAGCCGGGGCCGCCCAGGATCAAGACGATCCCGAATGAGGTGAAGGTGAAGAGGAAGACGATCGCCGCCGCGGCAGCCAGGGACGGCGCGAGCCTGGGAAGCGTGACTTCCCGAAAGCTGCGCCATGGCCCCGCGCCGAGCGTTGCGGCGGCCTCGGACATCCGCCGGTCGAGGCTTGCCCAGAACGTGCTGACGACGAGCACGACGACCGCGATGTTGAAGAAGGCGTGAGCGACGAGGATCGCGATCCAGCCTCGCTCGAGGCCGCTGGGCAGGATCGCCAGGAACGCCAGCGCGACCACGACCGTCGGCAGGACGAAGGGGACGATCACCAGCGCGCGAACGACGCTTCGACCCCGGAACGAATAGCGGCCCAGGACATACGCGCCGGGTAGCGCGATCGCGAAGGTGAGCGCCGTCGACGCGAGCGCCTGCCAGATCGTGAACCAGACGACGTCTCGCGTGAGCGGGTCGGTGAGGACGTCGAGAGGCGAGGCGAGCGAGCCGTCCGCGCGGAGGCCGCGCTCGAGAATCGTCGCGAGCGGGTAGACGAAGAACAGCGCCAGGAATGCGAGCGGCACGCCGTAGGTGAGGGCGCGCCAGCTGCGCGTACTCACCGAATCACGATGTCCGTCCACTCCTTGATCCAGTCGTCGCGATTCGCCTCGATCTCCGCCGGCGGAAGCTCGAGCGGGTTTCCGGCACGACGGCGAACTTCTCGAACTCGGTCGGGAGCTGGGCGTCCCTGATGACCGGGAAGACGAACATGTTGAGCGGGACGTCCTCCTGGAAACGCTTCGAGAGCATGAAGTCGATGAGCTTGCGCGCGCCCTCCTCGTTCCGAGCACCGCGCAACACACCTGCGAACTCGATCTGTCGGAAGCAGGAGTCCTCGATGACCGCCGTCGGTGCCACCGACGGGCGCGGTGTGCGAAAGATCACCTCCGCGGGCGGGCTCGACGCATACGAGACGACGATCGGCCGGTCGCCGATGGTTCCGGCCGTTCCCGAGAACTGCACCGTGTACGCCTCCTCCCAGCGATCCACGACGAGAACGTCCTTCTCGCGCAAGCGCCGCCAATAGTCCTGCCAGCCGTCCTCTCCAAAACGGGCGATCGTCGCGAACAAGAACGCGAGCCCAGGCGTCGAGGTCGCCGGGTTCTCGACGACGAGGAGGCCGTTGTAGCGGGCATCGACGAGATCGGCCATCGATCTAGGCGGGTCGATCCCGCGATCTCGAAACCAGGCCTTGTCGAAGTTCAGGCACACATCGCCGCGATCGACCGGCGTTACTCGGTGATCCGGGTCGAGCACGAGCTCCGCGTCGACGTTGCTCAGCCCGGGCGACTCGTACGCGGCGAAGAGATCGCCTTCGAGTGCGCGCGAGAGAAGGTTGTTGTCGACGCCGAAGAGCACATCGCCCTGAGGATTGCCGGCCGTGAGGAGCGCTTTCGTGAGCGCCTCGTTTGCGTCGCCCGTCTTGAGGATCCGGAGCTTAAAGCCGCTCTCACGCTCGAAGGCCGTCCGTACGTCCTTCGAGACCACGAAGGAGTCGTGCGTGACGAGAACGACCTCGGTGGGCGAGTCGTCGCCTCCGCAGCCCGCGACAGCCAGCGCGAGCACCCCAGCGAGCGACGCAGAGCCGCTTGCAACAGACTGTTGCAAGCTCTCTCACCCGCGGTCCTCGTCCGAGGCTGGGAGCCGGATTGCGAGCAGGACACCGCGCTCGAGCGTGACGCGGGCCGTGTCCGCTACGAACACGTTCGAGACACCACGGCTCGAGCCGGGCTCGAGCGTCTCTCCCACGAGCGGGTACGCGAGCCCATCCGTATGCACGCCTTCGGCCGGGCCGTGCAGTGCGAGGAGCGAGACGAGCTCGCCGGGCTCGCCTTCGATCGCGCGTTCGCCCCGGACGACGTACGCGCGTGCGGGCCCTATGAAGGCGTCGATCTCGATCGCTTCATAGCGGCTCGAGCCGAGCAGCAGCAGTGTCGAGAAGAGATGGTCGAGCCGGCCTTCGTCGCCGGCCAGCACCAGTATCCGGTTGGGTCCGAGCGAGTGCGCACGATCGAGCGCGAGCTCGAGGTCGGTTGCGTCTTTCTCCGCGGGGTGTCGCTCGATCCTCGTTCCGCGCGCCTCCGCCGTGCGACAGCCGCCGGAGAGGCCGAGTCGAAGTCGCCCACCGCGATCGAGACCTCGAGCCCGAGCGCAAGCGCGTGCTCGAGCCCCTTGTCCGCCGCGACCACCTGCGACCCGAGCGGCACGGCAAGCGCCGCCCGGGGGTCGGGAGGAGCCCCGCCTGCGACAACCACTACGACTTCGTTGGACACGCCTTCCTCCGCTGGCATTACCCAGATCAGGTTCCGCGGGTCGGCGGCGCGCTCAACCGCCCTCTCAGCCCGGTCGCCCGAGCTCCCCGTACGCTCCTGGCATCGTAGCGCCACAAGCCCAAGGCGCTCCGGAGCCGGCTGATTGAATGGCTCGATCGCGACGATCTCGTACCCGATCCGGCGTAACACCGCCCTGCTCAGCCTCTGTCTCGTGCTGCTCTCGGGCGTGCTCCAGCTTGCGGCGGCCGTCGCGACGATCACGCTCGTCCTCGTCACCGGGATCGAGTCGATTCTCGGCCTCGGGCCTGCGATCTTCCTCGCTGCGGGAGCTCTAGCCGCACTGCCTGCGGGCCGGCTGATGGACCGGTTGGGCCGAGTTCCCGTGATCGCGGGTGGCTTCGTCGTCGGGATGGCCGGGTGCGTGCTGACAGCGCTCGGCTGCGTCGCCGACAGCGCGCCGCTCGTCGTCCTCGGGCTTGTCGGCGTGGGCGCGATGAACGGAGCCGTCCTACTCGCGCGCACGGCCGCGGCGGACATGTACCCCGAGGAGAAGAAAGGGCGCGCGATCTCATACGTCCTCTTCGGCGCGCTCTTCGGGGCTGCGCTGGGCCCGCTCGTCTTCCGCCCGCTCTTCGCGGGCAAAGACCTCGAGCTCGACACCCTCGTCATCCCCTGGTTCGCCGCGGCCGCAATGTGCGTCGTGGGGCTCTGCATCGCGCTCCTGATCAGGCCGGACCCGCGCACGATCGCCCTCGAGCTTCAGCAGGCCGGACTTGCGGAGGGTGAGCCGCTCACGACGGAGCCGGCTGCTCCACTTCGTGAGATCTTGCGTCGCCCAGGCGTTCCAGCAGCCGTTCTCGCGGCGGTGGCGAGCCTGGCAGTCATGGCAGGAGTCATGAATCTGACCGGCTACATCGTGGTCGGCCACCAACACGAGCAGGCCGACGTGTTCACGGTCATCAGCCTCCACATCGTGGGGATGTTCGCGCTCGTCCTCTTCGTGGGCGAGCTCGTCGACCGGGTGGGTCGACGTCCGACGCTCATCGCGGGCCTCGCGATCATGGCGGTGTCGACCGTGATGCTCGCCTGGGTCGTGTCGATCCCGGCCATGTCGCTGTCGCTCCTGTTGCTCGGGCTCGGCTGGAACGTCTCCTATGTCGCCGCGACGGCGGAGCTCGTCACGCATGCCGCTCCGGTCGAGCGAGGGAAGCTCGTCGGATTCACGGATCTCGTCGCAGGTCTGCTGGCGGCCGCACTTGCCCTACTCGGTGGGCTGGCGTATACGGAGTGGGGCGTAGCGGCGATCGCGGTTGGCGCGACGGTTGCGGTTGTCGCACCAGCGCTGGCGATCCTGCTTGCCGGTCGCCCTACCGCGGCAGCGCCGGAGCCGGCCGGATAGCGAAGAGGGCCCTCGCGGGCGCCCCTCACGCACGTCGTCGACCGGGCGTCTCCTACCTCAGGATGTCGAGCTGGACGACGACCGCGGCGATCGTCGGGTCCGACACCTTCAGCTCGTACCTGCCGAGAGCGAGTGGCCCGCCGCTCGGGAGACGCGAAGACGCTCCTCTTCGTAGACAGGTTGGAGATGTACTGCTGTTGCGCTGCCCGTTCGGCCAGGAAAGGCTGCTAGAATCGAGCGCCGGCGGACAGGCGTCCGCCCTTTTCTCTGAGATGAAGACGTATACCGCCAAGCCGGGTGAGATCGAGCGCGAGTGGTTCCTCGTCGATGCCGACGGGCAAACCCTCGGGCGCTTGGCGACCCGCATCGCGGACACGCTGCGCGGCAAAGGGAAGCCGGTCTACACGCCGCACGTCGACACGGGCGACTTCGTCGTCGTCGTCAACGCCGAGAAGATCGCCGTGACGGGCTCGAAGCTCGACACGAAGATCTACTACCGGCATACCGGCTATCCCGGCGGGATCAAGCAGCGCACGCTGCGCGAGCAGCTCGAGCGGCGTCCGACCGAGGTGCTCAGGAAGGCAGTGAAGGGAATGCTCCCGAAGAACAAGCTCGCGGCCGCGCAGCTTCTCAAGCTCAAGATCTACGCGGGGTCCGATCACCCGCACGCGGCCCAGGCCCCGAAGCCGCTGGAGCTGACATGACAGAGATCGCGCAGTACCTGGGGACGGGCAAGCGCAAGACGTCCATTGCACGCGTGATCCTGCGGCCTGGCGACGGCAAGACCTGGATCAACGGCCGGACGATCGAGGAGTACTTCCCGCGTGCCGTGCATCGGAAGATGGTCATGGGGCCGCTCGAGGTTGCCGAGGCCGCGTCGACGTACGACCTGCGCGTTCGCGTTCACGGAGGCGGCGTCTCCGGACAGGCGGGTGCGGTCAGACACGGCATCGCCCGCGCGCTCGTCGAGGCAGATCCCGAGATGCGGATCCCGCTCAAGCGCCAGGGGTTCCTCACGCGCGACGCTCGCATCGTCGAGCGCAAGAAGGCCGGCCTGCACAAAGCGCGCAAGGCGCCCCAGTTCTCGAAGAGGTAGGTTCGCCCGCCGTGGCGCGGCGCTTCTTCGGAACGGACGGTGTGCGGGGGATCGTCGGGGGAAGCCTGACGCCGGACCTCGTGGAGCGGCTCGGAAAGGCGGCGACGCTCTGGGCCGGGGGAGGTCGTGTCCTCGTGGGGCGCGATACGCGCGCATCCGGCCCCGAGCTCGAGGGCGCCCTCGCACGAGGCATTGCCGCGGCCGGCGGGACTGCCGTCCTGGCGGGTCTGCTCCCCACCCCCGCGGTCGCTCTCCTGGCCGAGGATCTCGGGGCCGTCATCTCGGCCTCTCACAACCCGCCCGAATACAACGGCGTCAAGCTCTTCAAGGCCGACGGCGGCAAGCTCTCGGACGATGATGAGGAGGCGATCGAGTCGCTGCTCGATGCGCCGGGAGCGGGTGGCGGCTCGACCGAGAATCTCGACGGCGCCGCCGAGCGGTACCGCGCGTACATCATCGAGCGGTTCGGATCGGATCTGGCGGGGCTGCGCATCGGCGTCGACTGCGCGAACGGTGCCTATTCGGCGCTCGCCCCGGGAGTGTTCGAGCAGCTGGGCGCCACGGTTACTGCGGTCGGAAACGAGCCCGACGGAACCAACATCAACCTTGGCTGCGGTGCCACGGATCTCGCCAGCTTGCAACAGACTGTTGCAAGCGCAGGTCTCGACCTGGGCATCGCGTTCGACGGCGACGGCGACCGGATGCTCGCCGTGGACGAGCGAGGTGACGCGCTCGACGGCGACCAGATCCTCGCAATTCTCGCGCTCGCACTCGATGTGGACGTGGTCGCCGTCACGGTGATGACGAGCCTCGGCTTCCACCGGCTCATGGCGGAGCGCCGGATCCGGGTGGTCACCACTCCTGTGGGCGACCGTTACGTTCTCGAGGCTCTTCGCGAGGAGGGCGGGCTCCTCGGCGGGGAGCAGTCCGGCCACGTGATCTGGCTCGGGAACCACGTCGCGGGCGACGGGCTGGCAGCGGCATTGCTTCTTTGCAGCGCGCTGCGCGGACGCCGGCTGAGCGAAGCAGCCTCCGTCATGCCGCGCTACCCCCAGGCGAAGCGGAACGTTCGCGTCTCGAGGCGCGAGATTCCACAGTCGGTGCTCGACGAGGTCGACCGCGTCACCGCAGAGCTCGGCGAGAGAGGCCGCGTGCTCGTACGCGCGTCGGGAACCGAGCCCCTTGTTCGCGTCCTGGCCGAGATGGAAAATGCGGAAGATGCAGAGACAATGTGTGCTAGCATCGCCGCGCTCGTGGAACGAGAGCTCGGTTGAGCCCGACGGAGGGCGCTGCCGGGCTCTTTCGCATTTCTAAGGAGAGCTCATGTGCGGAATCATCGGATACGTCGGATCACGTGAGTGCAAGCCGCTGCTCCTCCAGGGTCTCGAGCGGCTCGAGTACCGCGGCTACGACTCGTCGGGTTTCGCCCTCCTCGAGAGCAACGGGCTCGACTACGTACGCGCGGTCGGCGCCCTCGACAACCTGAAGGCTCTCGCCGGCACCAACTCGTCGACTGCGACCACGGGCGTCGCGCACACTCGCTGGGCGACGCACGGCGCCGTCACCGAAGCGAACGCGCACCCGCTCGCCGGCTGCGACGCGTCGAAGCTCTCGATCGTCCTGAACGGCATCGTCGAGAACTACCGCGAGCTCACGACCAGCCTGGTCGCTGACGGCCACACCTTCACGTCCGAGACCGACGCCGAGACGGTGACGCATCTCGTCGAGCGCCACTACGAGGGCGATCTCGTCGAGGCGGTCCGGCTGGCGTTCGCCGAGCTCGAGGGCCACTTCGCGTTCGTCGTCATCCATCACGACCATCCCGGTCTGCTCGTCGGCGCTCGGCACCAGGTTCCACTCGTCGTGGGGCTCGGCCACGACGAGATGTTTCTCGCATCGAACGCGGCTGCGTTTCTCCGCGAGACGCGCACTGTGCAGTTCCCAGGCGACGGTGAGATCGTCGCCGTGCGGCCCGAGGGCGCGGTGTTCTCACTCGTGGACGGAACCCCCGTCGACCATGAGCCGATGGAGCTCGACTGGGACGAAGAGAGCGCCGAGAAGGCCGGATACGAGACGTTCATGCTCAAGGAGATCTACGAGCAGCCCGAGGCGGTCGCAGAGACGATCGGCGACCGCGTTCGTCATGGCACCCTCGTCCTCGAAGGTCTCGACATGTCCGGCAAGGATGTCAAGGAGCTTCGCCGGATCGTGCTCGTCGCGTGTGGCACGGCGTACCACGCGTGCGTCGTCGGGCGCTACGTGATCGAGGAGTGGGCCCGCATCCCTGTCGAGTTCGACATCGCAAGCGAATGGGTCTACCGCAACCCGGTCATCGATGAGCACACGCTCGTCATCGGGATCACGCAGTCGGGCGAGACGCGCGACACGATCGAAGCGCTCAAGCTCGCAAAGGAGAAGGGCGCACGCACTGTCGCGATCACGAACATGATGGGCTCGCAGGTCACGCGCGAGGTCGACTCGGTGCTGTACACGCGCGCCGGTCTCGAGACGGCCGTTGCCTCCTCGAAGACGTTCACCGCCCAGGTCGCTCTCCTCTACCTCGTGGCGCTCAAGCTCGCCGAGATTCGCGAGACTTTGCCGCCCGGCGAGATCGAGTTCATCCTCGACTTCGTCTACAAGCTGCCGCGCAAGATTGCGGCATTCCTCGAGGCCGACCATCCGATCGAGGAGATCGCCCGGCGCTACTACGACGCGCCGTTCTTCCTCTACCTCGGACGCCACATCGGGTTGCCGGTTGCGCTCGAGGGCGCGCTCAAGCTCAAGGAGATCTCGTACATCCCGACCGAGGCCTACTCCGCTGGGGAGATGAAACACGGTCCGATCGCCTTGCTGGACGAGCACACGCCTGTCGTCGTCGTCGCGACGAACATTCACGTCTACGACAAGATCGTCTCCAACATCCAGGAAGTCCGAGCTCGCGGCGCGCACGTCATCGCGATCGCGACCGACGGCAACGAGGACATCCAGCACCACGCCGACGACGTGATCTACGTGCCGAAGACACCCGCGTTCCTCCAGGTCGTGCTCGCGATCCTCCCGCTGCAGCTCCTCGCATACCGGATTGCGCGACTACGCGGACTGAACGTCGACCAGCCGCGCAACCTCGCGAAGACCGTCACCGTCGAGTAGCTGCGCACACCGTTGCCACGGCGTACGATCGACGGAGAGCGACGGAAGGAGCAGGCGATGGCGAAGGTGCTGATCCTCGCCGGCGATGCCGCCGAGGACCTGGAGACGATGTTCGTCAAGTACCGGCTTGCGGAGGCCGGCCACGAGCCGCACATCGCGGCGCCTACGGCGCGCCCGATAAAGCTCGTCGTGCACGACTTCGAGCCCGACTTCGACACGTACGTCGAGCGGCCGGGTCGCTCCTGCCCCGTCGACATCGTGTTCGCAGACGTCGAGCCAGCCGACTATGCAGCCCTGGTCATTCCGGGCGGCCGGGCGCCGGAGTTCATCCGCGTCGATCCCGAGGTGCGACGGATCGTCCAGCACTTCTTTGCAGAAGACAAGCCGGTCGGAACCCTTTGCCACGGCCCGCAGGTGCCTGCGGCGCTCGGCCTTCTGCGCGGACGGCGCTCGTCGGGCTTCCCGGCACTTGCTCCCGACATCGAGATGGCCGGTGGGGAATTCGTGAACGGCGCCGCGGTCGTCGACGGGAACATGGTCTCGTGTCGCGGCTGGGGCGATCTCGCGGAGTGGTCGCGGGCGTTCCTCGAATGCCTCGATCGCGAAGCCGTCCCCGCGTAGCGCCTGGCATTGCGAGCGTTAACCGAGTCGTCAAAGTCGGCTGGTAGCGTCGGCGCCTTCCAGACCTGACCACACAGGGAGGTAGACGATGAGAGGCATCTCACTCAGGCGCCCGTCGCCCGCACTCGTGATCGCGTGCATCGCGCTCGGCATCGCCCTCGGAGGCACCGGGTACGCCACGGTTCTGCAGGTACCGAAGAACAGCGTCGGCACCGCACAGCTCAAGAGCTCAGCAGTAACGAACGGGAAGCTCGCTCCGAACGCGGTGACTTCCGCAAAGGTGCGCAATCGCTCGCTTCTCAGGGCCGACTTCGCGGCAGGTCAGCTGCCCGCAGGGCCGGCCGGCCCGACAGGCCCGACGGGGCCCGCAGGGCCGCCTGGGGTCAGCGGGATCGAGCGGATCGAGTCCACCTCGGTCTCCAACTCGACTGCTTCGAAGACTGCGACGATCACGTGCCCGACCGGTAAGCGGTTGCTGGGAGGAGGAGCTCGCCTGAACCCCGTTCTCCCGCAAGTCGCGCTCCAGCAGTCGTTCCCCGACAACGACAACGTGTACCGAACCTCTGCGCGCGAGATCGTGGGGACCGGGGCGAACTGGTCGGTGACGGTGTTCGCCGTCTGTGGGGTTGCGAGCTGACTCCTCCTCGGTGCGCGTCCATACGACTACGCTGAACCGCGTGAATCGCGACGGTCGGGCCGAGGCGCCTCCGTACTCGACGGCGGTCGTGAAGGCTCGCCGTCTCCCGCGCGGGGAGGAGATCGACGAGACGGTTGCCGTCGAGGAGCCCCTGGAGATCCGCATCGGTGGCGAGCCGGTTGCCGTGACGATGCGGACTCCCGGGCACGACGAGGAGCTCGCGCTCGGGTTCTGCATCACGGAAGGGCTCACGCCAGTCTCGGCACGCGTGCCAGACGATCTCGCCGCGAACACGGTCGATGTCGAAGCAAGCGGGTTCGACCCGGAGCGGCTCAAGCGCAGCTTCTACACGTCCTCCTCGTGCGGGGTCTGCGGGAAAGGGGCGATCGAAGCCGTTCAGGTCGCCGCGCCGAGAGTCGGGAGCGCCCTCGAGGTTCCCGAAGCCGTCATCGCCTCGCTCCCGGACCGACTCCTCGAAGCGCAACGGGCTTTCGCGGCGACCGGCGGGCTGCACGCGACCGGGCTCTTCGACGCCGGGGGTGAGCTTTCTTGCGTGCGTGAAGACGTCGGCCGTCACAACGCGATGGACAAGGTCGTCGGCTGGGCGTTCCTCGAGGGCCTCCTTCCGCTCTCGAGCCACGTCCTGTGCGTGAGCGGCCGGCTCTCGTTCGAGCTCGTGCAGAAGGCGTCCGTCGCCGGATGTCCCGTCCTCGTCGCGGTCGGAGCGCCCTCGTCCCTTGCGGTCGAGCTTGCCGGGGACCGAGGCGTGACGCTCTGCGGCTGGGTTCGCGACGGGCGCGCGACGGTCTACACGGAGCCGTGGCGGATCGTCTAGCCGCTCACCGGGATCCTCCTCGTCGGGGGCGCGTCCGAGCGCTTCGGCTCGCCGAAGGCGCTCGCTTCGTTTCGCGGCGAGACGCTCGCCGAGCGGGCCTGGCGCGTTCTGAGCGAGACCTGCGACGAGGTGCTCGCGGTCGGGAAGGAAGCGGATGGTCTCGAGCTCCCGTTTCCGGTGCTCGACGACGGCTCCGACGAGCGCGCTGCCGGTCTTCGGCGTGGTAGCCGGGCTCCGCGCCGCTTCGCACGACGTCTGTGTCGTGCTCCCTGTCGACGTCCCGCTCTTCACGCCCGATGCACTGCGGGCCTTGGTCGAGGCGAGAGCAGTGCCGCAGACGGGACCCTTGCCAGGGGTCTACACGAAGCAGATGCTTCCCGCGCTCGAGCAGCGCGCCGGAGCAGGTGATCGCTCACTTCGGGGCGTGAATCCCAACGTGCTCGAGATCGACGAGCGCGTTCTCGCCAACGTCAACACGCGGATGGACCTGATCGAGGCGGCTGTCACCGACTGGGCGCGAGAGAGGGCCGATGTGCATGCGGCGGTCGTCGTCGGATCGCGGGCGCGCACTGAGACGCCGGCCGACCGCTGGTCGGACCTCGACGTGTTCATCCTCGTGGACGACCCAGAGCGCTACGCGGAAGATCGAGCCTGGGTTGCGGAGTTCGGCGCGCCTGTCATCACGTTTCTCGAGACGACCGCAGTGGGCGGTGAGCGCGAGCGCCGCGTCCTCTACGAGACCGGAGAGGACGTCGATCTGCCGCTCATTCCCGCTCTCGGCAATCGAGCGGCTCGAGGTCGCCGGTCCACTGCTCGCGCGCGGCTACCGAGTCCTCGTGGACAAGCTCGGCCTCGAGGCGCGCCTCCAGCACGCGGCCGAAAAGGTCGCTACGCCTGGACTGCCGGTCCAGCTCGAGCTCACCGAGCTTGCGAGCGACTTCTGGTACCACGCGCTCTGGACCGCGAAGAAGCTCCGCCGCGGCGAGGTCTACACGGCCATCGGGTGCCTCGACGGCTACCTCAAGGCACGGCTCGTGACCCTGCTCGAGTGGCATGCGCGCGCGCTTGACCCGTCGGTCGACACCTGGCACGGCGGCCGATTTCTCGAACGCTGGGCCGATCCCGGCGCGCTCTCGGCCCTGGAGTCGGCGTATGCCCACTACGACGTACGCGACGTGGCGCGGGCGCTCTGGGCGACGATCGACCTCTGGCAGGGGCTCGAAGAGGAGACCGCCTCGCAGTTGGGCCTGGAGCTCGAGCTCGACCACACCGATCTCCGACGCCGCATTGCCGAGGTCGTCCCCGATCCACGCGGCGCATCTACGCTCTGGCCGTGAAGTTGTCAGTGCTTCTCGCCGCGGCGGCGCTGCTCCTGGCGGGATGCGGTGGCGACGAGGAGGCGACGCCGACTGACACCGACACACGACGGTGCCTGCCGAAACCACCGAGCTCCGCGTCTACTGGCTGCGCGACGGCAAGGTGTGGCCGGCTCTACGCGAGATCGACCAAACGACAGCCATCGCCCAGGCCGCACTCGACGAGCTTCTCGCCGGCCCGACCGCGCAGGAGGGCGCGGAGCTCGAGCTCACGACGGCGATTCCGGAAGACACCGAGGGGGTGGTTGCGTCGGTCGAGGACGGAGTGGCGACCGTTGAGCTTTCGACTGATCTCACGGACGAGCCGTTGGCGCAGGTCGTGTACACGCTCACGCAGTTCGTCACCGTGGAGTCCGTCGACATCCAGGGAAACACCCTCACGCGGGCCGACTTCGAGGACTTCACGCCTGCGGTCCTCGTCGAGTCGCCGCTTTCGTTCGAGACGGTCGCGAGCCCGCTGCGCGTAACCGGCACTGCGAACACCTTCGAGGCGACGTTCAACTACGAGCTGACCGACACCGACGGTCTCATCGTCGACGAGAACTTCGTCACGGCGACCTCGGGAACGGGGACGCGTGGGACGTTCGACTTCACCACCGCTGCGTTCACAGTTCCCTTCGACGGAGTCGGCTCGCTGATCGTCTTCGAGCTCTCCGCCAAGGACGGCTCGCGCATCAACCTCGTCGAGATCCCCCTTCGGATGGTGCGGTAGCGGCCTCGGCTGCATAAGCTCTCCCCGTGGCGGACGCGCCCTGGCGTTGCTCGGAATGCGGCACGGTCAACGAGCCGGTCGCGAACGCATGCCGAACGTGCGGCCGCTGGCCGAGCTTGTTCGACCTCCAGGAGAGCCTGGTCGACGAGGTCGGAGCGGAGGTCGACGAGACGGAGTTCGCGAGCTGGACCCCAGCCGACGTACGTGCCGGAGGTCGAGCCGGCGTTCGAGGAATTCGAGCCCGAGACGATGGAGGCGCCCCCAACCGTCGAGACCGCCGAGGAGGAAACGCCGACTGCCCGCCGGCGCCGCCACATCGGCCGGTTCATCGTCCCGCTCGCGGTCGTGATCTACCTCGTGATCACGACGATCGTCAACCGCTAGCTGTTCGTCCCAGAGCGCGTTGACGAGCTGCGGAGTGCGGCGCCGATCACACGTTCCGAGTTGGTTCCACTTCAGATCGAATAGTCGCTTTACTTTGTAAACTAATGGGATTACGATGACGCGACGTCGCGCTCGGCCGCTCGCGTCCATTCTCCAAAAGGAGCTTTCGATGTCAGGTCTCGAAGAGGTCGTTGCCACACTCGACGAGCAGTCGGACACAGATGAGCCGAAGGTGTTCCAGGACCCTTTCCGTTCGACCGTCTCGACGGCTGAACTGCACTCGCGACTTGCCGACCGCGACCTCACGATCGTCGACGTCCGGCCTCTCCATGCGTACAACGGCTGGCGCCAGGACGGGGACGCTCGAGGGGGTCACATCCCCGGAGCCGTCGTCTTCCCGAGCGCGTGGCTGACGAGCGTCGACGACGCGGAGGTCGTCCGGCTTCTGCACTCGAAAGACATCGTTCCCGGCCGAGAGGTCGTCCTCTACGGCGGCTCGAGCGACGTCTCGGCAGTCAGGAGCAGGCTCGTCGACCTGGGCCACACAGGAGTCCGCACGTACGAGGCCGGCTGGGCGGAATGGGCGGCCGACGAGACCCTGCCCGTAGAGCGTCTCCCGAACTACGAGCGCCTCGTCCATTCCGACTGGCTCTGGAAGGTGCTCGACGGTGACAAGCCGGAAGCCGCGCCGAGCGGGCACTTCCTGCTCTTCCACGTGAACTTCGGAGTCCCCGAGGAGTACGAGGAGGATCACCTCCCCGGCGCGCTCTACCTCGACACGAACCAGCTCGAGAACCCCGTCGACTGGCAGCGCCGAACGCCGGAGGAGCTCGAAGCCACCTTGCGTGCGCTCGGAATCGCCCACGACACGACGGTCATCCTCTATGGCCGCGACACCGAAGGGGACGCCAACGAGAAGTGGCCGGGCCGTCGTGCCGGGCAGATCGCCGCCACCCGCGCGGCGCTGATCTTGCGCTACGCGGGCGTCGACGACGTCCGGCTGCTCGACGGGGGCTACGACGCGTGGGTGCGGGCGGGAAACCCGGTCGAGACCACGCTTCGCGAGCCCGACGCCGATCACGTCGTTCGGTGTCCGGATCCCCGCGCGTCCGGATGTCATCGTCGACATCGACGAGGCCAAGCAGATCCTGTCCGCGCCGGACAGCGCCGCCCTCGTCAGCGTCCGGACCTGGAAGGAGCACATCGGCCAGGTCTCGGGCTACAACTACATCGGCCCGGCCGGCCGGATCTCAGGCGACGTCTGGGGCAACTGCGGCTCGGACGCGTACCACATGCAGCACTACCGCAACGTGGACAACACGATGCGCGCGTACCCCGAGATCGCGGCCAACTGGGAGGAAGCCGGCATCACTCCCGACAAGTGGGTCGCCTTCTACTGCGGGACCGGCTGGCGAGCCAGCGAGACGTGGTTCTACGCCTATCTCATGGGCTGGCAGCGCATCGCGGTCTACGATGGCGGCTGGTACGAGTGGAGCCGCGACCCGATCTCGAACTCGATCGAGACGGGCGAGCCCGAGGACGAGCTAGCCGCGTAGGAGTCACCTCGTAGGGACGGTTGCAGCTCAGCGCGCGTAGAGCACTTCGCCCGACTCGATCGCGCGCGTCTTGTGCGCGCCCAGGTCGATCTCGAGGCGCCCGTCGCGAAGAATCTGAAGCGCCGTCGCTTTCTCGCCCTCGACGGTGATCCGCCGTCCCCGCAGGAAGTCGCGCGCCCCGATGTCGCCGTAGAGATCGGCGAGGCCGCCTTGCCGCCAGGTGTCGTAGGCATGCTCGAGCCGGACGAGGAGCGAGCCGAGGAGCACCGTGCGGTCGTACGTGGTTCCGGTGAGCGTGCGCAGCGAGCCTGGCTCGGTCGTCGCATCGGCCGGGAGCTCGTCGCGCGTCTGGTTCACGTTCATCCCGATTCCGACGACCACGGTGCCGTCGGCGAGCTCGGAGAGGATCCCCGCGACCTTGCGTCGATTCAGCATCACGTCGTTCGGCCACTTGATCTGAGCCGACAGGCCGGTTGCCAGCTCGATCGTCTCGGTCGCCGCGAGGGCGGCCACGAGGGAGAGCTCGGGCAGATGCACCTCCGGCGGAGGATGCAGCAGCACGGAGACGAGCAGCGAGGTCCCGGAGGGCGCGTCCCAGCGTCGGCCGAGGCGGCCACGACCGCCAGTCTGATGCTCCGTGGCGGCGACCGCACCCTCGGGATGTCCTGAGCCGATGAGAAGCAGCTGCGTCGACTCGCACTCGGGCTCGTACAGGTACGGCTCGCCAAAGCGGCCGTGGAGGTACGGCGCGACGGCGTCTGGTGCGAGAGAATCGCTCATAGACCACCAAGTGGTCTATGAGCGGGGAGGGGTGTGGGGAACCGGGAGGTTCCCTGCGCTCTCAAGAAGAAGTGGGCACACGGGGGAAACATCGGTTTCCCCCGTGAACGCGCGCCGAAGGCAAGCGTTGTTCACGCGCGCTCGACGCGCACGGCGCTCACCTTGAACTCGGGCGTGCCGATCAGCGGGTCGCCCACGTCGTGCGTGAGCCAGTTCACCTTCTGCTCCGCGAAGTGGAGCGCCATCCAGACGAGGCCGGGGAAGACGCGATCCGAGATGTGCGTCTTCGCCTCGAGTGAGCCGCGCCGTGAGACGAGCCGCGCCCAGTCGCCCTGCCCAAGCCCGAGCGCCGACGCATCCTCTTCGGTGATCTCGAAGAACGGCTCCTCCTGCTTGTCGGTGATCCCCGACTCGCGCATCGTCATCGTCGCCGAGTTGTAGTGGTAGAGCGTCCGGCCGGTCGAGAGGACCAGTGGATACTCGGAGTCGGGCTCCTCGATCGGCCGCTGGTACTCGACCGGGAAGAACTTGCCCCGGCCGCCCGCGCGCGCGGGAGCGGGGGAGTACAGGAACGGCGTTCCCGGATGGCCCATCTCCGGCACGGGCCACTGGATGCCGTTCTCCTCGATGCGGTCGTAGCGGACGCCGTACCAGTTGGGCGCGAGGTCGGCGAGCTCGTTCCAGACCGACTCCGCGTCCGGGTACTCGGGCCAGTTCGCGCCGAGTGCCTTCGCCATGAGGAGGACGATCTCGCGGTCGCCCTTCGCCTCACCCGGGAGCGGGGCCGCCTCGCGAACGCGGCTGATGCGGCGTTCGGTGTTCGTAAAAGTGCCGTCCTTCTCCGCGAACGACGAGGCCGGGAAGACGACGTCCGCGTACTTGCGGGTCATGTCGTGGAGGAAGATGTCCTGCGAGATCAGGAAGTCGAGCTTCCCGAGCCCCTCCTCGACGTGGTGCGCGTTCGGCTCGGTCTGAGCGGGGTTCTCGCCGATCAGATAGAGGGCCTTGACGCGCCCGTCGTGGAGGCCGCTCATCATCTGGTCGAGCCGGTAGCCCGCCCGCTCGGGGATCTCTGCGCCCCAACCCTCCGCGAACTTGCGTCGGATCTCCGGGTCATCGACGGGCTGGTATCCGGGGAGGTAGTTCGGATTCGCGCCGGAGTCGTTCAGCCCCTGGACGTTGTTCTGGCCGCGAAGCGCGTTGAGGCCGGTCGACTCGTACCCGAGGTGGCCGGTCATCGAGCACGAGGTTCGAGAGCGACCAGATGTTGTCGACGCCACAGGCGTGCTCGGTGATCCCGAGCGTGTAGAAGATCGCCGCGTGCCGCTCGGCCGCATACTCGCGCGCGGTTGCGCGGATGTCCTCTGCGGGGACGCCCGTGACCTTCTCGGCCTCCTCGGGCGAGTAACGCATGACGACCTCGCGCACAGCCTCGAAGTCGTCGGTGAACTCGCGGATGTAGTCCTCGTTCTGTAGCCCCTCCGTGAGGATCGTGTGCATCATCGCGTTCAGGAGCCACACGTCCGTCCCGGGGCGAAGCTGGAGATGGCGCTTGGCGAGCTTCGTCAGCCAGATCTTGCGCGGGTCGGCGACCACGAGCGTGCCGCCGTTCGCGTACCGCTTTCTTGATCCGCAGCGCGAGGACCGGGTGCGCCTCGGTCGTGTTCGAGCCGATGACGAAGAGGAAGCGCGCCTTCTCGATCTCCGGGATCGAGTTACTGCTTGCTCCTCTGCCCAACGACCTGACCAGGCCGTAAAGAGTCGGAGCGTGTCAGGTCGATTCGCACGAGTGGACGGAGTTCGTCCCGACTCCCGTGCGCGCGAGCTTCTGGATGAGGTAGTTCTCCTCGTTCGTCAGGCGGGCCGACGAGAGGAAACCGATCGGCCTGCGGCCCGTGCTCGGCGATGACGTTCTTGAGGCCGGTCGCCGCCGTCTCGATCGCGTGCTCCCACGTTGTGGGATGGAGCTCGCCGTCCTCGCCGCGCACGAGCGGTTGCGTGAGCCGGTCGGGGTGGTGGACGAAGTTGAAGGCGAAGCGGCCCTTGACGCAGAGGTTGCCCTCGTTCGGCAGGTACTCGTCCTTCGACGTGACCTTGACGATGTGCTTCGTCTCGGGATCGAGGTTGAGATCGATCTGGCAGCCGACGCCGCAGAACGTGCACGTCGTCCGCACCTGCTCTAGGGCGCGCTCGGGCCTCTTCGTTCCTTCCTCGAACTTCTCGTAGATGGCGCCGGTCGGGCACACCGAGAGGCACCCGCCGCAGAGCTCGCACTCGGTGTCGAGCCAGGAGAGCCCCCAGGTCGGGACGATGCGCGCGTCTCCCCCGCGGCCCTCGAGCGAGAGCGCCGAGCACTGCATGACCTCCTGCGTGTAGCGGACGCAACGGTTGCAGAGGATGCAGGCGTCGGGGTCGTAGCCCATGAGGCGGTTGCGGTCGTCGTACTCCGCGCGCTTCGCGTCGGGGAGGATGAACGGGGCTTCGGCGCCGAGCTCGTTCGCCATGTCCATGAGCTCGTTCGGTCGACCCCCGGGCGATGCGTTGAGGTGCTCCGAGAGGAGCATCTCGGTGAGCGTCCGCTGGAAGTCCGTGATCGGGCCGTTCGTCGAGACGACCATGCCCTCGCTCACGCGCGTCGCGCATGCAGGCAGCGGGCGCGGGGCGCCTTCGACGTCGACCACGCACATGCGGCAGCCGCCGTAAGGATCGAGCTTGTCGTCGTGGCAGAGCGTCGGGATGAAGGTGCCGTGGCGCGCGGCCGCGTGGACGAGGAGCTCCCCGTCGTTGGCTGCGACGACCCTCCCGTCCAGGGTGAACTCGACCATCTCCGTCAAGCTACACCCTGCTTCAGCGGAGCGAACAGCTCGGGCCAGTGGTCCATCGCGTTGCGAACCGGGAACGGCGATGCCTGGCCGAGACCGCAGATCGAGGTCTTCTCCATCGCGAGCAGCCACTCGTCGATCTTCTCGCGCGTCATCGGCGCCTCCCCGTGCGCGAGCTCCTCGAACACGTGGTGAAGCGCCCGGTTTCCGATCCGGCAGGGCGTGCACTTCTGGCACGACTCCTCCGCGAAGAAGCGCATGGTCTCGGCGAGCAGCCGAAGCGGGGAGTACGACGTCGGGAAGACCTGGACGGCTGCCGAGCCAGGGCCAGCCCCGTACTCGTGCAGGCCGTCGCGTGTCAGAGGCGCGTCGAGGGCCGAGGGCGGCAGGATTCCGCTCGCCGCGCCGCCCGGGACTACAGAGCCCACCTCGCTCGTGAACCCGCCTGCGTGCTCCTCGACGAGCTCACGCGTCGTCGAGCCACTCGGAGCCTCGTAGCACCCCGGCTTCGCGACCGCCCCCGTGATCGACCAGAGTCGCGTCCCCGCAGCGCCCCGGATGCCTAGGCTCGCCCACCACTCGCCACCGTTCCGAAGGATCGCTGGGATGTGCGCGAGCGTCTCGACGTTCTGGATCAGCGTCGGGCGTCCGAGGTAGCCGACCTGGCTCGGGAACGGCGGCTTGAGCCTTGGCATTGCGCGGCGCCCTTCCATCGATTCGAGCATCGCCGTCTCCTCACCGGCGATGTACGCGCCGGCGCCGATCACGAGCTCGAGCGTGAGCCCGTCGAGGAAGCCGGCGGCCGGAGCTCGTCGATCGCGTGCTGCAGGCGTTGACGAGATGTCGCGTACTCCTCGCGCAGGTAGATGTAGCCCTCTGTCGCCTCGAGGGAGCGCATGGCGATCAGCGTCGCCTCGATCATGAGGTGCGGCCGAAGCTCCATCACATAGCGATCCTTGATCGTGCCGGGCTCTCCCTCGTCCGCGTTGACGATCACGTATCGCGGGCCGGGCTCACGCGAGACTGCTTCCCACTTCACGCCGGTCGGGAACCCAGCGCCGCCGAACCCCGTGAGCCCGGACGCCTTCAGCTCTTCGACGATTCGCTCGAGGGGTGGCATGCTTCGAAGGAGCTCGAGCCCGCCGCGAGCAACGTATTCGGCGAGGGACTCGTCACGTGTCCCGAGCCCGACGGCGGGACCATGGTTGGTCGCGTGAGTAACCGCGGGGATGATCTCGTCTCCGTGCGTCATCGCGGGCGCGAGATCACAGTGTCCCAGGCATGCGACTTCGATCGCACCTGGGGTGCGCTCGAGGAGCTTGCGTGCGCCGAAGCAGTCGCAGACGGGTCCCGTGCACACGCGTATCGCGTCGGTCGGGAGCTGCAGGAAGGAGTAGAACGAGACCACCTCGTGCACCTCGCCGCGGCGGATGTTCATGTGATCCGCGAGAGAATCCGAGAGCTCCTGCGTGATCGGGCCCACCTCGCGCCGGATCCGCCCGAGGTTCTCTAGCAGGCGAGTGCGCTCGAGCGGCAGGCCCGCGATCAGCGGAGTTGCTCGCAAAACGTCCACGGCGCGATCCTACGCAGCGGCGGACGAATGTCGCGACGGGCAGCTACTCGTCGCCGGGCGGTCGTCGGAGACCTTTCGTCCTGCTCCGGCGGCGCTTCGACTCGAGCCTCCGCTCCTTCGCGGCGCGGGTCGGCTTCGTCGGGACGCGCCGCCTCGGCACTGCAAGCGCGGCGCGGAGCTTCTCGACGAGCCGCTCGATTGCCAGCTCGCGGTTCCGTAGCTGACTTCTCTCGTCCTGAGCGATCGCGCGAAGCGTCGTCCCGACGCGTGCGACGACGCGCCGCTTCTGTACCTCGGAGAGAGCCTCCGACGCCTCCACGTCGAAGATCGCCTCGACCCTCGTCGACGACTTCTGTGCATGCTGCCCGCCAGGGCCGCTCGACCGGGAGACGCGGATGGCGATCTCCGAGAGCGGCAGGGAAACGGAGCGCGTGACCCGAATAGACTCACGCTCCATGGCGTGCATTCTGCTCGACATCGACGGGGTTCTGCACGTGTCGGGCGACCCCATCCCGGGCGCAGTCGACGCAGTGGGAGATCTCCGGCGTGCCGGTCATACCCTCCGCTTCGTAACGAACAACTCGACCCGGCCGCGCTCCCGCCTCGCGGAGGAGTTACGCGAGATGGGCTTCACGCTCGAGGACGACGAGCTCCAGACGACGCCTGGGGCTGCGGCCCGGGAGCTTGCTGGGAAACGCGTGCTCGCGCTCGTGATGACTGCGGTTGTCCCCGACCTCGACGCACTCGAGCTCGTGGGCCAGGACGCCGAGGCGGTGCTCATCGGCGGTTGTGACGAGACGCTGGAACCGAATCAGGTGTTCAGTTACATGAATCTCGCGCGGGCCTTCGCGGAGATCCAGATGGGCGCGTCGTTCTTCTGTCTGCACAAGAACAAGTGGTGGCAGACGAGCCGCGGTCCGATGCTCGACAGCGGCGCCTTCGTCGCCGGGCTCGAGTACGCGACGGGCGTCGAGGCGACAGTGCTCGGCAAGCCCAGCCCGTCGTACTTCGCTGCAGCGCTCGACGCTCTCGAAGCCGAGCCTGAGCGGACCTGGCTCGTGACGGATGACGTCGAGGGAGACGTCCGCGGCGCTCGACTCTTCGGTATGCGTACCGCCCTCGTGAGGACGGGGAAGTTCCGCCCCGAGACGCTCGAGTTTGCCGACCCGTCGCCGGACATCGTGGTCTCCTCGGTCGCCCAGTTCCCTGCCCTGCTCGAGGAGGATCTGACCGGCGGGTGGACGCCATGAGAGCTCCCTTCAGGACGATCGGCCATGTCGGGTGAACGTCCGAAGGAAGCTCTGAAGGTCGGCGTCGACATCATCGAGATCGACCGGGTTCGGCGAGCGCTCGAGCGACCGCGCTTTCGCGAGCGTTGCTTTACGGAGGCCGAGCGTGCGTACTGCGACTCTCGAGCAGACCCGGCGCAGAGCTATGCGGCGCGCTTCGCCGGGAAGGAGGCCGTGGGAAAGGCGCTCGGCTGTGGGGTCCGCTTCACGTGGAAGGAGATCGAGATCGAGGGGCGGCCAAAGCCGGGGGTGAGCCTTTCCGGCCGGACCGCCGCCTTCGCCGAGCGTGTGCGAGCCGGCGCGATTGACCTCTCGATGACGCATGCGCGCGAGATCGCGGCCGCGATCTGCGTCGTCAGCCCTCGCGAGTAGCCACTGTGTCCGACGCTGCCTATGGCTGAGATGTTCGAGCCGCTGTATTCGGCCGCGGAGATGCGCGCCGCCGAGGAGCGGTACCCGGGATACCCCGACTCGATCCCCGAGCTGATGGAGCGCGCCGGCGAAGCAGTCGCTCGCGAGGCGATGCTCGCGTTCCCGGCTGCGCGGAGCTTCGCCTGCGTGTGCGGTGGCGGGTCGAACGGGGGCGATGGGCGAGTCGCAGCACGCATCCTTCGTGAAGCAGGGCACGTGGCCGAGGAGACGACAGAAGTCAGCGGCTACGACGTGGTCGTCGACGCGTTGTTCGGGACCGGCTTTCACGGCGAGCCGCGACCGGAGGCCGCCGAGGTCATCGAGCGCATCAACGCCGCACCTGCGCCGGTCGTCGCGGTCGATCTCCCGTCCGGTGTGGATGCGTCGACTGGGGAGATCGCCGGCGCGGTTGTCGACGCAGATCTCACGGTGACGTTCCACGCGCCGAAGGTCGGACTCGTCGTCGCTCCCGGGCGCTTCCATTCCGGACGGGTCGTCGTCGCCGACATCGGGCTCGCGGCGCAACCGACCGAGCATCGACGCGCGATGCCGGCACTCCTCTCGATCGTCCCTCGACGCGGCGCGAAGGACACGAAGTACTCCTCGGGCTCCGTACTCGTCGTGGGCGGCCAGCAGGGGATGACCGGCGCTGCCTGCCTCTCGGCGATGGCTGCGCTGCGTGCCGATGCGGGCTACGTGACGCTTGCGGTTCCCGAGGGAGCGCTGCCCGCCGCAGAGGCACTCGCGCTCGAGCCGGTCAAGGTCGGCTGGGCCGATGCCGACGCCGCCGAGACGATCGCGCGTGCGGCGGAGCGGGCGGGCTCAATCGCCCTCGGGCCAGGTCTTGGTCGCAGTGAGGACCGCCAGATGCTCGTTCGTGAGCTGCTCGAACGCCTGCAGCTTCCCGCGGTGGTTGATGCCGATGCGCTCTTCGGCCTCGAACCCTTCGATCGAACCGCGCCCACGGTTCTCACGCCGCACGCCGGCGAGCTCGCTCGCCTCCTCGGCGTCGACTCGGACTGGGTCGGCGCGCACCGGCTCGCCGCGGCGCAGCAGGCGGTTGATCGATTCGGCGCCGTCGTGCTGCTCAAGGGCGCGGACACGATCGTCGCTGCACCCGGCGCAGGCGTCGTCGTCTGCGACCTCGGGCCTCCGTCGCTCGCCACTGCGGGCACCGGCGACGTCCTCACCGGCGTGATCGCGGCGTTCCTCGCAAAAGGACTCGAGCCGCAACGAGCGGCCGCGGCCGCAGCGATCGCCCACGCTCGGGCGGCCGAGCTCGCACCGCACCAGGTGGGACTCGTTGCGAGCGATCTCCTCGCATCGTTGCCGGCTGCGCTCGAGGGCTGACGAGAGCAGCGCCGCCGTGAATCGCAGAGAATCAACGTAGTCGTGGAGCGCTCGTGCTTCACCATCGACCTCGGGGCCATCCGGCGAAACGCCGAGGTGTTGCTGCGCGCGGCGGGCGGGGCGGAGCTGTGGGCCGTCGTCAAGGCGGAGGGCTACGGCCACGGCGCGGTCGACGTCTCGCGTGCGGCACTCGACGCCGGAGCATCCGCGTTGTGTGTCGCGACGTTGCCCGAGGCTCTCCATCTCCGCGCCGCGCTCCGGAACGCTCGCATCATCGTCATGGGGCCTGTCTCCGAGCGCGAGGTCGGCGAGGCGCGAGCAGCGCGGCTCGAACTCGTCGCGGCGGATGGGCGGTTGTCCGAGGGAGTTCGGTTACACCTGAAGATCGATACAGGAATGGGTCGGTGGGGACTCGCCGAGCTTCCGTCGCCGAGCCGCGACGTCGTAGGGGTCATGAGCCATCTCGCCTCCGCCGAGTCGGACCCCGCGTTCACCCACCTCCAGGTCGAGCGCTTCAAGGAGGCCACCGCCGCGCTCGGCTCGCTGACACGTCACCTCGCCAACAGCGCTGCCACGCTTCGCTACGCAGAGGCTCGCTTCGACGCGGTCCGCTGCGGCATCGCGCTCTACGGAATCTCGCCTTTCGGTTCCGATCCGGGTGCGGAAGGGCTCGAGCCCGCCTTGCGCTGGGAGTCGTATCTCGCGCTCGTGAAGCAGCTCGCTCCCGGTGAGAGCACCGGCTACGGGCGTCGCTTCGTCGCCGATCGGCCGACGTGGATCGGCATCGTGCCCGTCGGCTACGCGGACGGGTTCCGGCGAGACATGACCGGAACCGAGATCCTCGTCGAGGGCCAGCGCCGGCGGGTCGTCGGCACGATCTCGATGGATGCGTTCGCGGTCGAGCTCGACGCGAAGCTCCCGCTGGGAACCCCAGTGACTCTCGTCGGAGACGGGATACTGATCGAGGATCATGCACGGGTCGCCGACACGATCGGGTACGAGATCGCAACGGGGCTCAACACTCGTTCTGGGAGGGCACGCCGGGTGGCCACCGAGGGCCCCAAGGATGGATGAGCGCGTCCGGGAGATACTCGGCGACGAGGAGGCGTGGATCGTAGGAGGAGCCGTTCGCGATGAGCTCCTCGGTCGCCCGGTGCTCGACCTCGACATCGCCTGCAGCGATCCGCGGGAAGCGGCTCTTCGTTACGCACGCCATTTTGGTGGGACCGCATTTCCGCTCTCGGAGCGCCATGGCGCTTGGCGCGTAGCAACGCCAAACGCCGATCAGACCGTCGACTTCACGCCCCTTCCCGATGGGATCGAGGCGGATCTCGCGTCGCGGGACTTCACGTTCAACGCGATCGCCGTTCGGGTTGGATCGGGCG
This sequence comes from uncultured Thermoleophilia bacterium, assembly GCA_963722035.1. GTDB lineage: Bacteria > Actinomycetota > Thermoleophilia > Gaiellales > Gaiellaceae > GMQP-bins7. The sequence continues at coordinate 34,083 of CAVRLG010000009.1, forward strand.
AGCCGTGCGACCCGTATCAGGGGAGCGCCGATCTCGCCGCCGGCGTGATTCGAGCGGTGTCGGACACGGTCTTCGTCGACGATCCGCTGCGCCTGCTGAGGGCGGTCAGGCTCGAGGACGAGCTCGGCTTCCACATGGATCTGCGCACGGAGAAGCTCTTGCGGGCCTCCGCGACGCTCGTCTCCGAGCCTGCGGGCGAGCGAATCCTCAGTGAGCTCCAGCGCCTCTCCTCTGCCGGATACCGACGTCTGAACGAGGTCGGGCTCCTCGAGCCCTTGGGAGGTCGACTGGACGGTCCAGTCGAGGCGTTCGACGATGCGAGCTTCCGTCTCGTCGCCGTCTTTCGAGACAGCCTCATGCAGCTCCCGATCTCGAACGGCCTCCGCCGCTACGCGAAGACGCTCTTGCGCGCACGGACGCCGGAGGACTCCTCTCCCCGCGGGATCCACCGCTTCCGTCGCGGCACCGAGCCGTGGACCCTCGACGCGCTCGCATTCGTTGGCGCACCGGAGCTCTCTGGGCTCGTCGAGGCCGCGCGCAACGCCGATCCGGCGGAGCCGCTCGTACGGGGAAACGAGCTCGGCATCCCACCCGGCCCCGAGATCGGACGTATCCTCGCGGTCATCGACGAGGAACGGGCAGCGGGGACGATCTCGACGCGCGAGGACGCACTTCGCCTCGCGCGCTCGCTTGCGAGCGGGGAGGCGTCATCGTGAGTGTCGAGCTTCGCTTGGCTCTACAGGAGGAGCGCAGCGTCGATCTCGCTGAGCGCGTGCGCCGCCTGCTCGGGCCCTTCAGCGGGAACGAGGCCGCGCTCGACGCCGGCTGCGGTACAGGTGCACTCGCCCTCGCGCTCGCCCCGCACGTTTCCGAGGTCGTCGGCATGGACACCAGAGTCGACTACCTGGAGGCCGGCCGAGCTTCCGCCCCCGAGAACGTTCGGTTCGTCGAGGGGGACGTGACCGAGATTCCGTTCGACTATGCCAGCTTCGATCTCGCGTGCTGCCATCGCGTCCTCCATCACGTTCGGCGCCCGGAGCTGGCCGTGTCCGAGCTGGCGCGGGTGACGCGTTCCGGCGGCCGACTGTTCATCGCGGACCAGCTCGGGTCGGTCGACCCTCTGCGGAGCATCGAGATGGACCGGTTCGAGCGTCTACGCGATGCGACTCACCAGCGGCTTCTCCCCGACGGGGACATCCGTGGGTTTCTCGACGCGAACGACCTCGTTCTACTGTCGTCCGAGGTCACGCACGAACTGATCGATCTCGAACACCGGCTCGACCTCGCCGGTATGTCCGACGAAGATCGCGAGCGGATCCGCGGGCCGGCGCCGGCTGAGCCGTATGAGGTCGAGGTCGGCTGGTACGTCGCCCGTAAATCTGGCCCGTAACTCAGTCGTGGACACCCGGGCGATATCCGGTGTCGCCCGACGAGGCGCGCGAAGCACACCGGGGAACGAGCGCCTGGAACATCGCGACGAAGCGGTAAGGGAACCACGGGAACAGTGACTTCTCGTTTTCCTTTCTCCACTGCCTCCACGACCGCTTTTGCCACGTCCTCGGACTCGATCACGAACCGGCGCATGAGCGGGCTGGAGAGGGTCGTCCGCGGCTTGAAGCCCTCCGTCTCGACGAATCCGGGAAGCAGAGTGTGCACCTGGATTCCCGTCCGCGCGAAGCGTTGCCGCGAGTCGATCGCGAGAACGCGAGTTGCGCGTGTTTCGCTGCAGCGTATGGCCCAGCCGGTGCGAACGCAACCGTTCCGGCGATCGAGACCAGGTTGACGATATGCGGGAACCCGGCCGCAGCGGCGCGTAGGCCTGGCAGGAACGCGCGCAGAGCACCAGACGCCGCCAAGGTAGTTCGTCTCGAGCACGCGCTCGACGGTCTCCGGCGACGTGGAGAGAAGCGACCCTCGGCCCGGAACTCCAGCGTTGTTGACGAGGAGCGCGATGGACGGGTGCCGCCGCAGGACCCGTGCAGCGATCTCGTCGACCTGGCCGCGATCGCGGACGTCGCAGACCTCCCATTCGCCTCCGATCTCAGCTGTGAGGGCCTTGAGGCGGTCGGCCCGTCGTGCGAGGAGGACGCAGTGCCAGCCTCGGCGGGCGAGCTCACGCACTGTCGCCTCGCCGATCCCGGACGATGCTCCTGTTACGACCGCTACCCGTTCGTCGCCCATCGCCGCGGCACCCTATCCGTTTAGGATCGCCGGGTGGCCGGCAGGTTCGAAGGGAAGCAGGCGCTCGTCCTGGGAGTCGCCAACAAGCGCTCGATCGCGTGGGCAATTGCTCAGCGCCTCGCAGACGAGGGAGCCCAGATCGCGTTCACGTACCAGGGCGAGCGCATCGAGAAGAACGTGCGGGACCTGGCCGAGACGGTCTCGAGCCCTCTTGTGACGGAGTGCGATGTTCGCTCGGACGACGGCATTGCGCGCGTCTTCTCCGAGGTTGCGAAAACCTTTGACGGAGGCCTCGACATCCTCGTCCACTCCGTTGCGTTCGCGGCAGCAGAGGATCTCGAGGGAAGGTTCACGGACACGCCGCGCGACCGGTTCTGGATGGCGCTCGACATCAGCGCCTACTCGCTCGTCGCCTGCTGCCGCGCCGCGGAGCCGTTGATGGAGGCGCGCGGTGGTGGATCGATCGTGACGATGACCTACCTCGGAGGCGAGCGGGCGGTTCCTCACTACAACGTGATGGGGGTGGCGAAGTCGGCACTCGACTCCTCGGTTCGCTACCTCTCCTGGGATCTCGGGCTCAAGAACATCCGGGTGAACGCGATCTCGGCCGGCCCCGTGCGAACGCTGGCGGCGCGCTCGATCGCAGGGTTCACGACGATGGAGACGATGTTCGAGGACCGCGCGCCGCTCCATCGCCAGATCGAGGCCGGCGATTGCGGCGCTGCGGCTGCGTACCTCCTCTCGGCCGATGCTGCCAACGTGACCGGGACGACGCTGTACGTCGACGCCGGGTACCACTCGATGGGCATGTAGGCGACCCATTGGTTTCGGCCGCGCCAAGCCGAGGACTGCGTTAGTCATAAAACTGCGTTACGGACTCCTCGGCTGGTTCGCCTGGCAATTCGGCAAGCGCCGTATCCAGCGGAAACTGCAGATCACGCGGCGCTGAAATCCCGCGCGGCAGCGACCACGGCGTCGATGTCGGGCAGCTCTCTCCCGAGCATCCACGCCGCGACGATCGTCTCGGCGTCCTCGACCAGGAACGCCGAGCGCGCTGCAACGTCGAGCATCCCCAGCGGCTCGAACGCAACGCCGAAGGCGCGAATGGCTTCGCCGTTCCAGTCGGAAAGGAGAGGCACGTCGACGCCGAGCGTCTGCGCCCAGGCTGCATGCGACCAGGGAGAGTCGCGTGAGATCGCGAGCGGCCGCACACCGACCTCGGCGAGGTCCTTGCTCCTGTCCCGCAGGAGCACGAGCTCGTCCGTTCAGGTGGGCGACCAGTCCCAAATGTAGAAGCAGAGGAGCGTGAGCCCGGCGCCGAGCACCTGGTTCAGCGGCCGCGATTCCTCGCGCGGTGCCGTCCAGACCTGGACGTCCGGTACGGGTTCGCCGGCTTCGAGCACGAGGTCAGCCTACGTCCAACGACCTACGGCGGGCAGCACCAGCCTTCGACTCGCGGGAAGGTGCGTGAGCGGAACTGCTCGGGAACGTTCGCGATGGCGCGAATGCTGCTCCCGTCGGCCCTCACGAACACCCACTGGTCGGCGGCGGGCCAGCTGACCAGCAGCCAGCGGCCATCGGGTGACCACGCCAGCCCTTCGAAGTTGCCGGCGCCTCCGAAGAGCCTTCGCGCAGCGCTACCGTCTGCTCGTATTCGAGGCACGACCCACAGCTGCGTTCTGCCTGCTGCCTCCTGTGCGAACGCGAGGGAGCGCCCGTCTCGGGGCCAGTTCTGCCGCTCGAATCGGTGCAGCGCCGGGGCCGAGTTCGTAGAGCACCTCGCCGCGTCCCGAATACACGCGGAGATTCCGCGACGAAGAAACGAGCAGCCGCCGACCATCGCTGGACCAGGCGACTTGGGTCGGAGGGCGCGCCGGTCGGACAGCCGCACGCCATAGCAAGCGGCCGCTCTCGACGTCGACCACACGGACCTCGCCGGCGGATGCATACGCGAGCACGAGCCCTGCGCCCGGGCGCCAGGCCAACTGTCCTCGAGCATCAGGAACGAGGAGCCGATCGCCGGTCCCGTCACCCGCGACGACGCGGATACCGCTGCCGGCGAAGTAGGCGATCCTCGTGTCCGTCTCAGTTCCAGCCCACCTCGGAGACGTGACATCTCGGCGCGGCAGAGTCCAGCGGACATCGCCGTCGGGCTCGAGCGCGGCGAGCTCGTTCTCGCTCGCCGCCGCTACGAAGCGACCGAACGGCGACCACGTCGCTTCGCGGTATTGGCCTAGCAGCCGCTTGGAGCCGTCCTCCTGCACGATCCAGACGCCCGCATCGGAAGCGACGAGCAACCTCCCTTCGGCCGGCAACGAGAACAGCGCGGGCTGAGCGCGCTCGACGCCGACGACCTCGCGGATCTCGTCCACGACCGCTTGGCCGGGCGGGCTCAGAGCTGCAGCCACGACCGCGACCGCAACGGCGAACGCGACGGCCGGCCACAAGCGCCGATTGCGACGCTCGACCGGCTCTCGCTCGACGAACGCGGCCTGCACGACGGACCACGTTCGCTCGCGCGCCTCGTGCTCGCCCGGGACTTCGATCCGCTGCAAGTCGGTCTTCACAGCTCCTCCGCCAAGGTGTCGAGCCCGCGCCGGAGCCGCGAGTTGACGGTGCCCCGCGGCAGATCGAGAGCTTCCGCGATCTCACCGGGCGTGAACTCGAGCAGGTAGCGCATCACGATCACTCCGCGGTGCTCCGGCGTAAGTCGGGCAAGAGCCGCCAGCACGTCGTCTCTCGGAGCGGCGGCGGCGTTGGCGGCAGGAACGGTCTCGGAGAGCTCGACCTCCGCGCGCAGCCGGCGCGCTCGCGTCCAGTCGATCGCGCGGTTGACGACGATCCGATGCAGCCACGGGCCGAACGGCCTACGCCGGTCGAACGAGTCGAGCGCCCGAATCGCGGCCAGGAACGACTCCTGCGCGATGTCCTCCGCCGCGGCAGCATCGTGCGTGACGAGGTACGCGGCCCGGTACGCGCGCGGCCAGTGGTTGCGGAAGAGTGCCTCGAGGTCCGAGACCGATCCCTGCTGCGCGCCACGCACATGGGCGCGCTCGTCCCGACCTGCACGCATCCCGTGCCCAGACTACGGCGGAACCTGGCCAGGAGGTCCATGCACTCTGATACGCGTGGCGGGCCCGCGGAGGTCCGACACCGCTTGCAACAGTCTGTTGCAAGCGCCGTTCTCGTGGCTCTCGTGGCGCAGGCGGCAGCACGATGCGAGGGTATGAGGCGGAGATCCAAGAGCCTTGCAACAGTGTGTTGCAAGCATTCTCTGGGGACCTCTCGCGGGCGGCGGGACGTAAGAAGGACGTGGACAGGCGCAAGTTTCTCGTTGTGGCGGCCGCGGCACCAGTCGCGCTTTGCGCTCGGCTCGCGAGCGAGCGCGGCGACGTTCGGACGGCCCCCGCTGGCGTTTGTCACCGCGGACCTCGACTCGCACATCGCGGTGGTCGATCCGACAACTGCTCGCGTAACGGCTCGCATCTCGACGCTCCCAGGGCCGCGGAGCATCGAGGCCGTATTCGGCACGACCGCAGTCGTTGCCCACACGACGCTGGGGCGCCTCTCGCTCGTCGACAGCGTAGGACTATCCGTGCGGGGTGTCGTAGACGGCTTCGCGGCGCCGCGTTACACCGCGGGCCGGGGCCGCCTTGCCTATGTGACCGACTCGGCGACGCGGGAGGTCGTCGCTGTGGACGTCGCTCGCGGTGGCGTCGTCGGCCGCACGGTGGTTCCCGGTCCTGCCCGCCACGTCACGATCACTCCGGAAGGCGAGGAGATCTGGACCGCGCTCGGCTCGAAGGCACGGCAGCTCGCGATCCTCGACGCGCGCAAGCCGCGGCGGCCTCGTCTCGTGCGAACCGTGACGCCGCCGTTCCTGGCGCACGACGTGGTCGCCGCCCCTGATGCGCGTCACGTCTGGGTCACTTCGGGTGACTCGCAGCGCCTGGCCGTATACGAGCGTTCCGGCCGCCGACCCGTCGATGTGATCGCTGCGGGAGCACCACCACAGCACATCGCCTTCGTCGGGAGCCTGGCTTTCGTCGCGAGCGGCGACGACGGAACCGTTCGAGTTCACCGCCTCAACGGGGACTTCGTCCGGGAGGCCGAGGTGCCGATCGGCTCCTATAACGTCGCCTTCGGGGAAGGCCGGGCCATTACTCCGTCCCTCTCGCGCGGCACCGTCGCGGTGCTCGACAAGCGCGGCCGCGTTCACGCAGTTCGAAAGATCGCGCGCGCGGCGCACGACGCCTGTTTCCTCTTCCAATGAAGGGAGAATTCGACATGAGATCAGCTCTTGTCCTTAGTGCGCTTCTCGCCCTGGTCGCCGCGATTGCGGCCGGCGGAGCGGGGGCCAACGGTTCCCCGTACTCACCGGGGCTCACCTACGGCTGGGACGGAATCCGCGGCCCGGGAGGCGACACCCGTTTCGTCACGCTCAACACACCAGGATCGACAGTCGTCGCTGCGATTCGCGTGCGGGACGGCCGCGTACTGCGCAGCAGGCCGCTCCACGGGTTGTACGGGATTCCGCTCGTTGCGTATGACGGCACGGCCGGTGGCCTCTCGGGCGACGGCCTGTCGCTCGTCCTTGCCTCCTACGGACCGCTACCCGGTGAGGCCGGTGCCACCCGTTTCGTCGTTTTGAATGCGAGGACGTTCAAGCTCCGACGTCTCGTCGTGATTCCGGGCTCGTGGTCCTACGACGCAATCGCGCCTGACGGGTCGGCGCTCTACCTCGTTCAGCACGTTCGCGCCGGCGCGAACCCTCTCTACCGAGTCCGCAGCTACGACGTCAAGACGGGAATCCTCCGGGGTGCGATCGTCGACCGGCTCGAAAACGAAGCGGACATGGGGGGCGAACCGGTGACGCGAGCGGCGAGCCCGGACGGCCGCTGGGCATACACGCTCTATGCCCGCGCCAGCGCGGACCCGTTCGTCCATGCCCTCGATACGACACGCCGAGAGGCCTTCTGTATCGACCTTCCGCTCCGCTTGGGGCAGGTGAAGCAGAGGGGTCTGCGCCTAATGCTGCGCTCGAACAGCGAGCTCGCGGTTCGCAACGGCACTGGGACGGTCGCTGTTATCGACACGAGGTCGTTTGACGTGCGAAGTCGCTAGACGGCAGCGGGAAGCCGCTCGGTCGCGTCGGCGACCTCGCGGGCGACCTCGACGATGTCTCGGTTCGCGGTGTAGATGCGGAGCTGGCGGTCGGCGCTGTTCCCGCGGGCGAGGATCTCGAGGATTCCCTCGAGCTCGCGTTCCGAGCCGAGCTCCCGCGCATGCGGCCTGAGCTCGCCCACCGCATGGCGAATGAGGCGTGAAACCGGCACGCGGTTCCGGCTTCCGCTCGCCAAGTCCATGACCGGCGCCTCGAGGCCGTACCGCGCAGCGAGCCACTTGTTCTCGGTCGTCAGGATCCGGTGGTACGACGGGATGTCCTGATCGGCGTCGTAACGTTCGCACAGCTGCTTCACCAGTGCCTGGCAGTACGCGGCGATGGCGACAGCGTCTTCGACGCGCGTGACCGCGTCGCAGATGCGGATCTCGATCGTGCCCAGCCGGGGATGGAGGCGAATGTCCCACCAGATGTGCGTGTAGTCCGCGATGCAGCCCGTGCGCTCGAGCTGGCCCACGACCTCGGCGTAGTCCGCGTAGTCGCGGAACCGCGGCGGCGGGCCGGAACGCGGAAATGCGGAGAAGACCATCTGCCGGCTCGACGCGAGACCGGTGGGCTCGCCTCGCCAGAACGGTGAGCTCGCGGAGAGCGCGAGCAACGGCGCCAGGTGGGGAAGAAGGCCGTTGACGACTTTGACCGCCTTTTCGGGGTCGTCCACGGCAACGTGCACGTGCATCCCGAAGATGAGCTCGCGTCGCGCGACGTACTGGAGCTGGTCGATGAGTGCCCGATAGCGATCCTTCGCAGTGATCCGTTGGCGTTCGAAGAGGCTGAACGGGTGCGTGCCCGCGGACCCAACGCGGGTGTTGCGCTCGCTTGCGACCTCGGTGACGTACCCGCGCAGCTTTGTGAGCCAGCGCATGATGTCCCCGGCGTTGTGGCACACCGGCGTCGTGATCTCGAGGACCGACTGCATCAGCTCAGGGTTGATTCGTGCCTCGAGCTCGTGTCCCGTGACCGCCTCGAGCATCGTCTCGATATGCTGAACGAGGTCGAACGTCTCCGCGTCGAGAAGCTGGTACTCCTCTTCGACGCCGAGCGTGTACGGGTCGCCCGAGCCGAACCGGTGATCGAGGACGCTCCCTGCCGGGTCGCTGACATCCCCCGTGATCGACGACGGGAACGCCTGCTTGCCGTTCACGGGAGCACCGCCTCGACCTCGATCTCCACCTTCCAGGCTGGATCGAGAAGCGCAGTCACAACGGTCGTGTTCGCTGGGCGCACGTCGCTGAACACCTCACCGTGCGCCCGGCCGACTCCCTCGAAGTGCGCAGGATCGGTGATGTAGACCCGTGTTCGAACGACGTGGGCGAAGCCGGTGCCGGCGCGCTCCAAGGCCTCGCCGACGATCTCGAGGCAGAGCCGCGCCTGCTCGTAGGGATCCTCCGGAGGCGGCGAGCCGTCCGCTGGAATCGGTGCCGTGCCGGCGACGTGGACGCGGTCGCCTGCGACGACGGCGCGCGAGTAGCCGACGACGGGCTCGTACGGCGAGTGTCCCGAGATCAGGCGTCGCTCCACAGCCTGACTAGTATCGCCCGGCGTGCAGGCGCTTCGCCAGATCGACGACTGGCCGGTTGCCTTTGCCTCTGCCGGCGTCATCGATCTCGAACGGTGTCCTGGTGACGCGTGGCGATACGACGCGCGTCGTGCGCCTGGCCTCGGTGTCGAAGCCAGTCGCCGCTATCGCCGTCCTCGTTTCCGCCGAGGAAGGCGTCGTCGACCTCGACGAGCCGGCGGGGCCTCCCGGCTCGACGGTTCGGCATTTGCTGGCGCACGCCTCGGGGCTCCCGTTCGAGGGAGCGACCCCGATCGCGGCGCCCGGTCGTCGCCGGATCTACTCAAACGAGGCGTTCCGGGTGCTCGCGGATCACCTCGCCGAGCGATCGGAGATGGCGTTCCCCGACTACGTCCACGCAGCCGTCTGCGCCCCCCTAGAGATCGGGCTCGATCCGCGCGGCGACCCCGGCTCGGGAATGCACGCTTCTCTCGGCGACGTACTCGCGATCGGTCGTGAGCTACTCCGACCGACGCTCGTCGCACAGGAAACCCTCGACGAGATGACAAGCGTTCAGTTCCCCGGGCTCGCGGGAGTTCTTCCGGACTACGGGCGGTTCGATCCGTTGGACTGGGGTCTTGGTGTGCAGCTCAACACGCCGACGCCCACCTGGATGGGCTCGCGGGTGTCCCGCCGAACGTACGGTCACTTCGGAGGCTCGGGCACGTTCCTGTGGGTCGATCCCGAGGCAGAGGTCGTTTGCGCCGCGCTCACCGACCGCGAGTTCGACGAGTGGGCGAAGGAAGTCTGGCCGCGCTTCTCGGACGCGGTCATGGACGAGCTGCGGCGCTAGTGACAGACTGTGACTTGGCTGCTCTAGGCGTGTCGCTGCGACGGCTCATGCTGCCTCGGGATCATCGCCGTCGTCGGCAAAGAGCGGTCGCACGAGCTCGTCGAACGTCGCCGTGTCGCAGCTCGCGACGACGCACGGCGTCATTGCGATGACCGTCGCCGTTCGCGAGACGTGCATCGTCGGCGCGACCTCGCCGAAGAACTCGCCCGCGCGCAGGATGCTCCGGGCGCCGATCGACGTCTGCGACACGGTCGCGACTCCCGAGACGAGCACGTAGAACCGGTCGCCGGGCTCGCCCTCCCGGATGACCACCGTGCCCGACGGGATCTCCTCCCGCAGCATGCGATCCGCGAGCTTGGAGAGCGTCTCCCCGGGTAGCTCGGCGAAGAGCCCGACCCGCTGGAGCTCCGTTACCGAGGCGGGTACGTGTCTGGGAGACACGAGCGTACGCTACCCGCGTGCCGAGGCCGAGCTCGCATTTCGCTGGCTGGGGCCAACACTGCGTTCCTGGGCAGCCATTGCTTAGGCAAAAGCACTGAAGGGCCAGCAAGCTGGCCCTTCAGTAGGGGAGGGGGAGGGGGAAGCCTCGAACAAACTTCCTGCAAAGAGCTGTCTATCAGGTTAGCGGTCTCGACGGAAGGGCCGTCGACGCTCTAGGCGGCGAGACCCAGCGACCGTTCGAGCGCCGACTTCGGCTGCGCGCCTACCGCTGCAGCGGCCGGTTCGCCTTCCCTGAACAGGATCATCGTCGGAATCGACATGACCCCGTACTTGATCGAAAGGCCCTGCTCCTCGTCGATGTTGACCTTTACGAGCTTGACCTCGTCCTTTCGCTCCTCGACGATCTTCTCGAGCACGGGTGCGACGGCATGGCACGGGCCGCACCACTCGGCCCAGAAATCCACTATCACCGGCGTCTCGCTCTTCAGCACTTCCTGCTCGAAGGTCGCCTCTGTTACGTCAATGGCCATGTGAGTGTTTCGATCCTTTCTACAAGGTATTAGGAATGCTTACGAGTGAACGCCTAAATCACTGAAACCCTTCCCTAGGCCGAGATCGCCGAAACCCTTCCCTAGACTGACTTGGACGTGGCGCAGATCTTCACACCACTCCCGGACAAGCCGGACCATAACGCTCTCGAGCTCGAGATCCTGGAGACCTGGGAGCGCGAAGGGACGTTCGAGAAGCTGCGTGCGCAGAACAGAGGCGGGCCGAGGTTCAGCTTCATCGACGGCCCCGTCACGGCCAACAAGACGCTTGCGGTCCATACGGCCTGGGGTCGCACACTCAAGGATGTCTTCCAGCGCTACAAGGCGCTACAGGGCTTCGATCAGCGCTACCAGAACGGGTTCGACTGCCAGGGCCTCTGGATCGAGGTCGGCGTCGAGCGTGAGCTCGGACTGAACTCGAAGCGCGAGATCGAGGAGTACGGACTCGCCGAGTTTGCGCAGAAGTGCCGCGAGAAGGTGATCTGGTCCGCGACGGAGCTGACGCGCGGGTCGAAGCGCCTCGGCCAGTGGATGGACTGGGGGAACGACTACTTCACGTTCTCGGACACGAACATCGAGTACATCTGGCGGTTCCTCAAGCTCATGTTCGAGCGCGGATTCCTCTACAAGGGACACCGCTCGACCGAGTGGTGCCCGCGCTGCGGGACTTCGATCTCGCAGCACGAGCTGTCGCAGAGCGGCGTCTACCAGGACAAGAGCGATCCGTCGCTCTTCGTCCGCTTCCCACTCCTCGATCGCCCCGGCGAGTCGCTCGTGGTGTGGACGACGACGCCGTGGACGCTTCCGGCCAACGTCGCGGCCGCGGTCAAGCCCGACGCCGAGTACGGGCGGCGCGAGAACGGGGAGTGGGTCGCCGTGTCTCGGTATCCCGACGATCCGTTCGTGGCAAGAGCTGCGGGCGAGGAGCTCGTCGGTCTCCAGTATCGCGGGCCGTTCGACGAGCTCGGCCCAGCGGCAGAGGTTGACCACCGGGTCATCCCGTGGGACGACGTCTCGCTCGACGAAGGAACCGGGATCGTCCACATCGCGCCCGGCGCCGGCCAGGAGGACTTCGAGCTCGGGCGTGTCCACGGCTTGCCGGTCCTGATGCCGGTGGACGAGGTCGGGCCGTTTCTACGACTCGTACGGGTGGTTGCACGGCCTCTCGACGACCGAAGCCGCGGACCAGATCGTCGGCTGGCTCGCGGAGACGGGCTCCCTGCTCGAGGCCGCTGTGACTACGCATCGCTACCCACATTGCTGGCGCTGCGACACGCCGCTCGATCTGGCGGGTGACCGATGACTGGCTGATCTCGGTCGACGAGCTTCGGCCGGCATTGCTCGAGGCGAACGCGACAGTCGAATGGACTCCCGCCTACATGGGCGAAGCGCATGGACGACTGGCTCCGCAACATGGGCGACTGGAACATCTCGCGTCGCCGCTACTACGGTCTTCCGCTTCCGATCTACGAATGCACGTGTGGCCACGTCACCGTCGTCGGCTCCAAGGCCGAGCTCGCCGAGCGTGCTGTCTCCGGGCTGGAACAACTCGAGGAGCTCCGCCGACCGTGGATCGACGAGGTCCCGATCCGCTGCGAGGCTTGTAGCGAGACGGTGCGCCGGATCCCCGAGGTCGGCGACGTCTGGCTCGATGCAGGGATCGTCCCCTTCTCCACGCTCGGCTGGGAGAACTCGGAGATGGATCCCGCAGGGGTATGCGACCGGCGCCTCCAGGGACGTATCGACCGCCGACCTCCCCGATCACGCGTACTGGGAGCAGTGGTTCCCCGCCGACTGGGTCTCCGAGATGCGCGAGCAGATCCGACTCTGGTTCTACTCGCAGCTCTTCATGTCGGTCGCATTGACGGGAAGGGCGCCCTTCCAGCGCGTGCTCGGCTTCGAGAAGATGCTCGACGAGCAGGGCAGGGAGATGCACGGCTCGTGGGGGAACATGATCGACGCGGAGGACGCGTTCGAGCGCATGGGCGCCGACGTGATCCGCTGGCAGTGCTGCTCTCAGCCGTCCAACCAGAATCTCCTCTTCGGTTTCGGGCCGGCGCACGAGATCAAGCGGAAGCTGCTGACTCTCTGGAACTCGTGCAAGTTCCTCGTCGGACTACGCGAACATCGAGGGCTGGACGCCGGACTGGGACGACCTCTCCGGCGGGCCGCTCGGAGATCTGGAGCCGCTCGATCGCTGGCTGGTCTCGCGCACGAACGCGTTGGTGCTCGAGGCGACGGCGGCGTACGAGAGCTGGTTCACCCTCAACGTCGTCCGCGCGTACGAGTCGTTCGTCGACGACGTGTCGAACTGGTACATCCGGCGGTCGCGGCGGCGGTTCTGGGACGGCGAAGAGACCGCGCTGCGAACGCTCTGGTACGCGCTCGTGCAAGGGCTGCGCACGGTCGCGCCCCTCATGCCGTTCCTCACAGACCATCTCTGGCGGCAGCTGACCGCGCCGTGCGCGAACGCCCCGGAATCGGTTCACCTCGCAGGCTGGCCCGATGTTTCGGAACCCGATCTCGCTCTCATCGGCGAGATCGGCGAGCTACGTCAGGTCGTCGAGCTCGGTCGCCAGGCACGCGCGAGCGCCGGCGTGAAGCTCCGCCAGCCGTTGCGTGTCCTCGTCGTGGACGGGGCGCGCGCCGCACAGGCTCACGCGGAGGAGATCGCCGAGGAGCTGCGCGTCGACGAGGTCTCCTTCGGCCAGGTCGATGCAAGCGAGCTCCGCGTCAAGCCGAACCTCCCCGTGCTCGGGCCGAAGCTCGGTAAAGAGCTTGGGGTCGTGAGGGCTGCGCTCGAGGCGGGTGAGTTCGAGGAGCTCCCCGGAGGTGGATTCCGCGCGGCGGGCCACGAGCTCGGGTCCGAGGAGGTGCTCGTCGAGCGCCACGGCAAGGACGGGTGGGCGGTCGCCGCGTCCGATGGCGTCACCGTGGCGCTCGACCTCCAGCTCGATGAGGGGCTCCTGCTTCGCGGCCGGGTTTACGACCTCATCCACGCCGTGAACACGATGCGCAAGGACGCCGGCCTCGAGCTGACCGACCGCATCCGGCTGATCGTTCCGCAAAGCGACCGCGCTCTGCTCGAGCACGCGGACTGGATAGCGCGCGAGACGCTGGCCGTGTCGGTCGAGACGGACGGCGAAGAGCTCCGGATCGACAAGGTCTGAACCGCCGCATCGCAACGGTCCACGCTCGTCGTATGCTGAGCACGTGGCGCAGTGCAGTCACTGTGAGGCAGAAGTCGCGGGGGAGTTCCGCTACTGCCCATGGTGTGCGGCACCGCTCGCAGAAAGCTCGTCGAGTTCTTCCTCGGTGCCGATGCCGACGAGCACCGGGCGCTTCGCGTGTCTCGGTACGTGAACGGAGCGTCGCGTCCGCTTCAGCGTCTGGGACGAGACCGGAACGGCGCGCGCCGCGGTCTCGCTGAGCGACGATGAGGCGGCCCGGCTGTCCGAGTTCGTTGCGCCGTCTCGTGCGCGCCGGCCACGGTTACTCGACGACCTGCGTGCGCTCGTTCGGCGCTGAGCCCCTCTAGCCGGCGCTCAGCTGCGCTCGTCGTCCGAGCCGCTCTTCTCGATGCGGCGCATCGCCTCATAGACGGCGTCCCAGTGCCCCGAGATCTCGCGCAAGGCACGCCCCGTGGTCAATGCGGCTTGCTCCAGCCGAGAGTTGACCTTCTCGACTTCGGCCATCCTCTGCTCGAGGGCGGCGAGCTTCTCGTTTATCCCGCTCACTTGCTGCGCAAGCATCTCGGAGTCGATTGCCGACATCGTCGTGGATCATTCCATGCGCACAGCCGATGTGGGACCGTTCAGTCGCCTGCGACGAAGAAGACCCAGGTGCCGTCCGGTGCGATGCCGGCACGCCAGCCGAGATAGCCGGTTCCCTCGACGAAGACTCTGTCCAGTGGGCCCAAAGGCGCGAGAAGCTCGCGCTCGTGAGGCGAGAGATCGGCGACGTCCGCGACGTCGTACGCGAACGGCCAGAAGTAGTACCCGCGCGAGAGCGTGTACGGCATTCGGAGCACTGCTGCGAGCGTCTCCAGCGGCCGCGCCTCCGTCGTGCGCTCGAGGTTCTGCCAGTAGGCGATCGGGCCGCCCTCGACTGGCTCGCCGAAGGTGTACTTGAACGCGCCATTGGCCGGAATGAGCGCACGTAGGGCTTCGTAGTCGCCGCTCTCAGCCGCAGCCAGAAGTGCCGCACGCGTCCTCTCGACGGCCGCCGGAACGCCTCCGGGCGATGTCTCGCTGGTCGACTCGTCGTCACCCGAGTCGAGCTTGAAGCCGAGCATGACTCCTGACGCAAACGCGACGACACCGATCAGGGCGACGACGAGCAGCCGCACGCTAGCTCTGAGCGGCGAGCTCGAGCTCGCGGCGGAGCTCGACCGGGAGGCGGAACGTGACGTCCTCCTCCATGAGCCGATACGGCTGAATATCGGTCACGCCACGACCGCGGAACCAGTCGCAGACTCGGGTGACCAGCTTCTCGGGCGCCGATGCACCGGACGTGATGCCGACGGTCGTTACACCGTCGAGCCATGCTTCGTCGATCTCGGTCTCGTCGTCGATCAGATACGCCGACGTTCCTGCGGCGCGGGCTGTCTCGACCAGGCGGTTCGAGTTCGACGAGTTGCGCGACCCGATGACGAGTAGGAGCTCGATCTCGGAGAGCATCTCCTTGACGGCCCACTGGCGGTTGGAGGTCGCGTAGCAGATGTCCTCTTTTCGCGGCGCGCGAACCTGCGGGAACCGGCGTCGCAGCACCTTGATGATGTCGCCGGTCTCGTCGACCGAGAGAGTTGTCTGTGTCACGTAGGCGAGCTTCGTATCCGCGGGAAGGTCGAGTGCCTCCGCTTCCGCCACCGTCTGGACCAGCACCGTCGATTGGGGCGCCTCACCCATGGTTCCCACGACCTCCTCGTGTCCCTCGTGTCCGATCAGCGCGACGGTGTACCCCTCCTGCGCGTACCGCCGCGCTTGCACGTGCACCTTGGTCACGAGCGGGCATACCGCGTCGATGACGTTGTGGCCGAGGCGCGCCGAGTTCTCGAACACCGTGGGTGCGACCCCGTGCGCCGAGTAGACGACCGTCGCGCCCTGCGGAACCTCCGTCTCCTCGTCGACGAAGATCGCGCCGCGTGCCTCGAGGTCTCGAACCACGTGGATGTTGTGGACGATCTGCTTTCGCACGTAGACCGGCGCGCCGTAGTGCTCCAGGGCGAGCTCCACGGTCTCGACGGCGCGCTCGACCCCCGCGCAATAGCCACGTGGGGAGGCGAGCAGAACACGCTTGACCATGCCGCACAGCGTACCCCGGAGGTGCTTGCAACAGACTGTTGCAAGCGTTGTCAGCGGGCCGACTGGGCAAGGAAGATGCCGGCGAGCACGATCGCGCCGCCGACGAGCTGGGTTGCTCCGAAGGTCTCGCCGAGCCAGATCCAGGCGATGACTGTCGCGATGACCGGCTCCAGCGTCGCGACGATCGACGCACGCGTCGCGCTGATGTGGCGGAGCGCGCCCGTGAGGAGCGAGAACGTGACCATGGTCCCGATGACGACGATGAACCCGACCAGGAGCCAGACGGGAGCCGAGTGCTCCGAGAGGTTTCCCTGGAGAGAGACCGTCTCGCCGAGAACCTCGAAGGGAAATTCCCACACGGGCTGCACGAACGCCCACAGAATCGCGGCGAAGAGAAAGCCGTAGAACGAGAGCGAGACCGGGTCGCGGTAACGACGCTCGCGTTCGGCCATGAGGAGATATGCGGTCAGTGCAAACGCACCTCCGAGGGCGGCGGTTACGCCCACCGTGCTGAACGCGACACCCGCCCAGACCTCCACGACGACGCCGAGGCCGACGATGCAGAGGATCACGGCGACCCAGATCCGCCGACGGATGTGCTCCTTGTAGACGTAGCGCGCGAAGAGAGCGACGAAGAGGGGTGCTGTGAACTCGATCAGGAGCGCGACCCCCACCGGCAGGTGGTGAATCGCGACGAAGTAGAGCCACTGGACGAGTGCCACGCCGACGACGCCGAAAGCGGCGAGGAACAGGAGCTCGCGGCGGCTCACGCGCAGAACGGATCGAGCGAAAACGACGAGGAAGATCAGAAGGCCCAGAGCCGCGCAGGTCGCCCGGATCTGAGCGAGCTCGAGAGACGAGAGCCCGGATTCGAGGACGACCTTCGAGACGCTGCCGTTGACGGCGAAGAGCGTGGCTGCGGTCGCCACCATGGCGTAACCGAGCCTCGTCCTGTCGTCCGGGTGCCCCTCGGGCAGCAGCGTAGGGGCGTCGACCATGAGTCGGCAGGCTATCCACCTACACTGTGCCGACTCGGGGCGTAGCTCAGCCTGGTAGAGCGCCCGCTTTGGGAGCGGGAGGCCGACAGTTCAAGTCTGTCCGCCCCGACTCGTGAGACGTGCCGCGTCCGCAGCGACGACCGCGCTTGCTGCGGGCTTTGCTGCTGCTCTCGTATTCGCGTGCACGGCCGCGGCCTTCGCGCCAAGTGACAACGTGTTACTAGGTCAATCGAGCTTCCGAGGGACGATCGCTCGGATCGACGCGGCGACGGCCAAACGGATGACCGGCGTTTCCTGGCGGGCGGGTTGCCCTGTTCCGCTGCGCGATCTCCGGCTCCTCACGCTTTCCCACTGGGGATTCGACGGCGAGGCGCGGAAGGGCCGGCTCATCGTTCACCGGGACGCCGCTCGCGACATGGTCGTCGTGTTTCGGCGCCTCTACGCGGCCCACTTCCTCGTGCGCCGGATGGTTCCGATCGACGCGTACGGCGGGAGCGACTACCGCTCGATCGAGGCCGACAACACCTCGGCGTTCAACTGTCGCTACGTCGAGGGAACGAGTCGCTGGTCGGAGCACGCCTTCGGCCGGGCGATCGACGTCAACCCGATCGAGAATCCGTATGTCTCGAACGGGCGCACCTCCCACCGGGCGAGCACCCCTTACGTCGGCCGCACCCCACGGCGGCCGGGGATGGCCTACGAGGGCGGCGCGCTCGTGCGTGCGTTCGACGCAATCGGCTGGGGTTGGGGCGGCCGCTGGGTGTCCGTCAAGGATTACCAGCACTTCTCGGCGAGCGGCGGCTAGCGTCTAGGGCTCGTCCTCCCGGGCGGTCTCGAGTTTCGGGTCGGGAATAGGCGCTGCCCGGAGGCACACGAACGCCCAGAGCGCAGCGCCGAGAACGCCTCCTGCGAACGGGCCGACGATGTAGATCCAGATATCGCCCCACTCCTGGTTGTAGAGCACCGGGTCGAGCGAGCGGGCGGGGTTGAACGAGCCCCCGGACGCCGGTCCGACGGTGACCGCGGCCGTGAAGATGAAGAGCCCGATCAGGAACGGCGCCATCACTCCGTTCCAGGCGGCACGCTCGTCGGTCGCGACGGTGAGGATCACCATGACGAACAACGCCGTGCCGATGATCTCCAGTACCAGCGCGGCCCAGTCGTCGATCCCGCTGCCCGGCTGCGTGTGCAGCGCGTCTGTCACTTCGCTCGAGTAGACGATCGCCATCACGAGCACCGCCCCGAACCCGCCCACGAGCTGTGCGATCCAGTACGGGACGACGTCGCGTGAAGGGAAACGACCCGCGATCGCGAGGCCGGCGCTGACGGCCGGGTTGAAGTGCCCACCCGAGAGGTGCCCGAACGCGGTGATCGCGAGAGCCAGTCCAAATCCGAAGCCGGCGGCGACGCCGATCGGGGTTATGGCCTCGGCTCCGATGTCGACGACGACGGCGATCCCGCTGAAACCGAGAAAGAAGAAGAGGAACGTGCCGAGCGCTTCTGCTCCGAGTCGCACACCGAGCGGCTGATCCATGTCCAGTCCTCCGTGGTCGGGGTGGTCAGCAATCTAACGCCCCGAGACTGGGCCGCCTAGAGGCATCCCCGGCCAGCAGGCGATCGAAGGATGCTAAGCGGGCGACCGGGCTCGAACCGGTGACATCCAGCTTGGAAGGCTGGCGCTCTACCAACTGAGCTACGCCCGCGTCTGGTTAGCGTAGCGCCGTGGATCCGTACGCGTGGTCGTGGAACCCGGAGGCGCTGCTCGTCGTCCCGATCCTCTCTGCCGCCTACTTTCTCGCCCTTCGACGCTATCCCGCGCCCCGCTGGCGCATCCTCTGCTTCTTCGCCGCGATGGTGCTTCTCCTGGCCGTCAGCGTCACGCCGATCCACACGCTCGCGATGCACTACCTCCTCACGGTGCATCTGCTCCAGAACGTCGTCCTCGCGGAGTGGGCGCCGCTCCTTCTCGTCCTTGCCATTCCCCCGGCGCTGGCAGCGCGGCTCACACGCCGCGGCCCCGTCCGAGCCCTAACGCACCCCGCAGTCGCCCTTCCGCTCTGGCTGGCGAACTACATGCTGTGGCACCTGCCCTGGATCTACGACGCCGCGCTCGAGAACCCGCACACCCTTCTCCACCTCGAGCACGCGCTCTACCTCCTCACCGGGGTGGCCATGTGGTGGTGTGTCCTCCAGAACGAGCCCCACCGTCTGAGCTCAGGTGCGCGCGCAGGCTACGTCTTCGCTGCATTCGTCCTCGCGAGCCCCATCGGGCTCGTCATGGCGCTCGTCCCGAACGCGATCTACGACTTCTACGTCGACGCCCATCACCGGGTGTGGGGACTCGACCCGCTCGAGGATCAGCAGCTCGCGGGGATGCTCATGGCCGTCGAGCAGGCGATCGTCTTCTTCGCCGTGTTCGCCTACTGGTTGTTCCGTTTCCTCGCCGAGGAAGAGCGGCGCGAGGACGTTGACCGCCCTCGGGCGCCCGCGTAAGGTCGATCCCGAATGCGTCGCCTCGTCGTGCTTGCAGCCGTCGTGACCCTCGTCGTCGGCGCGGCGGTTTCGGGTGAAGCTGCGGCGCCCGGCGGCTTCGGGTACGGAGTCGCAGCAGGGGAGATCACCTCCGCCTCGGCGGTCCTTTGGACGCGCGCACCGCGGGCCGGGAAGGTCGCCGTTCTCGTGTCGCCATTGAGCTCGCTGAAGCTCGGTGTGGTGTATTCGGCCGAGGCGCGTTCTGCGAACGACCTGACTGTGACCCGGAAGGTGTTCGTCAAGCCGGGCACTCGGTACTGGTTTCGGTTCGAGCAGGGTGCGGCGAAGAGCGTCGTCGGGACCTTCAGCACCGCGCCTAGAGCGAGCGCTGCCGCGGATGTCCGGTTCGCGATATCGGGTGACGCCGACGCGACGGCCGGCTCGAACGGGAGGCCGGCGTTCAACTCGTACGGTGTCTACGCGCGCATGGCTTCCGAGAGGAACGCCTTCAACATCAACCTCGGCGACACGATCTACTCGGACAGCGAGGTACCCGGCGCGCAGGTCGCGCGCACCCTCGCGGAGAAGTGGGAGAAGTACAAGCTCGGACTGGCTCTTCCCGCTCTGCGACGGCTGCGCGCGTCAGCGGGGCTCTACAGCCACTGGGACGACCACGAGTTCATCAACGACTTCTCGAAGCCGGAGCACGGGCAGGCGATCTACTCCGCAGGAGTCGAGGCGTTCCGCGACTACTCGCCGGTCGCGTACTACCCCGGGATAGGCCTCTACCGCAAGTTCCGCTGGGGGAAGCACCTCGAGCTCTTCTTCCTCGACGAGCGCTCGTTCCGAAGCGGCAAGGCGACTCAGGCGTGCGGGAACGACCTCGCGCCGACGGCACCCCAGGCGGTGCGCGATGCGTTTTCCAGCCTCGCTCCCGGTCTGAAGAACCCGGTGCCGCCCGCCTGCCTCGCGGCGATCAACGACCCGGCGCGGACGATGCTCGGCACGCGCCAATACGCGACGTTCACGAAGGCGATCAAGGCCTCGAAGGCGACCTGGAAGGTCATCGTCAACGAGGTCCCGATCCAGCAGTACTACGCGCTTCCCTACGACCGCTGGGAGGGGTACGCGGTAGAGCGCGAGCGCCTCCTCCGCTTCCTGCAGGCGAACGTGAAGAACGTCGTCTTCCTGACCACGGACACGCACGGCAACCTCGTCAACGAGGTGCGATTCAAGACACTAGGTGCACAGCCTGAGGGCTCCGGCATCTGGGAGGTCGTCACCGGGCCAGTCGCGACGAACACGTTCACGAAGGAGATCGACCGCTTCCTCGGCACACCCGGCGCGGGAACGGCGATCGGCGCACTCTTCTTCAAGCCCTCTCCGCCGAACGGGATGGGCATGCGCTGCGCCGCGCTCGACACGTACAGCTACTCGCAGGTGACCGTGACCGCGAGCAAGCTGACGGTCGCGATGAAGGACGCAAAGGGGCAGCCGGTACGTGAGGCGACCGGGGTCGCCTGTGCGCCCCTGGTGTTGACCGCGCGCTAACGCCGCTCGGCCATCGCGCCGACTACCCTCCAGCGAGGCGCCCGTAGCTCAGTGGACAGAGCGGCGGACTTCTAATCCGCGGGTCGCAGGTTCGAATCCTGCCGGGCGCATCGAAGCCCCTGCAAATTGGCCACTTCTGGCGAACCCGTTGACGCTCTGACGACCTCTACCAGCGCCTCCAGCGGCTTTCTCATACGAAATCGCTCCGTTTAAGACGCGACCACGCGGGAGGGGCGACGGGATCAGTCAGCCGGCCCCGCGGAGCCATTCGAGAGAGCAGCACGGGCGGCGTCGTCGAAAGAGGTGAGCGGGAACGGGAGCAGAGCGCGCAGACGATCGTTGCGTACGACCGTTGGGTTGCGAAGACCTTCAATCAGCGGGCGCGCGATACCGGCTCTCACCGGGGTGACGAGGTGGAGCCAATACGAGGAGAGCCTGGGACTCAGGACGGGCACCTCGATGACGAGACGCCGCCGGCCGCGGATGTGTGCGATTCGCTCGATCATCTCCTTGTAGCTGAGGACGTCGGGACCGCCGACGTCGAAGCTCTGACCCCGAGCCTCGGGCATGCGCGCAACCCCGACGAGGTAACGGACGACGTCCGCTATGGCGATGGGCTGAGTCGGCGTCGCCACCCATTTTGGAGCGATCATTGCGGGCAGCCGGTCGACGAGCGAGACGATCGTCTCGAAGGCGGCGCTCCCGCGACCGATCACCACGGCGGCGCGGAGCGTCGTCACCGGAACCGCTCCGGACGAGAGCGCGACTCCTGTCTCGAGCCTGCTCCGGAGGTGCGGGGACAGGTCGGGCCGGTCGTCGCCGAGCCCGCCGAGGTAAACGAGCTGGGAGAGACCCGCGCGCTCGGCTTCGCGCGCGACCGTCTCGGCTGCCTGGCGATCGACGTTTGCGTAGTTCGGAGTCCCCAGTGAGTGGACCAGGTAGTAGGCCACCTCGACGCCCTTGAGCGATCGGCGAATGGATGTGGCATCCGTGACGTCGGCGGCGACAATCCGCACCCCCTCGCCCGGCGACCCATCGGGTCGCCGCGAGACGGCGACCACCTCCTCGGATTCGGCGAGGACCGAGACGAGGGCCGTGCCGACCACTCCCGTCGCTCCCAGCACCGCGACCGTCACGAATGTGCCTCGGCGATGAGTCGGGCGAAGTAGCGCCGGCTGATCGCGGCATGAAATCGCCGCTGCACGAAGCCGAGTGTGACTCCGAGACGTGGGACGAACTCGTTCACTTCCGCACGCAGCTCGACCTCCGCGCGGCCGATCTGCGAGAGGGCAAGCGTGCCGCCTTCTCGACGTGTGAGCAGTCCGCCGCGAATCGAGTAGTTGCAGCTGACCCGCTTCCCCTCGACGGACGTCTCGGCTGGCCGGAAGCTCAGGAGGACAGGACCTCGTCGTAGCAGGCGCAGCTCGACTCCCACCGATTCCTGGCGGCAGTGAACGAGCCCCCGGCTAGCGCGAACCGCCTCTCGCCAGTACCGCTGCCCGAGGTCTTTGGCCCCTGCGTCGGATATCTCGACAACGGGTCGAGCGGAGCGCGCGCGCTGGACGGACGTGAGGGTTCCGTCCTCGCTCCTCGACTGCACGGTGCTCCACGCTTCGATTCGACGGCGCACGGGAGTTCCTCAGTGCTCGGGGAGTCGCACGACAGCGGGCTGACGTCTTCGTCCGCACCACAGGTGCCAGTGGCGGGGTCCTGTCCGGCCGCTCATCCGCGGTCGGCCGCAAACAAAAGAGCGGTCACCCGCTCCGCTTCCCGGACCGGATCGTCGGTCAGCGCGAGCGCATCGAGTGCAGTCGCTTCCAGACCTTCGGCCCCCGCGCCGCCGACCGCGAGCCGCCGGACGTGCGAGATCTGTCGCAGCTCCGTGACGAGCTCTGCGATTCGCTCCGGCGTCACGGCGCTTACGACAACGAGATCGACGTCGAGGGTATTCGCGACGCTGCGGATCGTGTCGAGCGGCGTATCTGCTCCCAGGTACTCGATCCGCCAGCCATGCGTGCGCAGTGCGAGGCCGAAGGCGATCAGCCCCAGCTCGTGCTGCTCTCCCGGGACGCACCCGAGAAGCGCGCGGGGACCGACGCCCCGTCCCCAACCCCGCGCGATCCCGAGCAGCCGCCCGCGGACGAGGTTGGATGCGAAGTGCTCCTGCGCGACCGTGACCTCGCCACGCTCCCACCGGGCTCCGAGGTCGCGCAGATACGGCATGACAATCTCGGAGAGGAAGACGTCGAGTGTGACTTCTGCGAGGAGTCGATCGAAGATCGCCTGCGCACGAGGCTCGTCGAACCCTTCGAGTGCGGCTGCGAGCTGGTCGAGGGCGGCCACCGACGACCCACGAGCGGAGCCGGCTGTCGTGCGTTCGCCGGGGGTCTGCACCGCCGCAGCGGCAGCCTCGGCGGCAGCCAGCCCGTCCGCCAGGTGCTGCTGCATGACGTGTACGCGCTCGAGATCGGACAGCGAATAGAGGCGGAGACCTCCGGGCGAGCGGATGGGATCGAGCAAGCCGTATCGGCGCTCCCATGCACGAAGTAGCTCGGGGCTCACTCCCGAGCGCCGGCTCAGCTCGCCGATCCGCAGCTGCGATGGCTCCGACATGCCTCGACTATACAGAATCTGGACGAAACCTTGACAAGAGGACTCGGCCGCTGGTACGGTGCTGGCTCTGAACGAAACCTGGACAGGAGGTGGACAATAATGAAGAAAATCGACCTGCTCGCTGCCGTACTCGTGCTGATCGGCGCGCTCAACTGGGGTCTCGTGGCAATCGCCGAGTTCGACCTCGTCGCGACGGTCTTTGGCATGCAGTTCGGCGAGACGAACGTGGCGAGCCGGATCGTCTATGGGCTCGTCGGGCTGGCGGGCGTCTACGGCGTCGTTTCGCTGGCGAGTCGGCGTTCGGCTGCCGCCACTCGCCCTGCGAGGGCCTCATCGGCCTCGCACTGACCCGAACACAAACCGCACACACACGAGAAAGGACCATAGACATGAGAAAATCACGCTTCATCCTCGCGCTCCTCGCTGTCGCGGCGGTCACCGCTGCTGCGCTGGGAACGTCTGCCTCCGCGGACACCCGCAAGGAGGGGGACGTCGTCTCGACGGCAGTGAGTGCCGGCCAGTTCACGACGCTCGCCTCGCTGCTGAAGAGAGCGGGCCTCATTGGAGCGCTACAGGCCAAGGGGCCGTTCACCGTCCTCGCCCCGACCGACGCGGCGTTCGCGAAAGTGCCCAAGTCGACCCTCGCGGCGCTCGGCGCCGACCGGGCGAAGCTCAGGTCGGTCCTCCTGTACCACGTGATCGCCGGCAAGGTCCCTGCGGCGAAGGTGGTCAAGCTGCGTTCGGCCAAGACCCTCAACGGACAGACCGTCCGAATTCGCGTCGTCGGAGGCAATGTCTTCGTCGGTGGCGCGCGGGTGGTGAAGACGGACGTGAATGCGTCGAACGGCGTCATTCATGCCCTCAACCAGGTGCTGATCCCTCGCTAGCCGGAGGACGAGTTCCGACCGCCCGGCGTTGGCGCCGGGCGGTCGGCTCGGACATCCGGCTCTGTATCGAACAAAGTCGTTGCGAGATGCCTTGACCACGTCGGACCCGATTCTGTATGTCGACACTTCGAACGTTCGTGAGGGAGCGCTCGAAGAGCTGAAGGCGGGCATGAAAGAGCTGACCGACTTCGTCGAGGCGAAGGAGCCACGGATCATCGCCTACAACGTCTACTTCAACGACGAGGGAACCAGGATGACCGTCGTGCACGCACATCCCGACTCCGCATCTTTCGAGTACCACATGGAGGTGGCGGGACCCCTCTTTCGCCGGCTAGCGGAGCTCGTCACGCTCTCGGCGATCCACATCTACGGCGAGCCAAGCGAGAAAGTGCTGAAACAGTCGCATGAGAAGGCCCAGATGTTGGGGCGCGGCGCTGTCGTCGTGGAGCCCCTGTTCGCAGGCTTCACTCGCTTTGCGGCGTTCACTGAGCCGGAAGCGCCTTCCGCGGCACTGAATTAGGCTGGACTGGGGCGAGGAGGCAGCCGTGGTGCCGTACAGCGTTACCTTCGAGCGTAGGGTTTGAGAATGGCCGACGAGGAGCCGCGAGCGGACGAAGTCGAGGCCGGCCAGCGCGTCTACACGCCGTTCACGCTGCGCGTCTACGACCTCTTCGTCCTCGGGTTCTCGAACCGCTTCGTGTGGCGATGTCGCAGCGCCAAGATGCTCGAGCGGTACGAGAGTCACGTCGGCGCGCGCCACCTCGACGTGGGGGTCGGCACCGGGTGGTTTCTCGACCACTGCCGCTGGCCGGTCGAGAGTCCGCAGATCACTCTGCTCGACCTGAACGAGAACTCACTGTCGACGGCGTCCGACAGGATCCGCCGCTATGCGCCCGCGACGGTTCAGGCGAACGTGTTGGATCCAGTCGACCTCGGCGACTCGCACTTCGACTCGATCGGGGCGAACTTCCTCTTCCACTGCCTTCCCGGCGAACTGGAGTGGAAGGCCACGACTGTGGCGTCGAACCTCCGTCCCTACCTCGCCTCGGGCGGTGTCCTCTTCGGAAGCACGATTCTCGGCAGCGGCGTCGCCCACAACCTGCTCGGACGCCGTCTAATGCGCCTTTACAACCAAAAGGGGATCTTCTCGAACCTGAAGGACGACGAGCGGGGGCTCGAGCGAGGGCTTGCGTCCGAGCTGACGGACATCGAGATTGAGGTTGTCGGAACCGTGGCCCTGTTCGCCGGTCGAGCCTAAAACGCTCGCTCACTGACGCGATCGCGGCTGCAAGGACGAGGATCGTGAGGCATCTCAGGGTCGGGCTGGGCACACAGCAGGTTTTCCCATGGGGCGACGAACTCGAGCCCAACGGCGAGCACCGGATGAACGTGTGGCAAGGAGAGTTCCCGGGTGCGAACACAAGGTGCTGAGCTCGAGGCGCTACGGCTGAGTGCCGTAGCAAGAGCGTTCGCTTGAGGCGTCAGGCAGTCAGGCAGCGCCGCGTGACCCTTGGCACGCCGCGCTCCCCAGTACACGACCGACGAGTTCGGTAGCGGTTAGGAGACGCTGGATCCCCGCACTCAGAGCACGCCGTGCGCTCCCGCCGTTTCCCGAAAGCGCCTAGCGTCCCTCGAGAGCGACCGCCGCGCCGATTCCCTCGCGGTCTTCGCGGAGCGCCATCTCGGCGTCCCGTTCGTCCTCCATAGCCGTCTGCGTCGCTGTCGCGAGGAGGTCGAGCTGTTCCTCCAGCACCGCGACGCGATTCGGCAGCGCCAACGACTTGAGATCGACGAGCGCGGCCTTGAGCCGGCGGGTGACCTGTGGCGAGCCGGCGCCGGCGAGGCGGATCTCGTCGAACGCGAGATGGACGTATGCGTCCCAGTTCATCGCGAACACGGCAAGCCGAACCTCGCCCTCCTCGTCGCGATGGAGACCGTCCGGAATCGGACGGCGCGCTAGCTGCCTCAGCAAGTCGTGGAGCCGGTCGATGGCCTGAACGGCTGTGGTCGGATCCTGGAACGGTGAGTCCGCAAGCGAGCGCTCCGCGATGTCGACGAGGAGTCGGATTCCGTACGCGACGTCCTCATCGAGTGTGGGCTCCAGCGCGAGGATGAGCGCGGCGTGAAGCCGATCCTCGTCGAGGCCGGCCATCTCACCGTGGACGCGGAAAAGCGGCGCGCCCGAGGGTACGAACTCCCCGAGGGCGGGAACGAGCTCAAGCACGCAATCGACTCGCTGCGCCTCTTCGACCAGCTCCTCCGAGCCGATCTTCGTGACGACGCCGGACTTGCGAGCCGCAACCACCGTCGGTGATCCCGGCTCGGTCTCGAGAGCAACGCCTGCATCCGGGTACTTGCGATCGAGGAGCTTGCGCGTCTCCTTCCCGACGAGCTCGATCAACGCGGAGACGCGGAGCGCCTGGCCGATGTGGTGGACGTATATGACGAGCACCGCGATGCTCACGAGAACGAGCAGGAAGGCGGTTAGCAACGAGATTCCGGGCACCTGTCCCGTGCCGTCGCCGTTGTTGACGACCTCGCGGACCGCGAGGATCGAGTGCACGAACGTCGCGACGAAGAGCCCGATCGCGAGCTGGCTCGGCTTGTCTCGCAGGATGCGTTGCACAATCCGCGGCGAGAACTGACCCATCGCCAGCTGGACGACGACCATCGTGATCGTGAGCACGAGCGCGGCCAGGCTGACCATCGAGCCGGCAATGGTGGCCAGGATCACGACCGCGGCATCCGGCCCGACGGCGAGTGCGCCTGGAACCGCCTCGTAGTCGAAGTATCGGTCGAGCGCGATTGTCCCGAGGGAGAGCAGCACGCCCGCCAGAACGCAGAGAACCGGGACGAACCACAGGCTCGACTTCACATGGATGAGGAACTTGGAGAGCTGCACTGCGTTCAGAGGGCGTACCCTTTCGCGCACCTCGGAAACGAGGCTAGAGCGCTTGCCGTAGGTCGTCCGATTCGGAATGGCAATGGCGCTGCTCGAGTCTTCCGTCGGTCACACAGAGGGATCGGCCTCGGCAGCTTTTAGAAGGTCGACTGCCTCGGCTCGGGAACTGACACCAAGGCGGCGGCGAACGTTCCTAACGTGTGTCCGGACCGTGTGCGGCGACAGAACGAGGAGTTCAGCGATCTGATCTGTTCGTAAGCCTTCGTCGTAGAGGCGGAGAATCGCGAGCTCGCGTGGGCGGAGGTCGGCGCTCCTGGCTTGCGCAGCCTCGCCTTCGTCCGCGTTCAGTCGAGCCACCTCGAGAGAACGGCTTCGAAGGAACTGCGGGTTCCGCTCGATGTTTTCCAGGGCGTGGCCGAGTTGCACTGATGCGGCGTTTAGCAGCGTGAGGTCGTCCTCGGGCGGACGCCGCTTGCTGCGCGCACCGATCGTCAGAATCCCGATCCGTTTGCCGCCGGGCTCGAGCCACCGCACCTCGACCCAATGGAGGCCGAGCGATCCGAGGGCTGTCGGCGGTCCGCTTTCGATCATCGTTTCGAGCCGGCGCAGGGTGATCGGGTCCAGTGCGAGGCGTCGAGTCTCGGCGGGTCGAAGGCCGCTAGCGGCGACGAGGTGGAGCTTGTCATCTGCGCCGAGCAGTCGGATCGTGGCTACGTCGGCTTGTAGGGCGGGGGCAAGGGCATCGGCAACGTGCTGGAGGGAGGAGACGAGGTTGTGGCCGGGAACGGAGGCGATCTCTTGCAGCAGGGCCACGCGCCGCCGTTCGCGCTCCGCCAGGAGATGCCGAGCGCGAACCTGGTCGGTGGTGTCGACCGCGACCGTGACTACGACGGGGCCCCAGCGGTCGGTGTCGATGCGACGGAGGGTTGCGCTCCACCAGTTCGGCTCCTGCCCTGGGGAGTCGTGACGGAACTCGCGTAGGTGACGCGGCCTTCCGGTCGCAGCTACATCTGCGACGAGTGCCGCCAGTTCATCTGCTTGGCGGTGCGGCTGGCGTTCGTCCTTGTGGGATTGGATCAGCTGATCGAGCGGCAGGTCGTGACCGGCGAAACCCGGCAGTGGGGGGTTGGCGTAGAGGATCTCGAGCGTGTCGGCGTCGTTGACGAGCAAGCCGACCGGCAAGTGGGCATGGAGTTCCTCCAGCAGCAGCAGGTCGGTGACGTGCACGTGCGCGCTCGTCCGCCTACCTGTCGCGCGGTCCGTGCTAGTCGAACCTTTGTGCAGGGGTGAACGGGTCACCGAGCACGATCCCTTCGGGAGTGATTCTGAACTCGCGGGTTTCCGGTTCGTGTCGGCTTGCGCGCGTCTTCAAGACGGTGAGGGCGCGCCGAACGGTCGCTTGGTCGCGGGTGTATTGGAGGAGCACGACGTTGTCGGAGAGGTGTGAGACGCCGAACTCGGAGAGTCGCCTCACGTGAAAGAGGTCTGGTAGCTCCGAGGTCATGAACACGCTGACTCCCTGGCGGGAGAGGCGCTGGACGAGCGAGTACATGTATTCGCGAAACCGGATCTCATCCGGCGAGGCGAGCTTGAGATCGGTGAGACTATCGATGAGGACACGGCGTGCTCCGGTGCGCTCCACCGTCTCGAGGAGGTCGTAGACCCACTCGTCGATGTACATGTCGACAGGCGAGCGGTACATCGCCTCGACGCCCTCCTCGTCAACCGACCACCCGAACCCCTCGACAATCCGCGCGAGCTGGGTCGGGTGTTCCTGGAGCGTTGCCAGCACACCGGGGTCGCCCTGACGGACGCCGTTGAAGATGAAGTGCAGGCCCATCAGGGTCTTGCCGCAGCCCGAGGGGCCAGCGCAGAGCGTGGAGGCGCCGGGCCAGTAACCGTCGGCGAGCATGTCGTCGAGGGCGGCGATTCCGGATGAGTGCCTGGCTCCGTCGAGCGGGTAGCTGGTCATGTCAATCTGGTCGGCCAGCCGCGGGAAGACGTCGATCCCGTTGGCCGAGAGGCGGTAGGCGTGCTGGCCGGGAGCGAATTCGCTACCCCGTAGCTTGAGGACGCGGAGGGAACGCGTCTCGCGCTCGGACGCTCGCGTCGTGGAGAGGCTGATGATGGCGTCGGCGACCGCGAATTCGGGTGCCACGGCGATCTCGTCTTCGCCGTACTCGCCGACCCAAAACGACGAGGCCGGGAAGGCGGACAGGTGGCCGGCGAAGTCGTGCAGGAAGCGGCGAAACTCGGCAGCCTCCGCGTAGGCAGAGAGTGCCTTGAAGCTGTCGATCACGATAATTCCCGGGCGGCGCTCCTTGATCAGCGCGGTCACCTGCTCGAGGACGCCGGCGAGGCCACGCTCGTTGAGAGCCGGGCCGACGTCCTCGTAGAAGACCGAGTTGCCGACCGCTCCAGGGTCGAAGAAGCGGAGGCTCTGGCCGTAGCGGAGGATCTTGTCGAATGGTTCCGACACCGTGGCGAGGTACAAGCCGGGCCGCTCGATCGTCGCGTTCGCGAATAGGTATTGCTGAGCGAGGATCGTCTTGCCGGTTCCCGGAAGCCCGATGAGCATGTTGATTGCGTCCACCGGGAGGCCGCCCCCGAGCACGCCGTCGAGGCGGGAATGGCCGCTCAGGAGACGCTCGCTCATGGCGATGTCGCGCCTTGCAGGAAAGCGCTCTTCCCGAGCAAGTCCTTGACGGTCGAGACGAACTGCAGCGGATCGAGTGGCTTCCGCAGAAAGGCGTCGGCGCCTGCTGCGAGCGCCTGGTCGCGCGCGTCGAGTGTGGAGATCACCAGGCACGCAGGCACTCCGGCTTCCTTCAGACGCTGGCACAGATCGGCGCCCGTACCGCCTGAGATGAGCAGCTCGATGACCGCAAGCTGAGGTAGGCGTGCCTCGAGCTTGAGCGCCGCGTCATCGGCATCGAGGGCAAGAGCCACCTCGTAGCCCTCGGTCTGGAGGAAGAACTCGGCGAACTCGGCCGCGTACGGATCACGCTCGGCGAGCAGGATCAGAAGGCGAGGTGCCTGCTCCTTCGCATCCGTTGACAGAACAGCGCTGCTGCGGGCGAGCTGCTCGCCGAGCAGGCGATGGGCCTCCGCGGGCTGCAGCCCTCGATCGAGTCCCTCCTTGACGAAGCGAAGCTGCTCGACCTGTCCGCGTGTATAGAGCCGATGGCCGCCGTCGCTGCGCTCGGGCTTCACGAGCCCATAGCGCTCTTCCCAGTTTCGGATCGTCGCGGCCGGGACGTCGAGCATTCGCTCAACGGCGCCAATGCTGTAGATCGCGAGCTCGCCGTGCTGCATACGAGCATCGTACTTCATCAGTACTTCCAACGCCACGCGGTATTTTTTATCATAATTTCGCAAGTACCTCATCAAATACCTCATCAGATCGGCCGTAGTTCATCAGGACCGAGCTATGGTGGCAAGCGTGCTGAGTGAACAAATCAACACCGCTCCGCCCGAGCCAGGTGCTGCGGGCTGGGGGCCGGCTGAGGTGCTCGAGAGCGAATTGCCGCAAGCCCGAACGGTCCAAGACGACTTTTCGCTGGCCCTCGAGCGGTACGGGAGCGAATCAGCGGTGCTCGTCCTCGCTGGCGAGCTCGACCTCTTCCGCGCCCCGGCGATCCGAGACGCGTTGGCAGGAGTGCGCAACCTGACTGTCGACCTTCGCAAGGTCACTTTCATCGACGTGGCCACACTCGGCGTGCTCCTCGGCGCGAGCCGACGCCAGCAGGCCGCCGGTGGCGAGCTGCTCGTCCTCGTCGGGTCGCAGACGCCGATGACTGCGTTCGAGGCGACGGGCTTCGATCGTCTTCTCGCAATCAGGCGACTGGACGACGAGCCAAGGACCATCGCTCCATGCACGGCAAGTAGCGACAGGACTCGTCTGAGTCCTCCGCCTCATACGACCCTCAAGAGGAGGAACAGCAATGGCAACAATGGAAACCACTGAGCGGGCGCGCACGAAGACACCGGCCTACGTCGGCGATCGCACCACCGACGAAACCAAGCACTCGCTGAAGACCACCGAGTTCTGGGCGATGGCCGGCCTCATCGTGGCCATCCTGGCTGCCTCGGCAATCTCCGACTCACTCGACGATGTCCGCGCCTGGACACTCGTCGCCGCGGTCGGGATCGGCTACATGATCAGCCGCGGCCTCGCAAAATCGGGCACCAAGTACGCCGGCGGCGAGGACCCGCTCAACAACCGCTAGACGCACGCCAGTGACGGCTGTGCTCGGGGCCCCTCGCCCCGAGCACAGCCCCATCCACGACAAGCCTGCAGCGCATCGCTCCGCGACGAAGCAACGTCGCACAGCGGTGTCCAAGAACTCAGACCAAAGGAGAAAAGGCGCATGGCGACTGAAACGAGTGGCAGCCACCCGAGTGGGGCTGCAGCAGAAGTGAAGGACAAGGGCGAGGAGCTCGTCTCCACGGCCCAGGAGCAGATCACGTCCAAGGCCCATGAGCTGGGCGGAGAGGCAACCTTCCAGATCCGTGAGCAGCTCGACCAGCGCTCCACCCAGGCGGGCGAGCAGCTGCAGTCGATCGGAAAGACCCTCCAGTCGGCGGTCAACCAGCTGCGCAGTGAAGGCAAGGATGTGCCGGCACGGGCCGTCGAGGAAGTCGCTCGGCGCGCCGAGGATGTAGGCGGTTATCTGCAGTCCGCGGAGGCCGACCGGATCCTGGGCGACATCGAGGGATTCGCCCGAAGGCGTCCTTGGCTCACGGCGGGCGCCGGCGCCTTGGCGGGATTCCTGGCCTCACGATTCGTGAAGGCCTCGGGCAACCGCCGCTACGAGGGGGCGCACAGCAACGGCAGCGGCTACTCGCCTTCGATGCGAAGCTTGACGAGCGGGGGGAGCACGTAGATGACGATCATCGACGGCGCCGTCATTCGTCAGCGCTCGACCGTCCAACTGGTCAAGGATCTCACGCATCAGGCGAACAACCTGGTTCACCAGGAGATCGAACTCGTGAAGGTCGAGCTGAACGAGAACCTCGAGCTCGCGAAGGCCGAGTTGGCCGAGAAGGGAAAGAAGGCCGGGGCGGGCGTCGGAGTACTCATCGCGGCGGGAGTGGCTGGCCTTCTCGCTCTGGGTACGTTCACGGGGTTCCTCATCCTCGCGCTCGATGGCTTGATGCCCAATTGGGCGGCCGCGCTGTGTGTTGCCGGGCTATGGGCGCTCGTGGCGGTGCCTCTGGCGCTGTATGGCCGCAACAAGATCCAGGACGTGGGCACGCCTGTGCCCGAAAAGACAATCGAATCGGTGAAGGAGGATGTGGCATGGCTCAAACATCAGACCGGCTGAAGAGCGAGATCGAGCAGACCCGCGACCAGCTGAGCGAGACTGCTGACGCGCTTGCGTACAAGGCTGACGTGCCGACCAGGACAAAGGACTGGATCGGGGAGAAAAGGGACGCCGTAGTCTCGACGGTGAGCGGGGTCACGTCGAAGGCAGGCGAGATCACGCCCGACGGTGCCGAGGTCAGTCAGAGCATGAATCGCATGAAGCGGCTGGCAGAAAGGAACCCAGTCGGACTAGCGATTGGCGGTGCAGCGGTCGGTTTCATCGCTGGCCTACTCGCGCCCTCCACTCGGATGGAAGACGAGCGGATCGGGCCAATGGCCGACGATGTGAAAGCGACGGCGGCGGACGCGGGACGGGAAGCGTTCGAGCGCGGGAAAGATGTCGTGCAGGAGGCCGGCGCCACAGCCGTCGAGACCGTGAAGGAACTCGGTCGCGAAGAGGGTGAGGCGTTGTCCGAGAGCCTGCAGGACAAGGTGCAAGAAGGCCGCGGCCAAGTAGTTGTCGGAAGGTGACGAGCAGAGAGAATTCCGCGTCTACTGCTCGCCCGGGTCTGTTCATTTCAGAGACTAATCGGATACCCCACACGAGATAAAGGACGGTAATGGGAATCATCGCGTTCATCATCCTCGGTTTGCTTGCTGGCCTGATCGCGAAGGCGATCATGCCCGGCAAGGATCCCGGCGGATACATCGTTACGGCGGTCATCGGGATCGTCGGTGCGCTCGTCGGCGGCTTTCTCGCCGCTGCACTCTTCGGCGCGCATCCGCTCGACGAGTTCTTCGACATCTCGACGTGGCTGACGGCCATTGTCGGCTCGATCATCCTGCTCGCGATCTACCGCGTGGTCGTCGATAGGAACAACGATCGCGCGCTGCAAGCCTGAGCAGGTCAAGTCTTCCCCTACTCCAGGAGCCTGCGTAGCGCCAGCAGGACTACCGAACGACCATGGGGTGGATCAGCAGGTTGCTGGTCCACCCCCAACTCCCCACACGAGGAGAAGTGATGACTACTACACAGATGAGTGACCCGCGCGAACTGTTCTTGCACGAGCTCGGCGACGTTCTCTACGCCGAGCGGACTCTGCGTGAAGGCTCTTCCCAAGCTTCAGGAGGAGGCTTCCGATGAGGAACTCGCGAAGGGGTTCGCTGACCATCTCGAAGAGACACGCCAGCACGTGAAGAACGTGGAGCAGGCATTCGAGGCCCTGGGTGAGCAGGCGAAGGCCGAAAAGTGCCCAGGCATCGAGGGAATCAAGCAGGAGCACGACGACTTCGTTGCCAACGAGTCACCGTCGCAGGAAGTCCTTGACGCGTTCCTCACGGGCGCGGGCGCGCGCACCGAGCACTACGAGATCGCCGCATACGAGGGTCTTGTGACGATGGCCGACGCGATGGGCGAGGACGAGGTCGCAAAGTTGCTGACCGAAAACCTCGACGAAGAGAAGGCAGCTCTCAGGAAGATGCAGGTCATCGGCAAGCGGCTTGCCGAGGTTGGCGCAAAGGCAGCGGCGTAAGAACGGGGAAATTGCGGGGCGCAGCGCGAGCTGCCCCTGCTCCCGCCCCGGCCGCCGCGACCTTTCCTGACCACCGTGCTAGGGCGCGTGCAGACTGGAACGAAGGCCCGCTCCGGCGGGCCTTCTTCGCTTCGGAGCCGGAGGTCGCGGGCTAAGCCCGCAAACGCCCACGCGGCGTGCCCCATTCATGCCCCAAACGTGCCCGAAGAACCCTCCGTAGCCATGCGGGGCAAGCTCGCGCGATCGGCCGCAGAGCCAGTGTTCATAGGGCTTTGCGCGGCTTCTGCCGTCTTCGCTCGAAACCTTCGGCGCGACCTTCTAATCCGCGGGTCGCAGGTTCGAATCCTGCCGGCCGCATCGAACCCCTGCGAGTCGCGGCATTTCGGCGATTGCGCGCAAGCGCTTGCAGCGTGGTGGCGCATCAACAGCACCATGTCCTGAGGCACCATGCGTAACCACAAGTCGCTCGTCGGCGGCGCCGCTCAGTGGCGATACAGCCTCTCGGCCCGCCGTTTGATCCCGAGCAGCATCTTCCGCTCCATGACAAGCGAGGCGGGCTCCATTGGAACCATGCCGAGACGGGCAGCGAGGGTCGGCAAGCGGAAGCGGTTGCGACTGATCAGTCGCGTCGAGCCGTCGCGTGACTCGAGTATGAACGTCCAGACCCAGTTACCGTCCTCGGAGCGCCACGCGAGCGTGTGCTCCGGCTCCACGCGCTCGAGACGCATTCGATTCGATCCGTAGCCGATGGTCTCGCCGACCTGAGGATGCTGAAACTCGGGCAGGACATGGTCGACGCTGTGCATGTTTAGACCGAGTAGGTTTTCGATCCAGTCGTACGTGTACGCACCGCCGCGCGGCGATGGGCCGATCTGCACGATCCAAGGCCATACCGCTGCAGGAGGCGCGTCGATTTCTATCGCGCGCGTCGCGATCCCGTCGGCTTCCTCGAGCAACTCGTCGCCTGGCAGCCTGGCAGCAGCTTCCGCTTGCGTCGCTCCCCAGGTGAGGATCGGCTCACGTAGGAACAGTCTGTAGAGCATGCCGAGCCCGGTGAGCGCAATGACAGCTGTGCGCAGTCTCATAGGCGGAGTCTGCCCGCACGGTCTCCTGCGTGAGCGGTAGTTCTCCGCATGGTGCGTGTGGTCTGCTTCGGACGATGCGAGGGCTCCAGGCCGCCAAACTGATTGCAGAAGGAGGCGAGGACATGGAAGGTGGCATCGATCTCTACTGGCTGCCGCTCGGTGCTGGTGGGCACTCGGTTCGGCTCAACGGACGGATCTTCGAGGCGATCGTGGCACGCTTGGAGCGGCGGCCGGCGTGCGATCTCTATCACTCGGCGCTCGAGGTTCGTGTCCCGGAGGGGCGCTTCGTTATCGAGCAAGCACCCCTTCAGGCCGAATCCACCACGGCCCGAGGCGTCGTTGCGCAGGGGCATGTCGGAGCGCGGTGGGTAGGTCGCCTCCGGCTCTTCCGCTACGAAGTACGCCGCTGGCGCAACGGCGTGATCCCCGACGTTGCTGAAGCGGTCGAGAGTCCGCAGCGCCTGAGCGACGACGAACGCCTGGCGCGTCGTCTCCTCGACCTCGTCCCGCTCGTGCCGACCCCTGTCTGGGGCCGAGACGAGCTCGGCACAGGCGAGATGTGGAATTCCAACTCAGTGATCTCGTGGCTGCTCGCTTCCACGGGGTTGCCGACCAAGGGAATCAGGCCGCCGGCGAATGGCCGTGCCCCCGGCTGGGACGCGGGACTCGTGGTGGCCCGCCGCGAACAACTCGCGTTGGGCGAGGGTAGATTGCGCGCCTCTGCGGCCGCCTGAGCGAATGCTGTCTGGAATTCGGGAAGGGCCGGCGCTGCGCCCGTACTTCTCCACATCAAGGCTCCGGCTGATCGCTGACGCGGCGGCGATCGTGGAGAACGATCTTGGGCTCAGCACGCGAGTCGACCGGAAGGAGTCCTGATGAACACGACGTTCACGCCCAGCGGGCTCGATGCGCTTCCGCCTGGTGATGTTGCCCACAAGGCTGAGACGGTCGGCGTCGCGAAAGCGCGTATGGCCCGGCTCGACGTGTTCGTGCTCGCCGTGCTCGCCGGCGCCTTCATCGCCCTGGGCGCAATCTTCGCCACGACCGTCGCGGCTGGCGGGAGTGCGTTGTCCTACGGAGTCGTGCGCCTGCTCGCCGGGGTGACGTTTTCGCTCGGCCTCATCCTCGTCGTCGTCGCCGGCGCCGAGCTGTTCACCGGCAACAACCTGATCGTGATGGCGTGGGCGAGCCGTCGCATCTCCTCGGCTCGGCTGCTCGGCAACTGGACGATCGTCTGGATCGGGAACTTCGTCGGCGCGATCGGGACCGCCCTCCTCCTCTACTTCTCCGAGCAGTACACGTTCGGCGACGGCGCGGTCGGGCAGACGGCGCTCTCGATCGCGTCTGCGAAAACGAGCCTCGGCTTCGTCGAGGCGGTCGCGCTCGGGATGCTCTGCAACGCCCTCGTCTGTCTCGCCATCTGGCTGACCTACGGGGCGCACACGACGACGGACAAGATCCTCGCGATCATCCCGCCGATTGCGGCCTTCGTCGCCGCCGGCTTCGAGCACTCGGTCGCGAACATGTACTTCATCTCGATCGGGCTCTTGATCAAGACCGACGACGCGTTCGTAGCGAGCCTCGATCCTGTACCTGATCTCTCCGGCCTTACCTGGCAGAGCTTCTTCGCCGACAACCTGCTCCCTGTGACGATCGGGAACATCGTGGGCGGTGCGGTGATGGTCGGCGCGGTCTACTGGTTCGTCTATCTGCGCCCACGAGCGTCAGAGGCTGCGGTCGGCGCTCCCTCGGACACGGCGACGTCTTCCTGAATCCTAGGCCTCGTCCGGGCCTGTCTCTTCGCCTGCGGAGAATACCCGCACCGCGGACGTAGCCGATGAGCGTCGCCAGCATCTCGGCCACACCGCCTCCGGTTGCAGTCGAGTTGATGTTCACCACCCGGCGGCCGCCGATGAGCTCGCGCAGCTCGGCCGCGGTATGCACGAGCAGCTCGAGGCGCTCGGCCCCGAACAGCGGCTCGCGACGGCGCGGGTCGATAGGCCGAACGTCGGCGCGCAGCGTCGCCGACAACGGGCGAAGTGTCGCGCGTCTTTCGGGCACGAGACCGTTCGCTGCCCCGATCCGTAGTAGTCCGAAACCTGTCAGCGGCGACCCCTGATGTCGGGACCGCGCCCGGATGCGACGCTCGGTGCGTCGAACGAAGGAGAGCGTCATGAAAAGAGGCGTTCCAACGCGCGTTCTGATCGCGGGCGGAGGCGTCGCGGCGCTCGAGGCCGCGCTCGCGCTCCGGGACCTTGCCGAGGATCGCGTGAGCGTCGAGCTCCTCGCCCCCGAGCCGCACTTCTGGTACCGCCCGCTGGCGGTCGCGGCGCCCTTCAAGCTCGGCGAGGTCCTGCGCCTCGAGCTCGACGGCCTCGCTCGCGACATCGGCGCCGGCCTCACGCCAGGTGCTCTCACCGGCGTCGACGCCTGGCGCCATATCGCGCACACCTCCAAGAACACCCAGATCGAGTACGACGTGCTCCTCATCGCCTGTGGAGCGGTGGCGATTCCGGCGATACCCGGCGCGCTCACCTTCCGCGGCCCCGCGGACATCGAAATGATCGAGCACCTGCTGGAGGAGATCGCAGGTGGAGGCGTCCGCTCGGTCGCGTTCGCGATCCCGTGGGGCGCGGTCTGGTCGCTACCCGCATACGAGCTCGCTCTTCTGACAGCCGCGCACCTGGAAGCGCGTGGGACCCGGAAGGTCGCGTTGACGGTGGTAACCCCCGAGTACGAGCCGCTGCAGCTGTTCGGGCCGCCCGCGAGCAAGGCTGTGCGAAAGCTCCTCGCCGAGCGCGGGGTCTCCGTTCGGGCCGGAGCATACGTGGGAGAGGTCGCAGACGGTGAGCTCCGGCTGATCCCGCAGGGCAGCATTCCGGCCGAGCGCGTCGTCGCACTCCCACGCCTTATCGGAGCACCCATCGACGGGCTGCCTCAGACCGTGCACGGCTTCGTATCCGTCGACGCGCATTGCCGGGTCCACGGCCTCGAGGACATCTTCGCCGCGGGGGACATCACGAGCTTCACCGTCAAGCAGGGAGGTATCGCCACGCAGCAGGCCGACGTGGCCGCCGAGGCGATTGCCGCCGCGGCGGGAGCCGATGTCACGCCGCAGCGGTTCCGCCCCGTTCTCCGAGGACTACTGCTCACGGGAGGCGAGCCCCGCTACCTTCGCCGCGAGGTGACAGGAGATCCGGAGCAAGAGCCAATGGCAGGGCCAGAGCCTCTCTGGTGGCCTCCGGCGAAGATCGTCGGTCGCTACCTCGCCCCGTTCCTCGCCTCGATCGCTGAGATCGAGGCACCGCCCGAGGTCCCGGCCGACTCGCCCGGAACTCTGCCGGTCGAGATCGAGCTCGATCCGGAGGCCGCGCAGATTGAGCTGCGGCTCGAGTACGAAGACGGCGCGGAGGGCGAGAGGGTCGACGACTTCATGTCACCGAATCCGCTCGTCGTCGCTCCGGAGGACACCCTTGGGGAGGTCGCCGAGAGGCTGCTCGAGCAGGACGGCGCCGCGGCCGCCGTCGCCGAGTACGGGCGCCTTATCGGCATCCTGACGAGAGCCGACCTCCTGCGGGCATCCGCGGCAAGGGCGCACCCGAGCGAGGCGCGGGTGCGGCAGTGGATGACCGCCGAGCCGGTCACGATCTCGTTGGGCACGACGCTCTCCGCGGCCGCGACGCTCATGCGCGAGTACGGGATCAACCACCTGCCGGTCGTCGAGGGCGAACGGCCAATTGGGTTGATCGGCATGCGTGATGTCCTTCGCTCCGGGGCGCCGTTCGGCACGGGAATCGGGCTCGGACTCTGAGCCTGGATCGCCCCGAAGGACACATTGCGGTTCCGTAGTTCTCCGCACCACGTCGGTGCGCTTCTCCCGATGGCCCGGACCGCTCGGTCGTCGAGGCTGCTCCCCAGAGCACGCAGAAATCGATCGGGAGGTAGAGCGATGAAGGGCAGAAGAGTTTGGGAGATCGGCGGGTTCATCTCGGGCGCGGTGCTGATCGTGTTCGGCGCGGTCGCCCTCTACATGGGGATCAACGGGTACCAGACAGTCGGCAACGAACTCAGCAAGGAGTACATCGTCGGCGGATCGGACATGGCGCCCGCCGAGATTCAGACGGCGGCGAGCGAGGCGGGGCTTCCGGCGACCATCAAGCTTCCAACCTGCGATGTCGTCGACGAGACCATCGACACCGGTGGCGAGGCACGCTGCTTCGCGCAGTACATGCGGATCCACGCGCTCGAGGCCTCAGGCGGCCTGAGCTATGCGCAGATGGGGCGCTTTCAGTCGGCAGCGACACCCGATGATCCAGCGGGCACGAGCGACGAAGCTGCCGCCGCGAAGGACGAGAGCGGCAATCCGATCTCGAACGGGGCAAGGAATACCTGGATCACGGAGACGGCCCTCGCGACCGCGCTGAACGTGTCATACATGGCCGAGCAGATCTCGATCTTCAGCATCGTCGTCGGGGTGGCGCTGATCCTGACGGGAATAGGCCTCGTCATCCTCGCGTTTGCGGTCTTCGGCCGATACGTCCCTAGGAAGGAGGCGCTCGGCACGTAAGCGCGGGAGCCAAGACGCTGGCCCGGGAACGCGGGAGATCCTGGATCGAGCAGAGCTCCGACCTCCCGGAGCACGAAGGAGAGGCGGCGAAAGCCGCCTCTCCTCGACTGAGACCGCTGGACACGGGCAGCTTCCGTGCACCGGACCGGAGCGTCCGGGATAAGACTCTCGATCCATGAGCGCGCTCTTCGTCTTCGTCGCCGCGCTCGTCACTGCCCTCGCGACAGGACTGGGAGCGCTCCCCTTTCTGCTCGTGCGCAGGCCGGGGCGGCTGTGGCTCGGGCTCGCGAACGCGCTCGCCTCGGGCTTCATGATCGGCGCGAGCGTGGGGCTGGCATACGAGGGAGCCAACTACGGGCCTGACCGCATGGTGCTCGGAGCGATCGCCGGGGCGATCTTCATCGCGTTGACGAGCCGCTTGCTCAGCCGCGACACCAAGCAGGTCCACCTCGGAGCACTCCAGGGTGCCGATGCCCGTCGCGCGCTCCTGATCGTCGGCGTCATGACGGTGCACTCGTTCACCGAGGGTGTCGGCGTGGGTGTCGCGTTCGGCGCGGGCGAGGCGCTCGGAGTCGTCATCGCGATCGCGATCGCGGTGCACAACATCCCAGAGGGGCTTGCGATCAGCCTCGTGCTCGTCCCGCGCGGCACCTCGGTGTCGAGAGCGGCCGGTTGGAGCGTGTTCTCGAGCCTCCCGCAACCGCTGATGGCGGTGCCTGCATACCTCTTCGTCGAGACCTTCGAGCCGTTCCTACCCGTCGGCCTCGGCTTCGCGGCCGGCGCGATGCTCTGGCTCGTTGCGCGCGAGCTCTTGCCAGAGGCGTTCCGCGAGGCCCAGCCGGCGGCGGTCGTCACCACCGTCGTGCTGTCCGCGGGCGCGATGATCGCCTTCCAGCTGACCGTGCTCTGATCTGCGGGAAACCCGCACGCATGGTCGGTGGCTCGCCCGGATGCGGTAGTGCTCGTTAGCTCATACCGTGCGACATGCGCACTACGCGACGTTCGAGGAGGAGTGACTATGGCCAGTTACCAGGCATCAACACCTGCGCGCTATCAACCAGCGCCCCAGAAGGGGTCAGGCGCGCTGGTAAAGGTCGTCGCCTTGTTCCTCGGGATAGCGGTCGGCGTCCTTGCCATCGTTGCCGTCGTGCTGATGCAGGCGGCCGACGAGGCTCGAGACGAGGTGAACGCGGCGTCCGCAACGATCGACCACAGCTCGCACTCAGCCGCAGACACGGGCGCGGTCAGCCTCCCCCTCCAGAGCTTTGCCGGCAAGACCGGCGAAAACGCGGAAGAGCTCGCGATGGCACACGTCGCGACCGACGCCGCGCTTCCCGCCGTACCTGCAGGCGACCTAGTCAAGGTGCAGATGACGCTCAAGGACATGGTCGTCGAGGTCGCGCCGGGCGTGAAGTACAACACCTGGGCGTTCGACGGGCACGGCGCGCCGGGGCCGATCGTGCACGTCCGCGAGGGTCAGATGGTCGAGATGACGCTGACGAACGGCGGCGCGATCCCGCACTCGATCGACTTTCATGCAGCGCGTATCGCACCGAACGTCGCCTTCAAGGACGTCGCACCGGGCGAGTCGTTCACGTTCAGGTTCCGCGCAAACGACCCGGGCGTCTACATGTATCACTGCGGAACGAAGCCCGTCCTCGCGCACATCGCGAACGGGATGTACGGCGCGATCGTCGTCGACCCGGCTTCGCCTCTTCCGCACGCAGATCACGAGTACGTGCTCGTCGCGAGCGAGTGGTACCTGAACGGGGACGGCGTCTCCGAGCCGGCGTCACTGAACATGGACAAGGCTCGCGCGATGCAGCCGGACTGGACGACCTTCAACGGCTACGCAAACCAGTACGTGACGCATCCGCTGACCTCGAAGCCCGGCGAGACGGTCCGCTTCTACGTCGTAGCGGCAGGCCCGACGCTCGACACCGACTTCCACGTCGTCGGAACGATCTTCAACCGCGCCTGGGTCAACGGCGACATGACGCAGTACCAGCAGGGCGTCCAGACCGTCGGTGTCCCCGCAGGTGGCGGCGCCGTCTTCGACGTGAAGATCGACGAGCCGGGTCTCTACCCATTTGTCTCACATGCCTTCGCCCACGTCGACCTCGGCCAGGTCGGCCTCCTCAAGGTGGGCAACCCGAAGGGAACGGCGACCCACTGAAGCGCCACGACGGTTCGCCCCTCTCGCTCCGTAGTTTCCGCGCTTCGAGGAT
Organism: uncultured Thermoleophilia bacterium; assembly: GCA_963722035.1. Taxonomy (GTDB): domain Bacteria; phylum Actinomycetota; class Thermoleophilia; order Gaiellales; family Gaiellaceae; genus GMQP-bins7. Next base: position 76,229 of record CAVRLG010000009.1, read on the forward strand.
CAGCGTGAGCACCGATGGCGACGGCGGGTCGTGTGGCAACGATGGGTGCAGCCGTAGAAAGGAGATCCGATGAGCAACACGCTGCTGAAGGAAGCACCGGTAGCGATCGGGACGACGACCATGAAGGCCGCCGTCGTGCAGTCGTTCGACAAGCCGCTCACGATCGAGCAGGTGACCAAGCCGAGCGCCGGGGCGGGAGAGATCGTCGTCCGCATCGAGGCGTCCGGCCTCTGCCACACGGACATCCACGCGGCCCACGGCGACTGGCCCGTGAAGCCGGCGCCGCCGTTCATCCCGGGCCACGAGGGTGTAGGCATCGTCGAGAGCGCGGGGCCCGGCGTCACCGAGGTCACGGTCGGCGACCGGGTCGCCATTCCGTGGCTCGGCTACGCGTGCGGCATCTGTGACTACTGCGTGTCCGGGTGGGAGACGCTCTGCCACGAGCAGCGCAACACCGGCTACTCGGTCGACGGAGGGTTCGCCGAATTCGTGCTGGCGAACGCCCGTTACGTCGTGAGGGTGCCTGAGGGAATCGACCCGGTCGAGGCAGCCCCGCTCACGTGCGCCGGCGTCACGACCTACAAGGCGGTCAAGCTCTCCGGTGCGAAGTCGTCCGACCTCGTCGCCGTATTCGGCATCGGCGGGCTCGGGCATCTGGCCCTCCAGTACGCGCGGATCGCGGGAGCGAGAGTCGTTGCGGTCGACATCCACGACGACAAGCTCCAGCTCGCGCGGGAGCTCGGCGCCGACTTCACGGTCAACGCTGCGACGACCGATCCGGCCGCGGAGATCCAGCGGCTCGGCGGCGCCGACGCGGCGATCGCGCTGGCCGCAGCGCCTAAGCCGTTCGAGCAGGCCTACCGCTCGCTGCGGCGAGGCGGCACGCTCGTGTTCGTCGGGCTGCCGGCGGAGAACCACATCGAGCTGCCGATCTTCGAGACGGTGCTCAACGGGATCACGATCGTCGGCTCGATTGTCGGTACGCGGCTCGACCTCCGCGAGGTGTTCGAGCTCCATGCCGCCGGGAAGACGCACGTGATCTACGAGGAGCGGCCCCTCGAGCAAGTCAACGACGCGATCGAGGAGGTCGAGCGAGGCGACGTGCAGGCGCGTGTCGTCCTCCGGCCGTAACTCGCGAGCTGCTCGATTGCTGCAGAAGGCACCAAGGTGCCGCCTTCTGCTTCCGGGCTGACACGATGGACACCGTGACGCAGACAGACGAGAGCCGCGACGTCATCCTTCGAGACGGCAGCACGCTTCGGCTTCGCACGCCGCGGCAGGATGACGCCGATCGCCTGCTCGCCTTCTTCGGGAGTCTCTCCGAGCGGAGCCTGTATCTGCGCTTCCACGGCTTTCCTTTGCTGGGGCCGCAGCTCGTGGAGCCGCTACTCGAACCCGACTGGGACGAGCGGGGGGTGCTGATGGGAGCGCTGGCCGAAGAAGGCGGCGAGCGAGTGGTCGCCGTGGCCAACTACGTCCGGCTGCGCGACCCGACCCTCGCCGAAGCGGCGTTCGCCGTCGCCGACGAGAACCAGGGCCGCGGCATCGGCACCCGCCTCCTCGAACAGCTCGCCGAGCGTGCGGCCTCAGTCGGAATCGAGCGCTTCCTGGCCGAAGTGCTCCCCGACAACCGGAACATGCTCGGCGTCTTCGAGGCCGCCGGCTTCGAGCTGACGCGGGAGCTCGAGGGCGGCGAGATCGAGGTGCAGTTCCCGATCGCGGCGACCGAGACCTACCGCGAGCACGTCGAGGAGCGCGACCACACGGCGGTGACCGCATCGCTGCGACCGTTCTTCGAGCCGCGCAGCGTGGCCGTGATCGGCGCGTCTCGACGTCGCGGCTCGATTGGTGGCGAGCTCTTCCGGAACATCCTTGCCGGCGACTTCGTAGGTGCGGTGTACCCGGTGAACCGGGATGGTGTTCCTGTTGCCGGCGTGCGCGCGTACGCCTCCATCGAGGAGATCCCGGAGCTCGTGGACCTAGCCGTGATCTCGCTCCCCGCTGGAGCCGTCCTCGAGGCCGCCGAGCAGGCGCTGCGCTCGGGCGTGCGTGCGCTCATCGTCATCTCGGCCGGCTTCGCCGAGATCGGAAGCAAGGGGGCGGAGCTCCAGGAGCAGTTGCTTGCGCTGGTCCGGGCTCACGGCGCGCGTCTGGTCGGACCCGAACTGCCTCGGCATCGCGTCCGCGGCTCCCAGCTTGAACGCCACGTTCGCCGCCCGCTCGGCGCCGAGCGGCAGCATCGGCTTCTCCTCGCAGAGCGGTGCGCTCGGACTCGCGCTCCTGGAGGCTGCGGAGGCTCGCGGGCTCGGCCTCTCCGCCTTCGTCTCGATCGGCAACAAGGCCGACGTCTCCTCGAACGACCTCCTCGAGTGGTGGGAGGACGACGAGACGACCACTCTGATCCTCCTCTATGTGGAGTCGTTCGGGAACCCGCGCAGGTTCGGGCGACTGGCGCGCCGCGTGGCGCGGCGGAAGCCGATTCTGGCGTTGAAGAGCGGGACGACGGCGAGCGGCCAGCGGGCGGCGAGCTCGCACACAGCAGCGCTCGCGGGCTCGGAGGCCGCGGTCGATGCGCTCTTCCACCAGGCCGGCGTGATCCGAGCCTCCTCCCTCGAGGAGCTGATCGACGTCGCCGCGCTCCTGTCCAGCCAGCCCGAGCCGAAAGGTCGCCGGGTCGCTTTGCTCACGAACGCGGGCGGGCTCGGGATCCTCTGCGCCGACGCGTGCGAGGCGGCAGGACTCGAGCTGCCGGAGCTGGCAGGCGACACCCGCACCCGGCTCGCTGATCTCCTCTCGCCGGAGGCAAGCCACACGAACCCAGTCGACATGCTCGGGGGAGCCACGGCTGCGACGTACGCCGAGGCGCTTCCCGTTCTGCTCGCAGACCCGCAAGTCGACGCGGTCGTCGTCCTCTTCGTCCCGACCGTTACCGCAACGGCCGAGCAGGTGGCCGACGCGCTCGAACGTTCCGCCCGCGCAGCCCCGGAGCCGAAGCCGATCCTCGCTGTTGTCATGTCCGCTGCGGGGATCCCGGCAGCGCTCCGCCGCGCAGACGGGCGCGTGGCCGCGTTCTCCTACCCAGAGTCGGCTGCGCGAGCACTCGGCCGCGCGGCTCAGCGCGCCGAATGGTTGCGCCGGCCGCACGGGACGGTGCCCGAGCTCGACGGGATCGACCGCGAGGCGGGGAAGCGTGTCGTCGACCTGACGCTCGCGGCGGGCGACGACGTGTGGCTCGGCCCCGCTGAAGCCCGTGAGCTCCTCCTCGCCTACGGCTTGCCGCTGGTCGCTGAACGCGTTGCTGCAACGCCGGAGGATGCAGTCGCCGCAGCAGCCGCGCTCGGCTTTCCAGTCGTCGTCAAGTCTGCGGTCGCTGGTGCGCACAAGACGGAGCTGGGCGGCGTTGCGCTCGACCTCGCGGGCGAGGCAGCCGTCCGCGAGGCGGCAAAGCGGATCGACGGTACGGTGGTCGTCCAGCCGATGGTCCTCGACGGTGCCGAGCTCCTCGCCGGCATCGTGCAGGATCCCGTCTTCGGGCCACTGGTCGGGTTCGGGCCCGGCGGCGTGCTCGCGGAGCTGATCGGCGAAGCCGCGTTCCGGATCGCGCCGCTTACGGACGCGGACGCTGAAGAGCTCGTCACCAGCGGTAAGGCAGGCCGCCTTGTCGCCGGCTTCCGTGGCGCTCCGGCTGCCGACGCCGCGGCGCTCACCGATCTCGTGCTCCGGCTCGCGCGGCTCGGCGAAGAGCTGCCTGCAGTCGCCGAGCTAGACCTGAACCCGGTGATCGCGCACCCCGACGGCTGCGTCGTCGTCGACGCGCGCGTCCGCGTGCGGGCGCCCGAGCGGCAAGCACGGGCGAAGACCTGGTAGCTGGGACCTGCGGCCCCTCCCACAACTAGCCCGCTCTCGCCGCGATCGCTGACGCGTTCGGACTCGCGCGGCGGCGACCCGAGGATACATCTACCGGCCGCGCATCGCGATCGCCGCGTAGGCGTCGCCATCCCGCCGGCACGGCGAGTCCGTAGTTCTCCGCGCTCGGATCGGCGAACGGCCGGATGGCGCTGCCGTCCGTGCACCGCATGATCGGGACGTATCGACCGATCCGAAGGAGGACACCATGAAGAAGATCCTGATCGCCACCGACGGCTCGCCTTCGGCCCACGAGGCGGTGGTGTTTGGTCTCGAGCTCGCAGCCGAGCAGAGTGCCGAGACCGTCGTCGTCCACGTCGTGCCCACCGTCGACGCCGTCCCAACGTCGGGATTCGGCATGATGGGTGCGCTGCCGCACACGCCGAGCGCCCACGATCGGGTCGCACTCGAGGAGGCCTCGACGCTCGCCTCGGAGGGAGGCATCAGCATGCGGACCGAGCTGCTGACGGGCAACCCGATCGACGAGATCGTCGCCTACGCGGACTCGATCGACGCCGACCTGATCGTCGTGGGCTCGCGCGGGCACGGTGCGGTTGCGAGCGCGCTGCTCGGCAGCGTCTCACAGGGAGTGCTGCACGAGGCGCGCCGGCCCGTACTCGTCTTTCGGCGGGCGCGGGCGCGCGTGGAGGGGCCTGCCGCGGTAGTGAGCTGAGCACGCAGCGGTGGAGCTTTCCAGGATGAGCGCGCTGCCACAGCAGGGCGGTCGGCGCTACCGCTGATCGTGATCGAGCTCTTCATCGCTGTGAACGCGCTCGGCGGGTCGATCTACGGCGTCGCGGTCGGCGTCTAGCTGCGACGGTGTCCGGATTCCCGGCGCGAGCGGAGGTGTGCGGGGCGTTCCCGCCGGGCGTTGAGCTACTTCCGCGGCACGGTCACCGCGCTCGAACGCGGCTAGCCAAGGTCAACCTTCCAGGAGCCCCTCAGCGAGCGCGTAGCGGACGAGCTCGGCACGGCTGGAGAGCCGGAGCTTCTGCATGATGTGCGCCCGGTGCGTCTCGGCCGTGCGCACCGAGATGTAGAGCATCTTCGCGATCTCCTGGTTCGTATGGCCGAGCGCGAGCAGCCGCAAGACCTCGCGCTCGCGGTCGGAGAGCGGATCCTCCTCCGCCCGGCTTCGCTCCTCCGTCTCGGCTGCGACCAGCCGTGCGCCCAGCGCAGGGTGCACGTAGTGCTCGCCCGCCGCGACCGCGCGGACGGCGTCCACCACCTCGGTGTCCGCCGCCTCTTTCAGCACGTAGCCGCTCGCCCCGGCCTCGAACGCCTCGCGCGACGTAGCGCGGGTCGTCCTGCATCGACAGGACGAGCACCTTCGCTTCGGGTGCGGCCTGCAGCAGCGCGGGCAGTGCCGTCGATCCCGCTCTTGCCTGGCATGACGACGTCCATGAGCACGACGTCGGGCTTGTGCTCCATTGCCTCGAACACGGCGCGCTCGGCGTTCGCGGCCTCGCCGACGGCCTCGATGTCCGGCTCCGCGTCGAGCACGCGCCGCAAGCCCGGCGCGGACGACGGCGTGGTCGTCGACGACCAGGACGCGGATGGTCATCGGAGCGGGACCTCGGCGACGACCGTCGTCCCCGAGCCGGCGGCCGACTCGACCTGAGCCGCCCGCCGACGAGCGCCGACGCGCTCGCGCATGCCGACGAGGCCGAGCGCCGTCCGACGGGTCGCGCTGCGGGTCGAAGCCCGAGCCGTCGTCCTCGACCACCGCCGTCACCGACCTGTCCCTCGTGCGTGAGCGAGGATGCTGACGCGGCTCGCCGCCGCATGCTTGACGACGTTCGTGAGCGCCTCCTGGACGATGCGGTAGAGCGCCGTCTCGACCTCGCGCGGCAGACGCTCCTCGCCAAGCGCGCCTCGAAGTCGATCTGCAGGCCGGTCTGCTCGCGGAAGGTCGCCGCGAGCCGCTCGAGCGCCGGCGACGCAGCCCGAAGTCGTCGAGCGCAGACGGGCGCAGCTCGACCGCAAGCCGGCGCACGTCCTGGAGCGTCGCGACGACGAGCTCCCGCAGCGCCGCGACGCGCGGCGCGCGCCTCATCGGTCGCGGCCGTCCTGCTCGAGCGGCTTCAACCCGAGCAGGATCGACGTCAGCGCCTGCCCGGTCTCGTCGTGCAGCTCGCGCGCGAGCCGCGCGCGCTCGAGCTCCTGCGCCTCGACGACGCGGCGCACGGCGTCGCGGCTCACCCGCTCGGAGAGGTCGACCGCAACGGCCGCGCGCGGCCGCGAGCGACTCGGCCAGGCGCAAATCGTCGTCCGTGAAGCGCGGCGTCGGGCCAGACTTGTCGTGCGCGATCACGACGCCGATCGCCCGCCACCGCGCGCGAGGAGGGGCACGTAGAGAGCCGAGTGGACACCGAGCCGCCGCGCGATCTGCTGGTCGATCTCAGGATCCTCCAGGACGGAGTCGACGCGCTCGCTACGGCCGCGCTCGAGCACGCGGGCGGCCTTCGAGGCGGCGAGCTCGAGCTGCATCCCGACGACGCCGTACGTCCCCTCGCCCGTCCGCCGCCGCGACACGAAGCGTCGCTCGCCGTCCGGCAGCGCGATCAGCACGAGCCGCGCGTCGACGAGCTCCCGCAGGCGGCCGCGCGACGAGCGCTAGGAGCGGCTCGAGCTCGATCTCCGAGGCGAGCGCGTTCGCCGATCTCGTTCAGCGACTCGAGCTGGCGCAACCAGCGAGTCGACGACTCGTACAGGCGCGCGTTCTCGATCGCGACCGCTGCCTGCGCCGCTAGCAGCTGCGTGAGCTCCTCGTCCTCCTCGGTGAAGTCCTCGCCGCCCTCCTTCTCAGTCAGGTAGAGGTTTCCGTAGGCGACGCCGCGCAGGACGATCGGCACGCCGAGGAAGCGTCCTCATCGGCGGGTGGTGACGCGGGAAGCCGACCGAGCGCGGGTCGTCGGCAAGGTCGTGCAACCGCAGCGGTTCGCGCCTCGCGGATGAGGACACCCAGGACGCCCGCGGCCGCGTGGAAGCTCGCCGATTGCCGCGTGCGTCTCGGCGTCGATGCCGGTCGTCAGGAAACGCTCGAGCGATTGCCCGCTTGGTCGATCACGCCGAGCGCCGCGTACCGTGCGCCGGTCAGCTCGGCCGCGGTCTCAACGATCCGTTGCAGCAGCGCGTCGAGCGAGAGCTCCGAGCTCAGCGCAATGCCGGCGTCGACGAGCACCCGAAGGCGGTCGAGATGATGGGTCGAGGACTCCAACGTGAGCAACCTTTTTGGCCTTGCGCAAGGTACAGCCTTCTCCGCCGCGCCAGTCCGTTACTTCTCCGTTTGCGAGAGCGCGCTGGTTCACCCGAGTGGACCGATCCCGGAATCGATGCCGCCTACGAGCGCGTCTGGGCGTTGATCTTCGCGGGCCTCGGAGGTCAGTCGCGCTCGGACTGACCGACGCCGCGGGCGTTAGCGGCGTTCGTCCGCGGGTTCTGCTCTACGAGTCGCGCGAGCAGCTCGTAGAATTGCCGCTGCTCGTCACCTGTGAGCGGCGTGAGGTAGTGGCGCTCGCACTCGTCGAGGAGCTTGACCGCCCGCCGCTGCGTCGTCAGGCCCAACGGGGTCGCCTCGATCGCGTACGCGCGGCGGTCGGCGGGGTCGCGGCGACGCCGAGCGAGCCTGCGCTCTTCGAGCTCGTCCACGAGCGCGACCATGGTTGAGCGGTCGACGTGGAGCAGCTCGGCGACCGCCTGCTTCGACAGCGGCCCGAGCTCGGCGATCAGCGCGAGCACGCCGTAGTGACGGGCGTCGATCCCGAGTGGCTCGAGCGTCTTCGCGGCGAGGCGACTGGCGCCGGCGGTGGCGCGAATGAGCATGAAGCCGAGCCGCCCCCCGAGCGAATCGTCGACCTCGGCGACATCACGGCAGCGCGCGCCACCGAGTTGTACCTGGCGCTGTGGCTTCGGCTGTGGGGCTCGCTGCAGAGGGGCTACTTCAACATCAAGGTCGTCAGTTAACGATGCCCGACCAGCCCTGCGCGGGGCTGCTTCAGCGTGAGACCAGATCTCGATGAAAGAGGAAGGCAATGTCCGTTGCGATCGACGTCCTCAAGGGTGCGACGCGACCAGTGTTCCCTGATTCCAGTTCTTGTACATCTGGTCTATCCAACCGTCGGGCCTACCTCCGAACGTTCGCGATGCGGTTGCTGAATAGGCAACCATTGCACAGAATCGTCAGGTAACAAAGCCCCGCGTACGCCGCCAAGATTTTGGCTTGAACAAGCCGCTGAACCGGCATTTTCGTAAACAGATCGGCGGACTTCTAATCCGCGGGTCGCAGGTTCGAATCCTGCCGGGCGCATCGAATCGCCTGCAAATGGGCACAGTCTGGCGATCCGGGAAAGACGTCAAGAAGAGACCGCCAATAGCGTGCGCTCGCGAGGGCACTCTCGGGCGCTGAGAGCGCCTCGGCGTGAGCAGCGGCAAGCGGAGCACGCGTCGTAAGCCGAGAGTGTCGCCGCAGGTGAGGGCTATGCGGCCTCCGCGAGGGCGATCGCTCCGAGCACGCCCGCCTGCGAGCCGAGCGCCGGCAACGTGATGTAGCCGGCGATCCCGTCGCTCATCGCCGTCTCGGCGAGGTATCCGTTCATGAGCCCCGTGACCTCGCGTTGGACGAGGGGCATGAGCTTCGGCTGCAGCATCACGCCTCCGCCGATCACGATCCGCTCGGGGGAGAGCACGCAGATCACGCATACGAGGCCGAGCGCGAGATACCGGGCCTCGAGCGCCCAGACCGCCTCGTCGGCGAGCTCGGCAGCGGGCCGTCCCCAGCGCGCTTCGACCGCACGCCCCGACGCGAGCCCTTCCCAGCAGTCGCGGTGGTACGGGCAGACACCTGGAAACGGATCCGCGTCGCGGTCGTGTGGGATGCGCATGTGGCCGAATTCGGGATGCACGAGTCCGTGCAGGAGTTTTCCGCCGACCATGCCGCCCCCACCAATCCCGGTGCCGACGGTGATGTAACAAAAGCTGTCGAGCCCCTGCGCTGCGCCCCAGCGGTGTTCACCGAGCGCGGCGGCATTGACGTCTGTATCGAAGGCCACCGGTACCGAAAGCCTCCGGCGGATCTCCTGGCCGACGTCCGTGTGTGTCCAGCCCGGCTTTGGCGTCGTCGTGATGTGACCCCAGGTCGGCGACGAAGGCTTCCGGTCGACGGGCCCGAAAGAGCCGATCCCGATCGCTTCGACCGGCCCCTCCCGCTCGAAGAAGGCGACCACGCGGCCGATCGTCTCCTCGGGGGTGGTCGAAGGAACCGTCTCCGTCGCGCGTAGGTCGGCGGGCCCGTTCCCAACCGCACACTCCCACTTCGAGCCACCTGCCTCGATCCCGCCGAATGCGGTCATGCGCTGCCCACACGGCTCGAGGCACCGCACGACTTACGGACGACGAACTCGGCGGGGAGGACGACCACATGCGGGCGCTCGGGCCCTCGACCCGCGATGCGGTCGAGCAGGAGTTGCGTTCCCATCGTCCCGAACGCTTCCGCCGGTTGCTCCATCACGGTAAGGAACGGATAGAGGCGGGAGGCGTAATCGATGTCGTCGAAGCAGACGAGCGCAACATCGTCGGGGACCTCGAGCCCGGCCCGACGCACGGCTTCGATCGCACCGAGGGCTACAAGGTTGTTGACGGCGAATACCGCGGTGGGCGGATCCGCGAACTCGAGAAGGCGGCGCATGCCCTCGAAACCCCCGCGCGGGTCAACCGTTACGTTTGCGACGAGCGCCGGATCGAACCGGATCCCTGCGTTCGCCAGGGCGGTTTCGTAGCCTCGCCGCCGGTCGCGCGCAGTCGAAACTTCGTCGGATTCGGCGATGAAGCCAATGCGGCGGTGACCAAGCGAGATCAGGTGCTCGACGAGTTGTTGCGCACCGCCCACGCTGTCGCCGAGGACGACATCGGATTCGACTCCGGGAACGGTGCGATCGATCAGCACGAGCGGGACACCGAACTTGCCGAGTCGCCGCAGGTCGCCTTTCGACCGATCGCTGACGGGCGCGATCACAATCCCCTCGACCCGGTGAGCGATCATCTCCTCGATGACCTCCCGCTCGATTCCGAGGTCGGCGCGGGTGTCGCAGAGAAGTATCCGGTAGCCGGCGCGGCGCGCTACGTCCTCCGCCCCACGAACGATCAAGGTGAAGAACGGGTTCGCCACGTCGGGCACGATCAACGCAAGCGTCCCGGTTCGCTGCCGACTCAGCCCGCGCGCGAGTCGGCTCGGAACATAGCCGAGGTCGGAGATCGCCTGCTCGACCCGACGGCGCGTATCGGGGCTGACCCGTTCGCTCTCGTTGATCACCCGCGAGACGGTCATCGGGGAGACGCCGGACCGTCGAGCCACGTCTCTGATCGTCGCTTTGCCCATGTTTGCGGTCATCGATTCTTGTGTTATCAGTACCACAATGAGCCGAAAAACTCATCGTACGATCTCAAGAGGGGCTTGACTATGCGACCGGAGGTGTGTTATCGGTACCACAATCATCGCCATAGTGCCGGTGTAAACGAAAGGGAGGTACGTGATGCGTCATCCTCAGGGAGCCCCTCCAGCGCGAAGCAAGCGGCTCTCGCTCGCCCTCGTAGTAGCTCTTGTCGCCGTCGTCGGCACCGTGGCTGTGGCGACCGTCGCCTCTGCCGGCACCTCGGGGTCCGCGGCAGCGGAGCAGGAGAAGATCAAGGTCGGGTTGATCACGAAGGACGTCACGAACCCGTTCTTCGTCAAGATGAGGGCGGGAGCGACGGCCCAGGCAAAGAAGCTCGGTGCGGAGCTCATCTACGCCGCCGGTAAGAACAGCTCCGACAACGCCGGTCAGATAACGGCGATCGAGAACATGGTGACGGCGGGCGTCAAGGGGATTCTCATCACCGTGGCCGACGCCAAGGCGGAGAACGCCGCGATCGCGAAGGCGAGGAAGGCCGGTGTGCTCGTCATCGCACTCGACTCTCCGACGAGCCCGAGGTCGGCCGTCGATGCGCTCTTTGCGACGAACAACTTCAACGCCGGCGTCCTGATCGGCAAGTACGCCAGGGCAGCGACGAAAGGTCGTACCGTGACGATCGCGATGCTCGACGAGCATGCCGGCTCGTCGGTCGGAGCGCTTCGGCATAACGGCTTCCTCAAGGGCTTCGGCATCAAGAACAGCAACAAACAGATTGCCTGCGTCGGGAACGGCGGCGGCAACACCGCCGATTCGCAGACGGCCATGGAGAACTGCATCCAGAAGAACGAGAACATCGACGTCGTCTACACGATCAACGAGCCGAGCGCCGTGGGCGCGTGGACCGCGCTGAAGAACGCCGGCAAGACCCAGAGCGGAACGACGATCGTGTCCGTCGACGGCGGCTGCGCCGGCGTACGGAACGTCAAGAGCGGAGTCATCGATGCGACGTCGCAGCAGTACCCGCTGCTGATGGCGTCGCTCGGCGTCGCCGCAGTCGTCAAGTACGCCAAGGGCGGCAAGAAGGCGTCCGGGTACACGGACACCGGCGTCAACCTCATCGCAAAGAAGGCCGTCGCAGGCGTTCGCTCCAAGAGCGTCGCCTACGGCCTCGCCAACTGCTGGGGGTAGACGACCCTCTCACGCCGCGACCGGGGCGCCGCCCTCCCGCGCCCCGGTCGCGGCACGTTCCGACAAAGCCTAGGATCGCCCTCATCCCTCGGAACCCACGGTGACGACGACGGACACCACCTCCGGAGAGGACGCGAGCAGGCGATTCCGCGTGCTGCAGCTCGTGCTGCGCGTGCTCAAGGCGCCGACAGTGGGGCCGTTCATCGCGCTACTGCTTGCGATGGCCTTCTTCTCGCTCAAGTCCGACCGCTTCCTGGACGCCCAGAACCTCTCGCTCGTGCTCCAGCAGGTGATGGTCGTCGGCGTCCTCGCGATCGGCCAGACGCTCGTGATCCTGACGGCCGGGATCGACCTCTCGGTGGGAACGGTGATGGCGCTCGGGCAGGTGGTCATGACGAAGCTCGCGATAGAGAACGGCATGTCGCCCTTCCTCGCGATTGCCCTGGGACTCCTCGTTTGTGTGGCTTTCGGAGTGCTCAACGGCAGCCTCGTAACGTTCGTCCGGTTGCCGGCATTCATCGTCACGCTCGGGACGCTCAACATCGCGTTCGCCTTGACCCACATCGTCTCGAACGATCTAACGTTTCCGGGCCTCCCAAGCGAGCTTCTCTTCTTCGGCCGGACCTTCACACTCGGGGGCGCGAATTTCACGTACGGCGTCGTGTTCATGCTCGTGCTGTACGCGATCGCCTGGTTCGCGCTGACGCAGACCGCTTGGGGGCGCCACGTCTACGCAGTCGGCGACAACCCCGAAGCAGCGCGCCGGACCGGCATCAACACGAATCGCGTCCTTCTCAGTGTCTACACACTCGCCGGGCTCACCTCGGGGATCGCGGCGCTACTGCTCGTCGCCCGCACGGAGCTCGGAGATCCGAACGCGGGTCAGACCACCGAGAACCTCGACAGCATCACCGCGGTCGTCCTCGGCGGCACGAGCCTGTTCGGCGGACGCGGAAGCATCATCGGGACGCTCATCGGCGCCGTGATCGTCGGCGTGTTCCGCAATGGGCTCACGCTGATCGGCGTCGAGGTCATCTACCAGTACCTCGTCACCGGGATCCTCGTGATCCTTGCCGTGTCCGTCGATCAGCTCACGCATCGGAGAGTGGCGTGAGCGCGCCGATGCCGATCCTCGAGGCGCGCGGGCTCGTCAAGCGATACGGACACGTCGTTGCGCTGGACGGGGCCGACCTCGAACTCTACCCAGGGGAGATTCTCGCGATCATCGGCGACAACGGTGCCGGCAAGTCGACGCTGATCAAGGCGCTTTCGGGCGCATTGCAGCCAGACGACGGGGAGATCAACCTCGATGGTGAGAGGGTGCACTTTCGCTCCCCCCGCGACGCGCGACGAGCCGGGATCGAGACCGTCTACCAGGACCTCGCCGTCGCCCCCGCGCTCGACATCGCTTCGAACATCTTCCTCGGCCGGGAGCTGCGCCGACGAGGCCCGCAGGGCACCGTGCTCCGGATGCTGAACAAAGGTGCCATGCGGCGCGAGGCAACACGGCACTTCGCGGAGCTCCAGATCGGCATCCGCTCGATGGCCCAGCCGGTCGAGAACCTCTCCGGCGGACAGCGCCAGGGTGTCGCCGTCGCCCGGGCCGCGACCTGGGCGCGGCGCGTGGTGATCATGGACGAGCCGACCGCCGCGCTCGGCGTCAAGGAGACGCGCCAGGTGCTCGATTTGATCCGCCGGGTACGCGAGCGGGGGATGCCCGTGATCTTGATCAGCCACGACATGCCGCACGTCTTCGAGCTCGCCGACCGCATCCAAATCATGCGGCTCGGCAGACGTGTGGCGATCGTGACGCCCCAGAGTCACTCGATGCCGGAAGCCGTAGCGATCATGACAGGCGCAACCGCCGAGCAGTCAGAACAGCCGGACTAGCTACGCGCCCACCATGACGTCGGCGAGAGAGTCCCGCCGCCACGCCGCGCGAGTATCGTGAGAATCTCCTCGGCTCTCGTCGGAAATGCCCATACGGTCCTTTCGTTGACCAGCGACATCGCAATCGTCGGCGCCGGCATCACAGGCCTCTCCATTGCGTTCCACCTCGCGGAACACGACTTCGGGAGCATCGTGGTTTACGAGCGGGACGGGATCGGCGCCGGAGCCTCCGGAGTGCAGCCGGGCGGCGTGCGTCAGCAATGGAGCAGTCGGCTCAACTGCCTGATGGCGCGCGACTCCCTTGCGTTCTACACGCAGCTCGAGGAGCGGTTGAGCCCGCGCGTGGATCCGCGGTTCCGTCCGTGCGGCTACGTCTTCGTTGCTCACGAGTCGGAGAGCTTCGAACGGCTTCGTGAGGACGTCGCAATGCAAAACGCAATAGGCGTCCCTTCGCGCGTCGCCACCACTGAAGAGCTCGGTCAGCTTGTCCCGGAGCTCAAGGTCGCGGGAGTCGTCGGCGCGAGCGTTTGCGCGGAGGATGGGTACTTCGATCGTCCACAGTCCGTCGTCGAAGCCTTTGCGGAAGCGGCCGGTCGCTTGGGCGTCGTGGTCGCGCAAGCAGAGGTCACGAGCATCGAGCTCAACGGCTCCCGCTGGCGACTTGGACTGGCAGATGGTGCGCACGGCGAAGCCGACCATGCCATCGTCGCGGCCTCTGTCGACACGCCGTCGCTCCTATGCCCGCTCGGAGCCGACATCCCGATCGTTGCGGAGAACAGGTGGCTCTTCTTCAGCGACCCGATCCCCGAACGGCTACTCGATCCTCTCGTGGTCGCCGTCGATCGGCGCTTCGCAGCCAAGCAGCTCGCCGACGGGCGCGTGCTCGCGAGCGATCTCAGTGCAATGGCCGCTGACGACGGCGATGCCGAGACCATGCGACGCCACGCCAGAGAGGTCGCAGTCGAGCTCTTTCCCCGCTTCGAATACGTGGCCCTACCGTTGCTCGTGCGGGGCGTCTACGACGTGACTCCCGATCGTCAGGCGATCGTCGGCCCAGTACCCGGGCACGAAGGCCTGTACGTCGCGGCCGGTTTCAGCGGCCACGGCTTCATGATGGCTCCCGAGATCGGGCGTGGAGTTGCGGCGATGGTGATGGGCGAGCCGCCAGGCGAGACTCTTGTCCACCTGCGGCCCGACCGATTTGAGACCGGAAACCTGGAATACGAGTCGGCCGTCGTCTGAGTGGGTCGAACTCGACCTTGCGCCGCCCGCGCCTCGTAGCGCGCGCCTGTCGACAGTCTCGCACCCCGTGGCGCGGGCTATTCCCGGAACATCGCCGCACGACGCCCTGCTCCGATCGGAGGACGGACGTCGGCGGTAGGCCGACCTAGTCCGCGTCGACCTTCTGATGGCCTGTGGCCGAACGGTGTGTCAGCTGCTGAAGCCGGATGAAGGTGTCTGGGCTAGACTCGCCGCTGTGGCGTTTCCGGCGTAGTTGATCCCGCCTGTATCTGACTGTCGGCCGCACATCCGTGCGAGCCGACGTCGGCTGCCTGACACGCACCGGCCGTCGGTGGCATCCGTCGGTGGCCGGCGACGAGATCAACTAAGGAGGAAACATGGTCACTGAAGCACGCCTCGAACGTCTCGTGTCCGGGCTGGCACCCGTCACTCCCGGATGGTTCGTCGTCAACACGGCTGACGCCGCGTGGACCAACAACGAAGCGTACGGCGGCGTCTGCATCTTCGAGTCCGACCGCGTCGTGCTCCAGGGTCGGCCCGATCTGACGGAGTACGAGAAGCCGGACGCCGGGTTTACGATCCGCGTCGTGCCGCCGGGGCAACCATCAGGGGGCTACCACGCCGAGTCGGTCCAAGAGGACTTCCTCGTCTTGATGGGCGAGTGTGTGCTCATCATCGAAGACCAGGAACGACACCTGCGGGCATGGGACTTCGTGCACTGCCCGCCGATGACCGCGCACGCGTTCGTCGCCAAGGAAACAGGGCCATGCGTGATCCTCGCCACGGGAAACCGTCGCGACGATTCCAAGCTGGTGGAACCACGATCCGAGGTCGCGCTCCGCTACGGCGCGGGACCCGAGCGCAGAGGGCAATGGATGGTCCAGCGTCCCAAACGCTGGGACGAGCTTCCGTGGGCTGAACGGCCCTAGTGCTCGTGCGTGCGCTGCGGCGTTCGAACGGAATGCCGCAGCGCACTACAGGTGGAGTCCGTCGTCTGCGCGAGCGTACTGTCGGTAGAGAGTCAATCGGGGATAAAGACAACTCTGTAGTCGCGGCCTAGACTCGGGACTGTGTTCGACTATTCAGAGCGGAGACGTCGCCTCGCGGAACGCATGGGCGACGTGGGCGTAGATCTCCTCTTCCTCCAGCCGTCCTCCGACCTCGAGTACCTCACGGGCGTCGAGCGCGCGATCCCTACCTTTGGCCAGTCGCAGTACGCGCATGGTTGGGTGGCGGGCGCGTTCTTTCGACCCGACCGCGATCCCATGTTCGTTCTGCCGCGGATGATGACCCTCTTCGACCTCGCGGGAGAGCTGCCTGGTGAGGTGGTGGTCGTCTCCGAACGCGACGACGGACAGGCGATGTTCGAGGCCGCCGCGGTCGGCATGGGAGAGGCACGGACGCTCGCGGTTGGCGACCGCATATGGGCCGAGACCCTGCTCCGCCTCACGGATGCGGTGGCGCCCGAGCGCGTCGTTACCGGTTCCGGGCTCGTGAACGAGCTTCGACGAACGAAGTCACGCGAGGAGCTCGCGGTAATGGAGCGCGCCTGCAGTGTGTGCGACGATGCGATGGCGGCGGTCGCGCCCAAGGTCCTTCCCGGCGCGACGATGCTGCAGCTCGTCGAGGAGCTCGAGCACTCGATGCGGCTGCTTGGTTCGCGCGTGCCGTCGTTCACGACTCACGTCTTCACCAGTTTCGTGGGCGGCAAGAACTCGGCGGAGGAAAGCCACAGCGAACTCATCGAGGAGGGAGACGTCGTGATGTTCGACTTCGGCGCTGTCGTCGATGGGTACTGCTCGGACTTCGGCCGGACGGTCTGCGTCGGGGAGCCGGAAGCGGATGTCCGCGATGCCTATGAGCTTGTTCTCGCCGCGCAGGAAGCCGGCCGCGCGGCGCTCCGACCAGGGGTACCCGCTCGTGAGGTCAACCGCGCCTGCCGCCAACCGATCGAGGACGGCGGCCACGGCCCCAGCTTCAAGCACCGCATGGGCCACGGGATCGGCCTTGACGTCCACGAGCGCCCGTTCGTCTCCGAAGAGGAAGACACGCTTCTCGAAGCGGGGATGACCTTCACCGACGAGCCGTCCATCCTCGTCGACGGTCGCTTCGGCGTCCGGATCGAGGACGTCGTGGTCTGCGAGGCGGGGGGCGGGCGCAAGCTGAACGGCTTCCCGCCCGACCTCATCGTCAACGTGTGAGCGGGACGGCCGAACGAGTCGGCCGCCCCGCTTCGAAGCGACCTTCCGACTAGCCCGTCGGCCGCGGCAGGCGCACGTCGATGGAGTAGAGCGGGTTGAAGACGGCGCCGCGAAGATCCTTCGTCGACGCGAAGACCTGCGTCGGCTGAATCAGCGGGAAGTACGGGCCGGTCTGATTGAGCCGCTGCTGGATCTGGCGGTACATCGGCGCGCGCGCAGCATCGCTCGTGGTAACTCGCGCCCTCGCAGCGAGCCGTTCGAGGCCCTGATCAGAGCCTTTCGGCCACCCGACTCGCGTGCCGACGAGCTCCCCCGGCATGAAGGCCAGGTAGTCCGCCGGATCGGGGTAGTCCGGTCCCCAGAGGGACAAGCCGAAGGCCATGGTGCCGTTTCGGTATTTGTCGAGCCAGGTGCCGACGGGAGCCCCGGCGAGCTCGACCTTCAGCCCGATGTCTTGCAGGTTCGCCTGGACGCGCTGCGCGAGGGTCGCGAAAGCGACGCCGTTGATGGTCAGGTCACTGGGATACTCGACCGTGAACGTCTGGTCGCCCACTCCCGAGGCAGCGAGCTCGGTCCGTGCCCTGTTGAGGTTTCGGCTGACACCGGCTCCTGCAGGCAACGAGCCGAGGAACATGGAAGGGATGATCCCTCGCGCCTGGATTGCCCCGGCGCCCGCGAGCGCCACGAAGGACGGATAGTCGAGTGCGTAGCGAACGGCGGATTGGAATCGCTTGTTCGGCGTAGCGGCCGAGATTGCCGGGTTGTTGTTCGCGAACAGCCAGAAAACCCAGGTCGAGGGCTGGGTCCTCACACTGACGCGGCCGTTGTTCCGCAGCGACTGCGCTTGCTGTGCGGAGAGGTCGATCGCAACCTCGTGCGTACCACGCTGGACGTTGATGAACTGCGTCGCAGAGACCATGTTGCGGATCACGACTCTTCCGAACGCGGGCTTCTGGCCCCAGTAGCGCGGGTTCTGCTCGAGGATGATCTGCGAAGTCGTGCTGTACTGCCTGAGCAAGTACGGCCCACTTCCGGCGCCGCGAGACGCTGCCGAGTTGAACCATCTCTCTGCCTTGTCGGTCTTGTCCGCGTTCGCCGCGGCCGTCGCGCCGTTCCGCTTGGCGAGCTTCGAGTTCACGATCCCGAGCGACGTGTTCGCCACGATTGCCGGGAGCGCCGTGTTCGGCGTCGCAGAGCGAAGCAGGACGCTGTACTTGCCGCGGGCGGAGATCTTCACCCCCGCGAGGAGGAAGGAAGGGTTGCCTTTGAGGTTGATCAATCGCCGGAACGAGAAGACGACATCGGCAGCCGTCATGGGAGTCCCGTCCGCGAACCGGACGTTGCGCCTTAGCTGGAAGGTGTAGGTCTTTGCATCCTTCGACGCTCGGAAGCTCTGAGCTGCCATCGGGAGCGGACGCGAGACATCGCCGCCCTTGAAGGTGAGCAGCGTGTCGTAGATCGCGCGATCGACGATGGAGGCGGTCGGCTCGAATGCTCGTTGAGGATCGGACGTCCTGATCTCGAACGAGCGGTCGACCACGAGCGTCGCGGTTTGCACCTCGGCGGACCAGGCGGAGGCGCTCAAGAAGGTAGTCGCTGCGGCCACGAGCGTGATGCCGGCGGCGAGGCTTGCCCTGCGACGGACGCCGAATGGCATGAGTGTCTCCTTGCCTTTGGGGATTGGGCCATTCAGCCTACTGCGCGGATCCGGCACGCGC
>CAVRLG010000010.1:0-291461 GCA_963722035.1 uncultured Thermoleophilia bacterium
TCTGTTCTCGAAGGTGAGCAGGAGTTCCCGCAGCTCGGCATCCACCTCTTCGTTCTCGGGCCGGGCGAGCCGATGTCGATGTACCACTGGGAGGCCGACCAGGAGGACTTCCTCGTGCTCGCAGGGGAGGCGCTGCTCATCGTCGAGGGCGAGGAGCGCCCGCTACGCCAGTGGGATTTCGTGCACTGCCCTCCAGGGACAAAGCACGTCATCGTCGGGGCGGGAGACGCGCCTTGCGTGGTACTCGCAGTTGGCGCACGCGACCGCTCGACCGGCCCGGACTGGGGCGGCTACACCGTGGACGAGGCCGCGCTGCGCCACGGCGCTGGCGTGGCGCAGGAGACGGCCGACCAGCACCAGGCTTACGCGCGATTCACCAAGCGCGAGCTCACCCGCTATCAGAAGGGTTGGCTTCCCGACTAGGTGTTGAACGCCGAACGTCGGTGGACCACACGAGGCTGCGCGTCGTCGAGATTGGCCTGCGGCGGTAGGGGTAGGGTGAGGCGTGGCCGAGATGAAGCAGCGGATGCTGCGCGGCGAGCTCTACAAATTCGACGACCCCGAGCTCGTAGCGGATCATGCGCGCGCTCAAGAGCTTCTCGAGCGCTACAACGCCACTCATCACGTCGACCAGGATCTCCGCGACAGCCTATTGCGCGATCTCCTTGGCGAGGTAGGCGAAGGCGTGGTCGTTAGGCCCTCGTTCCGCTGCGACTACGGCAGGCAGATCGCAATCGGCGCAGTGACCTTCGTCAACTTCGACTGCGTCATGCTCGACGCCGCACCCATCCGGATCGGCGCCGCTTGCCAGATAGCCACATGCGTCCAGCTCCTGACGGCGACACACCCGATCGATCCCGAGCCGCGCCGTGACGGCTGGGAGTCCGCAAAGCCCATCACGGTCGGAGACAACGTCTGGCTCGGCGGCGGTGTCATTGTCTGCCCCGGCGTCACGATCGGCGACAACACAGTGGTAGGTGCCGGCTCGGTCGTGACCGGCGATCTCCCAGCGGGGGTGGTCGCGTTCGGCAGCCCGGCGAGAGTCCAGCGCCCCATCGATGACCGGGACACGGTGAGCGTCCCCCGCGAGTAGACACGCTTCTGGCGTACCACGCACGCAGAGTGAACCGATGAGTTCTCTCCGGAGTGGTGGTCTAACGGGAACACGCGCTGATTCGATCGATCTCAATCAGAAAGGACGAGAAGCGATGCAGAAGATCAATCCATGCCTGTGGTTCGACACCGAAGGCGAAGAGGCGGCACGGTTCTACACGTCGGTGTTCCCGAACTCGAGGATCGTCGACGTCGCCCACTACGGGGAGGCTGGGCCGCGGGATGCGGGGATGGTGATGGCCGTGAGCTTCGAGCTGGACGGACAGAAGTTCGTCGCCCTGAACGGTGGGCCGGAGTTCACGTTCGACGAGGCCATCTCCTTCCAGGTGCCCTGCCAGACCCAGGACGAGGTCGACATGTACTGGAGCACGCTCTCCGAGGGAGGAGAAGAGGGCCCCTGCGGCTGGTTGAAGGACAAGTTCGGCGTGTCGTGGCAGGTCTTTCCGACGGTCCTGCTCGAGCTGCTCGGCGATCCTGACCCGGACAAGTCGCAGCGGGTCATGCAGGCGATGCTGAGCATGAAGAAGATCGAGATCGACGATCTCGAGCGAGCTGCATCGGCGTCATAGGTTCGCCGGTCAAGATCGGACGCGACGCCGTCTGCTAGAACGCGAGCGTGGCGATGTTCTTCGTCGTGAACCGCCGCTCCGGCCCTGAGTGGGACCCGTCGCGGCCGTTGGAGGAGCAGTCTGGCTGGCCAGAGCACGCGGCCTTCATGGACGGACTCGTGGACGCCGGATTCATCGTCCTGGGCGGGCCGCTCGCCGACGAGCACCGCGTGGTGCTCGCCGTCGAGGCCGAGTCGGGGGACGAGGTCCGGACGACACTCGCGCGCGATCCGTGGAGCGAGACGCATCTCCGGCTCGATTCGATCGACCGGTGGACGATCCGGCTCGACGGGCGCCACACCTAGCTTGGCTAACTCGAGCGGCTCCTGGTCGTGGTCTACACACACTGCGAGATTGGGCGGGCGCGATGATTCTGGAGCGCCGCGAGCGTCGATATGGCTGTACCCCCTAGCGAGGAAGAGGAGCGAGTCCATGCGCATCGTGATCACCGAGTTCATCAGCTTGGACGGCGTCGTGCAGGCGCCGGGCGGACCCGACGAGGACCTCGACGGTGGTTTCGCCCACGGCGGCTGGTCACACCCGTTCTTCGATCCGGAGGTGGTGGGCGGCGCCTTCGACGACGCGTTGACCAAAGCCGAGGCACTGCTGTTCGGGCGGCGCACGTGGCAGACGATGGCCGCGGCCTGGCCCGAGCGAGCAGGCGATCCTTTCGCCGACCGAATGAACGCCATCCCGAAGTACGTCGTGTCCACGACGCTGGGCGACGACGAGCTGACGTGGGACAACACCACGCGAATCCCCGGCGACCAGGCCGTCGCCCGCATCCGGGAGCTCCACGAGACCGACGGCGGCGACCTGCTGGTCATGGGGAGCCCGACGCTCGTGCGCACCCTCCTGCGCGAGGGCCTGATCGACGAGCTTCGGCTCATGATCGAGCCCGTGATTCTGGGCGGCGGCAAGACGATCTTCCCGGACGACGGCGCGCAGCGCACGCTCGAGCTGGTCTCCACGGTCACCAGCGGCACCGGCGTGCTGGTGTGCATCTACCGACCGGTCGGCGAACGGTAGGTCGGGTCGGCGACGCCGTTAGTGCCGCCTGGAATGGGCTTGGTCGCCTTCAAGCGAGGGCGCTCCTGCCTAGAAGTCGATGCACATCACGACCCGGCGGAGGGTCGGCCGACTGACCTCGGCGAACCC
Source organism: uncultured Thermoleophilia bacterium (assembly GCA_963722035.1). Classification (GTDB taxonomy): domain Bacteria; phylum Actinomycetota; class Thermoleophilia; order Gaiellales; family Gaiellaceae; genus GMQP-bins7. The sequence continues at coordinate 2,880 of CAVRLG010000010.1, forward strand.
GGCGGCCGCGAAAATGCTGCGGCTGCCGACGTGGAGCTCGCCCCAGGTGATCTCTTGCCCGGGCTGCGTGATCATCGGGTAGCCCTCGAGCGCTCGAGCTCCGCGCTCCCGCGCGAAGTCGACGGCGGCGCGCGCGAGCGCACAGCTGATCCCGCGGCGCCGGAAGCCCGCGCGGGTGACGAAGCAGGTCGCAGCCCAGATGCCTGCGTCGGTCTTATCCTCGAATCGACCGCCCCATGGGACGCGGGTCTTGAGCAGCAGGCGCGGGTAGGCGGTACGCGGCTCGACCGCGCACCAGCCGACGGGCTCGCCGTCGAGGTAGGCGACGAGGCCGCTCGTCGTGCCCGACTCCGGGTGACCACAATCGGTCTGCGTGCGGAACCGGAAAGCCAGCTCCTCGGCGCCAACCGAGGCCCAAGACTCCCTGGGCTGCATCTTGTAGCGCTGGCACTGGCATCTGGAGGGATCGCCGCGCGTGCCCAGCACGGCCTGGAGATCCTCCCAGCTCGCCTCGTTGGCGGGGACGATCGTGACCTCGGGCGTCGTCGCCGCGTCGGTCATGCGGACACCGTACTCATAGTCCACAAGGGGCGAGCCGCTCTCGTGACCGAGTGTTCAGGAGGGCGCCTCGACTGCCCGCGCGCGGCGGTCTTGGCGGGACTACTCACTCAGGGTACGCGCCCGACGACCTCTTCCGCCATCTGCTCCTCCCATTCTGATCGGAGCAGCGCGTATTCGACGTCGCCTTCCTCCTGGCCCTCGATGTAGTCGGGCCAGGGCTGGTGAAACGTCCGTACGAAGCGGAGGCCAGCTTTCTCCATCACCCGTCGCGACGCGACGTTCACGACCATAGTGAATGCAACCACGCGTTGAACGCCAAGCTCAGCGAAGCCGTTATGGATCAGCGCCCGCGACCCTTCGGTCGCATAACCCCTCCCCCAGACCGATTTGAGCAGCCGGTACCCGAGCTCGACCTCGTTGGGGTGGGCAGCCTTCGCAGGTCGGAAATGGAACCATCCCACGAATCGACCGCTCGACTTCTCTATGGCGGCCCAGAAGCCGTACCCGGCGAAACGCTGGTAGTAGTCGAGGAACGCCGGCAGGACGTCGCTCTCGATCTCGTGGCGGGGCGTCGGCCGACCGCCGTTTATGAAGTGCATCACGTCGGGATCGCTGTCGAGCTCGACGAGACTACCGACGTCGTCCTCGGTGAACTGTCGCAACACCAAGCGCTCGGTCTCCAGAAAGATCTGCATCCACGAATCCTGAGCGCGCCAAACTCGATCGGCAAGCGACACGAACTCTGGCCCCGCTGGTCCGCTCACTGGTGGCAGCGGTCTGGGGTGCGCCAGCGTGCGGGAATGTCGCCGACCGTCTGGATGAGTCGGGAGGTGCGGTGACCGATATCGACTAGGTTTCGCGGCAATGGCCACTCGAGATGCCGCCTGTCACTGCGGGCAACTTCGTCTGGAAGTCGCGGGCGATCCGTTTGCGGTCTCCATCTGTAACTGTCTTGCCTGTCAGCGCAGGACTGGAAGCGCTTTCGGGATGCAGGCAGGCTTTAAAGCGGATCAAGTGCAGGTCGTCGGTCGCTTCAGCGACTTCGCGCGAATCTCGGACGAGGCGGACAGAAAGGAGCATGTCTTCCATTTCTGCCCTGACTGCGGCTCGCAGGTCTTCTACACGGAACCGACCGAGCCAGACCTGATTGTTGTCTCAGTCGGCTCGTTCGCCGACCCGTCCTTCCCGCCGCCTACCGAATCGGGCTACGACTCTCGGCGTCATCACTGGGTGGGGCTTCCCGACTCGATCCAGCGTTATGCCCCCGAGCTGTGGGACCCGGTGCGACCTCTCTACAACACCGGCAGGTACGCGGAGGCGGCAGACAGGGGTCGCGAGCTCATCGAGGCCCGCCCCGACCAGGCGTACCTCTACTACAACGTAGCCTGCTGCGAGAGCCTCGCTGACCGGACAGTCGACGCCATCGAGCACCTACGCCACGCGATCGACATGTGGGAGGGCTGTCGCGACATGGCGAAGGAGGATTCCGACTTCGATCCGATTCGCGATGAGCCCGCTTTCCAAGAACTGATGGGCCGGTAGGCACCGGCTGGACTCCCGAGGTCGTGCTGCCAGGGCCGAGTGTGCGGAGTGTCCAGTGAAGACCTACATGCCAGCGGTCGACTAATCGGCGTCGACGGGAACGAACGAATGCTCGGCGTCGCCCGGTGAGATGACGATGAGTCCACGCACGGGGCCATTGCCAGAGTTCCAGACCGTGTGCGCAGTACCCCGCGGTACGAAGACGAGGCCGCCACTCGTCACCGAGACCGCGCGATCACCGAGCAGAAACGTTGCAACTCCCTCCGCGACGTAGAACGCCTCGTCGGTGTCCGGGTGCAGGTGCAGAGGCGGCGCGGCCTGGCCCGGCGGAAACACCCCGATTATTGCGACGTAGGCACCAGCCACCTCCGCTGGCCAAAGTGGGTCGGCTCGATCGAATCCTGGGAAGCAACGACCGTGCATCCATTGATCGTTTCCATCGCGCGCAGCCTATGCCGCGGACCCGGTGGGGCACCGAGGGAACTGGCGGTCTCGGGCCTAGGTCGGATCGACCGCACCCAGCCCAAGCCATATGGCCAGGTCATCCAGCTCGGACTGCACGGCCTTGGCCATAGTGCGGGTGAACCTCACGTCCTCGTGGATCGCATGTACCCGCAACACAGAGGCCTTGCGGTCGGCGGTGGCGTCGACCTTCCCGACCAGCCGGTCTTCGTTGAGTACCGGGAGGGCGAAGTAGCCCCAGCGGCGCTTGGCTGCGGGTTTGTACATCTCGAGGGTGTACTCGAACTCGAACAACTCCTGCGCGCGGCGCCGATCGTAGACGAGCCGGTCGAACGGCGACAGCAGCGCCGTACGTCCCTCGAAGTCGGCGCCGAGCGCGGCGGGGTCGACGCGCCAGTCGCCTTTGGTGCCCTCGACCACGGCCGGCTCGCCGGCCTCGCCGACGTCGACCGGCTCAATCGGCATGGCGGTGGTCTTCTGCCGGGCGATGCCCAACGAGGCGAGCCGCCGCTCGTTCTTGATCCGACGCGCGTCGTCTTCAGACGGAATGACGACGTCGGAGGGGTACACCCGCTCGGCGAGATCCCACAGCCGCTCGCGCCCGACGCGCCCGGCGATAGCGATCTCCCCGCGCATCATCAGGAACTCCAGCATCTGGGTGACGTTCCGGTTGTTGGTCCACCCGGTCGAGGCCCACGGCACCACGCACGTGTCCGGGATGTCGCGCGAGCTCAGCGGCCCGGAGCTTCCGAGCAGCTCGAGGATGTCGCGCCGGAAGCGGTCGTTATCGCGGATCCACGCGTGCGTGCGCTCGTGGCTGCGGCTCGTCCGACTCGCCGCGAGGTGCACGCCAAGGTGGCTCATCGGCCGCACCAGCGCGTTGTGCTCGAACAGCGTGCGTTCCTGCTCTAGAGCATGCTGGAGTTGGGCGGGCTGGTACGCCGAGCCGAGGCGGCTCCAGGCGACGAGGTCCGCGCTGGGCGCGATGGCCGCGGTCGGGTCGATCTGCAGCAGGGTCAGCCGCTGCACGACGGTGAGCAGCTCGGTCGGCCGGGGTGCGTCGAGCAGTTGCGCGCGCACCGCGATGCGCCGGGCCTGCGCCTTGGTGAGTCGGTGCACGGACAGGAGGCTACGTCAGGGCCGCCGGTCACCCGAGGGTCAGTGACTACCGCCCGACCGATGACTTGGCGGTGAAGATGCGAGCCCTTCTTCTCCGTCCGGGGTACACCGAGACGAGCGCCGGATCTGGCCGTCCGGCCGGCCGGACTCAGGTCGATCCACCTCTACCTGAGGATGTTTATCGCCCGTGCGGCGACTAGAAGAACGGTTATCGCGGAAAGCGTAGATTCGGCCGCCATCAAAGCCTTGGCGGGACGCGTGAGCGGCATGGCGTCGGTCGGGCTGAACGCGATGGAGTTGGTCAGCGACACGTAGAGGTAATCCCACAGGCGTGGCGCCCAACCCTCCCGTGCTAGCTCGGTGTTCTCGTCTTGGGGGAACTGGAAGTCGGGCTTGCCACGCGCAGTCGCGAGTGCACGGGCAACCGGACCACCACAGTCCAGTTCCCAGAAGGCAAGTCCGAACGCGACAGCGTTGGTGAACCACACGACGCCGCCGCTGAACAGCAGCTGCCGCCCGGTCATCTGGACCCCTGAATGCGCCACCAGCGAGACGACGAGCACAACGACACCCAGGACGTTGAAAACCCAAACGAGGGTTAGCAGCGCGATTACGATCTCCCGCCTGCGGTCATGTCGGACCAGGCGGCCCAGGCCTAAGGGCTCACCAGCATGGAAATACCGCCGGACAGCCGCGACTCGGCCTCGGCAGACTTACGTCGCCAAGGGCCACGCCGCCATGGGCGAGCGTGCGGGAATATCCCTCGAGCGGTCTAGGAGGAGGACAACGCGCGCTCGAGGGCGGCCCGGTCGGTCGGCCCGCCGTGCGTCGCGAGCACGTGCTCGACCGGCAGTGCGAGTAGCGGGCGCAGCCCCTCGGCGATCTCCTCGCGCGTCACGCCAGGGCGGAGCCACCTCTCGTTGATCTCGAGGCCCCGGCCGAAGTCGACGAGCGTGTCGCCAGAGATCACTGCACGCTGACTCTCGATCCAGAGCACAGTGTCGTTCGCCTTTTGCCCGGGGAACACGTCCGCGCCGAACGGGAGTCGGTCGCCGGACAAGTACGGGCGTGCCTCGCCTTTCTTCTCGCGGAGCAGCCAGACGACGTCGGGACTGCCGTCGCCAGCCTGCTCGGCGGTGAGGCCGTACGTGTCCATGAGGTACTGCGCGGTGTCGGGCAGCGGCGTGTAGACCGGCACGCCGAGCCGCTCGACCAGGCTCTGCGCGTCGCGCTCGTGCCACGGCGCGGTGAGCACGATCGCCGTCTCGCGCTCGGCCGCGAGCGCCTCGATCTCGCTCGGCACCGCCAGCGGGTCGACCAGCAGCAGGCGTTCGTCGTCGTCGATCGCGTAGGACGAGACGTTCTCGCTCCACGGCTCGGTCGGCCGCCACCCCGGGTGCGGTGCCTCCCAGTGCCACAGTCCCGGACGCAACTCGCGCACGGCACGATGCTACGGAAACGCTGCGCGCTCCCGATACGCGACCGCCGACGCCCGTGCCGGGTGCCGGGTCATGACGCAGGCACTCGGAGCGCACGCGTTTGCGCGCGGGCTTCGCGCCACCAGATGATTTCGTACGCGTGAAGTCCGACCCAGACGATCGCCACCAGCATGAGCGCGACGAGCGCCGGCACCACGACGGCCACCGGCCAGAGCAAGGCGAAAGCAATCGCGGCGATCAGGCGTCCGCCGCGGAGCGTGCGTGACACGCGCACGCGGAGCGCCACGAAGGCGAACAGGTACAGGGCAGGACCGCCGCAGAGTCCGAGCGCCGGGATGGTGGCGAGCTCGCCGTCGACGTCCGCGAGCGTCGTCTTCATCGCGAACGCAAAGAGGACGATTCCGGCCACCATCGGAAGGTGCAGGTAGGAGTAGACATCGCGAGCTAGCGCGGCGCGTTCGGCGCCGCTTCGGTCGGTCAGCATCTGGTGGGCGCGGATCGTGAAGAAGTCGAAGTACGCCAGCCAGAACGAGGTCGTGACCGCAAACCCGAGCACGGCGGCGACGATCACCTCGGTGCTGAGTCCGCTGACTTTCTCACCTAGGCCGATGGCGATCAAGGACTCGCCGATCGCGATGATCACGATCAGCCCATGACGCTCGGCGAAGTGCGCCGGTTGCACGCGCCAGCCGCTGATCCCAAAAAGGAGTGGCACGAAGAAGGCGACGGCGAGCGCGGCCAGCCAGAGGATCGGCTTGAGCCCGCCGTCGACGAACCCCGCGACGATGATCAGAGCAGCGCCGACGAGGGCGGACGGAGCGATGCGCAGAATCGCCGCGAGCAGGTCCGGGTCACGACGTGCAGAGAGCGCGTACAGCGTCAGCTGCATGACGGTCACAATCAGGAAGGCGACCCCGAACAAGACGCCGTGACTGCCGAACGCGTCCGGGACTGCGAGCGCTGCGACGAACATCGCCGCCATCGCGACCAACATCGCCGCCGACACCGCTCCGAGGCCGGGATCGACGGTGTTCGTCAACCAGGCGTAGGACGCCCACGCCCACCAGAGCACGCCGAGAATCAGGAGAGCGTGGCCGAGACCACTCCACGTGGGATTGTCCGACAGCAGCGTTGTGACCTGAGTGAACGCGAACACGAACACGAGATCGAAGAAGAGCTCGAGCGGCGTTACGCGCTGCTCACGCTCAGCGTGCAGCTCACCCACAAACGGACGCTAACGCGAACCGATCCCAACCGCAGGCCCTACCACGTCTGGGAGGGCTATCTGGATTGCGCCAAGTGATCACGAATGTGCCTTGACCGATTGCGCCGGCCAGCCTTGCGCGGCTCAGAAGTGACTCGTGTACGAGATGAAGCGCCACTCGTCCGGAGTCGGGATGGTGTCGTCAGTCGATGCGATCAGTCAAAGGCGAACAGTGGTGGGAGGATCACCACGACCGTGGCGGCCCATAGGGCGAAGACGGGAAGGTAGGTGGTCTGCCAGCGCTCGAGCCGGTGGAGACTGCTGCGTCGTGTGAGGAATCGGGCGGATAGCCAAGCGGCCCCGGCAAGGTTCACGAGGAGGACGAGGTTAAGGCCGAGCGCTGCCGTTCGGTTCGGGGTGAACCCGAGTTCGCCGATCCGAGCGATCATCGCGCCGAGCACCATCAGGTCGAGCACGAGGGCGCTGACGACGGCGACCAACTGGATGCCGTCCATCCATCCGGGGGACGACGTGGAGGGGTCCCTCGCGGACATCCCGTACAGGACGAGCGCGAGGACGACCAGCAGCAAGGCGTCGAAGACGCTGAGGAGCTCGCGATCGAACGCGCTGCCAAGCCCGGTGACGGCGTAAACGACAGCCGCGCAGGTCAGCATCACCGCGAACAGCGGTGTGAAGAGCATCGTGAGCACCGGCGCCATGTTCTCGACAACCCGTTGCTTCGACTCGACGAGCCACGCGGCAACGATCACGGCACCCGCCGCTCCCGACGGCAGCACCCACTCGGCGACCCGATCGACGTCGACCCCCGTGGGCTCGAAGATCGCCGCGGTCAAACCCATGAGCACGCCACCCCCGAGTGCGATCAGGACGTAGTAGATGAACCATTCGCCCGTGAAGCGGACGAAGTCCATGCGCCGCTCGCGCGATCGGACCGTGCCGCCCATGTACGGGTAGGCGACCACGAACCAGAGCACGACGGGCAGATGGAGCGCGACGAGGATCTCGGTGTCGGAGTCCGCACCGTACGGATAGAGGTTGACCACGAGCGCGGCGAGCACGAACGGGGCCGCCGTCAGCACCCAGTATCGGGTGTCGAGCTGCCGTCGGCGGGCGAAGTACGCGGCAAGGAACGGCAACACGAACAGACTGACGTTCCGCACCAGCCAGGTCGGCTGCTCGCCGGGGGCGTACTCGCCAGCAGCGAGGCGTGCAACCTGGATGGCGACGGCCGCGGCGACAGCGAAGACGAGCGGCTCGAACAAGCCGCTGAACGGGCGCGCCGGCTCGTCGTCACCGCTCAGTAGAAGCTGTTTCCAGAGGCGGCCGCTGTGCTCGCGTGCGAACTCTCGCGACAGGCCGTCGACGTCCCCCAGCCGCTTCACGGCGATCAGGAACCCCTCATCGGCCGTGAGGCCGGCTGCGGTCAGCTCCGCTATCTGGTGACGAAGATGATCCTCCAGCTCATCGACGTCGTGGCCATTGACGCCCGGGGCCTTCGCGACGTAGGCGCGCCATTCCGCGATCTGTGACTCGACGCTCTCCATGGCTCACGCCTCGCTGAGAGCCGTCAGCACTACACCCGAGCCCGGCCAGACGTCATTCAGTGCGCGCGTGACGGCCGCCCATTGCTGCTGTTGGTCCGCGAGTACTGCTCGTCCCTCGTCGGTGATCGCGTAGTACTTGCGGCGACGCCCTTCCGGTGGCGTTCGCCACTCCGTCGTCACGTACCCGAGCCGACGGAGGCGATGGAGCAGCGGGTAGAGCATCCCATCGGTCCATTCGAGCTCGCCCGCGGACAGCGCACGTACCTGCTTGAGGATGGCATAGCCGTAGCTTTCACCCTCTGCCAGGATTGCGAGCACGAGCGGGGTCGCCGAGGCCGCGACCAGGTCCTTGTCGATGTGCATATCGCCTCCACGGCTCGAACTGCTATGCATAGAAGCACAAGGTGTGTTGTGCCGCAAGGCGTTGTCAGGGTGCAAGCTCCGCTCCGAACGTCGACCCGTCGGGCGGCGGCTTGCGCACACTGCGATGAGTTCGTGAGCGTCAGCCGGTCTCAGTCGCAAAGCAAAGGAGGAGACATGGGCAACGTGGTCATCGACATGAGCATGTCATTGGACGGCTATATCGCGGCTCCCAATGACAATCCGGAGCAGGGGCTAGGCGAGGACGGGATGAGGCTCCACAACTGGGCGTTCGACGATCCTTCGGTGTTCGAGCGGGTGTACGGCAACCTGGTCGAGGAAACGGGCGCCGTGATCATGGGCCGCCGAAGCTACGACAACTCAATCGAGGCATGGGGTGGAAAGGGTCCGCTGGGCGAGGTCCCGTGCTTCGTCGTCACCCACAGGCCGCTGGCGAGCTCGGACCCGGTATTCACCTTCGTCACCGACGGGATCGAGCGTGCCCTCGCGAGGGCCCAGGAGGTCGCCGCCGAGAAGCGGATCGGGCTGATGGGCGCGAACATCGACCAGCAATTCCTCGCCGCGGGGCTCGTGGACGAGATCAGAATCCACCTGATCGATGTCCTGCTCGGAGGTGGCCGTCGGCTGTTCGACCAACTCCCGCAGCGAATCGAGCTGGAACAGACCGGGCTCAGCCAGACCGACGGCGTGACGCATCTCGAGTACCGCGTCCTCCGGTAGCGCTCACGGCGGCTGACGAGGTCGCGTAGCGCCCAGTGACGTAGGACAGTGCTGGGCGAATGATCGAAGTGTTCCTTGAGGCTGACGGGGCAGGCGGCGGACAGGAGAGACCGCGAGTGGATGACAGTCGAGCCGTGGCGCACGCGCGATAAAATGGGACGACACAAACGCAAAGGAGCGTGACGTTACGCATGGAGAGCTCCGCGCAGAAGGTCGAGTCTCCATCCCAGCTGATAGACGTAAGGATCGAAGAACTGGGCGACTGGCGGGGCAAGACCCTCTCCAGGCTTCGCGCACTGATCAAACAGGCCGTCCCCGAAGTGGTCGAGGAGTGGAAGTGGAGAAAGCCTTCTCATCCAGGGGTTCCCGTGTGGTCTTACCGAGGTCCGATCTGCACCGGCGAGACGTACAAGGGCGTCGTGAAACTCACATTCTTCAAGGGGGCCTCGCTGAAGGACCCTTCGGGACTGTTCAACTCAAGTCTCGAAGGCAACACCCGGCGCGCAATCGACTTCCAAGAGGACGATGAAATCGATGAGAAGGCTTTCGCGACCCTCATTCGAGCTGCCGTTAGCCTGAACGAGTCCTCGTCCCGCTAGCGTGACCTGACCCCCCTGAAACGCTTCCGCTGAGCGTCTTTCCCTTCGCGGAGCGGTGTGTGGGCGATAGAGACACTTCGCTTTCCCGGGTCGCGCGATTGGCGTGCCAGCTGCCGAAGCCAGAACCGACGAAAATGGGAGTCGCGAGCTGCGTGTGCTGTTGTCGACGAAAGACTGCGAGGAGAGTGGCCAGTGATGGACGCCGACGTGATCATCGTGGGCGCCGGCCCGGTCGGCCTGATGCTGGCCGCGTGAACTGGGCCTGGCCGGAGTGCGACCGCTGGTACTCGAGCGGCACCCGCAGATCCGAGACATCCCGAAGGCCGGCGGTCTCAGCGGGCAGATCCTGGAGCTGCTGCGCTACCGAGGCGAGCTCGAGCGATTCGAAGCGGCCAGCACCGCTCCCAGGCCGGCTCCCCGGTTCCCGTGGGGCGGGATGCATGTGGACTTCACCCAACTCGCCGATCCCCCGATGCAGGCGCTGCCGCTCCCGCAACCGCAACTCGAGCGCGTCCTCGACGAACGCGCCCGCGAGCTCGGCGCCGAGATCCGCCGCGGACAGGAGGTGGTCGGGCTGAGCCAGGACGACGCCACGGTGACCGCGGACGTGCGCGGCCCGGACGGGCCCGACCGGGTGACCGCCCGCTACCTCGTCGGCTGCGACGGGGCGAGCAGCCGGGTGCGCGATTTGGCCGGCATCCCGTTCCCCGGCATCACGTACCCCGAGGTCCAGCGGCTCGCCCTGGTCACCGTGCCCGAGTCGGTGACCCTGCTCGAGAACGGCGACATCGACGTCGCCGGTGTGGGCAGGATCAGCTTCGGTTTCACACGAACCGAACGCGGTGAGTTCGCCCTCGGGTCGACCAACCCCGAGCTCATGGGGCTGTTCACCAGCGAGGAGGAGTCCACCGACTACGACGACGACGAGCCGATGACCGTGACCGAGCTCCGGGACAGCATCCGCCGCGTGCTCGGCGTGGATCTGCCCTTGGGAGAACCGACCCGGCTGACGCGCTTCACCTTCCACGCTCGACAGGTCGAGCGGTACCGCGACGGGCGGATCCTGCTGGCCGGCGATGCCGCCCACCTGTTCCCCGCCCCCGGCGTCGCCCTCAACGCCGGCCTCCTCGACACCGTCAACCTCGGCTGGAAGCTGGCCGCCGACATCCACGGCTGGGCGCCGGCCGGCCTGCTGGACACGTACCACGACGAACGCCACCTCGCCGGCGACACGCACGATGCTGCACACGCAAGCCCAGGTGGCGATCCGGCGCGGCCACGACCCGGCCGCCGAAGCACTCCGGGAGCTCTTCCAGGAACTGCTCGTCGACGAGCAGCCGTTGCGCCGCATCGGCGCTCTCATGGCCGGCTCCGACATCCGCTACCCGTTCCCCGGCCACGACCACCACGCCTTGATCGGGACCTTCGCACCCGACCTCGCCCTGCGCACCGACCGGGGCGCAACGAGCGTCGCGGAGCTCATGCACACCGCACGGCCCATCCTCCTCGACCTCGCCGACCGCGCAGACCTCCGCGAGACCGCCCGAGACTGGCGAGCATCGCATCGACATCCACACCGCCGAAGCCGATCACCGACCGGCCGACGCCCTCCTGATCCGCCCGGACGCCCACATCGCCTGGGCCGCAACCATCGACGAACCCACCGACACCGCCGCGCTCGCGCTGCGAGAAGCGCTCTCCGACTGGTTCGGCACACCTCTGAAAGCGACAGTGCCCGTCATCGATCGGCCCTCCTGATCGGCCGACCGATCTCCCCGTCGAACTCGGTGGGCGCCGCCGTTGTCGGGTGCCCGTTTTACGAGCGCTACGGCTTCGAGCAAACGGGCGACATCGTTTTCGACAATGAAGTCCTGCTCCGGCTCAAGCTTCGCTAGGTCCGCCTCCGCCGCATCTGCGCCCGCGGTCATGCGTAGATTGCGCTCGTGAGCTTCGCCGTCGCCGCTGATGCGTATGACCGCTTCATGGGCCGCTACTCCGTTCTGCTCGCTCCCCAGCTTGCAGACCTTGCGGATGTGGTCGTCGGTCAGCGCGTGCTCGACGTTGGCTGCGGCCCCGGCGCGCTGACAACAGAGTTGGTGACGCGGCTTGGCGCAGCCGCTGTCTCGGCCGTGGATCCCTCGGAGCCGTTCGTTGCGGCGGCTCGAGAGCGCCATCCCGGGGTCAGCGTGGAACGTGCGTCGGCCGAGCAGCTGCCGTTTCCAGACGGGGCGTTCGACGCGGCCCTGGCGCAACTCGTCGTTCACTTCATGGCAGACCCTGTTGCCGGACTGCGAGAGATGGCTCGCGTTACTCGCGAGCATGGCGTCGTCGCAGCGTGCGTCTGGGATCATGTCGCCGGCGGACAGGGGCCCCTCAGCTCATTTTGGGCCGCAGTGCACGAGCTCGATCCCGACGTCGAAGACGAATCCACGCTGGCGGGCGCGCGACAGGGACACCTGACGGAGCTCTTCGAGGCAGCAGGCCTGCGCGAGATCGAGGAGACGCATCTAACGGTGAGCGTCGAGCATCCCACCTTCGAAGACTGGTGGGAACCGTTCACGCTCGGTGTGGGTCCCGCCGGCGCTTACGCCGCGGGCCTCGACCAAGAGCGACAAGCCCAGCTGCGGGAACTCTGTCGCGAGAAGCTCCCTGCCCCACCATTCGTGCTGACCGTGCGCGCATGGGCGGCACGAGGCTTGGCGTAGCAGCGCGTCAGCTGCTGCTAGAGCGCCTTCCAGAAGACGGTCGTGTCACAAGGGCGCCCGTCCGGGTAGAGCGCGTAGCCGGGGATCACGCCGATCAGCGTCTCTCCGGCCGCAGGAGCTCACGCGCGGATCGGTCCGCCGGTGGTCATGGGACACTCGCTTCATGTCGAAGTGGCGGTACACGGTCCTCGGTTGGCTCGTGTGGAGACTCTGGAAGCGTCGACTCCGCAACAAGCTCCACCTCTGAGTCGGGCGGCCAGCTTGCCGGACGCGAACGCAGTAGCGTTATCCGCATGGTGACGCCGGAGGAGATCCTCGAGATCCAGGCCTTCTCGGCGCTCGACCAAGCCGACCGCGAGCGGCTGTCCCAGGTGGCGGCCGACATCAGCCTCGTACCGGGCGAGTATGCAGCCCACGAGGGCGGCGAGCGAGCGCTCTTCGCGGTGCTCGACGGCCGCATCGAAGCGGTCAAGCTCGTCGACGGGATCGACCGCGTCATCGGCGAGCGCCGCCCGGGGGATCTCTTCGGCGAGGTGCCCATAACACTTGGAACGGCGTTCCCTGTCGGCTTTCGCGCCGCGGAGGAGTCGCGGGTCATGCGGATCGAGCCCAGTGACTACCACGCGGTCGCAGCCCGGGCGCCAGACCTCGCTCGGGAAGTTGGCAGGCTCGCGAGTGATCGAATCGGAGGACCCGCTGGGCTGCAAGGCATCGCGGCGGAGCCCCCGCCTCCCCGCGCGATAGTAGTCGGGCCTCGATGGGATGCGGCTTGTACCGAGTTACGACGCTTCCTCGACCGCAATCAGATCACGTTTACATGGCTTCAGCCTGATTCGCCGGATGCGGCTGAGCAATGGGGCGGCCCCCTGCCGCCAGAGGGAGATTGCCCGGTGATACGCATCGTCAACGGCAAGACTGTCGTACGGCCGCAGCTTCGCCGGGTCGCCGAGCTGCTGGGGCTTGGCACCGAAGCCGTTGCAGCCGACTACGACACGGTGATCGTCGGCGCGGGGCCGGCCGGGCTTGCAGCGGCCGTGTACGGGGCCTCTGAGGGCCTTCGAACGGTGGTCATCGAGCGTGAGGCTCCCGGCGGTCAGGCAGGCACGTCGTCCCGTATCGAGAACTATCTCGGATTCCCAGCGGGTGTCTCCGGCGACGAGCTGGCGAGCCGTGCACTGAGGCAGGCGCGAAGGCTCGGTGCGGAGATCCTCGTGACCCGGACGCTCACGCGGATCGATGCTGCGACCCGTCAGGTGCACCTCGACGGCGGTGACGTTCTGCTAGCGCGGACGATCATCGTCGCATGCGGCGTCGCGTGGCGGCGCTTGGCAATCGAAGGGGGTGACAGGCTCGCCGGGAAAGGCGTCTTCTACGGTGCGACACGCAGTGAGGCGGCGAGCACTCACGCCCTAGACGTTCATGTCGTTGGTGCAGGCAACTCAGCAGGACAGGCGGCAATGTTCTTCTCCACCCACGCCCGGAGTGTGACCATCCTCTGCCGCGGCGAGAGCCTAGAAAAGAGTATGTCGCGCTATCTCATCGACCAGCTCGCCGCACGTTCGAACATCAGTGTGCTGTATCGCACCGAGGTGGTTGCTGCACACGGCGACACCTCGCTCGAGGCGATCGATGTCCGGAACGCCGCGACTGAGGAAACGACGCGGCTCGACTCCGGGGCGTTGTTCATCATGATCGGCGCCGATGCCGAGACGGGCTGGCTACCACCTGAGGTCGCACTCGACCGCAACGGCTTCGTGCTTACGGGCTCCGACGTTCGAGGCACGGACCAGTGGAAGCTCGAACGCGACCCGTACCTCCTCGAGACGAGCGTCCCTGGCATCTTCGCGGGTGGAGATGTCAGGTGCGGCCCCGTGAAGCGCGTGGCTGCTGCCGTCGGCGAGGGCAGCATGGCGATCGCCTTCGTGCACCAGTACCTAAGGGACGCCGAGACGCGGATCGAACAGTAGCGTCGCCGCGACGGCCTGCTCAGATCTCGCGGTCACCGCTGACGGCGGACAAACTCGGGCGACCGAAGGCTCGGATCACATCGGGGTCATGGACACCTCGCTCGATCGCAGGGAGATCCCTCTCATCGGGCGGCCGCAGGCTAACGAGGCTGTCGCCAAGTGGTGGATCAGGAATCGGGAGCGTGGCGGCGACGACCGTAGCCGATCGGCACAGAGAGCGACGTCCGCCGCGCGAGCTCGTGGATCGTGGCGAACGGTCGGTACATATGTGTCGATCCCGGTCCGGCGCGTCCGTCGTCCATAGGTAAGGGTGGATTACGAACCACGAGAGGAGCAACGATGAAGTACCTGATGCTGGTCTGCTGGGATGCCGAGAGCATGGACGCTCAGACGGAGCCCGACCCGACCGACAGCCCGAACGAGGAGACCTTTCCCTGGCTGGACGACGTCCAGGAGCGGGGCATATGGGTCACCGGCGACCAGCTGGCTCCGCCGCGCCGCGCCCGCTCGGTCCGCGTTCGAGACGGGAAGGCGATCGTCACCGACGGTCCGTTCGCCGAGACCAAGGAGGCCGTCGGCGGATTCGACATTCTCGAGTGCGGCAGCCTGGAGGAGGCCGTCGAGATCGCGCGCGAGCACCCCGTCGCCAAGATGGGGACGATCGAGGTCCGGCCGCTTTGGGGGAACTGACCACCCGCCACGGCCCACCCGGCTTCCTCGCCCTACTGGGCTCGGCGTCGGCTAGGGTCGAGGGGTGACCACCGCACCGATTGTCCTGGTTCCCGGGTTCTGGCTCGGCGCGTGGGCGTGGGACGAGGTCGCCGCCGCGTTGCGTGCCGACGGCCACGACGTCAACGCGCTGACGCTGCCCGGTCTCGAGTCGGCCGAGGACGACCGATCCGCGATCACCATGTCCGACCACGTCGAGGCGATCTGTGAGGCGGTCCGGGCTACGGACGCCCCGGTCGTGCTCGCCGTGCACAGCGGAACCGGGTTCGCCGGCTATGCCGCGAGCGACCGGCTCCCCGACCGGATCGCGGCCATGGTGTACGTTGACTCCGCCCCAGGGACCGGTGTAATGGACCCCGACTTTGACGCCGTTGAGATGCCCCTGCCCTCCCAGGAAACGCTCGCGGATGAGGAGAACCTCGACGGGCTCAGCGAGAAGCAGCTCGAGACCTTTCGGCGACGAGCGGTTCCGCAACCAGGTGGCGTCCTGCGCGAGGGAGCGGAGCTGACGAACGACGCGCGTCGCGACATCCCGAGTACGGTCATCTGCACCGGGTTCCCGTCCGAGCAGGTGAAGGCGTACGCCAAGGAGCACAACCCGCCTTGGCTCGCTGGCCTCGCCGAGCTTCGTAACGTCACCTGGGTCGACCTGCCGACAAGCCACTGGCCGATGTGGTCGCGCCCCGGGGAGCTCGCCGGAATCATCGGCGACGTCGCAAAGGCTCATGCCCCTGCCGCCTAGCTGTGCTCCGCCAGGACGTTGCGTTGAACGTCGGAGATTCATCGTGTATATCGAGCACGTAGCTCGCTGAGACTCGGCGACCGCCGAGTCGCATGGGCCAGCGTTCGGAGTGTCCCCGGACCTCCCCTATCCATCCCCGTGGCTGCGGGTAGAGCGCGTAGATTTCGTGTCCTGTGTCGGACACAGGAGGTACGGGTCCCGTGATTGACGTCCAACGAGTCGACTACATCCGCGTCCCGGTGAACGGACATGGGACCAGGCGAACGCACTTCTACGGAGACGTGCTGGGCCTCGAGAGGAACCCGAAGCTCGCCGGGCGAGGACTGGGATCGAGGACGAGACCGGAACGTGAGCGGAAAACCGCATGAATCGGCCGTTCTGACCCCCTCGGGCGGTGATGACGCCGCATACCGCACGACTACGAGTTCACGCCGTTGCCGCCCGGGACGATTGCTCTAGTCAGGGAGTCGGATGAATGCATCTCCTGGTGACCTGCAGGGCACTGATCTCCTTGCACAGGAGATCAAGGAGGAGGCGGGCCGACTCGCCCGTCATCCGGTGGAGGAAGTGAAGCGCCTCGAACACGTCGTCGAGGAAGGAGATGGTCCGGCGGCGATGCTCCTTCTCATCCTGGCCGTCATCGCTGTCATGGCCGTGATCTTGGCGGTTGTGATCTCCGTCTCGCTCCTCGTCTACTACCGAGGCTGAGTCGGCTCCTCCCGATCCTGTCGACCGCGAGTCGGCGCTCGACGGGAAGCTACGTTCTTCGAGTTGCTCCTCGATGAGCAGCCAACGCTCGAAGTGCGGGTTGCAGATGACAAGGCGGTGGCGCTTCTCCCGAAGGAGCCGGATCGCGTGCTCCGCCTTCATGCCGCGCAGCATGGCGCGACTCCCCGACGTCGCCGAGGCGAAGGCGAAGCTGGAGGCGGCCGCGGATGGTCAACGAGATACGTCGGCGGGCGTGTGCCAGGGGGCCGAACGGTTCCGCGACCCCGACGGGACAACGCCATCCTCGACGGTGGCGTTCACGCACGCGATCCCGTTGCGGTCGTACCGTGCCCACGCCGCGACGAGGTTCACTATGAAGTCGAACCCCTCCGGCACGCGAGGCTCGCGCACCACCGACTACAAGCCCGGTGATGAACAGACCTGACGTACTCGTCGCCGCGCTCAAGCGCATAGTAGACCTGGAACGGCTCGCGGACGAGGTGGCTCTGATCGATCCCCACGGGAGCGCTGTATAGCGGACGAAACCCCCGGCCGGGGTACAAGATCCGGCCGCGGCCCGCATCTCCTCGATATGGGGGAGCGCCGCCCCTACGTCTGGTCGGCGGAAGGGCGAGCGTTCCCGCACGCTGAGTGGCGACCGCCGTCGGGAAACCTCGCATCGTGCGCACCTACGCGGGCATCACCTGCATCTGGCCGAACGACAGCGATGCGGTCGCTTGTCAGCGCTCCGACGGCTTAGGGTTTCTCGCTGGTGGAATCGACGGGCGAGAGCGTGCGTCTCGTCAACGCGCCTTCAACTGCGTGGTTCGACGTGTGTCTCGTCGTGAGACCGGGCGAGCATCGCGAACCGGACGACGATCATGATGTTGAGCAGAACGAGTACGCCGGCACAAGAGCGAGATACATCCAGACGCTCACCCGAAGACTCTTCGGGGGTCGCCGAGAAGTTCCTAGTTCTGAATGCTGCGCTGTTCGAGGCGATTCGTCTAGCGCACTAGTGCTGCGCTCTCGCCCCCACTGCGGGGCCGCGTAGCTTGCGTATCCCTCAAACGAGGGGCATCCTCGTCGCGTGCCTCTATTCCCCGGACGGCCCTCTCCTGATGCGAAGCGCCCAATTCGAGCCGTCATACGCTTTCCTGACTCCACGGAGATACGCCACCTTGACGGCGTCCCCTCTCCGGGCACACGCCTTCGTTGCTCCTCAGGAAAAGAGTGGTTCGTCGCCGAAGTCCTGCCAAGTGGGCGTGATCTCTACACCGTCTCTTGCCTGGGGCCGGATGAGCTGAAAGACGCCGGTACCGGATAGTGCGGGTGCGCCTCCGCGTCGCCGGAGATGTCGCCGATAGATCTGCTCGAACGCGCGCGTCGCTGGGTTGGCGAAAGTTTCGGCCCGAACCCGATATGGCTTTCGTCGCTTCCTTTGTCAGCGCTGACGGCCGAGGGTTCAAGAGTTCGCTCGTGCCCAGAATCTTGCGTTGGCCGAGGCAGAAGCACTGGAGCGCGCCCGTCACCGAGGCATGAGCCTGCTGGAGGTGGAACAGGGCCCCGACTGGTGGCTCGACCGTATCCCCGGCCAGACAGCAAGCAGACGCCGACGGCGATGGGCTCGACTTGTGCGCCGGGTGCGCTAGGCGACAGTTCGCAAGCTCGAACTCTGACTTCGCGAACGGCTTCGTGCTACCGAAACCCCAACGTCCTCGCGCTCAGCGCGCCCTTGACGGCCGCCGAGCGCCCACCCCAGCCTCGCGGTCAGACGTGCAGGGCGTGCCCGAGCCGCCGCTGGTCGGTTGGATGCGAACTGGAGGACCAACTGCACCTCGTACGCAACGTCACAGGGCAAGCCTGTTCCCGCGGCCCTCGGCGGCCTCTCCGGTGGCGTCCGGCGACCAGTAACGATGCGCGGTGGCCCCGGGAAGACCTACACATTCTGGATGCTCGCGGTGCCGGGGCGGCACTACTTCCTCGGTCTGGGGAGGACGAACCGCGCAACCGCGGCTTCGTCGTCTAGCGCGAAAGGCCCACGAAGGTCTCGAGGGTGACCGGTCTCGACGAGACTGAACGTCGACGCAGCCAGAGTACGCGTGTTCGCCGAGCGGGCGAGCGGCGTGGAAGATGCATGGCCACGACTGGCCTATGGCGCGAACCTGCCGCAGCGGCTGCGAGCGGCGGGAAATCGTGCCCGAGACACCGAGATCGATCGTGATCGCGCCCGTCGCGGACATGGCCGCCGAGGTCGACGGCTATGACGAAGTTCCGCTCTGCAAGGTAGTCGACCTGGTGATCCCAATACGTGCGGTTGCCGGCCCAGCCGTGCACCAGCACCAGGCGGGCGTTTCACCAGCGCGGCGCCATGCGTTGCGTACGCGATCTCGACGCCGTCGCTGCCACGTGTCACCCGCTGAGCGCTCAACCGCCGAGGGACGATACTCCCCGGGCGCTAGGCGACAGACCTGCACGATGCGCGAGTGTGCGGGAATGTCGCTTGAGCGGTTGTCGTCGCTAGGCCGCGACGCGCCGATATCCGCCGCTGACCCAATCGACACCAGGCGGCCGTAGTCGTCCGCTGCTTGCTCCCACGCGAAGTGACCGGCGTCGAGAGGATGGATCTCGCTGTTCGGGAGGAGGTCGTCGAGGTACTGGTTGTTCGACCACGGCACGAGGTCATCGCGCGCGGCCACGAACAGGAACGGTGTGGTGATCGTCGGCAAGAGATCGCGCAACAGCGGGTTCTGTTCGGGGGAATGCCGCACGAACAGGGCTGACTCCGCGAAACGCTCGAGGTCGGAGGCGCTGACATAGTCCTCGTGGACTTCGGACTCGCTCTCGCTCGCGGCAGCGGCCTCGACGGCGTAGCCGATGTTGGTTCTGGCGTCCAGGCCGCGCACGACGTCCAGACTCGGCGCTTCGATGATGTCCTTGAGCTCGGCGCATGCGTCGATCGGGAAGCGGACGGCGCCGCCGCCGACGGTCAAGCTCGTGACGCGCTCCGGAGCCTTCGCGGCAAGGAAGAGCGCTGCGGCCGTGCCGACGTCCGGGCCGACGACGTGCGGAGCCCCAGGCCCCACTCGTCGATCAGGCCGACCAGGAACGCTCCCGAGGCGTCTGGGGCGATCAGTTCCGGGCGACCATCGGAGTGGCCGAATCCCGGCATGTCGATGGCGACCGTCCGCGCGACTGCCGCGACGCGGTCCCAGATGTGACGGAAGGCCCAAAGGCTTTCGGGCCACGGCGCCAGCAGCAGCACGATGGTGTCGGAGTCCGCCTTGTTGTCGGCGAACCTCACTCGCACTCCGTCGGAGACTCGGAAGTAGGTCGTGATCGGCGACCGCTCTGCGCTCATCTGACTGTCTCCTCCTTCAGTCCCAATCTGTCCTACATTCGATGACAGTCGTCATCGGAGTCAGACCCTAGCAGAAGCGATGACGTACGTCATCGAAATGCCCTACCCTGCCGCTATGGCTGCAAAGAACGAAGCGAAGGACCCGGCCGCCGATCGCGCGGCGATCTCGAGTTCGCGACGCTCTGGGCAGAGCGGCGCGACCCTCCCGCGAGCGTGGCATCCCGGCACCGGACTACCGAGACCGTGGCCTACCGGGCGAACCTCGCCCGCCGGGCGCGGCTTCCGCGGCTAACCACTCGAGACGGAAGCGATCGATGTCGCGCTCGTTGACCTCTTCGGCGATCTCGAGCGCAAGCTCGGCGACGCCGAGACGTTCCCCGAAGCAATCAGCGTGATCGTGACCCCATGGCGGCGCCTGCTCGTCGATCACGACTTCGCCCTGGGCTGCCCGCTGGCCGCGACCATTGGCGCCTCGGCGAAACGACAGCTCCGCACCGAGTCCGCGACGCGTTCTCGGCTGGCACCGCGGTGACGACGACGACACCATGGGTCTGGTCGCCGCCGGCGGAAGCCGAAGCAACGCGACGGTGCTAATGGCTGCGCTCGAAGGTGCCCTCATACTCGCTCGCGCTCAACGCAACATCGAGCCGCTCGACACAGTCGAGCGCTTCTTCGCGTCACGCGCTCCAGACCCACGCCGAGCATAGGAAGGCGCAAGAGCGGCGAGCGCAGTGGCTCCGTGGGGAGGAATGCCTGGTGACGGATCCTGCGCGTGGGCGAGCGTTACGGGAATGTCCCTTGAACCCCGCCGTGGTGATCGCTGCCGGGCAGCCGAGCCGCAGGAGGAGGCCCGCCGGAACGGGCCTCCCTTGTGCCTCGTGTTGAGACTGGGCGCGCGCTGTTAGGCGCGCAAGGTGTTGTTCATTGCCGGCTGATGAAGCAGAAGCAGAACTCGTCAATGCCGCCGGAACCGTCGCCAGGGGCGAGGAAGTGCAGCTTGTCGACCATGTGGTTGTGGCCACCGGCAAAGGGCTTATAGATCCCGGTTCCCTCCAGGATCGTCAGCTCGAAGGTTCCTTCCAGGACCTCCGCCCACTCCGTCGGGACGAAAGCGCGTGCTACCGGTGAACCGCATCGAAAACGAGCCTCCGGGGATGTGATAGGCACACAACGCCCCGAACTGCACGTAGAAGTCGCCGAACGGCTTGGCGGCGTTCGTTACCGCGTTCCGTTGACGGGGTAGATCCGCGTTGTCGATACGACCGTCGTTCAGCTCGACCATTGAGAGGCCGAGGTCGCCTGAGTACGGGTTGGTAGAGCCCCTTCAGAAGCACCACGAAAGAATCGTCCGGCTGCGTCTTCGCTTGTGCTCGGCCTTCCGGGCAATGCCAGGCCACCAGGCAGCCAGTCCACCGCCGACGCAGTTTTTCGGTTGACCACGTGGTCGGTGAAGGACGCGAGATCCACGACAGTCTGCCGGATCCGATTCCGCTTCGGGAGCAGGGCTCCTAGCAGCGAGAAGAGGGCTAGGCGCGCACAGGCCAGAGATGGCTGCTGAGAGGCGATGTTGCGCGCTCACGTGAGCATTGATAGGTTGTATCGATGTGTCAGGTGGGTGCAGAGCTCTAGCCTGTGCGAGCGTGCTCCCTCCCGAAGTTGCCAGACGGGCGCTCAGACACCGAGTCGCTCCGAGAGTAGGCGCGTGATCGGCCACGCTCCTTCGGTCGTGTTCGAGATGACGGTGTGTGTCACGTCTGATCGCGGGTCATGGAGTGATCGGAAGGAGACTCCGGCGTCCATGCCTTCCAGGATCACGGTGTCCGTTGACGAGTGCAACCAGAAGCCGAGGCCGTAGCGCTTGGTCTCGGCGTCGCTTCGGGGTCTCACCATCTGCTCGACCCAGTTCAGCGACACGATTCGTCCCGCGAAGAACGCCGTCCACAGCGACCTGAAGTCCGCAGCTGTGGAGTAGATTCCGCCGTCGCCGCTGCCTCGCACGGGTAGGTGGAACACGTTCGTTCTCGACGCCTGGTGGGTCTGGAGGTAGCCGAGCGCGGTGCGCCGCGGCAGCTTGTCCGAGCGAAGGAATTCCGTGTCGGGCATGCCGGCCGGCACACAGACACGCTCGATCACGAGCTCGTGGAAAGGGACGCCGCTCACTCGCTCCGCGATAAGGGCCAGCACTACGTAGCCGCCGTTGCAGTACGAGAAGCGCTCGTCGGGCGCGAACTTTGTCGGATGCCCGTCGAGAGCCACGACGTACTGCTCGGTGGTCGCGAGCTCGTGCACCGGAACCGGCATCAGGTAGTCGTCGATGTCGAGGTCGCTCTCCTCGTCGAGGTAGTCCCCGATCCCCGACCGATGTGCGAGCAGCTGCTCGACGGTCACCTCGTCTCCGATGAGCGGAAGCTCTCGACCGAGCAACGAACGAGCGCTCGTCGAGAGCTCGAGCACGCCGTCCTCGATGAGGCTCACGATCGTGAGTGCCGTCAGGCCCTTCGCCCCGCTCGCGATCGCGAGCCTGGTGTCGACCTCGTTCGGGATCTCGTATCCGCGGTGCGCCAGGCCGTATGCCTTCGCCACCACGATCTGATCCGCGCGGTCGACACGCACGACGCCCGAGAAGGCCGCCTCTACGGCGATCGCGTCCAGCTCACGCTCCAGCTCGTCCATCGAGGGAGCGTATGCGCTTCGCGGCCGATCAACGGTTTGCGTCGTTGTCGAGCCACGAACCGACGACGACCGACCAGAACTCCGGCTGGGGCTTGAAGCCGAGCGACTGGTAGAGCGGCTGCGCGTCGTCGGTCTGAAGTCCTACGTGCTGGCCCGGTACCGCGTCGAGCAGCCGGCGGATCATCGCCGACGCGATGCCTTGCCTCCTGTATGCCGAGGTAGTCCAGACGTCGACGAGGTAAGCGTTGCAGACGCCGTCCGAGAGGAGGCGCGCCATTCCAACCACGCGGTCGCCGTCTCGGGCGAACGCGACCTGCTGGGACTGGTGGAACGCTCGGCGCAGGGCTTCGGGACTGCGCCCGTTGTCGAAGTCGTCCGCCGCCAGGTCAGCTTTTGCTTGCACCCAGTCGATGCCTTCCAACGAGCTGTCTACGCGGACGGTCACATCCCTACGATTGCATGGACACCGAACTGCACGCGCACGAGGGAGTACTAGATGGTGCCGGCGCGTACCATCGCCAAGACGACCAGTTGCAGTAAGCCCGCCGTCGCCAGGACCACGTCATGAAAAGACCGCTTGTCATACTCGCCTGTGCTGCGACCGCAGCGACGGTAACGGCAGTGGTTTTCGCTTCGCTGTACTTCAGCAAGGAGCCAGCGACCAAGACAGTGGTCGAGGAGCCCTGTGGCGACCGGATCTTCGGTCACATCAAGTCCCTAACGGCGCAAGGTGATCACTTCAGGATGCGGTTCGATCCTGCCTGGTTCACAACTGGACTTACCGCGAACGTGGCGGCCGCCCAAGATGGCGCAGTCGAACCCGGTCAGCCAGTTCCGAACGACAGCTACGTCGTCGAGGAGGGTCACCGTCTCCTGACGTACGTCGTGCCAGCAAGCGCGCACGTCACCGTTCTCACCCGTGGCGGGCCCGGACCGTTGGGAGCGACGCCGATCACGGTCTCCGAGTTGGGGCGGATTGTCAATGGCGGGAAGCATCGTCCGCTGTTCGAGCCCCTGTTGTCGGGCGTTTGGATTCGCGTCCACGGCGCCACCGTCTGCTCGCTCGACCAGCAGTACCGCCCCTGACGCCTCGACCAAGCGTATTTGAGGATTTCCTCGATTGCGCGGTGTCGTGATTGCGCCACGAAGTTGCCTCGCTGAGACTGTAATGCGAACATATGTTCGTGTCTCGAGAGACGACGATCCTGCATGCGGACCTCGACGCGTTCTTCGCCTCCGTCGAGCAACGCGACGATCCGTCTCTTCGCGGGCTTCCGGTCATCGTGGGCGCCGGCGTAGTGCTAGCGGCGAGCTACGAGGCCAAGGCGTACGGCATCCGCACGGCAATGGGCGGGGCCCAGGCTCGGCGGCTATGTCCGCAGGCGATCGTGGTGCCACCTCGGATGTCCGCTTACTCCGAGGCGAGCAAGGCTGTGTTCGAGCTGTTCGAGGACACGACCCCGCTCGTCGAGGGGCTGTCGATCGACGAGGCGTTCCTCGATGTTCGCGGCCTCCAGCGGCTCGCCGGACCGCCGACCGAGATCGCCGAGCGGCTCCGGCAGCGAGTACTGGAGCAGGTCGGCCTCGCGATCACCGTCGGAATAGCCAGGACGAAGTTCCTCGCCAAGGTGGCGAGCGGCGTCGCAAAGCCGAATGGTCTCCTGGTCGTGCCTCCGGACGCCGAGCTCGCGTTTCTCCATCCGCTCCCGGTCGAGCGGCTATGGGGCGTCGGTCGAGTCACCGCCGCCAAGCTCCACAGCCGCGGGATCACTACGGTCGGACACGTCGCTCGGTTCGACGAGGAAGTGCTCGTCGCGATGCTCGGACGCGCGTCAGGCCGACACCTGCATGCGCTCGCGCACAACCGCGATCCGCGTGCCGTTCGCGTGGGCCGTCGCCGCCGCTCGATCGGGTCGCAGCGTGCACTCGGGCGGCGAGCAAGGTCGCACGACGAGATCGACGCAACCGTCGTCGCGATCGTCGACCGCATCGCTCGCCGGCTCCGGAAGGGACGACGGGTATGTCGCACAGTTGTGCTTCGACTTCGCTTCGCGGACTTCACTCGGGCAACCCGTTCGCAGACGATGCCGCAGGCGACCGCAAGAACACAGCCGATCCTCGACACCGCCCGAGGGCTCCTTACGACGGCCACGCCGCTGATCGAGACACACGGCCTGACGCTCATCGGGCTCTCGCTGACGAACCTCGAGGACGAGGATCGCGTTCAGCTCGCACTCCCGTTCGATTGCCATGACGATGCAGCGCTCGATGTCGCGCTCGACGAGGTGCGTGACCGATTCGGATCCGCGGCCGTCACGCGAGCGGTGCTGCTCGGCCGAAACCCTGGTGTCGTGATGCCCCTCCTTCCGGACTGAGCGTCCGACCCGTCGAGCGCCAGCAGCCGGATCTCTCGTGCGCTCGCTAGAGCGGTGGGATGTTCTGGTTGCGGCGGAGGACGTTCGCCGGATCGTAGAGTCGCTTCAGCGCCCGAAGCCGCTCGAAGGCTGCATCTCCGAAGGCGGCGCGGATGCGCTCGATGGGCTCGTCGGCCTGCATGTAATTGGCGTAGCCACCGCCGAGGGACCACGGCTCGATCGCTGCTGCCGTCTCCCGTGCCCACTCGATGTGCAGCTGGTCCAGCTCTGGCTCGCGCCAGCCCGCCATGACGCTGATGTTGAACGCCGCGTCGCGGTACGCGAGGGCCGAGAAACCTGCGTCGGCGTCCTTCGGCGCGCCGTGCAGCGATTCGATCAGGATTCCCCCTGGAGGCCGCCCCAGGGCGACGATGCGGCGAAGGAGCTCGTCGAGCAGCTCATCAGGAAACTCGCGAACGAAGTGGCCCTTCCAGTAGTGGCGGACCTCACCGTACGCCGGGTCGACCAGGCGCTGCTGGTCGATGAAGGAGTGTGCGCGCACGCCGTCGTCGACGAGCCCCGGTGGCGAGCGCAGTATGCGCAGCTCACTGGGATCCGCGTCCGAGCCCGTGTAGCACGGCAGGACGACGAGAGTCGGCGTCAGCGACTCGTCCACCGAAAGCTCCGCCTGGAAACTGAGGTCGCGCGGAGAACGTGCGGCGACGTCGCGGAAGCGGCGAAGAGCGTCGCGCACGCCGTTCCCGCCGTACGTAAGCGCACCGCCGACGACGCGCTCGAGTGGATGCACCCGGAACTCCAGTCGCGTGGCCACGCCGAAGTTGCCGCCTCCGCCGCGCAGGCCCCAGAGGAGATCCGCGTTCTCGTCGGAGCTCGCATGCACCACCGTCCCGTTCGGGGTGACGATCTCCGCTCCGACGAGGTTGTCGCAGGTCAGGCCGTATTGGGCGGTCAAGTGGCCGATGCCGCCGCCCAACGTGAGCCCGCACACCCCGGTGGAGCCGACGATGCCACCGGGCGTGACGAGGCCGAACGCCTGAGTGGCCGAGTCGAAGTCGAGCCAGGTCGCGCCGCCGTCCGCATGGGCGACTCGGGCGCTCGCGTCCACCTCGACCCTGCGCATCGCAGAGAGGTCGATCACCAGCCCGTCGTCGCAGACGCAGTGGCCGGCAGGATTGTGGCCGCCTCCGCGAACCGCTATCTCCAGCGAGTGCGAACGTGCGAAATCGAAGGCGGTGGCAATGTCGTCGCCGCCGAGACAACGTGCGATCACCTTTGGCCGGCGATCGACGAGAGCGTTGAAACAGCGGCGCGCGGCGTCGTAGTCGGCATCGCCGGTGGTGAGAACGGTGCCGGCGAGGGACCGCCGCAGCTCACTCAGGCTCTCCTCTACTCCCACGTCAGGCCTCGGCTCCGAGGGCGATCAAGGAAGCTCCGGGATGACCGTCGCATCCGGAACCGAGCGATTCGTCGCCGTCATGGTCGTGGCGCGGGCTCGCCACGCCTCTCCTGCAAAACCCAGGTGTTCCCGTCTGGGTCGCTGAAGTCGGCGAAGGAGCCGTAGTCGCGGTGCTCGGGATCCGCGCCGGGCTCCCAGCCGCTTGCCCCCATGTGCCGGATCTCGCCGACTTCGACGCCGCGCTCCACGAGCTCGACCCGAGCGGCCTCGATGTCGGTGACGACCAGATGCGTGCCACGGTATGAGCCCGGCGGCGCACTCGTGATCCCGATCCCGATCGTGATCGAGCACGCCGAGCCCGGCGGCGTCATCTGCACGACGCGGAAGTCGTCATTCGGTTGATGGTCGACGTCGAGCCTGAAGCCGGCGTTCTCGACGTAGAACGCCTTCGCGCGATCCACGTCCGAGACGGGAATGAGCACGAGCTCGAGCTTCAAGTCCATCGAAACCTCCACTAGTTGCGGGCGGGTAGCTGCTGTACGGCCCAGCGATTGCCGTCCGGGTCGCTGAAGAAGACGAACGAGCCCCAAGGGAACTCCTGGACGTCGCTGACTTCCGTCCCACGCTCAACAAGCTCTGCGCGCGCTGCATGGACGTCCGAGACCACGATCTGAACCTGAGCAGAGCCAGGCTCCGATTCCGTGATGCCCGTCCCCAGGGTGATCGAGCACGCCGACCCAGGAGGCGTCAGCTGGACGAAGCGCATCTCGTCGCTGACTCGGTGATCGTGGTCGGCATTAAAGCCGGCTTTCTCCGTGTAGAAGGCCTTCGCGCGGTCGACGTCGGTTACCGGAATCGACACCAGCTCGAGCTTCCAATCCATCGCCCTTCCTTCCTCTGTCGGTTTCAATGCCTTCGGCAGCCGTGCTCTGCGGATACTTGCGGAAGTCGTGAGGCTCGCGGTCGAGAGCGCGATCCGCGGCGTCGGCCAGCCCTGGAGTCAGTTCTCGAGCACGGACAGGATGTTGCCCGCAGGGTCTTTGAACCACGCAATCCTCGGGCCGCCGCCGCCAGGATTCGCGATGCCCTTCTCGTTCGTCTCGACGGGGCCTTGGTCGTACCGCTCGAACTCGACGCCGGCCTCTCGAAGCCGGTCGACGGCGATGTCGATGTCGTCGACGGGGAAGTTCACGATCGTGTGCGCCGCCGGCTCGTGCACCTGCTTCTCGTAGATCAGCACCGCATATCCGTTCCCCGCGCGCAGCGCGAGTAAGCCAGGACCGACGTCGACGACGTCGACGCCCAGGGTGTCTGCGTAGAACACCCTCGCCTTCGCCACGTCGTCGACCGCAAAACCTGCATAGAACGGCGAATTCTTCAGCACGACCCCTCCTTCGTTCGTTGAAACGTCACGTGCTCACCCTGTATCGGAGGTGCGTGACGCCGGGCGAATCGATGACCTGAATGGGCTCGAAGCCGGACGCCCGCTCCGCCCAGACCGTCAAGCAAGCGTGTTCCGTCGCCGAGCAAGACGGGCGCGAGGTTGATCTGCATCTCGTCGAGCAGCCCGGCACGCAGAGCCTGCTGGGCGACGTTCGCACCACCGCCGACCGCGATGTTCCGATCGTCTGCGGCTGCCCGCGCCTGCTCGACCGCGGATTCGATGCCGTCGGTGACGAACGTGAACGTCGTGCCTCGCTTCTTCGGCAGCGGCTCACGAGCGTGGTGGGTCAGCACGAACACCGGCACGCGGAAAGGCGGATCGTCTCCCCACCAGCCGTCCGCGTTCGGATCGTCCTCCCACCGGCCCTCTCCGCCGCTGAACATCCGCCGGCCCATCACCACGGACCCGGTGCTCGCGAGCGACTTCTCCACGAGTGCTGAGCTTGCATTCACCTTGCCGCCGGTCAGGCCGTGGCGCTCGCGCCACGCCTCGAGCTCGACGGCCCATTCGTGGAGCCCTTCGCCGCCCTCGCCCAGCGGTTGCTCGAGCGTCGGGTTCGGCCCGGCGACGAACCCGTCGAGCGAAATCGAGATGTCCAATACGACCTTGCCCATGGCTCGCTCCCTCCTCTGTTCAGGCGGCCTCGACGGCTGCGGGCTCGGACTGGCTCTCGCCCTCGGCCTCCGGTGCACGGCCGCATAGGCCCCCGGCCGCAGGAGCGCGGCGCCGATCGCGGCGGCCGCAAAGGCGAAGAGGGCGCCAACGATGAATGCGGTGTGGTAGCCGCCGGTGAGCGCTGCGAGCTCGCCGTCGCCCGAGGCGAGGAGGGTGTCCGTCCGCGAAGCCGCAAGGCTCGCGAGCACAGCCAGTCCCAGAGCCCCGCCCATCATGAACGCCGTGTTGACGACGCCGGATGCGAGGCCAGCTTGGTCGGGCGCGACATCGCTCATCGCGGCGAGTAGTACCGGGTTCATCGCCATCCCGACGCCGAAGCCGAGCAGGATCATGGCGGGAAGCACATCGACGACGAAGCTCCCGTCCACCGGGGCCCTCGCGAAGAGAACGAGACCGGCGCCGACCAGCAGCATTCCCGAGACGAGCGGCGGCCTGATGCCAAAGCGCATGACGAGCTTCGCCGAGAGACCGAGCGAAAGCGCACCCATGATCAGGTTTGCCGGCAAGAACGCGAGCCCGACCTCGAGTGGGCTGTAACCGAGGACCAGCTGCAGATAGAGCGCCGAGAGGAAGAACCAGGCGAACATCGCGGCCGCCCAGAGAACGCCGACGACGTTCGCGGTCGCGACGTTGCGCAAGCGGAAGAGGCCGAGCGGCACGAGCGGCGAGGACGAGCGAGACTCGATGACCAGGAAGACGCCGAGCAGCACGGCGGCGGCGGCCAGCAGCCCGAGCGTCTGGCCCGAAGTCCAGCCCGCCTCGTTCCCGTTGACGATCGCGTAGACGGCGAGCATCAGCGAGGCGGTCACCGTGACCGCGCCGGCGACGTCGAGCCGGCCCTCGAGCGCGTGCCCGCGGCCGGCCGGGAGCAGGAAGAGCGAGAGCACGAAGACCGCGATGCCGATCGGGACGTTGACGAGGAAGATCCAGTGCCAGTTGAGGGCATCCGTCAGCACGCCGCCGAGGAGCACGCCGATGCTCCCGCCGCCCGCAGCGACGAACCCGATGACTCCCATCGCCCTCGCCCGCTCCCCTGGCTCGGTGAAGAGGGTCATGATCAACGCGAGCGCTACGGCCGACACGACTGCGCCACCGAGTCCCTGGACGGCCCGAGCCGCGATCAGGAACTCCTGAGAGCTTGCGAGCCCGCAGACGAGCGAGGCCCCCGTGAACAGGCCGAGGCCGATCAGGAACAACCGGCGGGGCCCGTAGAGATCGCCGAGCCGCCCACCGAGGAGGAGGAAGCCACCGAAGGTCAGGAGGTAGGCGTTGACCACCCAGGCGAGCGACTCCTCGGAGAACCCAAGGTCCTCCCTGATCGACGGCAGTGCAACTCCAACGATGGTCACGTCGAGGACGATCATCAGGTCGCCGAGGCAGAGAACGATGAGCGCCAGCCAGCGCGTGCGGGAGTCCATGGTCATCAGGCTCTTCCTTTTCTCAAGTCAGCCATCTTCGAAATCAGACCGGAGACGAGCGCGAAACTCATCGGTCGACATTCGTCCGCTCGCCCCTGGACGGCGGAGCCCACGTCAGGCTCCGCCGTCCTCTGGCGAAATTCAGGCCTCGCTCGGCTCCGGTCCGGCCGGCCGCCTAGCCGCGGTGGGAGCTGCCTGACCATCGTGCGGCGGCTCGATCGTGATGTTCGGCAGGATCCGATCGAGCCAGCGCGGGATGTACCACGACTTCTCGCCCATGAGCGTGAGGAAGGACGGCACGAGCGTCATCTTCACGACCAACGCGTCCGTGAGGATCGCGACCGCGAGCAGCAGGCCGAACTCCTTCGAGATGCGGTCCGAAGTGAGGATGAACGCCGCGAAGACCGTGCCCATGATGAGCGCTGCGGCCACGATGACGCGGCCGATCGCCGCGATGCCGTGCTCGACCGCATCCCGCGTGTTCATGCCGTGGACGTGCTCCTCCCGGATGCGGCTCATGAGGAAGACCATGTAGTCCATCGAGAGCCCGAACAGGATCGCGAACGCGATCGGCGGGACGAACGTCTCGATCGGCCCGGTTGTGTCGAGCCCGGTCAGCTCCATGAGGTAGCCCTCCTGGATGACGAGCGTGAGCACGCCGAAACCGACGAACGCGGACAGGATCGTCGTGAACGCCGCCGTCAGCGAGATCACGATCGACCGGAACGCCATCGCGAGCAGGATGAACGTGACGCCGATGACGTAGAGCAGGAAGAGCGGCAGCCGCTCCATGATCCGATCGGCGATGTCGATGAACGCGGCGTTCAGGCCCGACACGTAGACGACTGCGTCACCACCCTCGGTCGCAGCGGGTACGACGTCGTTCCGCAGTGCGTGGACCAGCTTCTCCGTAGCCTCGTCCTGCGGCGCAGAGCCCGGCGTGACGAAGACGATCGCGACGGTCTTCGCATCGTTGAACTGCGGCTCGCCGACAGACGCCACGTCATCGAGGCCCTGTGCGCCTTCGTACACTCGCTGTGCAGCGCCTTCGTCGCCGTTCACGTCGACGACGATCGGGATCGGCCCGTTGAAGCCGGGCCCGAAGCCCTCGGCGAGGAGGTCGTATGCCCGACGGGCGGTTTGATTCGTCGGCTGCGTTCCCTGGTCGGAGGCACCGAGCCGAACGAGCGCGGACGTCCCGGCCAAGGCCAGCAAGACGAGCAGCACGACCACGAACACGACACGCGCGTGGGAGGTCACCCACCGTCCCCAGCGAGCGATGAGGGTCTTCTCGCGGGCGGCTTCGGAATCGTCGATCGGCCGCAGGAACGGCACCTTCAGGCGGTCGATCTTGTGTCCGAGCTTCGCCAGCACTGCGATCAGCAGTGAGTTCGCGATCAACACGGTCGTCAGGACGCCGAGCGCCGAGCCGATACCGAGCTTCGTCACGAAGTCGAGACCGAAGAACGCGAGCCCGGAGACCGAGATGGCCACCGTCAGCCCGGCGAAGAGGACGGCCCGGCCGGCCGAGGCGCCTGCCTCCGCTGCTGCATCACGCGGTGAGAGCCCCTCGTGCAGGAACTGGCGAAAGCGCGTGACGATGAAGAGGGAGTAGTCGATGCCGACCCCGAGGCCGATCATCGACACGAGCAACGGGGTGATCGTGTTGATGTCCGTCAGGCCGGCGAGGATGAAGAGCAGCAGGAACGCCGTCATGAGCGCGACGATCGCGAGCGCGAGCGGGATCGCCGTCGCGACGAGCGTGCGGAACACGATGAGCAGCACGATGAGCGCCGCGAGCAGGCCGAGCAGCTCCTGCGTCCCTTGCTCGATCGGCGGGAACTCCGCGTCGCCGTTGAACTCGGCGGTCACGCCGGCTGGTGCGACGGCCGCGCGGACCGCATCCTCCACCGCGACGACTTGCTCACGGTCCTCCTCGTAGATGACCCGGTCGAACTGCGCTTCCGCGTAGGCGATCCGTCCGTCGTCGGAGAAGGTGTCCTTGCTGAAGGGGTCTCCGACGCTCTCGAGGCCTGCCCGTTCGTCCGGTCCAATCGCCTCGAACTCAGGCGTCTTCAGCTCGGCGATTGCCGCCTCGATCGCAGCCTTGCGCTCAGGCGTGTCCAGGCGCTCGCCTTCGGGAGCGGCAAAGACGAGGTTCAGGACGCCGCCCTGCTCGGATGCGAACTCGGTCTCGATGAGATCCGTCGCACGCTGTGTATCCGAGCCCGGGATCTCGAACTCGTCCTTCAGGCTGCCACCGACGGTGGCCACGAGAACGATGAGCGCCGCGATGATCCCGAGCCACGCGACGACGACGCGCCACGGGTGTGTCGCGCACGCGCGCATCCAGCTCGCGAGCGCGCCGGTCGAGAGTCGTTCGTGGGCCGAGAGCCTGTCCCCAGTACCTGCCGAATGCTCCGTCATGTCGTTACCCCTCCTTCTCGCGCAGTTCTCTTGTGGCGACGTTCTCTGTACAGACGGCTTGAAGTCCTACAACTCATCGCGTGCCTCGAGCATTCCGATGATCACGTTACAATCCGCTAGTACGTCGCTTATCTAATCAAACGAGAGATCAACATGTCAAGAGATCTGAAACGGAAGCTTGCTGACGAACTCATCGGTCTGGCACGTGCACACGAGGCGGCGAACGATGCCTTCGACGAGGTCGCCTGCCAGAAGTTGGGAATCAACCGTACCGACTTGCGCTGCCTGAATATCGTCGACAACCAGGGATCGATGACGGCGGGCCGCCTGGCAGAGCTGAGTGGGCTTACGACCGCGGCTATCACCTCCGTCCTCGATCGACTCGAGCGGGCAGGGTATGCACGCCGTGTCCGCGACCAGCAGGACCGGCGCCAGGTCATGGTGGAAGTGACTCCATTGCTGGCCGAGCGCGCCACTCCCATCTGGGGTCCGCTCGGCGACGAGGCACGCTCCACGCTCGGACGGATGTCGGCGGACGAGCTCGAAGCACTGATGGACTTCTATCGCCTCGGCATCGAGCTCAACGAGAGGCACATCGAGCGCGTTCGACACCTCGACACCGGCTAGACGCCAGTCGGTAACCGGCCGATGAGTTTCTCGGCACCGTGCGGTCCTCATACCGACCATGCCCGTCCCTGGGCCACATGAGGTCGCGTTTGCCATCCGCGGCCCGATCACCCGTGAGGACCTTCCGGGTCTCTGCGATCGCGTATGCACCCTGCTCGCGGAGAGCAGATCGGTGGTCAGGTGCGACGTGGCGGGCGTCGGCTCAGATGCCGTGACCGTCGATGCGCTCGCGCGGCTGCAACTTGCTGCCCGACGGCAAGGCTGCCGCGTCAAGCTGCGAAACGCATCCGACTCGCTTCTCGAGCTCGTCGAGCTGATGGGCCTGACGCACGTTCTCGCCGACGACACCGACGCGCCGGCGTTTCGCAAATGCGATCGCGTGTAACGCTGTCTCCATGGCCGACTACACCCACACGAACCTGGCCGACGTCGAGGACGCCGCCGTCAAGGGAGGCTTCTCGGAGTCCCAGGAGGCGCACTTTGCGAACGAGGACCTCGATCTCGAGAGCCTCGGCGTGTCGTACCAGGTCGTCAAGCCTGGCAGGCACCACGCCTTCGGGCATCGTCACAAGGAGGCCGAGGAGGTCTACGTCGTTCTCTCGGGCAGTGGCACATGCCGTCTGGACGACGAGCTGGTCGAGGTCGAGCGCCTCGACGCCATCCGCGTCGCGCCGGACGTGACCCGTGGATTCGAGGCGGGAGCCGACGGCCTCGAGCTCATTGTCTTCAGCCGTCGCACCCCCGGCGACGCCGAGATCGTCGGCGACTTCTTCGCCGACGGCTAGCCCACGTACTGCAGCGGAAGGCCGAAGCGAGGGAAGAGCTTCTCGGTCTCGAGGAAGAAAGTGAGCTCGACGATCTTGCCGTTCTCGATCTCGAGCACCTGGAGCGCCCACGGCTCGTAGCCGTCTCCGCTGGGCTTCGGCCTGTACTGGCCGAACGCGGGGGCGCCGTTCGCCGACTGAACCGGGATCACGCGCGAGTTGCGGCACGTGTTGCCGGGACCGAACCACCAGCTGAGGATGTTGTCGCGACCGCCGAGCCAGAGGTCGTACGGCGGCATCGACTGCGTTGCGTCCTCGCGGATGAGAGAGGTCAGCGTATCCATGTCGTACTGCTCGAACGCGGTGACGTAACGCTGCAAGAGTTCGGCGTCCGCCGCTTCGACGGAGGGCGACGCCGTCGTCGGCGTCACGTCGCTCGCCTCGAGCGTGGCCCGCGCCCGCTGCAGCGCGCTGTTCACAGACGCGACGCTCGTCTCGAGGAGCTCCGCGACCTCGGCGGCCTTCCAGCGGAGCACCTCGCAGAGGATGAGTACGGCCCGCTGGCGCGCCGGGAGCTGCTGGAGGGCCGCGACGAAGGCGAGGCGAACTGACTCGCGCGCAGCGACGATCGCGGCCGGATCCCCTTCGGGGACGACGAGGCCGTCTGGCATCGGCTCGATCCAGAGCTGGTCCGGGGTGCGTAGGTTCTCGACGATCGGCTCGCCGGCGGGGCCTAGATCCATCGGACGCGCGCGGCGCTTCCGGCTTTCGAGCATGTCGAAGCAGACGTTCGTCGCGATGCGGTAAAGCCACGAGCGCAGCGCCGAGCGGCCCTCGAAGTGGTCGTGGGCTCGCCAGGCACGGATGAACGTCTCCTGTACCGCGTCCTCTGCGTCGACAGAGCCGAGCATGCGGTAGCAGTACGCGGTCAGCTCGACGCGGTGCTGCTCGAGCTGCTCCTCGAGCGGCCGCGCGAGCGTCGTCGACGAGTCGGTCATCCCAGGCATCTTAGGGACAGAGGGTCAGCGGCCGAGGAGCGGGAGCACGCGCTCGCAGATCAGCTCGACGCCGGCGAGCGGTGTGCGGCCCTGCGGGGTTCCGAGCTCGACCCGGTCCGCGCCCGCCTCCCAGAGCGCGCGCACGCCGTCGGCCACCTCGTGAGGCGTGCCTGCGATGCAGAACCGCTCGACACGAGGGGCCGCGCCCGGCTCGAGCGTGGGATCGTGCGGGGCGACGACGTCGAGGTACGGCTGGACGACGGCAGCGGCGTGCGCTCGTGCCCAGTCGCCGTCGTCGTCCACGACGGTGACGCAGCCGACGACGAGTCGCACGCGCGGGTTGTCGATCCAACCGCGAACCACAGGAAGGAGGTCGGGGTTCGCGGTGCCGCCGATCTTCACCTCGTCGGCGACCGTGCCCGCCCAGCGTGCCGTCTCGCGACCCCACGTGCCGATGAGCAGCGGCACGGAGTCCCGCTCCCGCGGATACGCGAGCTCGGTGCCCGGCTCCAGCGTGAAGCGCTCTCCGTCGATCCCCGACGAGTCGCCGGCGAGAAGCGCTTCAATGACGGCGACGGCTTCTCGGAGCCCGAGGAGCGGCCGGTCTTCTTCGATTCCGAGGCGATCGAGCCACGCGCCCTTTGCGAGACCGAGGTAGGCCCGTCCCCCGGAGACGGAGTCGAGCATCGCGATCTGGCCGGCGATCTCGTACGGGTGGAGCGTGAACGGGTTGAGCGCTGCAGGCCCGAGGCGGATCCGCTCGGTCACGCGCGCCATCAGGAGCAGCGGGCCGATTGCCGGCTGATAGAGGAGGTCGTGGAACACGGAGATGACGTCGACGCCAGCGGCGTCGGCGCGCCTGGCGATCGCCTCGTACGCAGCGGGCTCCTGGTCCGTGCGAAGCCCGATGCCGAGCTCGCGGATTAGGTCAACTCCTCGGTTACGAGCGTCCGCTCGCCGATCCGCTCGATGCGCATCACGAGTCGCTCCTCCGGGTCGGGACAGACGACGAGGCTGTCCTGTTCGAGCCAGTCCTCGGCGGGCAGGCGTCGCATCTTCGCCGGGAGCAGCGGCAAGACCGCCTGCATCGCGAACAGGCAGAAATGCTGCCCCTCGGGGATTCGCACGCGGCTCGACTCGGTGACCTCGAAGAAGTCACCGACCTCGAGCCCGCATACGGAGCGGCCTTCGATGCGCTCGACGGTCACGCGCAGGTCGTAGAGGCGCATCTCGGTCACGTCGATCACGATAGACCCGAACTCACGGAGGCGCTCGGCGACCCCTAAGGGCATCGCTAAGGTGCGCGGTCAGTCGTGACTGAACTCGCCGCCAGTCGTCCCACCTCTCCCGGCCAGCTCGTAAACCCCTGGCTCGTCCTCGTGCTCGTATGCATGGCGCAGTTCATGGTCGTGCTCGACGCGACCATCGTGAACGTCGCGCTCCCGTCGATCCAGGAAGACCTACAGATGTCCGATGCCGACCTGCAATGGATCGTCAACGCATACACGCTCGTCTTCGGCGGTTTTCTACTGCTCGGTGGGCGCGCGGGCGACCTCATGGGACGCAAGAGGATCTTCCTCGTCGGAGTCGTGGTCTTTACCATCGCGTCGCTCCTCAACGGGCTCGCCCCGAGCTCGGAGTTCCTCATCATCTTTCGCGGGCTGCAGGGTCTCGGCGCCGCCCTCATCGCGCCGGCGGCGCTTTCGATCATCACGACGACCTTCGCCGAAGGGGCGGAGCGCACGAAGGCCATGGGTGTGTGGGCGGCGATCGCGGTCGGCGGAGGCGCTGTGGGCCTCGTGCTCGGGGGCATCCTCACGACCACCCTCTCCTGGCCCTGGATCTTCTTCGTCAACGTCCCCGTCGGGATCGCCGTCTTCATCGCCGCGATGCGATTCGTGCCCGAGTCACGGGACGAGCACGCCCACAAGAGCTTCGACGTAGCCGGAGCCGTCACCGTGACCTCCGGGCTTCTGGTCCTGGTCTACGGAATCGTGAAGGCCCAGGAGAAGGGCTGGACGTCACTCCACACGGGGGGCTTCTTCGCACTGGCGATCGCACTGCTCGCCGCGTTCGTCGTGATCGAGCGCCGGTCCGCCGAGCCGCTCGTGCGCTTGAGCATCTTCCGTGTGCCGACCGTAAGGGCGGCGAATGTCGTGATGTTCCTCGTCGCGGCGGGTCTGTTCGCGATGTTCTATTTCACCACCCTCTACCTGCAGCGCGTACTCGGTTACTCCGCCCTCGAGGCCGGACTGGCTTTCCTCCCCTTCACCGGAGGAATCATCATCGGGGCGGGCCTGTCCCAGCGGCTCGTGCCCATGCTCGGCGCACGCGAGGTACCGCTGATCGGGATGCCCATGGCCATAGTGGGGTTACTGCTGTTTACGCGCCTGCAGCCGGACGGGTCGTACGTGACCGACATCTTGCCGGGGATCATTCTCGCCTCGATCGGCATGGGGCTCACGTTCGTGCCGATCACCCTGATTGCGACGAGCGGAATCCCCAACGACGACGCGGGACTTGCGTCAGGACTCTTCAACACGTCACAACAGGTGGGCGGTGCGCTCGGGCTCGCTGTGCTTGCCACGCTCTCGGTGAGCGCGACCGAGGACACGCTCGCCAATGTCGGGGGAGAGCCGTCTTCGGCGGATCAAGCGCAGGCGCTGGTGGACGGATTCCACGTCGCGTACGCCGGAAGCGCGATCCTCATCGCCGCAGGTGCCGTGCTGCTTCTCCTCTTGCTCAAGCGACGGGACGTCGTCGCGGTGGGCGAGGGAGCGGTCGCAGCCGAGCCGGTCCCAGCCTGACCTCGGTGCCTGAGCTCCCCCTCACCGGAGGCTGTCTCTGCGGAGCTGTGCGCTTCGAGCTCGACGAGCTGCCGCAGTCGGCGCGCTACTGCCACTGCACGAGATGCCAGCGCCGAACCGGGACCGCCGCGTCGGCGTCGGCGCGCATCATCCCCGGCTCACTCCGGGTGGTCTCGGGCGATGATGCACTCGCAGCGTTCGAGCCGCCCGACGGGTTCGCCAAGGTCTTCTGCTCCCGCTGCGGCGCCCACCTCTGGAGCCGCGACCCGAACGATCCAGCCGCGCTTGGTGTACGGATGGGCGCGTTCGACGAGGATCCTGGGGTCCGGCCGAGCCTACGGCAGTTCGTCGCCTACGCCGCAGCGTGGGAGCCGATCCCGGACGACGGACTCCCACGCTATCCGGAGCGCCGACCCAGAGATCTCTAGCGCGTGGGCCGCTATGGCGCGGGCGTTACTCTCCTCGCATGGCCGACTGGGAGACCGTTCGCGAGATCGCGCTCTCGTTCCCCGACGTCGAGGAGGACACGTCCGGCCGGACGACGTACCGCGTCCGCGGGAAGCTCTTCGCCTGGATGGCGCGCGAGCGCGACGGCGGTGGTCTCGCCGTGCGGGTCGATCGTGAGGAGAAGCCCTTGATTCTCGACTCGAATCCCGAGGTGTACTTCTCGAGTCCGCATTACTCCGGTTACCCCGGGGTTCAGATCCGGCTCGAGCTCATCGAGCGAGACGAGCTGCAAGGAAGGCTCGAGGACGCGTGGTTCGTCCAAGCGCCGAAGCGCCTCGCCAGGGAGTTCCTCGCGACCTAGCCCACGTGTGAGCGACCTCAGGCCCCGCCACTCTCGAGCCGTTCCTTCAGGTTCTGCTGGTTCTTCGGCATCTCCTTCTGCGCCTGCCTGCGAACGACCAGCGGCACGAGCAGCTTGCCGATCCCGTGTCCCTCGAAGTCGAGGCTAATCGTCACGCGCGACCGTGCACCGCCGTCAAGGGGCTCGACGGTGCCGTTCACGTTTCCTCTGATCGGGCCGTCGATCCCGCGGACGGCCCAGCTCCCAGGAGGGTTCAGCTCGGTCAGCTCCGCGGTCATCGTCCGCTCGCCGCGGCCGATCCGGCGAGTTACGGTGACCCTGGACCCCACGGCGCGGGGACCAGCGCCCTCGAGACGGGTACTCACCACGCTCTCCTGCCACTCGGCGAGCCTCGAGGGGTCGGTCACGTAGGCGAAGACGTCCTCGGGGCTCCTCGAGATCTCGACGCTATGCACGATCGGTGCCACGGTTCCTCCTTGTGAGTAGTCGCACGATCATGACGGACCCGGCCTATGCCGTAAAGGCTGATCCGACTCGGCGCGGCGCCGCGTTTTTGCGAGAGCTACTGGCTCATGGCGTCGGCGACGAATGCGGCGATCGCCTCCGTGAACTCCCGCCTGCTCGCTTCCCATGCATAGAACATGTGGCCTCCGCCGAAGTGGCGGACCGTGAGGCGCTCCGCCATCTGCGGGTCGAGCCGCATCAGGTTCCGCAGGCGATCGCTCGCGTAGTAGGGAGTCACGAGGTCGTAACGGCCGTGCGTGATGAATGCCTTCATGTGCGGGTTGAGCGCCATCCCGTATCGGAAGTCGTCAGTGGCACCCGGCGGAAGGGCGAACGCGTGCTGCTCGGTGTCGATCTTCCACGCGGTGTTGACCTCATAGCTCAGCACCATGTACTCGCGGTCCGTTTCTACGCCGATCTCCGACCGCAGCTGGCGGTTCACAGCCATGGTGTACGCCGGGCTCAGGCCTGAGAGAGTGGGATCGGGCCCGGTGAATTGATCGCGGTCGGGGAACGGATCGGTGACGGTGATCGTGCAGTCGTACAGTCCGAGCACCTTGCGCTCGTCGCGAAGGAGCTCGCGAGCGAAAGTGCGAATACCGATCCGACCCTCGCCGCGGACAACCAGGTCGAGAGGGAGACCCAGGAGATCGGCCATCCTCGTGAGGATCCGATCGCGCTCCGCTGCGGGCATCGAGGCGCCGCGGGTGAGGAACGCCACGTAGTCGCCTGTTGCGAACGCCTCGGCTTCGCCCAGCACCTGGTCGAGCGCGGCTCCTGCTGGGAACGCCCGCGAGCGCCCGTGATGCGCGGCCGCGGCCGCCATCGTCGGCAGAGTGTCGATCCACCCGAGAACGTCGTAGTCGGTCGGGCTCAACGTCGTGATCTCGAGCGCCGGCGAGATGAGGATGGCTCCGTTGAGCCCGATTCCGGCGCTCTCCTGCAGCGTTCGCGCCAACCTTCCGACTCGGTAGCCCCCGTAGCTCTCGCCGGCGATGAACACGGGCGAGCCCCAGCGGTCGTGGCCGGACAGCCAGCGGCCCATGAACTCGCACAACGACTCGAGGTCGCGCTTGTACCCGAAGTACTCCTTGGGATCGGAGGGATCGTCGTCCTTTTTGTCCTTGGCTTCGCCTGACTTCTCGTCCTCGATGACGCGGCTGAACCCGGTTCCGACCGGATCGACGAACACGAGGTCGCTGAACGCGAGCCACGACGCCTCGTTCTGCACAAGGCGTGGAGGCATCTCCGGTAGCGAGCCGTCGGACGGGAAGGCGACCCGCTGGGGCCCCACGGCACCCATGTGGAGGTAGGCGGACGAAGCGCCCGGACCGCCGTTGAAGACGAACGTGACCGGCCGATCGTGATCGCCGCCCGCTGCGACGTAGGAGACGGAGAAGATCTCTGCGGCCGGCTTCTCCTTCTTGCGCAGCACCACCCACTGGGCGCTGGCGGTGTAGTCGATGGGAGCTCCTCCCCCGGTCCAGGTCGCGGTCGTCTCGGCCCCGGTGGGTGGCTCGTGCTCCGGCTTGACGTCTTTCTTCTCGTCGTCTGTCACGGGCCACACGCTATCCAAGCCGCGCTCCTGCCCGACCATCGCTGTCGAGCTGGCGAAAACGACGCCCGCAAGGACGTCGCCCAGCGCATGGCCGCCCGCCCGAACTAGCGCCGATTGGCGGTAGCCGAAGAGCGGTGTGACAATACGCTCCACTCGTATGTCTCAGGTTCTCGACTCTCTCGACGCTGCGCGGACCGCCGCCTCGGACCACGCCTGGCGCGAGGCGTATGGCGCCTACTCGAACGTCGACAAGCGCGAGCTGACCGCCTCCGATCTCGAGAGCTACGGCGAGGCGGCGTGGTGGAGCGGAAAGCTCGATGAGGCGATAGCTCTTCGCGAGCGCGCGTACCCCGCGTTCACCGCGACTGGAGACAAGCTCGGCGCGGCCCGGATCGCGCTGACGTTGTCGTGGGATCACGAGGGCCGCGGAGCGTTCGCCATCTCACAGGGCTGGTTCTCGAATGCGGAGCGCTTGCTCGCCGACCAGCCCTCCTCGGCGGAGCACAGTCGGCTGGTGCTGACGCAGGCACTCACCGCGATGTTCGCCGAGGGCGACTTCGAGAAAGCGGTCGAGCTCTTCGACAAGGCTTACGAGCTGGCGAAGCAGGTCGGGGACCGAGACGGCGAGGTACTCGCTCTCAGCGGAAAGGGGCGAGCGTTCGTCAAAGCCGGCGAGATCGAGAAGGGGCTCGCCCTGCTCGACGAGGCGACCGCCTCGGCGATGTGCGGCGATCTGCGGCCGCATTCGACCGGTCTCGTCTACTGCATCACGATCAGCTCGTGCCGAGACCTCGGCGACTACCGCCGTGCGGCCGAGTGGACGGAAGCAGCGAACAAGTGGTGCGACCGACTCGACGTGAGCGGGTTTCCCGGGGCGTGCCGCATCCACCGGGCGGAGGTCATGCGACTTCGCGGTGACTGGCCGGCAGCAGAGGCGCAAGCGGTCGCGGCGTGCGAGGAGCTCCAGGACTTCGATCGCAGCATCACCGCCGGGCGGGTACTACGAGATCGGCGAGATCCGCCGGCAACGCGGCGACTTCGAGGGTGCGGAGGAGGCGTACCGAACGACGGACGAGCTCGGGCGCAACCCGCAGCCCGGTCTGGCGCTTCTTCGCCTCGCCGAAGGGAAGGTCGACGCCGCGGTTGCAGGCATATCGCGAACCCTCGCGGAGGTCGAAGACCCACTCTTCCGGCTCAGACGTCTTCCGGCACAGGTAGAGATCGCGATTGCGGCCGGCGATCTCAGGACCGCCCGTTCGGCCGCGGACGAGATCGAGCACATCGTCGACTCGTACAAGATCGGCGATCGGCGAGCCGTCGCCTTCGACGCGACCGTCGACAACGCGCGCGGCCAGATCAAGCTCGCTGAAAGGGACTGGGACGGCGCGGTCGGTCATCTCCAGCGAGCACGC
Source organism: uncultured Thermoleophilia bacterium (assembly GCA_963722035.1). Classification (GTDB taxonomy): domain Bacteria; phylum Actinomycetota; class Thermoleophilia; order Gaiellales; family Gaiellaceae; genus GMQP-bins7. The sequence goes on from CAVRLG010000010.1 coordinate 44,570, forward strand.
GACGCATGGAAGAGCGTTGGCGCTCCGTACGAGACCGCTCAGGTTCGAATGCTGCTCGGGATGGCGTATCTCCGCCGAGGCGACAAGCATGGAGGAAACGTCGAGCTCGAAGGCGCGCTCACAGCGTTCGAACGGCTGGGGGCGAGGCTCGAGGTAGAGCGCGCCAAGGAGCTGCTCGGCAAGCTCGAGGCCCGGCGCACGTTTCTCTTCACCGACATCGTCGACTCGACCAGGCTTCTCGAGACGCTCGGGGACGAGAAGTGGAGGAAGCTTCTCGCTCGACACGACCAGCTCATACGTGAGCGAATCGTCGAGGCAGGCGGCGAGGTGATCAAGAAGACCGGCGACGGCTTCTTCGCGTCGTTCGAAAATCCGAAGTCTGCGATCGACGCCGCAATCGCGATTCAGCGTGCCCTCAACGAGGAGATCGTCGCGCCCGACGTGAGGATCGGCGCGCACACGGGCGGGGCGTTCCGCACGGATCAGGACACGACCGACTACGGCGGCCAGGGTGTGCACGTCGCCTCGCGGATCGGTGCTGCTGCGCGTGGAGCAGAGATTCTCGTCAGCTGCGAGACGCTCGACGGCCTGGGGACGTCGTTCCGGCTCTCGGAGCCACGAGCGGAAACCCTCAAGGGGTTCGAGCAGCCGATCGAGGTCGTCTCGGTCGACTGGCGATAGCGCGCCGCCGAACTGGTCGCCGAGGCCCGCCAGAGCGGTGGTCGCTGGGGCGCCGAGTACACTTTGGCGCACACAGGACGAATACCGAAGGCGCCGCCTGCGCCCTCCCTATCCGTTCATGGCAGGAGGAGCGAGCATGCGCCGCACGGTCAGTAGGGCAACTCAGTCCGAACGGACACATCGTGGCGGTTGATGTGAGTACCGCCGAGGACGCGAGCGCGCCCCAGGCTTCGCGGCGGCTCGCGAACGAGCGAAAGGCGGCGGGCTCGAGCCCCGCCACCGATCCCCAAGGACTAGTCGAGTTCGCGTGCGAGTGCAACAAGCTCGACTGCGAGAAGTCCGTGAAGGTGCCGCTCTACGTCTACCGTCGCATGGTCGAGGCGGGCGATCAGTACCTGCTGCAAGCGGGGCACCACGCATTCGCGACGTACCGCACGATCGTGACAATCGGCTTGATGAGGATCGAAGAGCGCGCCTAGAGCGGCGTCCTACGGGCTGGCCCCGCAGGACGAATCCGTTTGCCTAGAGCTCCTCGCCTTGCGCGCGCTCTCGCGCGTCGGTGGAGTGCGGGCTCAGGGCCGGATTCTGAGCGCGGGGCCAGTCACCAGCACCTTACTCCACTTCGTCTACGACGGGCGTCGGCTTGGCAGCGGTCGACGTTGTCTCGGCGACGGGCTCGGGCGGGCCCCCGTCCACGTACCGCGCGTTCAAGTCGGGTGGGAGGAGATCCAACGCCTCGTCGGTCATCGGTACCCCACCCTCAGCGGCGAGCTTCTTCGCCTGCTTCTTCTCCAGCTTGCGCGCCCGGCGCTCCTTGACCGTGCGCTCGCGCGCCACCTTCGCCATCGTCTGCTGCCGTTTCGAGCTCAATGTTGCTTCCTCCTTGTCGGGTGCCGCAGTGTTGCCCTCCGCCGCCTCCGGTCTACCGAGGAAGCTTCCCCTGGAGAAGAAGCAGCGGCGCGCTCGTGCGCGAGCCAGCACGAAAACGCCACTCCTACCTTAGCCGGATTCCCGCCACTCGAACGTCGCATCAGCTGCATCGAGCCGGCGCGCGCCCGAGGAATCGGAGCGTTCCTCGACAGAGACCGATAGCCGCGCGCCTTTGGTAAGCCGGTGTCGAAAGCTGCCGGTCCTCGGTCGGGTTCGTCATGAATCCCATCTCGACGAGGATCACCGGGACGTCCGCCCAGTTGAAGCCCGTGAAGTCCGCACGCTCCTGAAGGCCGCGATCCGGGAATCCGAGCGCACCGACCATCTCTGTCTGAACGATTTTGGCGGCGCGTTTGCTCGACGCGTAGACATCGTCCGTCCAGCCGCGTCGCAGGGCCGGGTGGAGCGTGTGCGTACCGCGCGCTGTCGCGTCGGTCGACCCGTCAGCGTGGATACGAAGGAAGAGAGCGGCTCCGGCTCGGTTCGCGATCCTCGCCCGAGCGACGTTCCCCATGCTCGTCCCCGACGTCGTCGCGCGCGTCATCACGACGCGGATGCCGGCCGCCTCGAGCAGCTTGCGGACACGGAAGGCGACGCGCATGTTCAGCTCGGCCTCGGTCAGTCCGGAGACGACGCCTCGAGTTCCGCCGCCATCCTTGATCTTGCGGGTCGACGAGCCCGGGCCGATCGGCTCTGTCGCGGAGTTCGCGTGGAGATCGTGACCCGGGTCGATGACGACGATAGGACGAGGCTGCGCAGCGCCGGCAGGGAGCGTAAGCAGAGAAGCGACGAAGACCAGGCAGAGTGCCCGCACCGTCAGCTCGCGGCGCGGGTCAGCCGCCTGAGCTCGGCTAGCGGGCCGATCCGCAACGCCGGACGAGGGTCCGACGCGCGCAGCTCGAGAGCGAACCGGTACCGCCTGCCCGGGTCGTACACCTTGCACGGATCCTCGCGGCACGGCGTCATCGAGAGCTTGCGCACGCGCTTTCCGGCCGAGTCGAAGAACGCGATGGTGAGCGGAACGAGCGTGTTCTTCATCCAGAACCCGCCTGTCGTGTCCGTGGAGAAGACGAAGAGCATCCCGTCCGCAGGTGCCTTCCTCCGGAACATGAGCCCGCGCTGCCGCTGCGCCGGCGTCAGTGCCAGCTCAGGGTGGAACGGCACGCCGTCGAGGCGAAGGTTCGCGGTCACCACACCGCCGCCCGCCTGCGCCGACGCGGACGTGAGCACGGCTGCCGCGACGAGAGTGAGAACAATGACGCGGAGCACGCCGAGACGATAGGCGCCGGCAGACATGTCGCGTCGTCCGACTGGCGTTCCACGGGTGAGCATGAGCCTGTACGCCTGGAAGTTCCCGCTCGTCACCGATCCGGACGAGGCGAAGCGACTCGTGACGCTGGAGGACGAAACCGTGTTCGAGCCGAGCCCCGTCGTCACGCGGTTCTTCGCCGGTCGTCGCCTGGAAGCTGTCGATCCCCGTCCTGACTTGGATACTCGTCGTCGTCGGCGGGTTCGTCTCCCTCGTCGCAACCTTGTCGCTAGTCGCGATTGCGCAGCAAGCCTGGCAGAGCGCGGGCTCTAGCCGACCGTCACCGCGACGCGCTGCACCGCGTTGTTCATGTAGCCGCCGAGGTTCCACGGCGCCTCGAGCGGCTGCTCGGTCCCGGCCGCGTCGCGTGCGCGGCAGCAGAGCTCGAACTCGCCGGGCTCCGCGTCCCAGGTGAAGCGCCACGAGCGCCACGCCCACCGGCCGAGCGCAGCGTCGCCCAGCTCCGCCGGGGCCCAGGACGCACCGCCGTCCGTCGACACGTCGACGCCGGCGATTCCCGCCTCGCCGGACCATGCTCGCCCATGGATCTCGCACGGCCCGGCCTCGACGATCCGCTCACGGGTGAGAAAGTCAGGGATTCCGGGCGGCACCATGAGCGAGCGCGGCGCGATCCTCCTGATCGGCTCCCCTGGCTCTTCTTCTTCCTGACGAAGTCGGTAGGAGTGCCGCATGTAGTACCCACCAAACGGCTCGTCGAGCAGAGTGATCCGCGAGAGCCACTTGACGCTCGTCATCCCGTACCAGCCGGGAACGACCAGGCGCAGCGGATAGCCGTGCTGCGGCGGGAGCGGCGTGCCGTTGACCTCGTACGCCAGGATCGCGTCGCCACCGAAGACCTCGTCCAGCCGAAGGCTGCGGGCGTACGCCTGCTCGCTCCCCGCCCTCGACCCCACGGTCGAGCCCCGTGAACAGGACCTCGACCGCGTTGTCCCGAACTCCTGCTTCCTCGAGCAGCCCGGCCACGGGCGTCCCGCGCCACTCGGGCCGTGCCGACAGCCTCGAGCAGCCATGGCTGGCTGACGACGTGTGGCTCGACGTGCGCACGCCCGTTTCCGGCGCACTCCATGGTGACCGCGATCTCGACCGCGGGTCGGGCGCGCAGCTCGTCCAGCGACAGCGAAAGCGGCCGTTCGACGAGCCCGTCGACCTCGAGCCTCCAGCTCATGATCTCGACGTCGGGGATGTCGTAGTGCGTCAGCAGGTAGTGGAGCCCGATCGGTGTGATGTCCCAGCGGAGCGCCTCGAGCGGCATGCCGTGGTTTCGAGCAGCGAGCTGGAGCTCCTCGAGGCTGATCCCTGCGCTCACGTGCCGAGAACGTTAACGGCGCGAGCGGTGACGAGCACGATAAGGACCAGTGAGATGATCGACTCGACACCCACGAGCAGCTTGGCCCTCAGAGTCAGCGGCATGGAATCTGTCGGGCTGAACGCGGTCCCGCTCGTCAGGGCCACGAAGAGGTAGTCCCACACCTGTGGGCGCCAACCCTCCCGGGCGAGCTGAGGATTCTCGTCCTGGGGAAACTGGAAGTCCGGCGTCGTGCGCTCGTGCCTCGTGCGTTCGAACGGTCCGCCGTCATCGATGTCCCAGTAGCAAAGCCCGAAGACGATCACGTTCGCAGTCCAGATCGCGGCCGCCGTGAAAAGCAGCTGTGCTCCACCAAGCTTGCCGCTGCTTGCGGAGACGAGCGCCGCAACGAGCAATGCGAGACCGACGAGGTTCCCGAGGACGATCACTCCCAGGAGCACGAGAGAAGCCCTGCGCGTGCTCGCGAACCCGATCTGGCGTCCACCGAGCCAGAGATCGAACCAGAGGAGAAGACTCGGCACAGCCAGTACGAGCCACGTCCACCAACGGAGCTCGACGAGCTCCCATCCCTCCTTCCAGCTGACGAGGGCCATCAGGAGGAGAACCACGGCCGCGATGATCACGACCGAGGTGGCCTCCCGACGCGCCTCGTACCAGCCCTCGCTCTCATTCGTCGTCGGGCACGGCCGCTCCCCTCAGTACTCGACGACGCCGGCAACCGCGTCGTCGATCGCGTTCAGCGTCGCCTCGTCGAGCTCGATTCCGGACGCTGCTGCGTTGTCGTCCACCTGCTCCGGCCGACTCGCTCCCACGATCGCGGAGGCGACGTTCGGCTGCCGCAGCACCCAGGCGAGGGCAAGCTGGGACATCGTGATCCCGAGCCCGTCGGCGACTGGGCGGAGCCGCTGCACGGCCGTGAGGACGTCGTCCTCGAGGAACCTGTCCATCGCCCAGCCCATTGCCTCGGACGCCGCACGCGAGTCGTCCGGGAGACGGTCGCCGGGACGGTACTTCCCGGTCAGCACGCCCTGCGCGAGCGGAGACCAGACGATCTGAGAGATCCCGCTCGCGGCGCAGAGCGGGATGACCTCCTTCTCGATTCGGCGTCGAAGGATCGAGTACTGCGGCTGGCTCGAGACGAAGCGCTCGACTCCCGGGATCTCGAGCGCTGCCTGGATCTGATCCGCGCTCCACTCGCTGAATCCGATGTAGCGCGCCTTGCCCTGACGGACGACCTCCGTGAGCGCATGCATGGTCTCCTCCAACGGCGTCGCCACGTCGTAGCGATGGCACTGATACAGGTCGACGTAGTCGGTCCTGAGCCTGCGCAGCGAGCCGTCGATCTGCTTCGCAACCTGCGCGGCAGAGAGCCCGCGATCCTCGTCGCTCATCGGGAAGTAGAGCTTCGTGGCGAGGACGTACGACGATCGCTCACGCCCGGCGAGCGCGTCACCGAGGAACTCCTCCGCCGCACCGCGACCGTAGACGTTCGCGGTGTCGATGAGGTTGAGGCCGAGCTCGAACGCGCGGTCGAGACAGGCTCGGGCGGGCGCCGTCTCGACACCTACGCCGTACGTCAGCCAGGAGCCGAGGCTGATCTCGGAGACCATCAGGTCGCTCGAGCCGAGTTGCCGGTAGCGCACTTGCTGCTTCTATCAGACCGCCCGCGAATGACTGGGCGAATCTGGTTGGATCGGGCGGGTGCAGCCATCGATCGCGTGCTGTCGAAGCCGTTCCTCCACGTCGGCTTCGCACTGGGCGCCCTCTCGCTAGGTGTGGTGGCGTCGGTCGCAGGGTACGAAGCGGTCTTCATCGCCGGAGCGCTCGCCTCTGTCGTCGCCGGACTCTTGCTGACACGTATGCCGACGCAGCTCCGTACCCAAGCCGCCAACGCCTCGTAGGATCGGTCGGGTGGAGAAACGCGAGCTCGGACGAAGCGGACTCTCGGTCTCGCGCGTAATCCTCGGCTGCGGGAACTTCGGAGGGATCGGCTCGTCGCCCGCTTTCTTCGGCCAGGGGATTCCCAAGGACGAAGCATTCCGGATCATGGACGCGGGCTGGGAGCTCGGTCTAACGACCTTCGACACCGCGGACGCGTACGGGGGTGGTCGAAGCGAGACCTGGATCGGCGAGTGGCTCGCGACGAAGGGCTCGGCAGTCCGAGACGCGATTACGATCGAGACGAAGACCTTCAACCCGATGGACGAGGGCGAGGACCACGGCCTGTCATCGGGTCGAATTCACCGCCAGATCGACGCAAGCTTGAAGCGTCTCGGTCTCGAGCGCGTGGCTGGATACCTCGCGCACGAGTTCGATCCAGACACTCCACAGGAAGAGACGCTACGAGCGTTCGACGACCTGGTTCGGGCAGGCAAGGTCGGCGCCGTCGGAGCGTCCAACTTCAGCGCGGAGCAACTCGCCGAGGCCGTGGAGCTCTCCGAGCTCGAGGGGCTCACGCGCTACGAGTGGGTGCAGAACTCGTTCTCCCTCCTCGACACCAGCGACGCCGAGACCGTGTTCCCCGTCTGCCATGAGCACGGCCTGGGGTACGAGGCCTTCAGCCCGCTCGCGGGAGGCTGGCTCACGGGCAAGTACCGCAGAGGCGAGGCATACCCCGAGGGCTCCAGGATGACGCAACGCCCGGGCTCGTACCTGCGGTACTCGAACGACCGCGTGTTCGACGCGCTCGAGGGGTTCGAGCGGGAGGCACTCGGTCGAGGCGTGTCGATGGCCGGGCTCGCACTCTCCTGGCTCTTGGGCGTCCCCGAAGTCAGCGCTGTCGTCGTGGGGCCGACGCGCGCCGAGTATCTCGAGCCGGTACGCGAAGCGCTCTCGCTCGAGCTGACTCCAGCAGAGCACGAGCATCTGCGAGGCTTGTTCGCGTGAGCGTGCTGGTGCTTGTCCGAACACGACGTGCGCCGCCTGCTCGACATGGAGTCGTGCATCGAGGCGATGGCGGAGGTGCTCGCGTCACTCGCCCGTGGGGAGCTCTACCAGCCCCTTCGCTCTATCGCTCGCCCGCCCGGCGCCAGCAGTTTGTTGGGACTCATGCCCGGCTACCGCGGTGGGGCAGCTCCGACGTACGCGCTGAAGGAGATCGTCGTCGTGCCCGACAACCCGGCGAGGGGGCTCGACACGCACATGGGCGCGGTCCTCCTGCACGACGGGGAGACCGGCGAGCTCGTCGCAGTGCTGAACGCCTCGCCGGTGACTGAGATTCGAACCGCCGCCGTTTCGGCCGTGGCCACACGAGCTCTCGCGCGACCAGACGCCCGCCGAGTGGCGATCCTCGGGGCGGGGGCTCAAGCCCGCGGTCACGTGCACGCAATGCGCGCCGTGCTCGACGACCCCGAGGTCCGGATCTGGGCGCGAAAGCTCGAAGCCGCAGAGGAGCTCGCGGGCGAGGTGGGCGCGACCGTATCGCCGTCCGTCGACGCCGCGCTCTTCGGTGCAGAGGTCGTCTGCACGACCACCGCTGCCGTGGAGCCGATCGTCGAGAAGCGCTGGCTCGCTCGAGGAGCGCACGTCAACGCAGTCGGATCGTGCTTTCCGACGACGCGCGAGCTGGACACGGAGACCGTGGCTCACTCCTCGTTCTTCACCGACCGGCGTGAGTCATGCCTGAACGAAGCGGGCGACTACATCCTCGCCGCTGCGGAGGGCGCGATCGGGCCCGACCACATCAAGGCGGAGCTCGGAGAGGTTCTCGCCGGCATGCACCCGGGCCGGGAGCACGAGGACGAGCTCACCGTGTTCGAGTCGCTCGGCATCGCGGTGGAGGATCTCGCCTCCGCGGAGCTCGTCGTGCGTCGGGCGCGCGAGCAGGGGGTCGGCTCCGAGGTCGACTTCTGATCCCGCTCGCCGAGATCGAGCGCGCCCGGGAGCGCATCGCGGGAACGGTCATCCGGACGCCGCTGGTTCGCCTACAGGCAGACGCACCGGCGGAGATCTGGCTGAAGCTCGAGAACCTCCAGCCAATCGGCTCCTTCAAGCTGCGTGGGGCGGCCAACGCTGTCCTGAGTGCGCCTCGCGAGGCACTTGCCGAAGGTCTCGTGACCACGAGCACCGGGAACATGGCCCAGGGCGTCGCGTGGATGGCACGCGAGCTCGGCATTCCCGCGACGATCGTCGTCCCACACAACGCGTCGATGTCGAAGCTCGAGGCAGTCGAGCGCCTCGGCGGGAGCATCGTGCGCGTCACCTGGGAAGAGTGGTGGGCGGCGATGGAAGCGGGGCACGCCGAAAACGTCGACGGCTACTTCGTCCACCCCGTGCGCGACGACCCGGTCATCGCGGGCAACGGGACGATCGGGCTCGAGCTCGTCGAGGACCTCGACAGGTTCGACGCGGTGCTCATCCCCTGGGGCGGCGGCGGTCTGACCACTGGCATCGCCAGCGCAGTCAAGGCGCTGCGACCGGAGACGAAGGTCTACGTCTGCGAGCCGGAGACGGGAGCTCCAGTCGCCGCCGCATTCGCAAACGGCGGCGTCCCGACGAAGATCGACTACACGCCTTCCTTCATCGACGGCGCCGGATCCGGCGCGCTCCTGCCCGAGATGTGGGCGCACGCGAAACCACTGGTAACCGACGCGTTCTCGATCTCGCTCGACGACGCAGCCGCCGGCGTTCGGCTGCTGCTCGAGCGCGGGCGCATCGTGGGAGAGGGAGCGGCCGGATTGCCCATTGCGGCCGCTGTCGCGGGACGAGCCGGCGGGTGGCCGGCTCGTCTGCATCGTCTCCGGCGGGAACATCGACCCGCACCGGCTCGCCGAGATCCTCGAAGGCCGGACGCCGGACTAGTGGTCTCGGTGTGGAAACGGCTGCCCTTCGAGGTACAGCTCACTGATGGGAAAGAGGTTGCAGTGTTGTGGCCGTCATCCGGCCCGCGTGAATTTCCGATCAAGCACCTAGGCTGCCGGCTTTCTCATTCGCCGCGCGACCGGGACCCCGTACCAGAGCGCGGAGAGCGCGAAGGCCGTCAGCGCCGAGGCGAGAACAGCTAGCCAGCGATCGAACAGGTAGTCGCAGACGAGCAGGATCGAGCAGGTCATGGAGAACGCGAGAAACGCGGAGCCCACAAGCGTCAGCCTGTTCGAGACCCGCAGGATGGCGTCCTTGTCGCGCTGCCTCCACTGGATGCGGTGGTACGTCGTCGGCGACACGAGGCAAGCGATCGCCGCCAGCGCCGAGAAGAGGCTCAGCGCATACACGTCGCGCTGGAAGTCGGTCACCTTGTCGAATCCGATCGCGAACGGGGCCGTGAGCAGGAACGCGAAGAGCACTTGCACTCCGGGCAGGAGCACACGAATCTCGTTGAGCAGCTCGATGAGCTCTCGGTCGAGCTGCTCGTGATGCGACTCTCTCGACTCCTCGGCCATCTAGCAATGATTCCGCGATGCGCACGATCTCCCTGCCCGCGCTGAGGCGTCTCGCACTGGCCGCGCAGGGCTACGCACCGCGTTCGCGGCAGGCGAGCACGCGGGAGGTCGAGGAGGCGATCCGCCGGGCATCCTGCATCCAGCTCGACTCGATCACCGCAGTCGAGCGGAGTCATCGAATCGCGCTCGGCTCGCGGGTAGGCGCCTACCCCAGGGAGACGGTCTCCCGCTTGCTCGGACAGGGCCGCATCTTCGAGTACTGGGCTCACGAGGCGTGCCTCATCCCTGTCGAGGAGTGGCCGCTCTTCCGACCGGTCATGCGGAACGACCATCCGTGGCGCGGCGACGTCATCGGCAAGCATCCCGAGCTCGCCGCCGAGGTGCGCGCGGCCGTGCGTGAGCGCGGCCCGATCGCCTCGCGCGAGTTCGACGGCTCCGGCAGCGGCGGGATGTGGAACTGGAAGCCGGCGAAGGTCATGCTCGAGGCGCTCTGGAACAGCGGCGAAGTCGTGATCGCGGGCCGGGTGAGCGGGTTCCAGCGTCTGTACGACCTCGCCGAGCGAGTGATTCCGCGGGAGGTGCTCGATGCCCCCGAGCCCGACGAGGCGACGCGCTTGCGCGAGCTGACGGTTCGTGCGGTGCGCTCGCGCGGCGCCCTCACCGAGTCGGGTGTCGTCGAGCATTGGCGCCTCAAGGGCGGTGTTGCCCGCATCCGCGCGGCCGTCGATGCGCTCGTCCACGAGGGCGCACTCGAGCGGCTAGGCGTCGACGACGGTGAGGCCGACGTCCTCGTGCCGGCGGGTACCGACCTCGACCCGCCGCGGCCCATCGCGGCGGCGCTTCTCTCCCCGTTCGACAACCTGCTCTGGGATCGCACGTTCGCGCGGAGAGTGTTCGGTTTCGACCACCTGATCGAGGTCTACAAGCCGGCGCCGCAACGCGAGTACGGCTACTACGTGCTCCCGTTCCTGTGGAGAGACAGGATCGTCGGGCGTGCGGACCTCAAGTCGGAGCGGCGCGAGGGAACGCTTGTCGTCAAGGCCTTCCACGTCGAACGCGGGGTCCGGCGGTCGGCGGCGCTCGACGACGCCTTCGAACGGGCGCTCGACCGGCTTCGGCGAGTAATCGGCCTCGAGAGCGTGGTGCGGTGAGGCTCGTCTCGATGGACGAGGCTCGCCGGATCGCTGTTCGGGCGCAGCTTCTCGACGGCTCGGCGACGAACGTGCTCGACACCGTGCGCCGGCTCGGGTATCTCCAGATCGATCCGATCTCGACCGTTGCGCCGCCGCAGCAGCTCGTCCTCTGGAGCAGGCTCGGCCCGTACGACGTAGCAGAGCTCGACCGCCTGCTCTGGGACGAGAAGAAGCTCTTCGAGTGGAACGCGTTCATCTGGCCAGCAGAGGATCTGCCGCTCCTGCGTGCGCGTATGCGGCGGCGGCGCAACAAGTACTCGTGGGAGCGCCGCGGCACAGAGTTCCTGCAGACGAACGCCGGCTACAAGCGCTACGTGCTGCGTGAGCTCGAACGAAACGGACCGCTGCTCTCGCGCGAGCTCACCGACGATTCGATCAGAACCTGGAAGTCGCACGGCTGGCACGGCAGCCGTAACACGAGCGTGATGCTCGACATCCTCCATGGACGCGGCGTGGTCGCCATCGTGGGGCGACGCAACGGCCAGCGCCTCTGGGACCTGGCCGAACGCTGGTATCCGGAAACCGAGACGGTTCCGCTGCGCGACGCCGAACGGCTCCTGGCAGAGAAGCGGTTCCGCGCGCAAGGTGTGAGGCTCACCTCGAAAGGGTGGGAGGCACATCCGGAAGCGACGGACGGCCCGGTAGCTGACCGAGTGACGTTCCTCTCCCCCTTCGATCGCCTGGTGCACGACCGCGACCGCGCTGAAGCGCTCTTCGACTTCCACTACCGGCTCGAGATGTACGTCCCGAAGGCGAAGCGCGAGTATGGCTACTACGTGCTCCCGATCCTCGTCGGCGACCAGCTCGTCGGCCGCATCGAGCCCCGCTTCGACCGCAAGTCGAGGACACTCGAAGTGCTCGGGGCATGGGGAGACACCTCCCGCGCAGACGAGGCACTCGCAAGCCTCGGCGCATTCCTCGGCGCCGAGCAAGTCGAGGCGTAACGCGTAAGTAGCATCCCCGCGATGGAGTTCGAAACCCGGGCGATTCACGAGGGGCAGGAGCCTGACTCGGCGACCGGGGCGATCACGACGCCGATCTACCAGACTTCGACCTACGTGCAGGACGCCGTCGGCGTTCACAAGGGCTACGACTACGCGCGGGTCGCGAATCCGACGCGCACTGCTCTGCAGGAATGCCTCGCGTCACTCGAAGGAGCTGCCCACGGGCACGCGTTCTCGGCCGGGCTGGGCGCGGTGACGACGCTGATGCACCTGCTCTCGCCGGGCGACCACGTCGTCGCCGTCAACGACGTGTACGGCGGCATCTACCGCATGTTCACGCAGGTGTACGAGCCCAAGGGCTATCGGTTCACGTTCCTCTCGGCGGAAGAAGTCTCGACCGGCCTCGCGGAGCATCTCGACGAGCAGACTCGATTCGTCTGGCTGGAGACCCCGACCAACCCGGCGCTCAACATCGTCGACATCCGCGCGGCTTCCGAAGCGGCGCACGCGGTGGGCGCACTCGTCGTCGTCGACAACACGTTCGCAACTCCCTACCTCCAGCAGCCGCTGGCGCTCGGCGCGGATCTCGCTCTCCACTCGACGACGAAGTACATCGGCGGCCACTCGGACGTCGTCGGCGGCTTCGTCGCGACGAACGACGACGGGATCTCCGAGCAGCTCGCATTCCTCCAGAAATCGCTCGGGGCCGTCCCCGGGCCGTTCGACTGCTGGCTCGTGCTCCGCGGCGTCAAGACGCTGGCTGTGCGCATGGATCGGCACTGTCACAACGCGGCAGCGATCGCCGGCGTTCTCGAGCTTCACCCGCGGGTGGTCCGCGTCCTCTATCCCGGCCTACCGTCGCACCCAGGTCATAAGATCGCCGCTCGGCAGATGCGCAACTTCGGGGGCATGGTCTCGTTCCTGCTCGAGAACGAGCAGGAGGCCGTCGATCTCGTCGCGCGAACACGCATTTGGAAGCTCGCCGAAAGCCTGGGCGGTGTCGAGAGCCTGATCGAGCATCCCGCACGGATGACGCATGCGTCGACGGCCGATGCATCGTTCGCGGTGCCGCCGAACCTGATCCGGCTCTCGGTCGGCATCGAGTCAGCCCACGATCTCATCGCCGACCTCGAAGCCGCCCTCGCCTCCTGAGCTCGGACCCCACGGAAGGAGAGGCGTGACTCTCGAGCCGATCGACCTCCACCACATCTCGCCGGGGATCATCGGCTGCTACCTCCTCGAGACCGACGGCGGGCCTGCGCTCTTCGACTGCGGCCCGACGACCTGCATCGAGCATCTGAAGGTCGGGCTAGCGGAACGCGGGCTCGAGCTCACAGACCTGCGCCACCTGCTCCTCTCGCATATCCACCTCGACCACGCAGGCGCCGCGGGCTCTCTCGTTCGCGAGCATCGCGATCTTCAAGTCCACGTGTCGGAGATCGGAGCTCCGCACATGATCGATCCTTCGAAGCTCGAGGCGAGCGCGCGCCGACTCTACGGTGACGCGTTCGACGTTCTTTGGGGCGAGCTGGCGCCGGTACCGGCCGAGAACGTTCACATCGTGGGAGACGAGGTCGTCGGGCTCGAGTGCTTCCCGACACCCGGGCATGCCTCTCACCACGTCTCGTACCTGGATGCTCAGGGCACGCTCTACGCGGGCGATGCCGCGGGCGTGCGTGTCGGACGCGGTGGATTCGTGATGCCGCCATGCCCTCCTCCGGAGTTCGACCTCGAGGAATGGGAGCACACGATCTTCGAGATCGAGCGTCGCGGGACCTGACCGCCTCGCGTTGATCCACTTCGGAGCCTACGACGACGTCGAGCCGCACCTGGCCGCGCTGCGTGAGACCCTCAGCCGGTGGACCCAGTGGGTCGACAACGGGATGGACGAGCCGACGTTCGTGGCAGCCGCGCGCCACGACGTCTCGCAGACGGACCCCGACCTCGCGGACGACTACGACCGCGCCGCCCCATACTGGCATCACTACAGAGGGATCGAGCGCTACTGGCGGAAGCGCCGCGAGGCCGCCACCACCGCGTCCTAGCCGCGGAACCGCGTGCGCTTCGAGATCGGCCATCGAGACGAACTCGAGCGCGGAGGCATGCGTCGCCTCGAGCACGACCGGGGCGGCCATGCCCGCTTCGAGCGCCTCCTGCCAGCGAGCCGCAACGACGCACCAGCGATCGCCCGGCTGCAACCCGGGGAACATCCACTGCGGCTGGGGCGTGACGAGGTCGTTCCCACGAGACACCGAGAACTCCAGGAACTCCTCGGTCATGACGGTGCACACGACGTGGAAGCCGACGTCCGCGCCCTCGGTGTGGCAGTACCCGTCGCGGTAGAAGCCCGTCACCGGATCGAAGCAACAGGGCTCGAGCTCGCCGCCGAGGACGTTCACGAGGACGAGCTTACGCCCAGCCGGTGACGAGCCAGCGGCCGCGGCGGAAGCGCGCCGTCATCAGCGTCAGCCGCACGAGGATGAGGACGACGAGCGCCGCCCAGACCCCGCGTATCCCCCAGTCCTCCGCGAGCGACGCAGCGAGTAGGGCAGCGCAGGCGAGGAACGCCGCGACCATCGAACCCGCGAGGAACGGGCCGTCCCCCGCGCCGATGAGGATTCCGTCGAGTGCGAAGACCGCCCCATTCAGTGGCTGCATGAGAGCGAACAAGGGCCACAGGAGCGCTGTCTCCTCGAGAACCGCTGAGTCCCCCGTGAAGGCGCGCGGCAGCACGTTCGTGAGCACGAGCATCAGCGCCGCGAAGCCGCCCCCCAACGCGACCGAGAGCCAGATCATCCGCTCGCCTGCACCGTAGGCCTCGTCTCGTCGTCCGGCTCCCAGCTCCCGCCCTACGATGATCTGCCCCGCGATCGCAACGGAGTCGAGGACGAGCGCAAGAAAGATCCAGAGCTGGAATGCGACCTGATGCGCCGCGATCGACGCGTCGCCGAAACGCGTCGCGACCGCCCCGGCGAGAACGAAGGACCCCATGAGCGCGGTCGTGCGGATGAAGATCCACTTCCCCAGCGTGAGCACGCGCCGCGCGAGGGCAAGGCGCACACGCGCCTCTCCCGGCAGCAACCGCCGCAGGATGACGACGATGAACGCTGCGCCCATGCCCAGCTGCGCGATCGCGGTCCCCCACGCCGACCCCTCGATCCCCCAGCCGAACCCGTAGACGAAGAGCACCTCGAGCACGACGTTCGCGACGTTTCCCGCGATGAGGATGACGAGCGGCGTTCGCAGATCAGCGACCCCGCGCAGGTAACCCTGCCCGCCGAGTGCAAGGAACGCCGCCGGGAAGCCGACTGCCGCTATACGAAGGTACGTGACGGCCTCATCGGCCGTCTCGCCCTCGCCGCCCATCAGCGAGACGAGCGGTTCCGCAAGCACCGCGAGGAGCACGGAGACGGTGATGCCGAACGCAAGCGAAAGCCAGACCGCCTGCGCTCCGAGTCGGCGCGCCGTCTCCTCCTCCCCCGCTCCGCCCGCGCGCGCGACCTGGGCCGTAGTCCCGTACTGGAGGAAGTTGAAGATCGCGAAGAGCCCGCCGAGCAGCGTGAACGCGATGCCGAGTGCGGCGAGCTGCGGTCGTCCGAGGTGGCCGACGATCGCGGTGTCGACGAGGAGGTACAGCGGCTCGGCCGCGAGAGCGCCCAGCGCAGGAAGCGCGAGCCGCAGGATCTCGCGGTCGTACCGAGACCTGAGGCTCACGCGGCGCGCGTGGCTTCGATCGTCGCCCCGTAGGCAGCGACGTAGTTCGCCACCATGTGCTCCGGCGAGAAGCGCTCCTCGACCTCGCGTCGGATGACCGCGGGATCGAGCGAGTCGGCGAGCTCGAGCGCTGCCGGATCCTCCATGTCGCGGTAGTTGTCGACGATGACGCCGGTTCGCCCGTGGTCGACGATCTCGGGGACGGCCCCTCGCCGCGTCGAGATCACCGGAGTGCCGCAGGCCATCGCTTCGATCATCATCAGGCCGAAGGGCTCCTCCCAGTCGATCGGGGAGATGAGCGCGCGTGCACCCATTAGCAGCTCGACCTTGTCCGCATGCCCCACCTCGCCCACGTACTCGATTCCACCGCCGAGGTGGGGGCGGATGAACTCGTCGAAGTAGCGGATCTCGAGCGGTTCGCGGCACTTTGCGGCGATCTTCAGCGGCAGCCCGGTCTCGAGCGCAACGGCGAGTGCTCTGTGCGCTCCCTTGTCTGGGCTCATGCGCCCGAGGAACACGAGATATTCGCCGCCCGACTTTCGCCGGAAGGGATACATCGAGAGATCGAGCGCGTTAGGGCAGTTCGCAACCCACGGA
Organism: uncultured Thermoleophilia bacterium; assembly: GCA_963722035.1. Lineage (GTDB taxonomy): Bacteria > Actinomycetota > Thermoleophilia > Gaiellales > Gaiellaceae > GMQP-bins7. The sequence goes on from CAVRLG010000010.1 coordinate 60,643, forward strand.
AGCTCGGGCTTCGGCTTCCGTTGGTTCATCGAGATCGAGATCAGCTTCGCGCTCGGAGCAAGCTCGACCACCTGTTCGTACATGCGCCCGGGCTGTCCGTCGAGCGGGCCGTGAACCGTGTGGCAGAACGGGACGTCGATGAGGCCGCCGAACGCGAGGCCGAGCATCCCGGTGTGGTCGTGGACGATGTCGAACTCGTCCGCCTTGCGAAACGCGTGGACAGCGTGCTGCATCTCCCAGTACGTGTGCCCGATCCACTCGCTCGGCGCGGTGTGGAAGACGGATTCGAGCCGAGCGCGGGTCTGCGAGTCGCCGGACGCAAACAGCGTCACGTCGTGGCCCGCATCGACGAGCCCGTCTGCAAGGAGCGCGACAACGCGTTCCGTCCCCCCGTACGCCTCCGGCGGGACAGGAAACCACACTGGGCAGAGAAGGCCGATTCTCATCTACTAGACACCTTCGGCAATCGTTACACGGCCGCGCTCGACTGAAACCGTCCACACGCGCCCGTAGGCGCGGACTCCCTCGATCCGAAGGCCCTCGAGCCAGCTCGGGAGCTCGTCGGTGACTGTGGTCACGAGCCGCTGGCGCACCCGGTCGGGCTCGATCCCGAGCAGGACGCGAACGAGGAGGATGGGCGTGCCGGCCGCCCACGCCTGTGGACGCGCTGCCGTCGGATAGGCGATCGGGAAAGGCGTCTGGTCGCGAGCGTACCCCGCGAAAACCTCGGGGAGCGACCAGTCGAAATGTCCGGCAGCGTCGATCAGCGCGCGCGACACCCGACGGGCCTCCTCGACGTATCCGTGGCGAGCGAGTCCCCACACGGCGAGAGCCGAGTCGTGGGGCCAAACCGTGCCGTTGTGGTAGCTGATCGGGTTGTAGGCCGCCTCGTCGCTGGACATCGTGCGTATCCCCCAACCCGACCAGAGGTCTTCGGAGAGGAGCTGGTCGACCGTGGATCGGACTCGCTCGGGCAGTGTGATCCCGCTCCAGAGCAGGTGGCCCATGTTCGAGCAGCGTGAGTCGACCTGTCGCTTCTCGCCGTCGAGCGCAAGGGCGTAGAAGCCGCCTCGCTCAGTGACCCAGAAGGCCTTGTCGAAGCGCGCACGAAGCTCGTCAGCTTCGCGATCGAGACGCTCCGCGAGCTCCGGGTCGCGCCAAACCTCCCGCGCGATCTCGGCCAGTCCGCGCTTGGCGTCGTACACATAGCCCTGGACTTCGACCGGAGCGATCGGAGGCTCGGCGAAGCGCCCGTCGTGGTGGCGCTGCGAGTCACCCGAGTCCTTCCACGACTGGTTGACCAGGCCGTGGTCTGCACGGCTCGAGTACTCGACGAAACCGTCCCCGTCTCGATCGCCGTAGCGATCGATCCACTCGAGCGCGAGACGCGCGGGCCCGTTCATGCGCCTGACAAGCGCGGTGTCGTCGGTCCAGCGCCACGTCTCCGCCAGGAGTACGAGGAAGAGCGGTGTCGCGTCGATCGAGCCGTAATAGCGCGGGAACCAGGTCTCCGCGGCGCGACCACGGCGCACCTCGTGCACGATCTTCCCGGGCTCGGCGTCAATCGCGGGATCCTCTTCGTGCGCCTGGAGCTCGGTGAGTGCCTCGAGCGCGCCGACGGCGATCTCGGGGCCGAGCATGAGCGTCTGCAGCGACGTGATCTCGGTGTCCCGACCGAACACGGTCATGAACCAGGGCATCCCGGCAGCGAACAACGGCCGCCGATGCTCGCCGGTCCGCATCCGCAGGGCCGCAAGGTCGGAGATCGACTTGTCGAATGCGCGCCGCAGGCTCTCCCATCCACCGCGCACCCTCGGCACGCGCAGCGTCCAAGCGGCGACGACGTCCCCCAGCGTCTCACGCTGCTCGTCGAGAAGCTCGCCGAGCTCGCTCTGGTACTCCGTGTCGAGCGAGGGCAGTACGTCGACCTGCACGTCCCACTGCTCGTGCGGATCGAGGTCGAGGTCGAACGCCAGCGCCGGGCCATCGAGGCGGCCTGGCTTCGAGAAGAGGATCTGTGTGCTGAGATCCCCCGCCGGATCGACGATCGACAGCTGCTGACGCTCCGGGTCGTATCTCGCCGGCGCAGCCGGCGGAAGGGGCTGAGCGTGCTCGGGATCTCCAAGCGCGAAGTCGTGCAGCTTTACCGAGATGATGTCGGCGAAGTCCGCCGCCACATTGATTGCGAGCTCGACCTCGAGGCGCTCCATGCTCTCGTTCCGCACGCTGATCCGCTCCTGCATCCCCGTCCCGACGAACCGCTCGCGGGCGATCGACAGGGCGTCGCGCGGGAGCCCGTTCGCGGTCCCGTTCCGGAGATAGAAAGCAGCTTTGAAGTGCTCCACCCGGCCCGAAGAGAGGAGGAGCGGGTTGGTCCCTCCGACCGTCAGGACGAGACGCGATAGGAAGCGCGTGTCGTGCGCGAAGAATCCGCTCGTATCCGCGGCGATGTCGCCGCGGTCGTCGCAGATGCAAAACGTCGACCCCTCGAGAATCGTGAGCATCGAACGGAGATCTACTCCTCGCGGCGCACGACTCTCGCCCCGCTGGACTGGGCAAGCGCCTTGATCACGATCTCGTCGACGTTGACGTGGAGCGGGCGGGTGAGGGCGAAGAGCACGCAGTCTGCGATCTCCTCGGGTGTGACCGGGTCCACACCCGCATAGACGGCGTTTGCCGCGTCCTCGTCACCTCGGTAGCGCACGAGCGAGAACTCGGTCTCGACGAGGCCTGCGTCGACCGTCGTAATCCGGATCGGGCGTCCGAGAAGATCCTCTCGCAACGCGTACACGAACCCGCGCAGCCCGAATTTCGCGGCCACGTACGACGCGGCATTCTGGTACGCCTGACGGCCGGCGATCGAGCCCATGAACACGATGTGCCCTCCATCCCGGATGTGCGGGAGGCAGAACCGGGTCATGCGCAGCACCCCGTCGACGTTCGTGTGGAGGACCGTGGCCTCGTCCTCCGGAGTCGACTCCCAGAACGGGTATCGACCCAGCGCCAGGCCGGCGTTGTTGAAGAGGATGTCGATCCCGCCGAGGTCTGTCGCAGCCCGCATTACGAACGCGGCGCAGCTCTCCTCGTCCGTGACGTCGAGCGAAAGCGCCAGATCCGCTTCGATGCGTTCAGCGCGACGCGCGCCTCCCGCGACGCGCACGCCCGCGTCACGAAGCTTGCGCGCGGTGGCGGCGCCGATGCCGCTCGACGCGCCGGTGACGATCGCCGTCTTGCCCTCGAGCTCCACGGCCGGAGCCTAGACGCTTACGTGAGCTCGACGGACTCGAGGACGACGGGCTCGAGCGGGCGATCTCGCGAGTCTCGATCCACGAGCGAGATCTTGTCCGCAACGTCCTGCCCGGACGTGATCCGGCCGAAGACGGTGTGCTTGCCGTTGAGCCACGAGGCCTCGTCAGCGGTGACGATGAAGAACTGCGAGCCGTTCGTGTTCGGCCCCGAATTGGCCATCGCGAGGTAGCCACGGGCGACGGGATGGTCGTTGAACTCGTCCTCGAACGAGTACCCGGGTCCGCCAGTTCCGTCACCGCGCGGGCAGCCTCCCTGGATCATGAAGTCCGGGATGACTCGGTGGAAGACGAGGCCGTCGTAGTAGCCGTCGGCGGCGAGCTTCGTGAAGTTCTCCACCGTCTTCGGGGCGTCGTCGTCGAAGAGCTCGAGCTCGATCCGCCCCTCGCTGGTCGTCATGATCGCTCCGGACACGGCCGCGACGCTACCAGCTAGTGGTTGCTCCGAGAGGTACGGGCCAACTCGCCGGCGCCGTTGGGCTGGCGCCAGGTGTCCTACCACATGCCCCCGAGGATCTGGCCCACGGGTCGCCTCGGAGTGGCCGTCTACGTCGTGCCGCCGCCCGGCTTGTCACCAGCTCGGCCGTCGAGCGCAAGCGGGAGTCCTAGCTCCGGGAAGAGCTCCGGATAACCCGCGAACCCGGTGATACTCGCCACCGCCTCGCCTTCGAGCGCGAACACCATGACGCCGTAGGCCTGAAACACCCCGGAACCGTCGTCCATGTATGCAGCCACCGCCGGCTGTGCGTTGGCTCGCGTCGGCACGAGCCGAATGCGCTCGAGCGCACCCCCGGCCGGCACCGTGCGGAAGAACTCTCCGATCGTCTCCGTACCGGCGATTCGCATCGGCGCGGGAGGCATGGTCATGACCGCATCGCCCATGAGGAGCTCGACGATCGCATCGACGTCGACCGTCTCCCACGCCGCGACGAACCTCTGCATGATCCGCGCTTCCGCCTCGGAGGAGGCAGGAGCGTGATCGCGCGCGAGACGCCCGGCAGAGCGCTCCTTCTCGAGCTTCTCACGGGCTCGCTGCAAGGCACTGTTCACGGACGCGACGCTGTCGCCGAGCAGGTCCGCCACCTCGCGCGTCGACCACCCGAGAACGTCGCGAAGGACGAGAACCGCTCGCTGCCGGGGTGGTAGAAGCTGCATAACGCTCACGAACGCGAGCCCTACCGACTCGCGCTCCTCAATCGCTGAATTCGGTTCCATCAGACGATCCGGGTACGGCTGGAGATATCTAGCGATCTCGGCCTCTTCGGGATCGAATGCCTCCGGAGTCCGCGCGCGGCGCTCGATCGCACGGAGGGCGACATTCGTGGAGATGCGATAGAGCCACGCCCGAAAAGGCGCGCGCGGCTCGAACCGGTCGAGCGAGCGCCACGCCCTCAACGATGTCTCCTGCACGGCGTCATCTGCATCGTGAAGCGAGCCGAGAAGCCGGTAGCAGTGGAGGCGGAGTGCTCGGCGGTGGGGCTCGAACAGGCGCTCGAACGCCTGCTCGTCACCACCGCGAGCCGCCTGGAGTAGCGGCGCCTCGTCCGCCGATATGGCCGTAGCCATCTCCATTTCCGCAGGCTACTCCGCCGAGCCAGGGGGATCGGCCCCGATCTCCGTCCACGTGCCAGCCTCGAAGGCGCCCGGTCTGCCGCCGAGTGCAAGCAGACGGATGCCCTCGGAGCCAGGAAGGATCTTGCGGAGTTGCTCGGGGCCGACGCGCGCCATCGTCCCCGGGCGAAGCTCGAATTCCGCGTCATCCGCAACGAGCGTCGCGGATCCTTCGAGCGGGATGTAGACCTCCTCTTGGTCCGGGTCGAAGGCCTCAGAGTCGTGCTTGTGGTTCGGATAGCCGTCCCAGTTCGGCGGCAGGGTCAGCACCTGCATCCCCCACGCGGTGACGCCGAGCTCGGCGCGAGCGCGCCGTGCAACACCGTCGAAGATGCCGTCCATCTGGTCGATCTCGCGAAGGGTCACGTCCGGCATGTCGTCCTCCTCGTCCGAGCGCTCCCGCTGAGCGCCTTCACCTGTGTAATCCGCGCTGCTCCCGAAACTCATCGCTCGATCGGCCCGCTCGTCCCGACGCACTCGGCCGGCGGATCGGCCTCGCTACCGTTACTGCGATGAGATCAGCTCTGGCCCTGGTTGCCGTGCTGCTAGGTCTGTCCGTCCTGTCGCCCTCAGCAGTCGTCGCCGAAAGCGGCAAGGCGCTTTCAGGCCCGCGGGTGACAATGTTCGGCGACTCCGTGGCAGAGTCGCTCGCATACGTCCCCGAGGCGCGCACGTTTCTAGGGGAAGGGATCGATCTACGGCTCGAACTGGCTTCGTGCCGAAAGCTGGTGCCGATCGGCTGTCCCTACATGGGCGAGCGTCCGCCTTCCGTGTTGAACATCGTGCAGGCTTCGTCTCTTTCCCAGCTCGGCAACATCGTGATCGTCTCGGTGGGCTACAACGATCCCCCGAACAACTACGAGACGGACATGGCTCAGGTCGCAAACGCCCTCGTCGAACGGGGGGTGGGACACGTCATTTGGGTCACCATGCGCGAGCAAACCGAGGGCTACCGCCAGATCAACGAGATCATCCGCACACAAGCGCGCCGCTGGCCCCAGGTTCAGGTCGCGGACTGGGAGCGGGCGAGCCGCGGGAAGGACTGGTTCGGCGACGACAACCTTCACCTCAACGCACCCGGAGCGCTCGGTATGGCCACGCTGCTCCGCCCTTACGTCCTTGCCGCATGCGGATCCGCGTGCCAGACCGTGAACCCCCCGAAGGCGCCGCACAACGTGCGCCTGCCGGTGCTCCGAGGCACGGCGACCGTGGGACGCCTGCTCACGTGCCGGCAAGGCTCGTGGAGCGGGACTCGGCCGATCGTCTTCTCCCACCGCTGGCTCCGCAACGGGAAGGTGCTCGCCCGCGTGGTCGGCAGCTCTCGGCGCCTCGGCGCGGCCGACCGCGGGAGACGAGTCGCCTGCCGGGTCTGGGCCGGTAACGCGAGCGGCGCCGCGCAGGCAACGTCGAAGGCCCGCCTCGTTCGAGCGCCGTCGTAAGGCCCCGACACCACTGAACCGGGCTTACGCGATCAGCACCGCACCTGAAACTGCAGCCGCGAGCCTACGGTCGGCGGTCACCAGTGGCACTCCGAGCGCGCGCGAGAGTACGGCATAAAACGAGTCGTACGCCGATAGCCCGCTCGTCGCCGCCAGCGCGACCGCAGGCGGTGAGGTGGCGGGTTCCTCTCGCAAGAAACTGGCCTTGCACTTGAACTCTGTTTGCCGAGGCTCCATCGTCTCGCGCGCTAGACGCACGTTGACGGCCTTCGGGGTTTCGGCCAGCGTTCTGGCCGCAAGGCCAGTCCAACCATCCTACTCCTCTCTGCAAGCTCGCAGGCGTTACGGTCTGTAACGTGGGATCTCGCCCTCGATCGAGGAGGATCGGTATGGCCAAGAAGTCGAAAAAGCAAGGTGCGTCCAGTCCCGTTTCCATGGGAACCGACACGAAGGCGCCGATGGTCAGCGTGAAGGTGAAGAAGCAGAAGAAGAAGTCGCGCGGGAAGTAGCACGTAGCGCGGTGCACTCGCGGTAACGCCGCGCGGCTTCTCCGTCGGTCAGGTCTTCGCGCGGGCTCGCTTGCGCGGCTCGATCCTCGCGACACCCGCCGAGGGAGCGAAGATGCTCGAATGCCCGTCGTCCCACCGGACGCGGAAGCGCGGCGGATCCTGGGCCAGAACCTCCTCGATGACGCCCGCCCGACCCGACTGAGCAGCACGCTCCGACTCGACGACGATCCTGTCTTCGACGCTCGCGTCCATGGTTCAGCCTCCTGCGATTCGACCTTGTCGACTGCAGGCTAGCGCGGGCCGCCCCGTCGTGATCACCACCGCGTCGCCCTTCACCGCGCCGTGCGCCGGCTCGGACCGGTCGGCGGCCGTGTGCGGTCTCGCCGTCGTCTACCGGAGCTCAGCTTCCACTCGGGTGCCGAGGAGTGAACTCATTGCAGGTGGCGGAGCCTCGGATCGCTCCCCGAACCAACCTGCACCCGCCCAGCGCGAGCCTCGGGAACATGTACTTGCACTGGTTGCACTGCACGTCAGGTGTGGGAGCGGGTCGGTAGCTCGCTCCCTTCTTCGACAGGCCCCAGATCCTCATCGCTGCGCGACCTCCTTCGGAGCCCCCATCGTACTCCCCCTTCATGGGTTCAACACAAGCCCAGCCTCCCGCTACGCGTCACAAGACGTGCGCACTCACCGCGAGGTACCCCCATTCGGGGGTTCTCGGCGGCTTTCTCTCATTGCAATCGTTTCGGACGCCGATTCAATATCGCGATGTCCTCAGAAGCCGCTTCCAGAAAGCCACGTGGTCGCAGGCGCGTCTTCACCGACAAGGCGCTCCACCAAGCCGCCGAGTTCTCCTATGCACGGCGGATCCGAACGCCTCGCGGAGCCCAGGATCTGGTGTACCGCAGGTTCGCCGTGGTGGCGATAGAGCTCTATTGCGAGGCGTACCCCGAAAAGGCTTCTCCGCTCGAATGGCTGCTCAGGCCAAGGCCGCGTCACAGCCTGCTCTCCGAGCTCGGTCGAATTGCGCAGCCGAGATCGGACCAGGACGGCGTGCTTCAGTGGAGCGCCCGCGACGTGAATCGGCTCATTCACGCCGCGCTCGAGATCGCGGAAGCGAAGCCAACCACCAAGGTCGGCGTTGCGATGATCCGTGACCTCCGCGGACGTTATCGCCAGGGTGCGGCCGAACCGACACCCACGCTCGCCCGGCTCAGCGTGCGCACGCCGCCCTCCACGAACTGAGCGTCTCGCAGCGCTCGCCGCTCGATCGCGCGGCGGAAGCGGACGTCGGAGCTACTCTTGTTACATGTTCACGGAGGACGAGGCCGTACTCGAGTTCATCGGCGGCCAGGGGCGCACGTCGGACGCGATCAGCGAGCGCTTTCCTGAGTTCGACATGCTTCGCCTCGTGCGCGCGGGCCTCGTCGAAATGCAGGAGATTGAGCCGGAAACGGAGGCACACGCGCACACTTCGGCCCAGTTGACTCGCTACACGCTCACGCAGCGCGGCGCCGTCGCAGTTGGCACCGCGGTCGACACTACTTAGTCGCCACACCCTTAGCGCCCGGGGGTGGGCACCACTTGCGCTTTTGCGGCTCCACTGACACATCTGACCCACGGAGGAATGCGGCGTTCCGCGTAGCTCCGTGCATTCAGCCGCGACGTGCCTCCCCGATTCCCATGCCCGCGGGACTAATAGGGCGACGCTGGGAGGACACGGCGCGAGTTGCCGCGGTACGAACTCGACCAGTAGGAGCGCAGAGCACTTCTTCGAGCCTCGTCACATCACCTAGCCCCCACAGACGTATCTCGCCTCCTCTGCAAGCCTGAGGTCACCGTTCGATCCCGGTGCTCCATCGCTCTACGACACCGTTTCTCCTGACTTGAAGACGGCCGTCGTCGGGCAACCCCCACGGGCTGGTAGCGTTTGAATCCCAGGCGCAGAGCGGGTTTCTGGTGCGACCACCGCTCATGCGTGTCAGGCGTCACCCCTCCGCCTCAATCGTTCATCGCCTCCGGGGCCCGCTTCCGGGGCGCCCGGCGTGGCTAGGCTGGCGGGGTAGCGATGAGCCCAACGAGCTACGAGGAGATCTGCGCAGGTCATCGCTGGGAGGTGCCTGCGCGGTACAACATCGCTGCCGAGGTCTGCGACAAGCATCCCCGCAACAAGCCGGCGATGGTCTGGGAGAGCTTCGACGGCTCCGTCCGCGAGCTCGAATGGGGCGAGTTACAGGATCTCGCGAACCAGGCAGCGCACACGCTCGCATCATGCGGTGTCACGCAAGGCGACCGGGTTGCGGTCGTCCTACCGCCGACGCCAGAGGCCGCTGCCACTTTCTTCGGGATCTGGAAGCTCGGCGCGATCCTGCTCTCGATGTCCGTGCTGTACGGCGACGATGGAATCGAGCATCGGCTCTCGGACTCGGGCGCGAAGCTCCTCGTCACTGACCCCGGCAACGCGCCTCGCTTCGAACGATCGTGGGCACCGGAGACGCTCGTGCTCGAGCCCGACACGCTGGCAGCCGCCCCGAGGGATTTCGTGTGCGCCGACACCGCGGCGGACGACCCCGCTCAGCTCTACTACACCTCCGGGACGACGGGGCTCGCGAAAGGGATCGTCCACGCGCACCGCTACATCCTCGGACACGAGGAGTTCCGCTACTGCCACGAGGTACAAGATGGCGAGCGCTTCCACGGAATGGGCGAATGGGCCTGGGCCGCAGGGATCGCGCCGCTGCTCGGCCCCTGGCGGCTGGGCGCTCTGCAGTGCGTCTACAGGCGCGAAAGCGGTTTCGACCCCGACAGACAGCTCGACTTCCTGAGCCGGCACTCGGTGACGAATGTGTTCACCACGCCAACGGCGATGCGCTCGATGATGGCGGTCGAGGATGCGGGGACCCGGTATCCGCAGGTGTTCCGGCGCGTGTGTTCGGCGGGAGAGCCCCTGAATCCGGAGGCGATCCGGTGGTTTCGCGAGCAGTACGGCGTAACCGTGCTCGACTACTACGGCCTGACGGAGTCGTACCCACTCGTGGCGAACTTCCCGTTTCTCGAGGTGCGGGAGGGCTCGATGGGCAAGCCGATGCCCGGCTGGGACGTGCAGCTCCTCGACGAGGACGAGCGGCCCGTAGGACAGGGCGAGCGAGGCGAGATCTGTCTGCGCGCCCGCACGAACCCGCACTATCCGCTCGGCTACTGGGGTAGCGACGAAGCGACAGTAGAGACCTTCGGGGGCGAGTGGTTCCACACGAAGGACACGGCCGTCCAGGACGAGGACGGCTACGTCTGGTACGTCGGACGCACCGACGACGTGATCATCGCTGCGGGCTACCGAATCGGGCCGTTCGAGGTCGAATCGGCGTGCCTCGAGCATCCCGCGGTTCGCGAGGCCGCGGTCGTCGCGTCCCCCGATGAGCTCCGAGGCAATGTCGTGAAGGCATTCATCGTTCTCACAGATGGCTACGAGCCGTCGGACGCGCTGTCCGATGAGATCAAGGGCCACGTACGCGAACGCCTCTCCGCCTACGCGTACCCGCGTCTTGTCGAATTCGTACCCGAGCTTCCCAAGACGCTCACGGGAAAGATTCGGCGGATCGAGCTCCGCCAACTCGAGCTCGACCGCGCACGCAACGACACAACCTCGTGACCGCCCGAATCGACGGCTAGGCTCGTTTCGCTTTGCAAGAGGTCGAGGTGCGGTGGTCGCCGCGCACGCGGCGATGGCGGCTTGAGGTGCCGTGGGGAAAGGCGCCGCGGCTGACCGTGCCACGAGGGACGAGTCGCGCCGACGTGGAGCGCTTGCTCGAGGAGAAACGACACTGGATCGTGGAGCAACGAATGCGCCAGGTGCCGCAACTCGGCCTCGACCCGTCAACGGTCAGCGAGTCGGAGGCGCGTACGGCAGCGCGAGAACTCGTTTCGACGTTGGCCGAGAGCCAGGCCGAGTGCATCGGTGTCCAGTACGGCGGAATCCGGATTGGAGGGCAACGAACTCTTTGGGGCTCGTGCTCTCCACGCGGCACGCTCTCCTTCAACTGGCGGCTCGTACTCGCGCCGCTCGAGGTGCTCGACTACGTGGTCGTGCACGAGCTCTGCCACCTGCGTGTTCCAAACCATTCGCGGCGGTTCTGGGCGCTCGTCGAGCGACATCGCCCGCACTGGCGCCAGCAGCGCGATTGGCTGCGTGAATATGGACCCGAGCTCCTAGCATTCCGCCCGCAGGACTGATCTGGCAGAGCATGTAATAGTCATGCCCTAGGCTCCTCGCAAGCGTTTCGCTCAATCTTGGCTGGGTTCCGCTGCGTTGAAGGTCTACACCACCCCCGCGCACGGCTGAGTCCGGCTAGTTCAGCCCGCCCGCCTCGAGCTCGCGCTCCTCGATCCGCAGGTAGCTCGGCCTAGGCCAGACTGACCACGTCATGCCGCTTTCTTCGTTGCGTCCTTGCCTGTGCCCTTGCACTCCGGGCACTCGACCACTATGCGCTCCTCGTACATGGGGCCGGGGACGTAGGTCGATCCCTGGCACTCGGGGCACGCATTCTCCGCGAGGTCGTGCCGCCTCTTCCACGCGCTATGCACAGTGGTTCTTCTTCTCTTCCTCGAGTGGTTTCCAGCTGTCCCCGTCCGATCCCTTGATCAAGAACGAGCTCGCGGCCGCGGTCGGCTCGAGCGCGGGCTGGTTGTCTGCGATCATCGCGCCAATGTCATCGGTCGCTCGAAAGCGGTCACCGACATCATGGCGAGCTCCGGTCATGCTCCATTGACGGATCAGCTTCGTCGTATTCATCCCAGTTGCGCGCCGCAGTGAGCTAGGCGCTTCTCCTCCCCTTGCGTCCCAGCGTGTCCATCGCACGGTATCCCCCTCACGGGGCAGTGCATATCCCTCGAACGAGCCTTCTCAGTCGATCGCAACGCGGCTCGCGCGTTCAGCTCGCCCGCCTCCAGCTCGCGCTCCTCGATCCGCAGGTAGCTCGCAAGCGAACTGAACCCCGCGCGAGCGACTGCCGGGACGACAGCCGCCCGCGATTCGGTCGCTAGTCGCTCGGCGCGTCCTGCACGGTGATGTCACCACCGAGCAGCTCGAGATAAACGCTCGGCATCCTCACGGCGGATGAACGTCTCGAGCGCATCGCCGAGCGGGTCGATCATCGGACTGAGAAGAGCCCAGCACCCGGATGCGAAAGGGGTGGCAGCCTCCCAGCGAACATGCATGCCTGCCGGATAGCTGCGATTGACCCAGCGCTCTAGCGTCTTGACGAGCTGAACGAGATGCAGGAAGGCGAAAGGAAAGGAGGACGAGTGGCCACCAACCTCGAGCGGCTTCAAGCCGCAGGCATCGCCACCAAGACCCCGCTTCGCGAGCCGTATTCGAGCGTAGTCAAGGAGCTCTCGGAAGCGGAGCTCGCCGCGCTCATTTCGGTGAAGCGCCGCTTCGACCAGCGAGGCGACGTACAGGCGCACGGCGCCGATATGGACGAGCCGGCGCAGGAGTTCTTCGCCATCATCTAGCGGGCCCCCTTGACGATGCAAACGACGAGCAGGCGTCTTCGGCGCAAGATCGAGCTCGTGCTCCCAGAGTACGCGCTGCCGGGACGCCTGCTGCTCGAGCACCCCGACGCGCGCGAGCTCTATCCCCGCTATCTCGCCCTCGTCTACTTCATTCCCCGCACGGCAATCGAACTCATGAAGACGGCGATCGAGCGGGCTCGAGCGCTCGGCGTCGATGATCTGGTCGCCGCCGGCCTCGTGCCCTACCTGGAGCGTCATATCGATGAGGAGATGCACGGTGAGGCGCCCGGAGCGGGCGTGCTGTCCGACCTCGAGCTAATCGGATTCGACACGACAGCGCTCCGTCAGGCGCTGCCGCCGGCGAAGATCGCGGCCCTCGTAGGTTCGCAGTATTTCTGGATTCTTCAGGCTCACCCGATCGGCCTTCTCGGGTACCTGGAGGTTGTAGAGGCCTTTCATCCCCAGAGAGCCATGATTGAACGGCTCGTGGAGCGAACGAAGTACCCACGGAGTGCGTTTCAGCAACTCTTCGAGCACGCCGAGCTGGACGTGGAGCACAGTCAGGAGTTGGAGCGGCTGCTCGATGCCCTACCGCTTGAGCCACGCCACGAAGAGTTGGTCGCGCTCAGCGCGCTCAGCAGTGTGGAGTTGCTGACCGACGCGCTCCTCGTCGAGGTGTTCGAGCGCTACGGCCGCGACACCGAAGGCGTAGCGCGGGCCTCAGCCGTCGTGTAGGGCATGGTGCTCATTGCGGGACTATTTCCCATGGGCGGTGCAGGACTAGAAGCCACCTGCAAATCAGGGGTTTTTCTCCGCCCAGGGGGGCAAATAGGGGTGCGACACCCGAGCGCGTGCGGTCACTTCCGAGCCCCAGATCGCGCGAGCCATTGCCGCGCACTCGTCAGCGCTGAAGCGGTCGAGCCACCAGGCGCGGAAGGTCTCGCGGGGCACGACCTCGAATTGCTGCCGGATGCCACGCTGCTTGGCGGAAGCCCGCGCGAGGCGGGCTTCCGCGTCTGCAAAGACCTGCTACCCGACCGGGTGCAGGTTGAAGTTCGCGGCGCGCTCCCGGAACTCGTCGTCCTTCGTGACCTGGAGGCGGTTGGTCCAGGAGAAATGCCACGTCCCGCCACTCGCGTCCTCGACCGTCCCCTCACCTCTGACCCCAAAAGAGTTCGTCCGAGTGAGGCTTACATCGAAGTCGTTGTCGTTCGCGTGCACGTGGGCCGTCCCGGTCGCCCAGGGTGCGTCCTGTGCGTCCGTGTCCACGCAGGGATCGATGAGCGGCGGCACGTCTGGATCGAATCTCCAAAGCTCAATCGAGAGATCGGCCTCGAAGGAGGCGACAACTGCTCCCTTGCCCGTCTCGGTGAGCATGACCGAGACGGTCTTGTCGACAGGGGGCGGACCGACGAATCCGCTGTCCACCCACGCGCAGTAGTCGTCTCTGCCGATGTTCACGAACAACCCCAGCCCATCCTCGACATCCGCAAAGAGCGGGAGAAAGTCGTCCAACTCCACCTGTTCCGGCGGAGCGGCGGACGTCTGAGCGGTCAGCCCGAGCGCCAACAGCGCCAGGGCCGCAACAAGCACGGCGCGTCGATACATATCTTTGTCCTCCCCCGTTTGACGCCAGTAACGCGGCGATTCTCCCGCAGGCAACTCTGACAGTCAAGGCAGGCAGCACAGCAGGGCGCAGCAGACGACTGCCACCTGTTCGGCCTCGGCCCGTGTCCTCGCCTCCGCGACCGCCACGACTCGGTGACTCACACTTCACCCTTTCGAGGCGCAAGTCTTGCGCGACGAGCGCATCTTCCAAATTAGCGGCATGGATCCCGGTATCGAGCGGCGGCAGGGCTTGGCGGCACTCGCCGCCGCTCTATCGGGGGTTCGGGGAGTTGTTTGGCCAGCGAAGAACTAGCCGTACGTCCAGATCGCAAGCTCGTCCTCTCGCCTTCTATGTGTAGGTGACCAAGAAATACGAGATCCACTCAGGGAAGCGCGTCGTCTCGACCGAGTACTCGGTCAGCCCAATGCAAGCTGCGGTCGACTATGCCCGCTCGTTCGGCTCCGCGGACGACGAGATCATGCGAGTCGGCGTTGACTGCGTCTCTTGGCGCGGCGCTCGCTTCACAGCCGTGCTCGTTCCTGAGCCGGTGGCGTAAAGCTCGCCCTGAAGCAGAAGCCCCGGCTGCGGCGGCCGGGGCTTCTGTCGTACTGAGGGAGAAATGAGTTCCTAATCGTCGGCCGGACGCTGGAGTACCCGCATCCCTCGATCTTGCGCTGGAATACTCCCCTGCATCGGGGCCGGCATGGCCTCCTCCGAGGGGGATGAGGACTGACGGCAATCGGCACCTCGATTCCGTGTCCGGCCCCCGCCTACGCCCTGCTCTTCGGGTCGTGTCCGATCTGCTCTTCGGCTGCGAGCCGGTCGAGCTCGGCCGTGTGGCCGCCTCTGGTCGTCGCGCGCGCCACTGGGTCATCGTGAAATCTCCCTCTTCGGCGGTCTCCCATCGCGGAGCGGAAGCGTGCGCTTGGCGCGACCTAGCGCGCGACCATCGGCGCGTGCGACGCCTTCACCAGAGCGGCGAGCGGCGAGCGGCGAGTGCGGGATGACGAATTGAGGCGTCGTTTACGCGGTCTTGCGCCGGTGCAGGTCGTCCAGGCTAGCGGGCTCGAGGTCGCCTATGAGCGGGTCGGGGAGGGTACGCCGCTGGTGTTCGTGCACGGCGCCGCTGTGGACGGCCGCATGTGGCAGCCGCAGCTGGCCCTGGCGGACGAGTTCACGGTCGCCGTCTGGGACGAACCGGGAGCGGGCCGATCGTCGGATGTGCCCGCCGAGTTCGGTCTGGCCGACTACGCGGACTGCCTCGCGGCGCTGATCGACGCGCTCGCGCTTGGCCCGGCGCACGTCGCTGGCCTCTCATGGGGCGGCACCGTCGTACTGGAGCTCTACCGCCACCATCCTGACCTCGTCGCGACCCTCATCCTCGCGGACACGTACGCGGGCTGGAAAGGGTCGTTGCCCGAGGAGAAAGTGCGTGCCCGGGTCGCGGGCGTGCGGCAGATGCTCGCAGCAGCACCCGAGGAGTTCGATCCCGTCTTTCCCGGGTTGTTCGCTGGCGACGCGCCAGCCGAGTTCGTCGCGCTGCTCGCGGATATGGCCGCCGACGTTCGTCCCGAGAGCCTCGGGACGCAACTCTTCGTGATGGCTGAGGTCGACCAGCGCGACCTGCTGCCCCGGATCGCCGTACCGACCCTCCTGATCTGGGGCGAGCTCGACGCACGTTCGCCGCTCAGCGTCGCCCACCAGTTCGAGCAGGCGATACCGGACACGAAGCTCACCGTGATCCCGGAGGCCGGTCACGTCAGCAACCTCGAGCAGCCCGAGCGGTTCAACGAGGCCGTGCGCGAGTTCTGCCGTGCCCACTCGCCGCCCGTCTCGAGCTCGGGCTCCTCGATCCGCAGGTAGCGCGCCTGAGGCCAATTAGCCGATGTCCCTGGTGATCCCACTGATGCTCTCGGGTGCCGGGCTCGGCCTGCTCGCGTCCCAGCTCAACAACTACGCCCTGGCTCCCATCTCGGAGGAGCGCGTCGGCGAGGCGGCCGGCGTCACGTCGGCGACCGGGTCGTTCGGGCTCGCGTTCGGGCTCGCGTTCGCGGGCGCGATCATGCTCGCCACGCTCTCGATCTCGTTCACGAACATGGCGGAGTCGAGCACCGTCCTCCCCCCGGCCGACCAGCAGCGCGTCGCCGACGTGCTCGAAGACGACGCGCAGGTCATGAGCGACGCGCAGCTGCAGGAGCTCCTGGCCGGCCAACCCGCGGCGATCCAGGAGGAGATCCTCAGCATCAACACGGACGCCCGCCACCTCGCCCTCCAGGTCGCGCTCCTCGTCGCGCTGCTCGCGTCGCTCGTCGGCGTCGTCAACGCGTTCCGCATGATGCGGCTCCCCGATCCCACGCCCTCGGCTGCCCCCGAAGCCATGGTGCTCGGCTGACCCATGAAGGTCGCGGCGCGACGTTCGCCCGGATGATCGTCTCCCGCTGGGAGTGGCGGACGTTCGGCGACACGTTCGGCGACGCCGAGGTGCGCCTCGCCGCGCTCCCGCCGACGGGAGTGGACGAGAGCGAGGAGCTGTACGTCCTCGCGAGCCGGGTGGAGGGAAGCATCAAGGTCCGCGGTAGACAACTCGACGTCAAGCGCCTCGAGCGGAGGAGCGAGGACGGGCTGGAGCAATGGAGACCCGTCGCGAATGCCGAGTTCCCGATCGCCGCGACTGACATCGCCTTGCTTCTCAAAGCGCTGGAAGTAACGGTGCCCCAGTTCGACCGTAAGGCGTACGCGCTCGACCAGCTGATCGAGGAGGTCGTCGCGCCGCATGACCACATCATCTCGGTGCCGGTGCGCAAGCACCGAGTCCACCACGTGCTCGACGGTTGCCGCGCGGAGCTGACCGATTTGCAGTCGGGAGCACGGGGGACGCGCACCATTGCCGTCGAGGACGAGGATCCGGCGCTCGTTCGCTCGACGGTCGAGGCGCTCGGGCTCTGGTCGCGGCGGAACGTCAGCGTCCCCCACGGGCTGACCCGACTTCTCGGTCTCGAGTGGTGGGCCCGGAACCGGGCTGACACGAATCGCAGCGTCTCCGGGCGTCGCCCATAATGATCGTCTCTGACAGCGAGGAGGCAGTCCTTGGTTCGCTTGCACATGTCTGCTCAAATCCAGGCGTCCCTATCGGTGCGCTCCGGTCAGGCGTCGCCGTCGCGCAGGTCTGAGCTCTCGTGAGCGCCGGGATGGCCGGGGCGGTGAGGCTGGACGTCCCGGGCGAGCCGACGGCATGGCACGGTCTGACAGCGGAGGAGGCCTGCGCGCAGCTCGGGGTCGACCCGCGGCATGGACTCGAGGCGATCGAGGTCGAGCGGCGGCGTGCGCAGGTCGGCCCGAACAAGCTCGCGGAGGCGAAGAAGGAGCCCGGCTGGCAGGCGTTCCTGCGCCAGTACCGCGACCTGATGCAGCTCGTCCTGCTCGGCGCCGCGATCGTCAGCATCGTCGCCCTCCAGGAGTTCTCCACCGGCCTCGTCATCCTCGGCCTGACGGTGCTCAATGCCGTCCTCGGCCTGAACCAGGAGGGCAAGGCGGCCGAGAGCGTCGCCGCGCTCCAGAAGATGCTCATGATCCGGGCGCATGCCCGGCGTGGCGGCGAGCTCGTGGACGTCCCCGCCGAGGAGCTCGTGCCGGGCGACGTCGTCGCCTTCGAGGCGGGCGACAAGATCCCGGCGGACGGGCGCCTGCTGGTGGCCGCGACGCTGGAGATCGAGGAGGCCGCGCTGACGGGCGAGAGCACGCCGGTCCTGAAGGCGGTCGAGCCGGTGGCCGGCGACGACGTCCCGCTCGGCGACCGGTCGACATGGCCTACATGAACTCGACCGTGACGCGCGGCCGGGGCGAGATGGTCGTGACGGCGACGGGGATGGCGACCGAGGTCGGCCAGATCTCGGGGATGCTGAGCCAGGTCGAGCAGGAGAAGACGCCGCTCACGCGCCAGCTCGACCAGCTGACCGTGCTGATCACGATCATGGCGGGCAGTCGCGCTGGCGCTCGTCGTCGTGCTCGGGCTCATCCGCGGCGACGACTTCGACGAGCTCTTCCTGATCGGGATCAGCCTCGCGATCGCCGCGATCCCGACCGGGCTGCCCGCGGTCGTCACGACGATGCTCTCGCTGGGGACGCAGGCGCTCGCGGCCAAGGGCGCGATCGTCAAGCGGCTGCGGTCGGTCGAGACGCTCGGCTCGACGTCGGCGATCTGCTCGGACAAGACCGGCACGCTGACGCTCAACCAGATGACCGCGCGCCAGCTCGTGGTCGTCGGCCGGCGCTACTCGGTCGAGGGCGAGGGCTACTCGACCGAGGGCAAGATCCTCCGCGTCGCGGGCGACACGGACACCCCGCTCGAGCCGTTCCTGCTGCCGATGGCGCTCGCGAACGACGCCGCGGTCCGCGACGGCGAGATCGTCGGCGACCCGACCGAGGCGGCGCTCGTCGTGCTCGCGGCGAAGGGCGGGCTCGACGTCGACGAGACGCGGCGCGTCTATCCGCGCGTGGCCGAGGTGCCGTTCGACTCCGAGTACAAGCTGATGGCGACCTTCCACGAGATGGAGGAGGACGGCCGGAAGGTCGTCCGCTGCTTCGTCAAGGGCGCGCCGGACGTGCTGCTCGCGCGCTCGTCGCAGATCCGGGACGCCGACGGCTCGACCGTTCCCGCGGACGGCGGCCGCGACCGCGTCCTGGCCGAGAACGACCGCCTCGCCGGCGAAGGGCTGCGCGTGCTCGCCGTGGCCTCGCGCGACATCGACCCGGCGGCGTTCGATCCCGACGGCACGCTGCTCGACGAGGTCCAGGGGCTGACGCTGCTCGCGCTCGTCGCGATCGTCGACCCGCCGCGCAAGGAGGCGAGGGACGCGATCGCGCGCTGCAAGGAGGCCGGGATCCGCGCCCGCATGATCACCGGCGACCACGTGACGACCGCCGCCGCGATCGCCGGCCAGCTCGGGATCGAGGGCCGCGCGCTGTCCGGCACCGAGTTCGCGGCGCTCACCGACGCCGAGCTCGACGAGCAGGTCGACGAGATCGGCGTCGTCGCGCGCGTCGCGCCGGAGGACAAGGTGCGCCTCGTCGACATGCTCAAGCGCAAGGGCAACGTCGTCGCGATGACCGGCGACGGGGTCAACGACGCGCCCGCGCTCAAGCGCGCGGACATCGGCGTCGCGATGGGGATCACCGGCACCGAGGTGACGAAGGAAGCCGCCGACATGATCCTCACCGACGACAACTTCGCCACCATCGTCGCCGCGGTCGAGGGCGGCCGCGGCATCTACGACAACCTGATGAAGTACGTCCGCGTCCAGCTCGTGATGCTGGGCGGGTTCATCCTCCTCTTCGTCGGCGCCGGGATCTTCGACATCGCCGGACGGCGCGCCGCTCACGCCGCTGCAGATCCTCTGGATCAACTTCGCGATCGACGTGCTGCTGGCGATCGGGCTCGGCTTCGACGCCGCGGCCGCCCGGGCTGATGCGGCGCGCGCCCCGCGACGCGAGCGCGCCGATCGTCGATCGCGCGCTCGGCGATCCGGCTCGGCGTCGCGAGCCTGGTCATGGCCGCGCTCGCGCTCGGCGTCGTCGCCTGGGGCGAGGATCGCTACGACCTCGCCGTCGCCACGACGATGGGCCTGACGACGCTCTCGCTGATGCACATCGTCGCCGCGCTCGAGGCGCGCGAGCCGACGGGAACGATCTTCAGCCGCTACACGATCGCGAACCGGCGCTTCGTGCAGCTGATCGGCGCGGCGCTCGCGCTCACGTTCCTCGTCACCGAGCTCCCGCCCTTGCAGCGGATCTTCGACACCGTCTCGCTGACGAGCTCGCAGTGGGGCATCTGCCTGCTCGGCCCGATCGTCTTCCTCGCGCTCGCCGAGCTCGGCAAGCTCGCCGACCGCCACACGGGACAGCCCCAACCGGCCCTGGCGCACGCCGAGACATAGCAGGGACCGATGGCCGCGAAAGAGCGGATCCTCGATCACCTCGTCGTCGAGCCGGGCACGAGCGCCGCCCTCGCCGACCGCGACCCGGGCTGGACCGGCGGCCCCGGCTACGAGGAGCTGTCGACGAAAGAGCTCCAGGCCGAGGCGCGGGCGGTCCTCGCGAGGGGGATCGAGGAGCTCTCGGAGGCACAGGAGCTCCTCTGGGCGAGCGACACATACGCGCTCCTCGTCGTCCTTCAGGCGATGGACGCCGCCGGCAAGGACAGCGCGATCGAGCACGTCATGTCCGGCGTCAACCCGCAGGGCGTCCAGGTCGTCGGGTTCCGGCAGCCCTCGCCCGAGGAGCTCGACCACGACTTCCTCTGGCGCATCTCGAAGGCGCTCCCCGAGCGCGGCCGCGATCGGCATCTTCAACCGCTCGCACTACGAGGAGGTCGTCGCGCTCCGGGTGCATCCGGAGTGGCTCGAGCGGCAGCGGCTGCCGCCCGCGCCACGCGGGCCAGCGCTCTGGGAGGAGCGCTACGAGGACATCAATGCCTTCGAGCGCCACCTCGACCGGAACGGGACGAAGATCGTCAAGTTCTTCCTCCACGTCTCGAAGGAGGAGCAGAAGAAGCGCTTCCTCGCCCGGCTCGACACGCCCGGCAAAGGAGTGGAAGTTCAACGCAGCCGACGTCGCCGAGCGGGCACGCTGGGACGACTACATGGCCGCATTCGAGGCCGCACTCACCGCCACCTCGACGCCCTGGGCGCCGTGGTACGTCATCCCCGCCGACCACAAGTGGCTCACCCAGGCCCTCGTCGCCAGGATCCTCGTCGAAACGATCCAGGCCCTCGATCTCAGCTGGCCCGAAGTCACCGAGCAGGAGCGCAAGGCCAACCTGGAAGCCCGCGTGAAGCTCGAAATGGAGCCCTAAGAGGTCCTAACTCAATGAGATCTCCAGCTGTGAGATCTCCAGCTGTCGCCAGCAGATGAGGCAGCAGGCGAGGGCCCCGAACGACTCGGACCCACCCCCTCAATCGGGAGCAGTCGAGTTCGTTCGCGAGGATTACGGCGCGAGGGAGATGTACCTCGTGGGCCGGGCCCGAACGACTCGGACCTACCCGCTCATTCGGGAGCAGTCGAGTTCGTTCGCGATGATGACGAGGGAGAGGCGCGTGAAGGAGATGTGGCTGGGTCTGCGGGCGGAAGGCTCAGCCGGTTGAAGGAGCCGTGGGGATGACGCCATCGCTTGCGCCGGAGGGCTCGAGCGCCGCTTTCGCCGCCGCGACCTGCTCGCGTCGCGCCTTCGTCAGCTCCTGCACGAAGATCTGGATGGTCGCGGCCAGCGGGACCGCCGTCAGCGCGCCGAGCACACCGAGCAGGGCGCCGAACAGCGTCACGGCGACGATGATGAAGAACCCCGAGAGGCTGACCGCCTTGCCCTGGATCTTGGGCGTCAGGATGTTGTTCTCGACCTGCTGGTAGACGAGCACGACGACGAGCATGATGATCGCCGCAGTGAGACCCTCCTCGGCCCACAGCGCCGGAACAAGGATGAACCCGGCGATCGTCGCACCGATGTTCGGGATCATGTCCAGCAGGCCGGCGATCACGCCCAGAGCGACTGCGTAGCTCGACCCGAGCAGCCACGCCGTCGTTCCCTGCGTCACCCCGGCGATGACCGAGATGATGACCACGCCGATTGCCCAGCGCGAGATCGAGGTCGTGACCCTTTCCCAGACGTCGAGCCAGCGTTGCTCCTCGCCGGGCATGAGCACGCTCGCGAGGGCTCGCTTGAGATTCACGATGTCGCTGAGCAGGAAGAGGCAGATGAAGATGATCGTGAAGGCGGCGAGGAAGAGCCCGAAGAACGACCCTGCGATGCCGAGCACCCCTGAGATCGCGTCCGGGATCGACACAGAGACCTCCTGCGCTCCCTCCTGCACGTTCCCCGCAGCGCCGGAGTCACCGAGCCAGGAGAGCTCGTCGGCCTCGCGGAGTTGTTCGACCGTCGCCGGAAGCTCCTGGAGGAAGTCGCGCACGCTGCCCACGAGCGGAACCAGCAGCAAGAGCATGAGCGCCGTGACGGCGAGCGCAGTCCCGATGACGGTGACGGTCGCCGCGAGACCCCGCGACATGCGCGTCTTCGCCATCACGAAGCGAACCGGGTACTCGAAGACGAGCGCGAGGAAGATGCCGACGAACACGATCAGGAACGTGTCCCCGATCGCCGAGAACGCGACCGCCAGCCCGAGGGCGGCGAGCACGACGAGCACCGTCCGCATCGGCAGGATGAGCTCGACGCGCCGACGATCGCCGTGGTTCATGGGGTCAACCCCGGAGTCGTCGCTAGCCATCGGTTCGATCCT
This sequence comes from uncultured Thermoleophilia bacterium, assembly GCA_963722035.1. Taxonomy (GTDB): domain Bacteria; phylum Actinomycetota; class Thermoleophilia; order Gaiellales; family Gaiellaceae; genus GMQP-bins7. The sequence goes on from CAVRLG010000010.1 coordinate 82,909, forward strand.
CGTCGCCGGTGTCGCCCGTCGTATCCTCACGGCCCTTTCCGAGGTGGAAGCGGCCACGTCCGCTTTCCGCCCGCTCGGCGCGCTTCTCCTCCTTCTTCTCGGCCCGCTGCGTCTTCTGCTCGGACAGCTTGACCTTGGCGTCCCCGTAGGACTGTCCGACGAGCTGCTTCCCGCCGCTCCAGCCGAACACGGCGACGACGGTGACCAGCGCGAAGAGGACGTTCCAGGCGGTCGTGATGAGCTGCTGCGCGGTCGAATAGGCGACCGCGGTATCCGTCGGCACGTTGCAGCAGGTGTCGAGCGCGAGCGCGTTCGTCGCCTGCGTGATCCCGACAGCGCCGGGCGTGAAGGAGACCACGTTCGCCAGGGAGCCGGACCCCGTCACCCACATGATCGATTCGAATGTGACCGGGATTGCGAAGGCCGCCAGGAAGATCCCGATCACGGCGAGCTTGCACAGCCATGAGAGAAACGACGGGAGAAAAGCGCGAGTGAAGTATTCCTTCGGCCGAGAGAGGATCACGCCGCCCTGCTTGGCCTGGAGCCATAGCTTCTTCACCTGCCGCCAGAAGATCCGCGCCAGGATCACGATCAATACGACGATCCCCAGCGCGATCAGGATCGATGTGACCGGATGTGCGGAGAGGTTGCCGAACTCCACGTCGAACGAGCCCGGCACCGAGAGGAAGAGGTACAGGTAGACGAAGGTGCCGGCGACCGTGAAGAAGATCTTCTGCACCAGGTAGGCGGCGATCGACCCACCTAAGGTCGCGTCAGGGATGATCGCCACGAACATGAGCAGGGTCACGAACGTGCCGATGTTCGCGGGCAGGAAGTTGTTCATCGCCACACCCACCGCGTAGGCGGTCACGATCGGCCAGAACTCGACCTGCCCCGGATAGGCCGCTCGAAGAATCCCGTAGTAGGAGAGCCCGGCAAACAGTGTCTGGCCGGTCTGGAAGACGAGCGCGGCGACGATGTAGCCGGTGGGGACGTCCTTGATCTGGTGCCAGAGGTCGGTCAGCCAACCGACCACGTCGACCCCGAGCAGGTTCAGGAGGACGATCACGACCACTACCCCAACGAGCCAGGCGCCGACCTTGATCAGGCGCCTGCGGCGGGACGGGTCGTCGAACGGGAGAACGGGCGACGGTTCGGTGGCGGCGAGCTCGCTCATCGGCTCACGGACTGTTCCCGCACGGACGCGAGGATGGCGACCGCGACAGCACACGCGAGAATGAGGACCGCCCACAGCAGGTGCATCGGCGACTAAGTATGAGGTCGGAGCCGGAGATCCAGATGAAGAAGATGACTATGGAGCCGAACACGCCCCAGAACGGATAGACCCGACCGGTGCGTGCCCTTAGGCCCCGATGCCCGGCTGATAGGGGGTGGACTTGCGGTATGCGGCTCCGACGATCCACACGATGGGGATGAGGAACCCGATGAAGAACATGACCTTGTGGCCGTTCTTCCAAGTCAGGACGCCCGCGGAAAGCAAACAGGTACCAAACACCTAAGGCCAAGGGCATAAAGTTCCTCCTTCGTCGCCGTCGAACACAGTGACCGTTCCGGACTGGTCAACGCAGCCCTTGGCTCGCCATCGCCTCCGTCGATTGTGGGGGCGAGAGGCGAGCCCTCATGGAGGCCCTGAGTACGCGAAAGCCCACTGCACGGACCCCGGAGAAGGCCTCGATGCGCACCGAATCACCCCTTGACGGACGAGCCATCCACGCAGAGACACTGTGCGAGGCGAAGCCAGCACGTGAGCGACAAGCCCGGGCTACTCGTACGACGATGGAGGCTTCCCTGAGCAGGGAGATAGGGACGATTCGAAACACCCTCCACCAGTAGGAACGGCTGTTGACGCGCGGCTGCCGGCGCGGCTTCAACACCTGCCCGGTGTCTTCGAGGAGGCCCATGCGCACGAGCGTGGCCAGCACTTCTCGCGCGTAGTCGCGGCCGCTCCGGCGTGCGTGCGTCTTGCGCAGCTAGTGCTGGATGTGGGCGAGCGTGAGCGGGGTCGTCTCGACATCGGCCGGTCGCCAGCTTCCGCGATTCGCAATGTGGCACTCGAGCATGATCACGGCATCGCGTTCGGGCTCCGTCCACCCGGAGTCGTGCTCGATGAGGCTCACTCGCTTGGGCAGGGCGCCGCGCTGCTCCGTGTAGCGGACAATTTCGCCGCGGCGGTTGTAGATCGCGACTCTCATCCGTCGCCACCACGACGCCGCAGGAGGGGCGTGGAGCGAGCAGAGAGGGTGCGAGCGAGCGAGGTGCTGTGCAGGAGCTTTCTGCGTGCCACCGGCGTGCCACCGTTAGGGCACGGGCGACATTCCTGACACTGATAAACCGCTTGTCTAAGCCAGAGTGGCTCTGCCAGGCGGCCTGCGAAGGCCCATACGGGATTCGAACGCTGGCGCCGGGTGCTAGCTCGCGTCGCGTTCCCGCCGCAGTTGCTCAGCGATAGACCTGATCTCCGCCTCCACTTCACCCATCGCCAGCGGGTCAGCACCCTCGATGTCGGCGTACCCCACGGCCTTACCCCAGCCTCTGTCCAACAGCTCGCGCGCTGCCGCAATACGGTCACGGTCACGGGCCCTGGGGTCTAACGCAATCTCGAGAAGGATCTGGGCAAGAGGGAGGGGCAGCCACATCGACGCGACTCGAGCGCTGACGCGTCCGTGACGCAGCGGCAGATGGCCGCAAGGTCATCGCGCTCACGTCGAGCGCTTCGGCTTCGGCCAGAGAGATCTTGCGGTCACCGCGAATACCTATTCGCATGTGATGCTCGACGAGGGCGAGCTCGACTACGCGGCGCTTCTGACTCGAGGCGGGCTTGCCCGCTAAGGCCGGGAGCTGGGCTGATACTTGCCGGGCTGATACTTAGGTGGCGGGTCCCAGACGGCCCCGACGATCCAGAGGATAGGGAAGATGAACCCGATAAAGAACATGACCCTGTGGCCGTGCTTCCACGTGAGCACCCCGGCGGAAAGCAAACAGATCAGCCAGAGGAGGCCGAACAATCCTCCCCACAAGTACCACTGGTTGAAGGCCAAGAGCATCGAGTTCCTCCTTCGTCGGGCGTTGGCACGGAGACCCTGACAGGCGTATCGGAACGAGGCGCTTGAGACTGAAGCTGCGGCGTACAGCATCCGCCCAGCACTTCGGATTTCTAGGGGTGCATATAGGGGTGCAACATCCGAGCTTTCGCGGCACTCGGGGCACACCCGACCCGCATAACCATGCGGATTTTGCTCTATGACAAGGGTCGCAATGGGCGGTGCAGGACTCGAACCTGCGACCACCTGCGTGTAAAGCAGGCGCTCTACCAACTGAGCTAACCGCCCGGCATGCCCCAAAGAATCACAGAATCTGAGTCAAGCCTGCCGAGTACGTTCGCCGAAGACTGGTTCAGAAGCTTCCGAGACTGACTTCGTGTAGGTCCGCGTTAGACGCGGGGCACGACCAGACCAGACTCGTACGCCACGACGACCGCCTGAGCGCGATCCCGTAGCCCGAGCTTCCGCAGGACATGGCTGACGTGGGTCTTGACGGTCTCGTCGCTGAGCACGAGCCGCTCGGCGATCTCGTGATTCGACAGACCTTCCGCGACGAGACCCAGGATCTCGGTCTCTCGGGGAGTGAGCGCCAGGAGTCCGTCCGGTCGAGACTGTTGGCGGGGCCGAAGGCGAGCGAACTCGGCGATCAGCCGGCGCGTGATCGCGGGCGCAAGCAGCGCCTCCCCTGCAGCGATGACACGCACTGCCTCGAAGAGGGTCTCGGCCGGAACGTCCTTGAGCAGAAATCCGCTGGCGCCCGAGTGAAGGGCGTCATACACGTACTCATCGAGGTCGAAGGTCGTGAGGATGAGAATGCGCGGGCCTTCGTCGTCCCCGTTCTCGCAGATCTTCCGGGTGGCCTCGATTCCGTCCATCACCGGCATGCGTACGTCCATGAGCACCACATCGGGCCGGTGCTCGGCGCTCAGTCGGACCGCGTCGGCGCCGTCAGCCGCGCTCGCGACGACTGTGATGTCGGACTGCGTGTCGAGCAGCGCGGAGAACCCTGCGCGCACGACCTCCTGGTCGTCGGCGACGAGCGCACGGATCACGACGCCGCCTCTGCCGTGGGCAGCGTGACATCGACGACAAAGCCGCCACCCTCCGCGGGGCCGCACGAGAACGTGCCACCGGCGATCGTCGCGCGGTCACGCATTCCGACAAGCCCGTGGCCGGCGGTAAACTCGCCGTCCCGGGCCCCGGCCCGTAGTCCCTGACGCGAAGTTGCAGCGTGTTCTCTCCGTACGACACCTCGACGTCGACGTCCGCTCCATGCGCGTGGCGCCGTGCGTTCGTCAGCGCCTCCTGGATGATGCGGTAGGCGGCGAGATCGATGCCCGCCGGCAACGGCACAACCTTGCCTTGCAGGATGAGCCGGATGTTCGCACCTGCGTCGCGCGCAGTGTCGACGAGCTCGGCAAGCTGTTCGAGACCCGGCTGGGGCGTACGGTCGGCCTCGCCTCCTACGTCCTCGCGCAGAACTCCCAGCAGACGGCGGGTCTCGGTGAGCGCATCGCGCGCGGTCGCCGCGATCGCCTCGAATCGTCCACGAGCGTCGGCCGACAGCTTCGGCGAGGTCAGGCGTCCGGTCTCGCTCTGGACGGCGATCACCGAGAGGTGATGCGCAACGATGTCGTGCAGCTCGCGCGCAATCCGCGCCCGCTCCTCCATCGCGGTCTGCTCGCGCACGCTTTCCGCCATCGCCTCCTGCGTTGCGTCGAGCGCGGCGACTACCTCCGTGCGCTTGCGAGTGGACTCGGCGAGGAGTACCGCGGCGACCACGAGCAGGAGCGGCCAAACGCTCGCCGGACCCGCCTTGCTGCCCCTGCCGGTTCGACAGCGTGAATGAGGAACGGGGCCAGGAGCGGCAAGGCCCAGAGGAGTCCCCGCCGAACGACGAGGTGCCCCACCGTGTACACCAGGACGCCGAGCGCGGTCAGGGTGATGGGCGCTTCGGGGATCGCGAGCAGACCATACGGCGACGAACGTCGTGCCAGCTGCCGCGAGAAACGGGAACCGATGCGCTGCGAGTAACGGCGCGACCGCGACGATGTTGAGGAAGATCGCCAGCCCAGGATCTCCGCGCTCTTCGAAGGTGAACTCCTGATACGCGTCGGGCGTATAGAGGCTCGCCTCGAGCGCCGCCGTCAACGCCAGAACGACCGTGAGAGCAATACGTCCGTCGCGCCCCGCGAACAGACGCCGGGCTACGACAAGAAGGCGTTGACCCTCGCGAACGAGCTCCACGCCGGCATTGTCGTCGGCTTCGCGTGGGTGCGCCTCACGCGGCTCCGCGATCTTCACCCTCACGCCGGAGGGTGAGAACACCGGGATTGCTCCCCGGCGGGTGGCGGTGGGAAGACACCGCTCCAGCGCGACGCGGCCCGTCCGCTTGGCTCGTACTGTCGGGGACATGGAGGGGATACTCGAGACACAGGCTTTGACGAAGCAATATGGCCAGACGGTCGCGGTCGACAACCTCTCGATCACGGTGCGACCTGGCCGAGTCACCGGGTTCGTCGGCCCCAATGGAGCCGGCAAGACGACGACGATGCAGCTTCTGCTCGGCCTCGCTGCAGCAGGGTCGGGTGAAGCACTCATCGGCGGAAGGCGCTACGCGACCATCGAGCGGCCGCTGACGGTCGTCGGCGCGCTCCTCGATGCAGGCGCCGTCCACCCGAGCCGGTCGGCTCGAAACCACTTGCGCTGGCTCGCGCAGAGCAACGGAATCCCCAGAGGCCGCGTCGACCATGTCATCGACCTCGTCGGACTCTCGAGCGCCGCCGAACGACGGGCGGGCACCTTCTCGCTCGGGATGAGACAGCGGCTCGGCGTCGCCGCGGCGCTTCTCGGCGATCCTCCGATCCTCATCCTCGACGAGCCGACGATCGGCCTCGACCCGGAGGGGATCCAGTGGATACGCGAGGCGCTCCGAGAGTTCGCGGCCGAAGGGCGGACCGTGTTTGTGTCGAGCCACCTCATGAGTGAGCTCGAAGGCACCGCGGACCAGTTGATCGTGATCGGCAAAGGGCGACTACTGGCGGACGTCGCGGTCGACGAGCTGATCGCTGCAGCTTCGGGTGACCGGGTGAACATCAAGACGCCGGATGCCACAGCCGCCATGACCGTCCTCGCGAACGGCGGCGCGACCGTGATCTCGAACGGACGCGACCGAATCGCCGTTCAGGGGATGCCGGCGGTGCGGGTATCGGAGCTTCTCGTCTCCCACCAGGTCCGACTGGAAGAGCTCGTGTCGAGCCGGGTGACGCTCGAGGAGGCGTACTTTCAACTCACGCGCGGCGCCGGAGAGCACACGAGCGTCGCGGTCGCAACGGAGGGATCGGGCACATGACCGCAACGCTCCACTCCGAGTGGACGAAGCTCCGCACCCAGCGCGGAACACTCGTAGCGCTGGCCACGATGTGCCTCCTCATGGTCGGCATGACGGCTTTCTTCGCTCGCAGACCGAAACGGACGCGTCGTTCGGAGGTGACGACGAGTCGTGCAGATGGGCCTGGCCGGCATCGTCTTCGCGCAGATCGCGGTTGTCGTCGCAGGCGCCTCGCTCATCACCGGCGAGTTCGCGACCGGGATGATCCGGACGACACTAACCGCGACCCAGGGACGTTTCCGCGTGCTCGTCGCTAAGGCGCTCGTGCTCAGCGTTGTCGTCTTCCCGTTAGCGCTGGTCACCTCGGCCGCGGCGTTCGTGATCGCGCAATCGCTGCTCCACGACCGAGGCTACGTGGCGCCCGCCTACCCTCCCGTGTCGATCACCGACCCCGGCGCGGCCCGTGCGGTGGTCGGAACCGCCCTACTGCTCACCGCCTACGCGCTGATCGCGCTCGGCATCGGCACGATCCTGCGTCACTCCGGCGCCACGATCGCCACCGGCGTCGGGCTCCTCTTCCTCCCGTTCCTGTTCCTGGGTGCGTTCCCGGAGCGCATCGCCGTACGGATCGAGCAGCTCACGCCGCTCGCGGGAATGGCCGTCCAGTCGACGACCGACCGCATGCTGAGCCCTTCGACGGTCGTACCGGGATGCCGATCGGCCCCTGGGAGGGCCTAGGTGTCGCCTTCGCGTGGGCGCTCGGCACCCTCGCCGTCGGCTACGCGCTCTTGCGCGTCCGCGACGCTTGACTGCCGCGATCATGATCCTCGACAGCCGAGATGCCCCCAACGGGATTCGAACCCGTGCTGCCACCTTGAAAGGGTGGTGACCTAGGCCGCTAGTCGATGGGGGCCCCGCATTGGAGTCTAGAGACGAGCGGGTTTAGCGACAGGCCGCCCCGAACGCACACAACGGTGAGGCAGAAGCCCTCACACTCAGCTTTCCCAGCGGATCTCCGGCCGGCCAGTCGGCCAGAACGACCAGTAGCTGCCGAAGGTCAGCCACCCGGTTCGTTCACGGCCCGAGGCGTCCTCGACGACCACGTGGAACGCAAACTGGTTGTCCGAACGACGCAGTGCCCGCGATCCCTCGAAGAAGTGCGCGCCGCGGAACTCGAGAAGGGTCAGCCCGTGCTCCTGCGCCCAGCGCCCGACCCGGTGCTTCCAGTACATCCGGCCGATCCCGAGCGCGAGCAGAACGGATCCGGCGAGCCCGGCGAAGAAGAGCACGACAGGCACACTCACAGACTACGACCGCCGAGCTTTCTGTGTGCGTTCGCGGCAACCCGTCCCTAAGCCCGTCTAGCGACGAGCCGACGCGCTCCTTCTACACTCATTCGACCCAGGGCCGGTAGCTCAGTTGGTAGAGCAGGGGACTTTTAATCCCAAGGTCGCAGGTTCGATCCCTGCCCGGCCCATCCCGATCGTAGGTGTGCCGAGTGCGGCTACAAGCCGCCGCGCCACGCCACCAGGAGAAGGGTGATCGCGACAGCGGCTGCGAAGAGAACGACCACGAAGTTCGCAGCGAGCGCAATTCGGAGTACGCGCCCGGAGAGCTTGAACTCGGCGCGCGGCGTCGTCGACACCGCTCTGGTGGTTTGAGGCTCGTCGTTCGCCCGCCACTCGACCGCGCCCGCAAGGACACCTGTTATCAGCTGATTGAGGCTCACGCCCTCGCGCTCGGCAGCCTGCGCAAGCTCGTCGTGCAGAGTCGCCGGCATGCGGACGAGCAGCTTCCCGCTGTGCTGCGGGGGAGCCTTCGGCTGCCCGTCATCCTCAACCTGCTCGCGCTGCGGCCCAAGAGCCCTGTCCGCGGCCGCCCAGACGCGGCGGACAGCCTCTTCGGGCGTCGCGCCACGAGCCGAGCAATTCGGCAACTCGTCGACGTCGGCGCGCCACGCGAGGCCGGCCCTTCCCCGGTTCGGACAAGCAAGACCCGATAGGAAGTCGCCGTATCCTCGGAGAGCGACGGCGCACTCGCCATGATCCGAGTCTACAAGCTAAAAACCCGCTGCACTAGAGCCTGACGAGCCTTTCAGGACCAAAGCCCTGGCACCCGATCCTGGTCGAGCGCGCCTCGCATGCGCTCCAGGGAGGCCCGGATCAGCCTCGATACCTGAATCTGAGAGAGTCCGACCTCGCGGGCAATTTCGGCCTGGCTCAAGCCCGCGAAGAACCGCAGGTGCAGAATCCGCCGCTCCCGCTCCGCCAGAGTGCGGAAGCCCGCGGCGAGCAGAAGACGATCGTCACTGGCATCGAACGTGTCGACGGCGGTGACGCAGGCGAGTACTTCGTCGCCGTCGACGGCGGCGGAGAGGGACAAGATCTTCCGCGCGCGTTCCGCCTCGTCGGCCTTGGCGACCTCACGTTCGTCAACGCCCGCCTCTCGAGCGAGCTCGGAGAGCGTGGGCGAGCGTGCAAGGCTGGCAGCGAGGCGCGCACGCGGGCCGCGCAAACTCAGTGTCAGCTCGGCGAGACGGCGCGGAACGCGAACCGTTGCGAGTCCGATCACGCAAGTGGTTCTTGATCTCGCCTGTGATCGTAGGGATGGCGAAGCTCGAGAGATCGCTGCCACGTTCGGGGTCGAAGCGGTCGATCGCCTCGATCAAGCCGATCGAACCCACCTGGACAAGGTCGTCGAGAGGCTCGCCGCAGTGCGCGAATCGGCGCGCGAGCGCGCGAACAAGCGGGAGGTAGAGCTCGACAAGACGCTCGCGGGCTGCCGGGTCGCCGGTCTGGCGATAGGCACGCAGGAGACCTTCGGGATCATCACGCCAGCCGCACGGAAATCGCTCGGCCGTCGAGTATGAATGCGATCTCCCCATAGAACGAACTTTCGTCGTCCTGATTGCAGCCTCGATCATAACGTGCATCTTTTCCGATGTGAAGAGGGGTATTTGAAGTGGACGACTAACCCGACGGCGCACCGGGTATTTCACTCAATGCGTGGCTGTCCTGTCAGATAGTCCATCGCTACAACAGCGCGTCGCACCTGCCCACTCGCGGCACCGTTTGCGGTTCTTGAAGGTGTTTGCGACCATCGCGATTATAGGGCTGGGCATCGCTGGGCCGGCTCTCGGCTCGGACGGAGAGGAGCCGATGCCGCCGATGCCCGTGCTACCGGACGCCGTCGCTCCGGCCACGCCCACGCCGGCCCCGTCACTCGAGTCGAGTCCGCTCCCGCTGCCAGAGTTGCCTCCGGCCCCGGCGATCCAAGAGACCGCGATCGAGGGGACCGGCAGGAAACGCCACAGGTCGTCACTGCGACGCAGTCCGAGGCAGGCAGCGTCAACGTCTCGGTTCGAGTCCTGAGCCCTGGGACGGACGGCCCCGTAACCCAGGAATCGAGCGGGCCAGACGTAGTATCAGCCTCCGAGCAGCCTGATATCACGCCTGCCGCGGAACCGCCACCGCCACACCGCCCACAGCTCCCGACTCGTCGCAGCCGACCGCCGTGAACACGAACGTGACGGTCCGCGTTCTGAGTCCAGGCGACAACGGCCCTGTCAGTCAGACCAACAGTCTCTGCCGGTGTGAGGCCGAGCGATGAGAGCGTGGCTTGCTGCCGAGCAGCGAGGAGTCGGGTGCCACCGCGCAACCCGCCCGCGATGGAAGCGGCGAGGAGGTCACTGTTTCCGAGACCAATTCGCCACGATATCAAGATACGAATTCGCAGTATCAATCAATCTCCTGACTTCGCAGCAGCCTTGGAATTGGAGCTGGGAACTCGCTCTCGACTGCGAAGGAAACGCGACGTCGTTATCGACGCAAACAGGGAGTCAGGCATCGTTGATCTGGACGTGGGACTGGGCATGGGACTGGTCATGTGCCGGTACCGATTCGAGTGCTACGAGCTCGGGTTCCAGCCTCGATTCTTCCTCGACCTCCGACGCAACCAACACCAACGTGTCGGTCCGAGTGCTGAGTCCTGGCGACAACGACGCCGTCACGCAGAGCAACACCTCCGTCGGCAGCCAAGGGAGCGGCGGCAAGCGAGCCGGCGCCCTCGAGCGGGCCGTGGATCTGGAGCTGGATGTTCACGTTCTGTGGTCAGACCACGTCGTTCTCGACTCAGATGGAGAGTCAGACTCCGCTCAGCTGGACGTGGGACTGGGAGTGGAACTGGACGTGCGACGCCGCGGTTGGTGCACCTCCCGAAGTGGGCAACGCCACGCAGTCGGAAACAGATGCGACGCCGGTACCACCACTGTCGGTCGTGATACCAGCGATGCCGGCTCCACCGGCCTTCGCGCCGGCTACCGCACCGACGGTGGAAATGCCGCCGCTACCGCCGTTGCCCGGCACTGCCTGTTCCGCCGTCCGTCGACGTGGGTGTCGCGATCATCGTTGACCCCGGCGTCACGCTGCCAGCGCTCCCGGACCTCTCGCTCACCTCACCTGCCCTCCCTGGCGTCGAAGTGTCGGTGGTCGTCATTCCCGAGTCCACCCCGACGGTCACTCCGGGAGAGCTCTGACTCCAGATCGAGCGCACAAAGCGCCGACCCACCGCGATGAGGCAGCGAGCGCACCGCGCGGGCCGACGACGGCCGTCGCCTGGCGGCCGCCATCGAGCCCCTCGAGCCGACCGAGCTCGCAGCCGACCACGAAGCGTGCCAGCGCGCATCCGGCATCTCCTCGCCGATCGCGCGCGCCGCTATCGCCGTTCGGCGGGCCAGGCTCGTCGCAGACCACCGGCTCGGGTACGTTGGGCGGGCGGGTGCCCACCACGCCGGTCGCAGCAGTCGCGGCGCTCATAGCGTTCTTCATGCTTGCCGCCCCCAGCCTGGGGCGGCGGATTCGGGTTGCGCGGGAGCTGAGCCCGCGCAGCACGTACCGCTCCTCGATCGACCACCCTGGGTGAGAGCTGCCGGTTCGTAGTCCGACGCCGCTGCCACCACGGCACGGCGTCACACCGACAGCACGAAGGGAGACAAGATGAGACGTGTTTTCCTCGCGCTGGCCGTGGCTCTCCTCCTCCTGCTCGTCACGGGAGTGGGAACGGCCGCAGCGAACCCCCCTGCAAGCCAGGGCTCGGGCCAATTGGCCGGAAGCGAGCAGGACGCAGGGGCCGCTGCAGGGACAGCGCAGCAGGAACCAACGAACGAGAACAGTCCCGTTCGGGTGCTCAGCCCGGGCGACGGCGGCTCGGTCTCGCAGTCGAACGAGGCCTCGTCGGACGCCACGGCTGGCAACCTGAACGCGACGGAGCAGACGGCCGATCAGACGCAGGCTGGTAGCTCGGGCCTCCAGGCGATCGGTCAGTCGGCCACGAACGACCAGGATGCGTTCGCTCTCGGGTTCACGCTCCAGAAGGGCGCGTCGAACGAGAACGAGCCCGTCCGCGTTCTCAGCCCCGGTGAGGACGGCTCGGTGTCGCAGTCGAACGACGCGTCCTCGGATGCGTCCGCCGGCAACACGAACGTGGCAGAGCAGACGGCCGCTCAGGATCAGGCCGGAAGCACGCTGCTGCGGGGGCGGCGGCGAGCAGGTCATCGGCCAGTCGGCCGACTCGGAGCAGGATGCAGCGGCTCTCTCCGCGACCGTCCAGGAGAAGCCGTCGAACGAGAACATCTCGGTCCGCGTCCTCAGCCCCGGCGACGACGGTGAGGTCTCACAGTCGAACGAGGCCTCCTCGAATGCCGAAGCCGCCAACCTGAACGTCACGAAGCAGACCGCCGACCAGACCCAGGCCGGAAACCCCTGCAAGTGCGGGGGCTCCGGTGAGCAGGTCATCGGCCAGTCAGCCGACAACGATCAGGATGCGGCTGCTCTCTCGGCGACGAAGCAGGAGAAGCCGTCGAACAGCAACATCTCGGTTCGGGTTCTGAGCCCCGGCGACGGTGGCTCGGTGTCGCAGTCGAACGTCGCGTCGTCGAACGCGGCCGCCGGCAACACGAACCTGACCGAGCAGACGGCTGATCAGACGCAGGCCGGAAACTCCTGCAAGTGCGGGAGCGACGGCAAGCAGATCATCGGTCAGTCGGCCGATTCGGAGCAGGACGCGAAGGCTCTCTCCGCGACCGTTCAGGAGAAGCCCTCGAACAGCAACATCTCGGTTCGGGTCCTCAGCCCCGGCAACGACGGTGCGGTCACTCAGACGAACGAGGCCTCATCGAACGCAAGCGCCGGAAACCTGAACGTGACAAAGCAGACGGCAGATCAAGCGCAGGCCGGTGGCTCAGGCCTGCAGGCGATCGGCCAGTCGGCCACGAACGACCAGGACGCATTCGCGCTTGGTCTCACCGTCCAGAAAGGAGCATCGAACGAGAACACGCCGGTGCGAGTGCTGAGCCCCGGGGATTCGGGCTCGGTGTCGCAGTCGAACGTCGCGTCCTCGGACGCGTCGGCCGGCAACATCAACCTGACCGAGCAGACGGCTGATCAGGCCCAGGCCGGGCACTCCTGCAAGTGTGGGAGGCGGCCTCCAGGTCATCGGCCAGTCGGCTGACTCGGAGCAGGAGGCGGCGGCGATCTCCGCGACCATCCAGGAGAAGCCGTCGAACTCGAACGCTCCCGTTCGAGTTCTCAGCCCGGGCGACGACGGCAGGGTCTCGCAATCGAACGAGGCCTCGTCGAACGCGACGGCTGCGAACGTGAACGTGACGAAGCAGGCTGCCGATCAACTGCAGGCCGGTGGTTCCGGCATCCAGGCGATCGGCCAGTCGGCGACGAACGCGCAGGGTGCATTCGCACTCGGGCTGACGATCCAAAAGGGAGCGTCGAACGAGAATGCGCCCGTCCGCGTGCTGAGCCCCGGTGACGGCGGCTCGGTGTCGCAGTCGAACGTCGCGTCGTCGAACGCGGCGGCCGGCAACATCAACTGGACCGACCAGCATGCAGACCAGATCCAGGGCAGCAGGGGCAGCCTGGATAGGCACTGCTGCGGGACCGGCATCCAGGCGATCGGCCAGTCGTCGAAGAACCATCAGGGCGCAGTGGCGCTCGCGGCCACGCTGCAACTCGGCCTCGAGCCACCGTGCAAGTGCAAGGACGAGTCCCAGATCGGCAACAGCAACGAGCCGACGCGGGTCCTCAGCCCTGGTGACGACGGCGCTGTCAGGCAGGCGAATGTGGCCACGTCACATGCGACGGCGGTGAACTGGCACGCGGCGAAGCAGGCCGCGTCCCAGATCCAGCCGAGCTCGTGCCTGTGCAAGGCCCCCCACGGGATCCAGGCGATCGGTCAGCAGGACGACAGCAGCCAGTTCGCTTTCGGCCTCGCTGCCACCCTTCAGCTCGATCCTTCGAACGCGTGGGCGCCTGATCGGAAGAAGAGCCCCGGCAACGAGCGGTCCTCTGAGCCAAAGAGGGATGAAGGCCGCGCACGACGCTTCGGGGAGCACGTCGGCGAGCGACCAGTCCAAGAACCAGGTCGAGAGGTAGGTGATGCCGCCGATCGCGTAATCGCATGACGGTGACCGCCGGCCGAAGTGAACGGTCGGCGGTCACCACCTTGGCGCTGCAGGCCGTATTGACGGATTCGACAACGAGGAGTAGCGTCCAACATGAAGGAAGCAGCGAGCTTTGGGGGGCTCCTGAGAGCCAATGGCCGGAGAGTTGCTGCGGCGGCGCGTCAGCCGCCCGCGAGGGCCGGCGGGGAGTGTGCGGCCTTGATCTCCTTCCCGCGCCTTCTGCTCACCGGAGTTCTCCTTTTCGGGTTCATCGCGCTCTCGGCCGCGCAAGCTCGAGCCGCCCAGACACCGGCGCCCGACCCGTACCCGCCGCGCAATGCGGCTCCGTCAGTGCCTGCACCGGATCCTTACCCGTCGTCCACGAAGACGAAGCCGAAGCCGACACCTACACCGGCGCCGACGCCGACGCCAGCGCCAGCGCCAGCCGTGACACCTCGAAGCTCCGCGTCAGACGTCGCCGACACGCGGCAGACCACGCCCAAGGCTCAGAAGCCCAAGCCGAGCGCGAACCAGTCGGGCCGAAACAGGACAGAGCGCGTAGCTGCCCCACAGACGGCTCGTGAAGAGAAACCGAAGGTCGCCGCCGCCGCTGCGGTCGCGGCGGTCCGGGACGCCACGAGCGAACGCGCGCTGCTGCTCGGGGGGCTTGCGCTCCTTGCGCTCGTGCTCGCGAGCGGCAGCATGCTGTTTCTCTTGATCCGCTCGGAAAGATGGGAGGCGCGCCCTTGATAGTCCGTCGAGCACCATTCGTCTTTCTCATCTTGGCGTTGGCCGTCCTCGTGCTCGCCGGCCGGGCCTCGACCGCGCCCCCACCCGCTCCCCCGGACCCCTCCTGCTCACCAGGGCCGTCAAACTGCTTTGCCTGGCACACGGCGGCCGTTACCGTGTCGTGGGCGTCACCACCGGCCGGCGTCACCGCGAGTGGCTGCGGCGCGGTCACGATCTCGAGCGACACCGGCGGCACGGGCGTGTCGTGCACGTGGTCGAATGCCGAGGGATCGAGAACCACCACGACCAACGTCAGGAAGGACGGGACGCCACCAGCCGTGACGGCCTCCGCGGACCGTGGCCCGGACAGCAACGGCTGGTACAACCACGGTCTCACGATCAACTTCTCCGGCTCCGACGGGGTGTCCGGCATCGGATCCTGCACGTCGACGGAATACAAGGGGCCGGATACGGACCACACGTCCGTCTCCGGCAGCTGCACCGACAATGCCGGAAACAGCAGCGGCACCGGATTCGAGCTCAAGTACGACGCAACCGCGCCGAGCGTCGAGGCAAAGCCCGAGCGGGAGCCGGACTCCAACGGTTGGTACAACCACGCGGTCACGGTCGCCTTCCTGGGGACGGACCCATTGTCCGGTGTCGACTCCTGTGCCGCACCCGTCCAGTACAAGGGGCCCGACGCGGAGAAGGCTTCGCTGTCGGGCACCTGCAAGGACAAGGCCGCAAACACGAGCCCGCCCGCCGGCTTCGACCTCAGATACGACACAAGACCCCCGATTCTCGGACGTCTGAAGGCCGAGGTCACCACCCGAGGCGTCGTGCTCAAGTGGACGGCGTCGAAGGACACGCACTCGATCACCGTCGTCCGCCGGCCCGGCCTGCGAGGGCGGAAGTTGTCGACGCTGTATGACGGGAAGGCAAGAACCGTCACCGACCGGCAACTCAAGAGCGGCGTCAAGTATCGGTACACGGTGACTGCATATGACGAGGCCGGGAACGCTGCCGTGAAGGGCTTGGCTTTGAAAGCGGGAGCCACGACGGCGAAGCCGGCCGTGACGCAGCCCGCGCTAGCGAAACCCGCGCTGACGAAGCCGGCGGCAGGAGCACGCCTCACTCTGCCGCCGGTACTCGCGTGGAGAGCGGTCGCCAAGGCGACGTACTACAACGTCCAGCTCTATCGAGACGGGCAGAAGATCCTCACCGCCTGGCCGCTAGACACGTCCTTCCGCCTGCAGCGCTCGTGGAGATTCGACGGCCGCAACTACAAGCTGAGCCCGGGCAGCTACCGCTGGCACGTCTGGCCGGGATTCGGCGCACGATCAGCCACACCGCTACGGGAAGCTGCTGGGGACACGTACGTTCGTCGTCACGCGCTAGAAGATGGTGCGAAATCGGCACGCAGCGTTCGAGAGACTTGAGCGGCTGAGAGCTGACGAGACCCGTCCCACTGACGAAAGCCTGGAAACACCTCTGCGACGGACGTCTCCGGCGACTCCGCAACCCGGGCTGCCGGCGAGCTGTCGAGGCTCGTCGCCGAGGGCTACGACATCTGTGGATTCTGACGCGCGGTCGCCTGGAGTGCGACTGCCGGAGTGACGGGAGCAGGCAGAGGCAGCCCAAGATGCCCGTGCGCCTCGGTTCCGTACCCGCCCGGAACCGGGATGTAGAACTCGGGGTAGCCCCACATTCCGTGCTCGGAAACATCGAGGCCCGCGGTCTCGACGTCTGGTTCGGTGCGAATTCCGAAGGCTCGGTTCATAGTCCAGAGCGCGAGAAACGACGCAGTGAACGTGAAGGCGCCGATTGCCAGGAGCCCGATCGCCTGCGTGCCGAGCTGGTGCAGCGAGCCGGTGTAGAGGAGACCGCCGGTGCCGGTCGCGAGCGACTCAGCCTGGCCCGGCAGCGCGAGAAAGCCGAGCGAGAGCGTGCCCCACACGCCTGCCATACCGTGTGCGGCGATCGCACCGATCGGATCGTCGATCCGGATCCGTTCGACGGCAAGCACGCCGAAAACGACGATCACTCCGGCAACGAAACCGATCACGATCGCGGCCCAAGGAGCGACGAACGCACACGCGGCCGTGATCGCCACGAGCGCGGCGATGGCGCCGTTCAGCATCATCGAGAGGTCGGGCTTCTTGATCACGAGCCACGCGGTGCAGACGGCTCCGATCACCCCCGCGGCCGCGGCGAGATTCGTGTTCAGCGCGACGTAGGCGAAGAAGCCGACTCCACCGAAGTCGACGCTGAGCGTCGAGCCGGAGTTGAAGCCGAACCAGCCGAACCAGAGAATGATCACGCCGAGTGTCACGAACGCCGCGTTGTGGCCAGGAATCGCGTTCGGCTTGCCGTCGGGGCCGAACTTGCCGATCCTCGGCCCGAGGAGGAGCGCGCCGGCGAGACCCGCTAGAGCGCCCTGGTAGTGGACGACCGTCGAGCCGGCAAAATCCTGCATGCCCTTCGAGAACAGCCAGCCATCGGGGCTCCAGATCCAGTGGGAGCCGATGGAGTAGATGAGGGTGAAGACGATCCCGAATGCGAAGTAGACCCAGAGCTTCGTCCGCTCCGCCATCGCGCCCCAGACAATCGCCAGGGAGACGGCGCAGAAGACGACTTCGAACATGTACGCGGCTGCGCCGGGAATCGCCGTGAACCACGAGAAGGGTGCAGCCCCGACCGTGAGCAGCTCATCGACCGACGGAGCGAAGCCCGATCCGCCAACGAACCCGTTGCCGCCATCCCCGAACGCGATTCCGAAGCCGACGAGGTAGTAGACGATCGAGGCGATCGCGAAGATGAGCACGTTCTTCGCGGCGATATGGCCGACGTTCTTCATCCGCGTCAGCCCGGCTTCGAGGAACGCGAAGCCGGCCTGCATGAACATGACGAGAACTGCCGCGATGACGACCCAGACGGTGCTCGTGGCGATCGCAAGCTCCTTCGTACTCATCCGACTTCCACCTCCTCGAGTGACTTACCGGTTCGGTTGTGGGTGACGTTGAACACAGGGCTCGACCAGCAGACGCCGTCTCCGGATTCGTGACCACTTCGCGCCGCGTCAGCGATAGCGTTGATGACGTCGTCTTCGATCTCGTCGCGGACGATGAAGGTGAGGTGGGCTTTCGGCAGGAAGCGCGACTCGAAGACGCGCCCGCGGTACTCGTGTGTGATCCCGCGCTGTCGCCCGTGCCCGATCGCCTCGATCACCGTTACACCGACGTGACCTGTCGCCTCCTCGACGGCGTCGATCACCGTCTCGACGCGTTCCCTGATCACCACTGCCTCGACCTTGACCATCCGCCCTCCTCGGTCGGTCCAACAAAAAAGCCCCAGGACTCGATGGAGTCCTGAGGCGACATTGCCTCTCCACGCCTCCTGTCGGCGGCGACGCGAAGTGCGGAACGATAGCGGAGCCTCCGGACCGATAACCGGCCTGGAAGGTCCTGGCTACTGGCTCACATGGGCTTGCGATACGTCGTCCACGTCTGGACGACCTCGTAGCCGAGGCCGGCGTAGAGATCGAACGCTCCGTTCGGATTCTCGGTGTGCACCCCGAGCGCGACGTCGGTCATCCCGCGCGCCGCGAGCTCGCGGATGCTCTCGACGATGAGCGCCTTCGCGAGGCCGCGACGCCGCCAACGCCGAACGGTCGAGATGCTCTCGGTCCAGCCGCGCTTGAGGCCGTGCTCGGCGTTCCGCGCGGTGTCGATGAACGACCGCACCATGCCCGCGACGCCTTGGTCGTCCCAGGCGACTTTCCACAACGTCGGGTCGTTGTACGGGAACGCGAGGAATCGCGCATATGTGGCCTCCGTCGGCTCGACGAACCCCCAGTGGTCGCGGAAGGCGTCACTCTCCGCCTCCCAGATGGCGCGCAGCTGGTCGTCGGTCACCGGGCGGATCTCGACGCCTTCCGGCAGGGGACGATCGGGAAGGTCGTCGACTGACGGCCGTACCATCCGGGCCTCGTAGGTGATCGGCTCGAAGCCGGAGCTGCGGGCCAGAGCCGTCGCGCGCGTGTTGCGATCGTTGATCCAGAGCTGGAGGAGCTTGTCCGGCACGCTGTGCTCTGCTGCTATCTCGCGCAGGCGCGCCTCGCTCCACGCGAAGAGCGCCGATCCGATCCCGCGGCCACCATGCGCCGGATCGAGGAAGCAGACCTGTGTGTACGTGCGCGGGCCAGCGGCCTCGTCGTCCCACCAGACGAGTGAGTAGCCGATCGGTCTACCGTCGACCTCGATGACGAGGAGGTCGCGGTCGGGATCGCAGCGCTCGAGGTTGTCGTATCGGGACGCGACGCTCTCGGCGGTCTCGACGCGGTCATCCCCTTCTCCCGCGGCGCAGGCGGTGATGATCCGGGCGAAGTCTGGATAGTCGGACGCGCCCCGGAAGTGCCGGAAGCCGACGCCATCGAGCTGGGGAAGCGCCAATACCTGACTCATTTTCACTTCCTTCCTGGGTTGCGTTCCGGCGAGCGACATGAGGAGAGGACACTCGCCGCCGAGCGATTGACGATCGGGCAGCAAGAGACGTTCTGCTCGCGGTCGGACGCCTTGGGTTTCCACGTAGCCGTCCGGCAAACCGAGCGCCAGAGGGGCGATGAACCGTTTAGCGCAGTGGCTCTACGTGTTGACGAGAGGCCAATCCGCGTTGATCGAGAGTGCAATCCGCATATGTGACCTCCCTTCGAGTCCGGCTGGGACGTTCGCCCAGCGACGAGTGGCCACGATGCCAGCTCTCCGGATCGATGTCAAGGAAGCGGCAGGGCTCAGAGGACGATCCGCAGGGCGAGATGCAGAGGGCACCCTGCACCCACGAGCGAGCGGGCGAGGTGGAGGTCTGCGCCCGCGCCCTCGAGCAGTGATGCGTCTTCGTCACCGAATCCGAGCGATCTGAACTGGTCGAAGCGCCAGTCGGCGACGACGCGATCTTCGAGCTCGAGCTCTTCGAACGGTGGATGTTGCTCGGCTGACGTGGACATCGCACACTTCCTCTCCCCGGAAAGCTGATTGGTCGTACCTGCTGAAACGCCTCGACCGCTCGCAAGTTGTTGGCGGAACGTAAGGCTTCGTTCAGTGCGCGTTGTTCGAGGCGTGGATGCTCTTCGCCGAGGGTGCTAGCTTGGACGACTGTGGAGCGCTGGCACCTGCCCTCGATCGACGCCGACGGCAAGCGTGAGCCACGAGTGCTGTTCTCCCGGCCCGAATGCCGCGGCGTCCTCATCGACCTGAATGCCGGAGACGAGATGGGGGATCACCGAGTTCACGAGCGTGCGGTCGTTCAGGTCGTCTCTGGCAGCCTCGAGCTGGTCGTCGGCGATCACAGCGTGGAATGTCCCGCGGGGACGCTGCTCACATTCACCCCGGGAGAGACGCGCAGCGTGCGTGCACTCGAGCAGTCGCGAATCCTTCTTCTCCTCGCGCCCTGGCCGGGTGAAGGTCACTTCCGAGCTGGAGAGGACGCCGACCCCGAGCGCATGCCTGCCAATGCCGCTGCGCCGCCGCTCGAGTGACCGAACGGCTGGAGCGGAGCAAGCGGACGAGCGGCACACGATGTTCTGGGCGGGTTAGAGTCGTCGCGGTCGAACTCAGAGGAGGTGTCGATGGCCGACTACACGATCAAGCGGCTCGAGGACGTTGCGGATGTTCTCGGTGACTACCCGGGCGAGATGCGAATGATGACGTCCGATCTCGAAGCCGAGCAGGTCGCCTTCACCCACCGGCGCATGCCACAGCACACCGGTGGCAAAGGCTCCTACGGCCATCGCCACAAGGAGCAGGAGGAGATCTACTACATCGTGTCCGGGAAGCTGCAGTTCAAGCTCGGCGACGACGTGATCGACGTCGAGGCATGCACCGCGGTCCGAGTTCCACCCGAGACCTGGCGTTCGGTGTGGAACGACGAGCCGGAGGACGCCGAGGTGATCATCATCTCGAAGGTCGTTCCGGGCGGCTCGCGCGACGACGCGGAGCACATCGCCGACTTCTGGCCTCAGTAGGCGGCTGGGTCAATGCCTCGACCCGGCCGGCATGCCGGGCGGCCCTTACCCGCGCGGCCAGCTCAGCGGCTCCTTCACCGGAGAGCGCCATTGCTCGTGGAACGCCGGGCCACGCGGGCTTCCGCGATACGCAATCGGGTCATTGTTGGCGAAGTGGAGATAGCCGTCCTCGCCCCAAGCGCCCGCATACCGCATCCACCAGGACGCCTCGAGCCGATCGTGATCAGCCTCGGCCGCACCGTGCGGCCCGCGGCCGTGTGATCGACGAGCTTCAGGGCGCGCACGATGTCCCGGAGCTCACGCGGCCAGCAGGCGGGGTTGTGCGAGTACGTTCCTGCGCCGAAGTAGTTGGCATGCGACCCGAGTGCTACGTACACGAGCGGGCGCTGACCGCGCCTCGGAGCCCTTGCCCATGGACGTCGCGTACCGTCGCAGTGCTGCGAGAGGGCGACCAGGACTGGTCGCCCTTCGAGGTCGAGGATGACCGATACCGACTCCCAGTCACCCTCGTGAACCTGCCAGACCTCGCCTGGAGGAATGGTCGGGCTGTAGTCGTTGAACGGGTACCACAGCCAGTACTGAAGTGCGATCCGACTCTTCGTACGGAAG
Source organism: uncultured Thermoleophilia bacterium (assembly GCA_963722035.1). Classification (GTDB taxonomy): domain Bacteria; phylum Actinomycetota; class Thermoleophilia; order Gaiellales; family Gaiellaceae; genus GMQP-bins7. Next base: position 104,109 of record CAVRLG010000010.1, read on the forward strand.
GCCCCGCCGTAGGCGACCGACGCCGCGCCATGCGCCGCCTCCGCATCCGCGTAACAAGGCGAGCCGGCGACTCCCTCGACGGCACGACAGAGACGCTGGTCGAGGCGAAGGTCGGATCCGCCGGCAGGAAGCGGACCGTTGACTGTCACCCAGACCGACGCGGTCTGCTGCTGTAGGTCGGAGTCGGCGAGGAAGCCTTCAACCGGGACGGGCCGGAATCGCTCGGCCGGATGGAGGATGAGGATCGGCGCGTGGCGCGCCAGGAGCGTCGCGAGCGACGGCGTTGCAGCTTGCGTGCCACCGGCGACAGGCACGAGCGCGAGCCCCGCGAGCGCCACGATCGCAACGAGGCGCGTCACAGGCGTCACCCGAGGAAGTATCAGCGCTAGGCGACGCGCGCGCGAAGGAGCACAAGCTCGAGCTCGTGCGCCGGTACCGGACGTGAGAACAAGTAGCCCTTGGCCGTAGCGAAACTTGAGGTGCACGCGGGCGGTCGCGCTGCGAACGATCCTCGATCCCCTCGGCGACAGTCTCGAGTCCGAGGGTGGTTCCGAGTCGGAGAATGGCCGCGACCAGCCGCTCCTGTTCCGGGCTCGGTCGAGCTCGTCGACGAACGCCTTCGCGATTTTCCGCGTGTCGACCGGGCAATTGTAATGCGGTGTTTGCGGTGCTACACGCGCTCGGTCGTCGAGCTCGGTCGAGGCGGGACCGGACAGGCGACGAAACGCCGGCCTGTTACGAAATATCCCAGCTTGTACGCCTCGCAACCCGCGCACAAGCCTGTTGTCGCGGCCAGGAGAGCCAAGACCGCGACCAACCCGCCGAGCGCCGCTCCGAGCATCTCGGCGCCGGCCAAATAAGAGACGGATGCCGCTGTCAGAAACGCCACTCCGACCATATTCGCGAACCGAGGAGGTCGGGCGTCCTCGAGCGGCCCTTCCCCCCAGATGGGTTGGACGAGCTCGAAGTACGCGAGACAGGGGAGGCAGTACCGGCGACCGAAGGTCAGCCCGATGACGAGTTGGAGCGCGAGCAGCGCGAGCAGCAACCACCAACCGGTCAGGACCGCGAGGGCCGCCAGCGCACCCACGACGAGCTGATTGAAGCGTGGCGCCCTCGAGTCGATGACATCGATGTCGCGGTATGGATCCGCGAGTCTTGGGGTTGCTCGCTTCATTTTGTGAAGTACTAGCAGACCACCGCCACGCTGAGCCTTCCAGCTCGCGGCGCTGGGGCCACAATCCGCCACCGCGGTCGGCCGTAAGATGCCGCGGTGCGTGCTGCGCAGGTCGCCGAATTGGGCAAGCCGCCCGAAGCAGTGGATATCGACGGTGGCGGTCCAATCGCGATCGTCGCCGTCGCTCTCAACCCACTCGATATCGCCGTCGCTGCGGGTCGCTTCTACGGCGGTCATCCACCTTTGCCCTACGTGCCCGGCTGCGAGGCCGTCGGAAGTCTCGACGGCAGGCGCGTGTACCTCTTCGGAGAGGGCCGGGGAATCGGGCGCGACGGCTTCCTGGTCGAGCGTGTCGAATTCCCAGCCCCACTGTCCGTCCCCGTCCCGGACGGTGTTGAGGATGCGGTCGCCGCCGCGTGCGGGATCGCCGGGGTCGCCGGCTGGCTGCCTCTCGCCAAACGGGCGCCCCCTCGCCCCGACGATCGCGTGCTCATCCTCGGGGCGACGGGGACCGTTGGCTCGATCACCGTCCAGGTCGCGCGCTTGCTCAAAGCGGAACGAGTCGTCGCCGCGGGTCGCGACCTTGACCGGCTCGAGCGGACGAGAGAGCTCGGCGCCGACGAGACCGTGCCGCTCGACGGCGACGGCCTCACCGAGCGGCTGCGCGAGGCGTCCGGCGGCGACGGACCAACGCTCGTGATCGACATGCTCTGGGGTGAGCCGGTTCGGGCGGCTGTCGAGGCGGCCGCTCCCGGCGCGCGGATCGTCCACGTCGGTCAGTCGGCTGGCCCGGAAACGACCTTGTCGTCCGCAGCCGTCCGCGGTAAGCGCCTGTCGATCCTCGGCCATTCGAACTTTGCTCTCTCCGCTGACGAGCGTCGACAGGCCTATCTCGAAGTGACCCAACACGTTGCCGCCGGTCGGATCGCGATCGACGTCGAGATGTTCTCTCTCGAGGAGGTCGAAGCCGCCTGGGCAGCCCAAGGCAAGGCGGCGAAGGCCGTCGTCCACCTCTGACGAAGAGGGCCCCGGAAGACGGGGCCCTCGTACTCGCAAGCGCAGGCGGTCCTTACACGAGCCCCTGCGCCTTCCACTTGCGATAGATCTTCTGCGCCTCTTGGTTGAAGTCACGCACGGCGTCCGCCGGGGTGGTCTTGCCCTGGGCGACTCGCGCGAACATCTCCGGGATCAGGAAGCGGCTGAAGATCTCGTCGATCACCGCGTTCGAATGGCCCGGGTGGCCGGGATTCGTCGTGTACTTCTCGGCGATCGTCGTAAGGATCGTGTACTTCCCCCGCGGCTTGTGCGTGTCCTGCTTCGTCAGCTCGCGGATGGTCTTGAAGCCGCCCTTGATCGCCCCGGTCCACGGCGGGAAGTTGTAGTACTCGCTCCGTAGGAAGTGTTGCCGAGAATTGAGCTGCTGGTCTACGAGGTACTGCCTCGCCGCCTCCTTGTTCTTCGCGAACTTCCAGATCACGTAGACGCCCATGACATGTTCGTTGCCCATGCGCATCACGGGCCCGCGCGGGACAGAGGCAAGCCACGTATCGTCGGACAGCGCGGTGTTTCCGGACTTCTCCGCGGTGCGCACGATCGAGATCGCGTTCAATGCCACGGACAGCCTTCCGGCGACGAAAGCATTGTTGTTCGACGATGCGTTCCAGGCAAAGACCTCGTCGGTCATTCCGGTTCGGAAGATGTCGCGCATGACCTGCAGCGCCTCGATCGCGCCCTTGCGGTTCGAGCCCTGCCCGAAGACGATCCTGTTCTCCTCGTTTTGGATGAAGCCGCCGTAGCAGTAGAGGAGTGAGGTGAGCAGCATGTTCGAGTCGATCTCGTTCGACATGCCGAGGCCGACCGGGTGCCCGAGCTCCTTCAGCTTCGCCGCCCCCTTGCGAAGATCTTCCCAGGTGTTCAGGCTGACGTCGGCCTCCTCCAGGTAGCTCTTCCGGTACTGCACGGGGTCGGGCGCGTAGGTCTCGGGGAAGCCGAAGAACTGCTTGGTCTTCGGGTTGTATGTGCTCTTCTTGGCCACCTTCGCCATAGGCCCGAACTTCTTCGTGACCTCCTGGACGAGGTCGTTCACAGGGACGACCTGCTTCTGGAACGACGACGGCGGCGAGATGAACCAGAAAAGGTCGTGACCGCTTTGAGCTGCGACCTCCGACGATCCCGTGCCGTAGAGCAACGCGTTGTTGATGTGGTCGACCTTGACCTCAACGTCGTTCTTCTCGCCCCACTGCTTGACGTACGTATTGTCGAGCCACTTTTCGTAGTCCGGGACGAAATGGGTCCAGGTCATGATGCGCAGCTCTCCGGAGAGCAGCTTGTGCTGGTAGCGCAGCGGACCATAGAAGCCGAGAGCCTTCTCCGGCAGAGCGCCGAACATGCTCACGGCGAATGCAGCTGCACCTGCTTTCTTCAGCAGGTCTTCCCGGGTCAGCGGCGACTTCCCGCTCTGGGGCTCGCCCGACATGTCTGCCACCGGGTACCTCCTTTCTCTCGTGATCGATTGTCTACCTGAAGGCGCCGCCTGTAAACCCTTTGATGAATCGGTCGAGGAACGTGTTGTAGAGAAGGGCGAGCACGATGCTCGGGATCAGCGTCGCGGCCATGAGGGATTGCCAGAAGAAGACATCGCCTCGGATGAGCTCGTTCGGCACGCCCGTGGAGATGGTCCGATTCTCGGAGGACGAGATGAACGTGAAGGCGTAGATGAACTCGTTGACGCAGAGCGAGAACGCGAAGATGACGACGGTCAGAATGCCGGGAAGCGAGATCGGGAAGACGATCCTCACAAGCGCCTTGAGTCGCGAGCAGCCGTCGACCAGGGCGGCGTCCTCCAGTTCCTGAGGGATCGTCTTGAAGAACCCCATGAGCAGCCAGGTCGAGAAGGGAATCGTGAACGACGGATACACGAGCATGAGCGCGAGGAGTGAGTCGTGGAGACCCAGGCGAGCGACGACCGGGGAGAGGGGCAAAAAGAGAAGGGTCGGAGGGATGAGGTAGACGAGGAAGATGCCGATCCCCGCCGTCTGGCCCCAGCTGCCGGACAGCCGCGCAAGCGCATACCCGGCCGGAAGCGAGATGACGAGCGTGATCGCGACGACGACCAGTCCCACGATCGCCGTGTTGACCATCCAATCCCAGTACGGAGTGTCGGTGAAGATGAACGTGACGTGCTCCGTTGTCGCCGACTCCCAGAACTTCCACCGGACGGGGTTGTAGACGTACGGCACGTTCTCCACGTTGTAGAGATCGAGGTCCTCCTTGAGCATCGTCACGAGCATCCAGTAGAACGGGAAGGCGAGCAGGATCGCGAACGGCCCCAGCACGAGGTACGTCGGAAGGCCGCGGCGCGCCGACCTCATCCGCCGCCCGGCCACTAGTGGCCTCTCTGGGAAGTCCGGTGCTGCTTGGCCGGGCGAAAACCGAGCAGCGCTAGGACGCAGGGAGCCCCGATATTGGTGAATATCGGGGCGACTGAGGACGACGCGATGCGAAGCGTTTGCAGCCGGCCAAGCGGTGCCGTATTTCCCGGAGCGACCACTAGGAGACCTGCGCCCTCTTCGCGAAGAAGAGCATCGCGATGCTCACGACGGCGAGCAGCGGGAAGAGGTAAAGCGAGATCGCAGCACCTTCGCCGAGCGAGCCGGAGTTGATCCCGATCTGGAACGACCAGGTGGTGAGCATCTGTGTCGAGTTGAACGGCCCGCCCTGGGTGAGCACGTAGACGACGGCGAAGTCGGAGGCCGTGAAGACGATGCCGAAGAGGAGTGCGACAAGTGCGATCGGTAGCTGGAGCGGGAGCGTGACGTAGAGCAGCTTCTTGATGCCCGTCGCACCGTCGATCTTGGCCGCATCGTCCACCTCGGACGGAATCGAGGCCAGGCCGGCGAGGAAGATGATGATCGCGAAGGGCAGGGTGCGCCAGGCGTGCACCATGATCACGGCGAGGAGGGCGAGATTCGGCCGGCCCAACCATTGCGGCGGATCGGCCGTGTCGACAACACCGAGACCGTGGCCGAGCGTCCAGTTGATCACGCTGAAGAGCGAGTCGAACATCCACAACCAGCCGATCGTTCCCAAGGCGACCGGAGCCGCCCACGGGAGGATGATCAAGAACCGGATGATCCACTTACCGCGGAAATCGCGGATGAGGTAGTGGGAGATGACCGCGGCGCCTACGAGCACGATCGCCTGCGACGCGAACGTGAATATGAGCGTGTTACGGAGCGCCTTCTGGAAGTGGTCATCCGACCAGACGTTCGTGAAGTTGTCGAACCCGACCCAGTTCCCGGTCAGGGAGCCTCCGATCGCGTCCGTCATGCTCAGGTAGATCGCCCAGCCGAACGGAACGCCCACCACGAGCACGATGAAGATGACCGCAGGGGCGATCAGCAGCGGCGCGAGAACGCGGCGATCTTCGAGCGCACGCCGCCAGCGACGCGTGCCGGACTTCCACCGCGGGGCGGCCTGGGCCTCCATCGGACCGGTTCGATGCTAGTAGATTCCGGGCAGAACTCGTCCCGGGAGGCGCTGGGTGGCGCAGATCACGCTCGAGAACCTGACGAAGGTCTATCCGGACGGCACGGAGGCGGTGACAGGCCTCGATCTCGAGGTCGGCGACGGCGAGTTCGTCGTGTTCGTCGGGCCGTCCGGTTGCGGCAAGACCACGGCGTTACGGATGATCGCCGGCCTGGAGACGATCACGTCGGGGACGGTGAAGATCGACCGCGATGTCGTCAACGACCTTCCTCCAAAGGACCGGGACATCGCGATGGTGTTTCAGAACTACGCGCTCTATCCGCACATGAACGCGAGCGACAACATGGGATTCGCTCTCAAGATGCGTGGAGTCCCGAGGCGCGAGATCGAAAGCCGTGTGCGGGAGGCGGCGGTCGTTCTAGGCCTCACCGATGCGCTGAAGAAGAAACCGCGCACTCTCTCCGGAGGGCAGCGACAACGCGTCGCCATGGGTCGCGCGATCGTCCGTCAACCGCAGGCTTTCCTCATGGACGAGCCGCTCTCCAACCTCGACGCGAAGCTCCGCGTCGAGATGCGTGCGGAAATAGCCCGCCTACAGCGTGATCTCAACGTAACAACGGTATACGTCACCCACGACCAAACCGAGGCGATGACGATGGGCGATCGCGTCGCGGTTATGAGAGGCGGTCTCCTACAGCAGGTCGACGCGCCGCAGGTGCTCTATGAACGTCCCCGGAACCTGTTCGTGGCCGAATTCATCGGGTCACCGGCGATGAACGTCGTGTTGGCGGACCTCGTCCGCTCGAACGGCGACCTCTGGGTGCACTTCGGCGACCACCGCCTACGGCTGGACACGTCCATGCTGGAGCGGCGCCCCGGTCTTTCCCGCTACGAGAGCCGTCAGGTCATCCTGGGAATACGACCGGAGGACATGGAGGACGCCGCCCTTCTCGCGGAGACGGACGAGGACAGCGGCATGTCGATCGTGTGCGACATCCGTGAGGACATGGGCTCCGAGGTCTATGTCCACTTCAACGTTGCCGGGGAGCCGGTCGCGTCGAAAGAAAGGGTCGAAGCGTTGGTGACCGACGCTCCGGAGGACGCGGAGGCCAGGTTGGCCGCGGAGCGTGCCCGCGGGGCGGGCGTCTCGTTCGTGGCTCGCCTCGCGCGAGATACGCATGCCCGCGAGCGGCAACCGCTCGAGATCGAAGTGGACGTCAAACGCCTGCACTTCTTCGACCCTGAAAGCGGTCTGGCGGTGGAAGGCAACGGCGGCGGGTCGACCTCGGCACGGTCGACATAGAGAAGACCGTAGTACTCGTCGTAGGCGACACGTCGCGCCCACGCGACTCGACTCACATAGGCGGTAGGGACTATTGGGTCGGCGAGCCGCGTGCCCAACGGGTCAGCGCGTCGACGACGGTGTGGAGCCGCTGCCCTTCCATCGTCAGGATGTACTCGACGAGCGGCGGGCGCGCATCTCGCACCTCGCGGCGCAGGACACCGGCTCTCTCGAGCTCGACGAGGCGCTGGGCGAGCGTGCCCGGCGGGATAGTGCCGAGCGCCTGCCGAAACTCCGTGAAACGCGTGCAACCGTGGTGCGAGGCGTACAGGATGGACACCGCGTAGCGCCGCTCGAGGATGTCCGCCGCCCGGCGGACATCCTCGGGAACGGGGCTTCGGTGCTTACACCGAGACACTCGACTGCACCGACTTCTCCTCCAGCGCGAGACCCAGCACCTCCGCGATCGACATCACCGGATGGAACGCGACGTCGTCCTTGACGTTCTCCGGGATGTCTGCGAGGTCGGCGCGGTTCCGCTCGGGGATGATGATGTCGGTGAGCCCAGCCGCGTGCGCCGCGAGCACTTTCTGCTTCAGGCCGCCGATCGGCAGCACGCGCCCCTGGAGCGTGATCTCTCCGGTCATCCCGACCGTGTGCTTCACAGGTCGGTCCGTCAGCAGCGACGCGATGGCGGTCGCCATCGTGATCCCCGCGCTCGGCCCGTCCTTGGGGATCGCGCCCGCCGGAACGTGCAGGTGGAATGCGCGGTTCTCGAACGCGTCTTCCTCGATTCCGAGCTGCGGGGCCAGAGCGCGAACCGACGAGATCGCGATCTGCGCCGACTCTTTCATCACGTCGCCGAGTTGGCCCGTGAGGACGAGCTTGTCGCCGTCCTTGTGGGACGTCGCCTCGATGAACAGCACGTCGCCACCCGTCGCCGTCGCGGCGAGGCCTGTCGCGACGCCGGGGACTGCGGTGCGTTCCGCGGTCTCGCGAAACACCTTCTGGCGACCGAGTGCGTCCCGCACGGCAGCCTCGTCGACCTCGACGGGGGCTTCGACCTGCTCCGACGCGATCTTCGTCGCAGTCTTGCGCAGGACCGTTCCGAGCTCACGCTCGAGCTGGCGGACGCCTGCCTCTCGCGTGTACTCGGTGACGACGAGCTCGATCGCCTCGTCGGAGATCGCAACCTCGTCCTCGTGCAGGCCGTTCCGCTCGCGCTGCCGGGGCCACAGGTAGTCGCGTGCGATGGCCACCTTCTCATCCGTCGTATAGCCGTCGAACCGGATCACCTCCATGCGGTCGAGGAGGGCCCCCGGAATGGTCTCCGTCATGTTCCCGGTGGCGATGAACACGATCTCGGAGAGATCGAGCTCGACATCGAGGTAGTGATCGCGGAACGCGTGGTTCTGCGCCGGGTCGAGTACCTCCAGCAGTGCCGAGGAAGGATCTCCGCGCCAGTCGGCGCCGACCTTGTCGACCTCGTCGAGCATGACGACCGGGTTCATCGTCCCCGCGTCGCGGAGCGCCCGAACCAGCCGGCCTGGAAGCGCCCCGATGTAGGTGCGCCGGTGCCCGCGAATCTCGGCCTCGTCACGGATGCCCCCGAGGGACATGCGGACGAACTCGCGCCCGGTCGCGCGGGCGATCGACTCGCCGATCGACGTCTTCCCCGTTCCGGGTGGGCCGATGAGCGTGAGGATCGCGCCGGATCGCTTGTCTTCCGCGATGCCACGCTCCTTGCGGAGCTTGGCCACTGCGATGTACTCGACGATGCGATCTTTGACGTCGTCGAGGCCCGCGTGGTCCTTGTCCAGCACCTCACGCGTGAATTGCGGATCGAGCCGCTCCTCCGAGCGCTTGTTCCACGGCACGGCAAGCAGCCAGTCGAGGTAGTTGCGGATGACGGTCGCCTCGGGCGTCTGATCGCCCATGCGCTCGAGCCGGGAGAGCTCCCGCTCCGCCTGCTCGAGGACGTTCTCGGGCATCTCTGCCTCGGCGATCTTGGTCCGATACTCCTCGACGACCGATGCCTCGTCCTCGCCGAGCTCCTTGCGGATCGAGTCGAGCTGGCGGCGCAGTATGTACTCGCGCTGCTGCTTCTCGACCCCGGACTCCACGTCCTCCTGGATTCGCCGGCGCACTTGCATGAGCGCGTGTCGCTCACGCTGGAGCTCGAGGGCGAGCGCTAGCCGCTCGCCGACGTCGACGGTCTCGAGGAGCTGGACCTTCTGCTCGAACGTGAGGTCGGGTGAGTAGCCGGCGGTGTCGGCGAGGGCGCCAGGCTCGGTGATCGATCGCACGAAGGCGGCGATCCGCCCGTCGTCGCCACGAAGCTCGAGGATCTCCTCAACAAGCGCGCGGTACTCGCGCTCGAGCTCGCGGACCTTGCCGTCCGTGGACTCTTCGTCGGGGCGCTCGTCGACCTCGATGAGCAGTCGCCCCTGGGAGTCCGTCGTGGCCGCGCCTGCGATCCCACGGTGAAGGCCGTTGAGGGCGACTGCCCGGCCCCCGCCCGGGAGTCGGATTCGATCGGTGACTTCGGCGACCGTTCCGACCTTCGCATACCCGTCCTCGTGCTTGGGGACGAGCAGCACGCGTTCCTCGTCGCCGACGTCGACGGTAAGGGTGACATTCATGTTGGGAAAGACCACGAGGTCTTCCAGAGGGACCAGCAATAGGCGGATCGGATTCTCGCTCACGGGTTCTCGCTTTCGTACGGTTGCCGTAGTTAGTTCAGAAACTGTACCGACTACGTGCAGGTCTACGCCGGGCCGCCCAGCTAGCCCTCACGACGACGGAGCCGCTCGAAGGTGAGCGCGGCCACACGACCTGCGAGAACGTCCGAGGACACGCCGACCCCGCTCGACCTCCATGTCATGACGCCGACGACGAAGACACCCCCGGGCCAGAACACGAGGCCAGTATCGTGCCGGGCGGCGGAGATCCAGCCCGCCTTGTGCAGGACGGCAACGCCGCTAGTCCGTCTCAGCGAGCGGTCGAGCTTCGGTGTGTCCCGTACGTGCGCGAGCAGCCAGAGAAGGTAGCGGGCATCCGCCGTCGTCAGCCCGGGCTGGGCGAAACGGAGCGGCCCACGTCCTCCGGACGCGAGCCAGACCCCGCGCCAGAGAGAGGTCATGTCCCAGGCGGTCGTGTACTTGCCGACTCCGAACGCGGGCGCCTGGTCGACGCGTACAGGAATCCGGCCAGAGAGTGTGCGGGTCTCGTAGCCGCCGTACATCAGCGAGTCGGTCAGCCCGATCGAGCGCATGAGGGCGTTCACGCGCAAAGCACCGCTGCTCGTCGAACCCCCGAGCCAGACGAGGAGTGAATTCGCCGCGGCGTCGTCCGAGGGAACGATCATCTCGTGCAGCAGTCCGTCGAGACGGGAGGATGGCAGGGGAACTCCGGAGTGCTCGGCGAGCACGGTCGCTGCGATCGCGAGCTTGAGGGTAGACGCGGCAGGAAAGCGCGCCTTTGCGTTCCAGGCCGCACCTGCGCCGCCGGTCAAGCTCTGCGCGTAGTACGCAGCGGTTCCCGCGTAGTCACTCGTGAGAGCACGGAGCTGACGCGAAAGGACCGGATCACGACGCCCAGTCACAATGCGCGGACGCGCCGCCGCAGGAAGACCGAAGACCTCGGCGACCAGCCGAGAGGAGCGACGTCCGTCTCGCGCGACCGTCGTCACGCGCACGGACACGTCGCCGACGGGAAGCGACACGCGGAGCGAGAAGCGTTGTCCGCGAAGGGGCTTCGCCACCAGCCTCCGACCGTTGGCGGAGACGATCACTGTCCGCGTATCCCGAGCGGCGCGCCCGGTTACCACCCCGTACGACACCTGGCGGGGCGCGGGTTGCTCGATTACGGGCGGCGGGAGCGGAGGCGCGGCGATCATGGCAAGACCATAGAGGTCCGGGAGTCAGATGCGTGAGGTCTACGCCCGGCAGCGCGCCCGAGTCTCACCCGTCCCTCACTAGCCTTGAGCGCGTGCCGATCTTCGCCCACCTTGACCTCGACGCCTTCTTCGCCGCCGTCGAGGAGCTCGAGAATCCAGAACTGCGCGAGCGACCCCTCGTTGTGGGCGGCGACCCGCAGAGCCGGGGGGTCGTCTCGACCGCGAACTATGCGGCACGGAAGTTCGGGATCCACTCTGCGATGAGTGCTGCCGAGGCCCTGCGGCGCTGTCCGACCGCCGTGTTCGTGCGTCCTCGCCATATGCTCTACCGACAGTATTCGCGGGTCGTGTGGGACACGGTAGGAGAGATCGTCCCGCGCATCGAGCGAACCGGAATCGATGAGGGTTATCTCGATCTCGGTACCGTCGTCGACGACTTCACAGGTGCTCGCGCGGTGGCTTCGGCGATCCAGACTGCGGTGCGGGCGAAGACGAGCCTCACGTGCTCGCTCGGCGTCGGAACGTCGAAGGTCGTCTGCAAGATCGCGTCCGATCGGCGAAAGCCGGGCGGCGTCACTGTGGTGCCTCCGGGAACCGAGGCGCGCTTTCTCGCCCCGCTCGCGGTGCGGTTGCTACCGGGAGTGGGCCCACGGGCGGAGCAACGACTGCGCCGCGCAGGTGTCGGGACGATCGGCGAGCTGGCCGCGCTGTCGGAGCCCGACTTGAAGGCGCTACTGCCGGGATCGGTCGGGCTTATGCTCCGTGATCGCGCCAAGGGCGTCGACCCGCGCGACCTCGACCTCGCGGGCGAGCAGGTCTCCGTTTCTGCGGAGGACACGTTCGCGCGCGACGTCTCAGACCGCGGACAGCTCCACGAGGAGGTTAAGCGGCTGGCCGAGCTCGTCTCCGAGCGCCTGAGGAGCTCGGGCCTCTCTGGTCGCACAGTCACTGCCAAGCTCCGGTACGGGGACTTCTCGATCCGCACCCGCTCGACGACGCTCGTCGCCGCCGTCGACGAAGCAGACGTCATCGGGACCGTGGCCTGCAGCCTGCTCGACCGAGGGCTGCGCGACCGGCCCGGAGCCCTGCGGCTCGTCGGCGTCGGAGTCTCGGCCCTCTCCCCCTACCGCCAGCTCACGTTCGAGGAGTCGTAGAGTCCGCAGCCATGCTCGAGGCGGCGTTCTGGGGTCTCGTCACTGGGGGGTTCGCTCTGGGTCGGGTTCGCCATCGCGTCCGCGCGGCCCGGGACTCGCTGGATCGGCCTGGCGATGGCGTTCGGATCGGGCGCGCTGATCGCGGCCGTCGCATACGAGCTCGTGCTCGAGGCATTCGAGACGGACTTCGAGCTTGCCGCGATCGGCTTCGCCGCTGGAGCTCTCACCTTCTACGTCGGCGACTTGCTGATCGATCGCAGGGGTGGTCACGGCCGCAAGAGCGTCGGCGGCGACGCGCAACTCGCCGGGAGTGCGAACGCGATCGTGCTCGGCACCGTCCTCGACGGAATCCCCGAGTCGTTCGTTCTCGGTGCGTCTCTGATGCAGGAGGGAGTCGTGCCGGTCGCGGTAGTCGTCGGAGTGTTCGTGTCGAACGTGCCGGAGTCACTCTCGGGGACGACCGGTTTGCTCGCCGCCGGCTGGACGCGCGGACGCGTATTCGCGATGTGGAGCGGGGTCGTGGCTGCGTCGGTGGTGGCTGCCGCAGCAGGTTGGCTCCTCCTCGACAAGACTTCGACGGCCGAAGGTGCCTTCGCGCTCGCCTTCGCCGGAGGCGCGCTGCTCGTGATGCTCGCCGACACACTCGTGCCGGAGGCGTTCGAGCTCGGAGGCCGTGAAGCAGGCCTTGTTACCGCGCTTGGATTCGCGCTCGGTTTCGCTCTCTCGTAGGGACCCTCAGATGCGAAGAAGGGGGCGCGTCAGGCAGGTCGGGCCACCATCGCCTTTTCTCGAGATCTCGTCGCCGCGGTACACCGTGACCTCCACCCCTGCTCTCTCCATCCGCCTTCGCGTCTCCGGGTTGCCGTCGAGCGCGAGCGCACGCCGTGGCCCTAGCGCAAGAACGTTCGGCCCCTGCGACTCGAACTCCTCGTCGGGCACCTCGACGATCTCGATCCCGCGCATAGCGAGAAGTCGCAGCAGCCGAACGGGCGCGATTCGCGGATAGACGAGCGCGAGGTCGTGGTCGAGCGGAGAGATGAAACTCATCAAGTGCATCACTTCGCCGGTGCCGTTCCAGTGCGGCAGGTCGAAGGCCAGGACCTCGACGCCCGGGGAACGCCGCTTCCAGCGCAGGAACAGCCTCGTCGTTCGTGCGGTAGCCGATGCCGACGAGCAGCGTCCGCTCGTCGAGCCAGACCGTATCGCCGCCCTCGGCGAAGGACGGTGCCTCGAGCTCGCCTGCCACCGGTACCCCCGCCGCTTCGAGCGTCGCGACCATCGCCGCCGGCTCGCCGCGGCGCCCTTCCTTCCCGGGTCGCAGGAGTACCGCGCCGGCAGCTCCTACGAGAACCGGGTCGTACACGTAGATGGCGTCGGGGTTCCCGGGATCGTGGCGTGAGATGACGACCTCGGCTCCGGCCTCCTCGAGCAGAGCCTCGGAGCGCCTCGTGCTCGGCGACAGCAGCCGCGTGGTCAGGTGCCGCTCTCCAGCCGTACTCGCGCCAGCGCTCGACGTCTTCGGGGAGCGGCGGCCGCACGAGGACGCGCTTCAACGTCCCGGTCATGGACGCGCTCCCGAACCCCGACATGCCGGGACGCTACACGGCGTTCGACGGCGTTCGACCCTCGAGCAGGACGGCTCTCAGAGCGTCGACGCAGAGCATTCCCATCGCCAACCGCGTGTCGCGTGTCGCGCTGGCTATGTGCGGAGTGAGCACCACGTTGTCGAGCTCGAGCAGCCCCTCGCTGACCTCGGGCTCGAACTCGTAGACGTCGAGCGCGGCGCCTGCGAGTGAGCCCGCGCGGAGCGCCGCAACCAACGCGCGTTCGTCGACGACCTGGCCGCGAGCCGTGTTCACGAGGATGGCTGTGGGCTTCATGACCGCGAGTGCCGGGTCGTCGATGAGGTGGCGTGTCTCGCGGGTGAGCGGTACGTGGAGACTGACCACGTCGGCGTCCCGCAGCCGAGCGTGGAGATCGTCGCCCCGACCGGCGAATGTTGCGCGAGCGCCATGAGCGTCCGCGAGCTGAGCCACCCTCTTGCCGATCCGCCCCGGCCCGACCACGAGCAACTCCTTGCCCTCGAGGCTCTCGCCGAGCATGAACTCGGGCGCGATTCGCCATGGCTCGCGCCGACGGATCATCCGGTCGCCCTCGCAGATACGGCGCAGCAGCGCCAGGATCAGTGCGATCGTGAGCTCCGCGACGGCATTGGTGAGGACGTCCGGCGTGTTCGTGACCACCACACCGCGGCGGCGAGCATGCTCGAGGTCGACGTTGTCCGTCCCGACGGCGTAGTTCGCGACGATCCGGAGCTGCGGGCCGGCGGCATCGATGTATGCAGCGTCCACGGTGACCGCCGGGGTCGCGACTATCCCGTCCGCTCCGGACGCCGACGGCACGAGCTCGAAGTCGTGGGCGAGAGCCTGCTCGATCGCCAGGGGAACGGGCGTGGCGAGGTGGACCCGCGGCCGCGCGTTCGGGTTTGATTCGGGCACTAGGGGTCGAGAACGCGCGGGCGGTGCGAGGACGAGTAGACGTCCTTGCGGAGGATCAGGCCGTTTTCGAACGGAAAGACATCGATGCCGTCCCACTCGACGCGTTGTCCTGACCGATCGGTCGCAGTTGCTGTCCACTCGCTGACCACGAGCCCGTCGCGCGCATACAACCGCCGGCCGCGGAACGCGAGGTCGGGGTTTCGCTCGAAGATCCCCGCGATGTGTGGGCCGACGTCCACTCCTTCTGCTCGCTCCCCGGCGGTGTGGTTCTCGAAGATCATCCCGGGAGCGTGGTACGAGAGGATGGCGTCGACGTCGTGAGCATTCCAGGCGTTGTTGTACTGCTCGATCGTCGTCTCGAGCGCGGTCGCGGAGTCGCGAGCGTCCATCCGGCGAGTATCGCAGCCCTCTGGACGGATCGATACATTGACATTCATCGATGTGTTGAGTAGCGTTGCATCGATGAATGTCGATCTAACGCCGATGCTCGCTCCGACCGCCTGTTGCCGACCGCTCGACGACGAGCTCACGGCCAGCGACGCCGAGGCGACGGCCGCGGTGTTCAAGGCCCTGGCCGACCCGACTCGCGTCCGCATCGTGAGCATGCTCGCTCGCAATCCCGAGTCCGTCTGCGTGTGTGAGCTGACGCCGCCGCTCGGACTCTCCCAACCGACCGTGAGCCACCACCTGAAGAAGCTTGTTCAGGCCGGCCTCCTCACACGCGAGCAACGAGGCGTCTGGGCGTACTACACGCTCGACCGCGACGGCCTGGAGCGCGCGGCGAGCGTCCTCGATTTGAAGGGAGTACTCGCATGACGACCGATGTCAGAGAGCACGTGCGCGAGCGCTACGCCGAGGCGGCGCTGAGCTTGAGCGAGGGGAACGGCTGCGGCTGTGACTGTGACAGCCTCGGCTGCTGCGGTGAGGAGTCCACGACACTCTTCGGCCAGGGTCTGTACGGCGCCGGCCAGCGAGCTGACCTACCCGAGAACGCGGTCGCGGCGAGCCTGGGTTGTGGGAATCCCGTGGCCGTGGCAGAGATGCACGAGGGCGAGACCGTTCTCGACCTCGGCTCCGGAGGCGGCATCGACGTCCTCCTCTCGGCACGACGTGTCGGGCCGAAGGGCACGGTCTACGGCCTCGACATGACCGACGAGATGCTCGCGCTGGCTCAGGCGAACGCTCGCAAAGCCCGCGTCGACGAACGTCCACTTCCTCAAGGGGCTCATCGAAGCGATCCCACTCCCGGCGGGGAGCGTGGACGTGGTGATCTCGAACTGCGTCGTCAATCTCTCGCCCGAGAAGCCGAAGGTGCTCGCGGAGATCGTGCGCGTGCTCCGTCCCGGCGGCCGGGTCGGGATCACGGACGTCGTCGCCGAGGACCGGCTCTCACCCGCCGACCGTGCGGACCGTGGAAGCCATGTCGGCTGCATCGCGGGAGCACTCTCGGTGAGCGAGTATCGCGACGGGCTTGCGGCGGTCGGCCTGAGCGACGTGGAGGTCGAGTTCACGCACGCTGTCGCAGACGGAATGCACGGCGCGATCGTCCGAGCCGTGAAGCCCGCCTAGAGGGTCACGCAAGCAGCGCCCGGTTCGCCGCGAGCGCCTCGAGAATGCGGTCGACGTCCTCCTCCACGTTGTAGAGGTGCAGCGAGACGCGGAGGCTCGCATCGCGCGTGGACGTCACGATTCGCTGTTCGGCAAGCCGGGCGACGAGAGCATTCGGATCCGTCGAGACGACGCAGATCAACGGGCCGTACTCGCCGTCTCCGCGCGGCGTCGCAACGGTTGCACCGAGCTCGTCGAGCCCGGTGAGCAGGCGGTCGACGAGCCCACGCACGTGAGCCTGGATCGCAGGCACCCCGACCTCGGCAATGATCTGCATACCGGCCGTCCCTGGGTAGAGGGAGGGCACGGGAGGGGTCCCGCTGTCGAAGCGCCTCGCTGTGGGGTGCGGCGAGTAGTCGGCGATGGACATGGCGAAGATGTCCTCGTCCGCGAACCAGCCAGTCTGGGTAGGCATGAGCGATGTGAGAAGCGAGCTCCGTAGCCACATGAACCCGAGGCCTGCAGATCCGAGCAGGTACTTCACGGTTCCACCCGTCACGACGTCCGCGCCCAGCGTCCTCACGTCGAGCTCGAGCGCGCCGATCGCCTGGTAGCTGTCGGCAAGCACGAGCGCCCCACTCGCATGCGCGATCTCCGCGATCGAGGTGACGTCATGACGGTGGCCTGTGCGAAACGAGACGGCCGTGCAGCAGACGAGAGCGGTGCGCTCGTCCACCGCCTCTGCGAAGCGCTCCGGCGGGATCGAGCCGTCGGCCGCCGGTGTGACATGGACGACCTCAGCTCCCCGTAGCGCCTGCGCGTGCGCGATCTGCCCGACAGTCGGAAACTCGTACTCGCTGATCACGATGCGGTTGCGCTCGCCGTCGAAACGAAGAGCGGACACGAGGGCACTGATCCCCTGAGAAACGGACGTGGTCACGGCAACGTCGTCGGGAGCGGCGTGGAGCAGCTTGGCGAACTCGGAACGGGCCGCCTCGTTTCGCTCGACCCAGAACTCCCACTCGGCGCCGTTCTCGTCCCAACCGGAGAGCCACTCCTCCACCGCCGCGCGAACGCGGAGCGAGAGGGCGCCCTGCGAGCACGAGTTCGCGTAGGTCGTGTGCTCGAAGATCGGGAAGTCGGCGCGGATCACCTCACCCACGCCTTGCAACAGTCTGTTGCTAACGCCCATGGTCGGAGAAACCGCGTTCGGTGGCTGGTGGCCGCGGCCACCTTGCAACAGACTGTTGCATGCACTCGTGGGCTCGCCTCCATCGCTAGCGTCCCAAGTAGGCCTTTCGCAAGCTCATCGTGCTGGAGGAGCTCCGACGCCTTCCCCTCGAGGACGACTCTTCCGGTCGAGAGGACATAGCCGCGGTCCGCGATCGAGAGCGACACGTTCGCGTTCTGCTCGACGACGAGCATCGCCACGCCGGACTGATGCACCTGCTGGATGATCTCGAAGCTGCGCTCGACCAGGATCGGCGCTAGCCCCATCGACGGCTCGTCCATCAGCATCAGCTTCGGCCGCGCCATGAGCGCCCGGCCCATCGCGACCATCTGCTGCTCTCCTCCGGAGAGGGTGCCCGCCAGCTGGCTTCGACGCTCGTGGAGGAGCGGGAAGAGCTCGTAGACGCGCTCGTAGTCCTCGGGGTCACCGCCGCCGTGCAGGTACGCGCCCATCTGCAGGTTCTCGAGGACGGTCATGGGACCAAAGAGTCGCCTGTTCTCGGGGACGATCGCCATTCCTTTGCGGATGCGGTAGCTCGTTGAACGGCCGGTGACGTCCTCGCCGGCGAACGTGACCGTGCCGGTTCGCGGCCTGACGATCCCGAGGACCGTCTTCAGGGTCGTCGACTTCCCCGATGCGTTTCCTCCAAGCAGACACACGAGCTCGCCCTCCCCCACCTCGAGATTCGCGTCCTGGAGGATGTGCATCTGGCCGTAGTAGGTATTGATCGCGTCAAGCTGAAGCAACGCGCCCGCGCCGTTCGTCCCCTGGTTCACGTCCGCTCCGTTGCCGACGCGCCGAGGTAGGCCTCGACGACGCGCGGGCTCGACGCGACCTGCTCGTAAGGTGCCCTCGGCGATCTTCACGCCGTGGTCGAGCGCCACCACGCGGTCCGAGATCCCCTCGACGACGTGCATGTCGTGCTCGATGACGAGGATGGTGTAGCCACCTTCGTCGCGCAACCGACCGATCAGCTCCGCGATCTCGTGCGTCTCGACCGGATTCATGCCGGCCGCAGGCTCGTCGAGCAGAAGGATCCGAGGATTCGTCGCCGTCGCACGCGCGATCTCGAGCCGGCGCCGATTGGCGTACGAGAGGCTGTAGGCCGGCTGCTCCCATCGATAGCCGACGAGCCGCTGGCCGAAGAATGCAAGCCGTTCCTCGGCGAGGCGCGCGATCTCGCGCTCTTCGCGTCGAGCCGCCGGTGTACGCAGGATCGACTGGAAGACGTTGGCTTTCGTATGTCCGTACGCGGCCGCCATGACGTTCTCCTTCACCGTCATGTTCAGGAACAGCCGTAAGGTCTGGAACGTGCGCGCGACGCCGCGCTTCGTAATCCGGTACGGGGCGAGCCCGACGATGCTGTCGTCGTCCAGGAGGATGTCGCCCGTATCGGGTGGGTAGACGCCGGTGATGACGTTGAAGACCGTCGTCTTGCCCGCGCCGTTCGGGCCGATTAGGCTGACGATCTCCTGCTCGCCGACCAGGAGGTCCAGCCCGTCGAGCACGAGCAGCCCGCCGAACGACTTGCTGACGTTCACGAGCTCGAGCACGGCGCGCTCGCTCACCGCTACGCGACCTCGACTCGGGGTCGTCCGACGAGACCGTGCGGCCGCACGGCCATGAGCACGACCAACAGCGCTCCAAGCAGGATGAAACGGGTCGCCGCCTGAGCCTCGATCGTTGCCATCAACAGGTTCTCCCAGACGAAGGCTCCGAGGTAGATGGTCGGCACGAGCAGGATCGTCCGCCACGGATCCTTGACGACCGTGAGCAGGAGCACGAGCGCGATGAGGAGGACGAACCCGTAGTTGCCGATCTCGGTCGCGTGCTCGGCGGGGTGGATGACCCAACTCTGAACGCCACGGCCGATGGCGTCTCCCCCCGCCGCCGTGCCTTCGGTACCGGCCGGCCACACCGCAGCGACGAGAACGTGGACGAGGTATCCGAAGGCGACGAGTGAAGCGAGCACGAGTGCGAACTTTCGCCACGGCCGCAGCTTCGCCAGGAGTGTGATCAGGATCACGGAGTAGAAGAGCCAGCGGGCGTGATTCGGGTCGCGCAGCACCTCGAGCGAGACGTTGACCGCGATTGCGCCGACCACGGCGCCGGCGAGACTTCCCGAGCCACCGAGGATCAGCATCGCGTAGATGGTGATCAGAACGGGCACGTCGTAGCTCGAGGGGAACACGCCGGCGAGCAGCGATGCTTGGATCGCCCCAGTGAGGCCGGCGATCCCCGCACCGAACATGAACGCAAGCAGCTTGAGTCGATTCACCGGCATGCTCATCAGCTCCGCAGCCAACGCGTCCTCGCGCACGGCGTGCCAGGCACGGCCTGTTCTGGAGCGCACAGCCAGATAGAGCACGGTGGTCACGAGGGCGACCGCAACGAGAGCGAGGTAGAAGTAGCCCCGCGGGGTGTCGATCTGGAATCCGAAGATGGTGAACGGGTCGAGCCCGGCGATCCCGTTCGGCCCTCCAGTGAGATCGGTCGACGGGGACAGCCCGAGGAAGCTGATGCTGTTGCCGTTCGTCGTGATGACGACGAACGCCTGCAGGAAGAAGAGCGTGACGATCGCCAGGTAGTCGCCGAGCAGGCGCCAAGAGGTCAGCCCCAGCAGCAGCCCGACGAGCGCCGTCCCCGCCACGATGAGCGGCACCGTGAACTGCGCCTGCCAGTGGATCCCGTACTGGTCGGACGACAACAGCGCATAGCTGTAGGCGCCGATGCCGAAGAAGGCGACGTAGCCGAGATCGAGCAGCCCCGCCCAGCCGACGACGACGTTGAGCCCGAGAGCAAGCAGCGCGTAGATCAGCGTATCGATCGAGACGCGCAGGATGTACTCGTCCGAGGTGAGGAACGGGATGAGGGCGGCGACCAGGACGAAGGCGCCGAATCGCGCTTGATCTGGGACCCGATCGAAAGCACTCCGTGCGCGCCCGACCAAGCCACGGCCCCTCTCTCTGCGGGCATCCGCGGTGGCGACCCACTCGTCGACTCCGATCTGCGGATGTCCAGGCTCGGGCTCGCTCATCAGACCTTCTTGATATCCGCCTTGCCGAGTAGCCCGGTCGGCCTCAGGAGCATGACCGCGATCAGGATTCCGAAGACGACGAGGTCCGAGAACGTCGACGAGACGTACGCGATGGAGAACGATTCGGCCAGCCCGATGACGAGGCCTCCGACCATTGCGCCTGGGATGCTCCCGATGCCTCCGACGACCGCGGCAGCGAAGCCCTTCAGGCCGGCGAGGAATCCCATCGTGTGGTAGACGCGCTCGAAGACGAGCCCGGTCATCACTCCCGCGGCTCCGGCGAGGGCGGACCCGATGAGGAAGGTCACGACGATGACGCGGTCGACGTCGATCCCCATCATCGCCGCGGCCTCGCGGTCGTGGGATGTCGCCCGCATCGCTCGACCCACCTGCGTCCGGCCAACGAAGAGCGTCAGCACGACCATCAAGGTCAGCGCCGAGCCGATGACGAGGAGGCGCATCGGGGAGATCTTCAGCGGCCCGAACGTCAGCGGCAGGAACAGACGCCCGTCGTACAGAGAGAAGCTGTCGTAGGAGCGGAAGTTGCCCGAAAAGAGGAGGAGCGCGGAGTTCTGGAGGAAGAAGGAAACGCCGAGGGCGGAGATGAGAGGTGCGATGCGCGGTGCGTCTCGCAGCGGCCTGTAGGCGAACCGCTCGATGGTCATCCCGAGGATGCTGCATCCGACCATCGCCGCAAGGAACATGAGCACGATCACCAGCGGGATCGGAATCGAGAGGTTTGACGCACCCCCGAAGACAGTCAGGACACCGAAGCCGATGAATGCCCCGATCATGTAGACGTCGCCGTGCGCGAAATTGAGCAGCTTGAGGATTCCGTAGACCAACGAGTAGCCGAGCGCGATGAGCGCATACACGCTGCCGAGAGTGACCCCGTTCACGATCTGCTGGACGAAGAACTCCCAGTCCACCGAGGGCCTCAGCGTCTCACGGGACGTTCACGTGCGGCCCACCTGAAGGGGGTGGGCCGCACGTCGATTCGCTGGCACTAGCCGACGAGCGCTCGCTTGTCGCCGGTGATCCGGTAGATGTAGAACTTCGCGAACTTGTTCTGCCCCTTCCCGTCGAACTGCACGGGAAGTCCGAGGATCGTGGGCGGAAGCCTCGTTGTGCGCAGGTTCTTCAGCACCTCGGCACGACTCGACTTCTTGTCCGCACACGACTTCTTCATCGCCGTCAGGAGCACCTGCACCGAGACGTAGCTCGGCGGGCCGAACGTGCTCCAGTTCTTTCCGTAACGCTGTTCGTACCCTTTGATGGTCGCGGCCGAGTCCCTTCAGGCCGCGGATGTCGCGCGCGAACGACGAGATGTAGCGCCCGGGAGCGGTGAAGTCACCGGAGTCCAGGCCGTCCGAGCCGAAGATCTTCGCCCGCTTCCCCTGCTCGACCATCTGCCGGTAGAAGAGCTGCGCGTTCGCCGCCACCTGCCACGGCAGGAAGACGACATCCGTGTCGCTCGAGATCTTGCTCACGACGGACGAGAAGTCGGTCACCTTCTGGCCGACGGACTCACGCTGGACATCGACGTTGGCCTTCCGGAGCACGTTGCCGGCGACGTTGGCGAGTCCGGTCGAGTAGACGGTCTGGTCATCGACGATGAACACCTTCTTCGCCTTGAGGTTCCTGGCCATGAACTGCGCGTCGACCGTCCCCTGCTGGGTGTCGCTGCCGACGACGCGGTAGAACGTCGGGTACTTGCCCGATGTCAGATCGGCGTTTGTGGCGGACGGCGACAGGAACGGCATGCCTGACTTCTTGTAGATGGGGCCGGCCGCGCGTACTTCCTGGCTCCCCGCCGGACCGACGACACCGAAGACGGTCTTGTCCGACGAGAGCCTCGTCGCACCAAGTGCCGCGAGCGCGGGCTCCAGGTCGTGCGTATCCCACTGGCTGAGCGTGAAGCTCGTCCCGTTGGCCTTGTTGAACCGGTCGATCGAATACTGCGCCCAGTGCAGCTGCTCGGTACCGAGGAACGAGACGAAGCCCGTGATCGGCGCCATGAACCCGAGTGGCAGGCCGTCGCAGGGAAGCCCCTGGGCGGAGGATTCCGCGGTGCGTCCGCCGAGCGTGGCCGCGATGGCGGCGACCATGACGACGAGCATGAGACCTGTGGCTTTCCTCATGTAGGGGGAACCCTCCTTGCTGATAGATGACATGTTCTACTCAATTGGACTCCGTGGAGCGCCCACTGGTTAACGTGGCCAAGATCCACAAGGCCTCATCCGACAAGCCAGTTGCGAGAATCTGACACCGGGCGCGTGTCATGTCAACCAACCGGGGAGGGTCTCAGAAATAGAACCCCTTCCCGGCGTCCCACCAGTCGGCGACGCCTTCTCGATGTCGCTGATGACGTACTCGGACTGAGGAGTCGTCGATGACAGAACCGACCGAGGGCCGCAACACCGTCAACGCCCATACGACACCGTTCCTCCCCTACGACCTGGAAGGGCCGGTTCAACCGGAGTTGAGCTGGCTTCCGATCAGCTTCGATCGGGAGACCGCAGCAGGGCTCCTACCTCATGCGCATGGAGCCGGGGGCAGTGACGATCGCGCACGACCACCCGGGCATGGAGGAGTTCCTCATCCTCGAAGGAGATCTCGTCGACTCCGATGGCACGGCCTTCGGCCCGGGCGATTCGTCAGCTACGAGGCCGGAACGCACCACAACTCATGGACGGAGAAGGGCTGCCTGCTCGCCGTCTTCGAGTGGCGCAGGCCGTGAGCATGAGAAGGGCGGCGTCGTCCGCCGCCCCTTCTCGAAGCTCCAGGCCTGGCTGATTGCCGTCAGTCCCCGCCGGGAGTCGTTCTCGCTATCGGCACGTCGCCGTGGCGTCTTGAGTGCGGGAAGGGGAACGGAGCGGGTGCCGCCAAGCCCCCGCTCTCCGCCCCTGGCAGCCCCTCTGCTGGAGGAACCGCGCTCTTCACCCCTCAGTGACAACTCGCCTTGGGCGACCGCCGCATCGTCGCCCGCTGTGAGTGATCCGCACCGTCCCTCATTCCCCCATCGAGGGCGTGACCCAACGGGGCTTGACCAATCCCCCGGAGTGCGTTGACGAGCGCGCTTCACCACGACACTTAGACTGGCGCGGATGTCCGACCGGTTCCTCGAGCGTCTTTCGGAGGGGCCCCCGATCGTGGCCGACGGCGGTATGGGCATGCTCATCTCGAGCGCCGTTTCGCGGCTCCGCTGCCCCGAGGAGGCCAATCTGCGCGCCCCCGAGAGCGTCCTCTCGCTCCACCTCGGGTTCATCCGCGCCGGCGCAGAGCTCATCGAGACGAACACGTTCGGCGCAAACCGACGAAAGCTCGCAGAGCACTACCTCGAGGACGACGTCGCCGTGATCAACGAATCCGCGGTGAAGATCGCCCGGGACGCCCGTGAGGTCTCGGGGCAAGACGTGTTCATCGCAGGGTCGATCGGCCCCCTCGGCGAGATCGGGGGACTCCATGAGGAGCGGCGCGCGGTCTTTGCCGAGCAGGCGCAGCTCCTGGAGGGGCGAGGCGTCGACCTGTTCATGATCGAGACGTTCTACGACCTGGACGATCTTGCCACCGCAATCGCAACCGTACGGGACGTATCCGCGCTTCCGATCGTCGCGCTCCTCACGTTCGACGAGGACGCACAGACCCTCGGTGGAGTTTCGGCGGAGCAAGCTGCGACCGCACTCAACGATCTGGACGTCGCCGCGATCGGCGCGAATCACGGCCTCGGTCTGCAAGCAGCGCTACGCGCGATCGAGCGGATGGGCAGCAGTGGCAAGCCATTGGCGGCGCTCCCGAACGTCGGTCTGGCGAGCCTCGCAGGTCAGCGCATCATCTTCCCGCACGCCACTCCCGAGTACTTCGCCGAGTTCGCCGCGCATGCGCGCGAACTCGGCGCACGAATCATCGGAGGGTGTTGCGGAACGACTCCGACGGAGATCGCCGCGATCCGATACGCGGTGGACGAGCCGCGAAGCCCGAGAGCACCGCTCGTCGATCCGCGAGCGCGAGATCGTCGTCGCAGCCGCCGAACCGGAGCGCGAGACA
The DNA here is from genome assembly GCA_963722035.1 of uncultured Thermoleophilia bacterium. Classification (GTDB taxonomy): domain Bacteria; phylum Actinomycetota; class Thermoleophilia; order Gaiellales; family Gaiellaceae; genus GMQP-bins7. The sequence continues at coordinate 128,469 of CAVRLG010000010.1, forward strand.
CTGCTCCAGCGCAAGCTCCGCACCGGCGAGTTCGTCGTCTCCGTCGAGATCGACCCGCCACGTGGTGGCAACGCTCAGGCGATGCTCGATCTGGCGCGGAGGCTGAAGGAGTCCGGCCATGTCGACGTCGTCGACGTCAACGACAACCCGCGTGCTCGGGCGCGAATGAGCGGGCTCATCGCGTCCGCGACGATCGAGCGGGTCGTCGGCCTGGAGACGATCCCGCATCTCACACCGCGCGACGCGTCGATCGCCGGTCTCGAGTCGATGTTGCTCGGCGCGCACGCGGAGGGCATCCGGAACGTGCTCGCGGTGACCGGTGACCCGCCCGAGGCGGGTGACTATCCGGGGGCAGGCGGTGTCTACGAGGTCGACTCGATCGGCCTCTCGCAGGTGATCACGCGCATGAACGCCGGTGAGGACTTCAACGGCCGCGAGATCGACGCGCCGACGTCGTTCTTCCTCGGAGTCGCTGTCAACCCGGCCGCGGACGATCTCGACTACGAGCTCGAGAGATTCGAGCAGAAGCTCGCGGCCGGGGCGAAGTTCGCGATGACTCAGGTGCTCTTCGACCTCTCCTATCTGGACGACTTCCTGACCCGACTCGGAGGCACGTGCCCGATCCCGCTGCTGATCGGGATCTTCTACGTGCGGAGCTACTCACTAGCGCTCCGGCTGCATAACGAGGTTCCGGGGATCGTCGTGCCCGCTCACGTGCAGGCTCGACTCCGAGACGCAGGGCCGAACGCCGCCGAGACAGGCCTGGCCCTCGCCCAGGAGCTGGTCGAGGCGTCGCGCCAACGCGCAGCGGGCGTCTACCTGATCCCGCCGTTCCGGCAACCACATGCCGCACTCGACCTCTTCGCGTAATACCCTGATCTAGCGGGTGCAGTCCGTCGACGGCACAGGACGCGTGCCAGCCTCGCCGATTGCCGCCTGAACGGGTTCGAAAGGAATTCCATACCCGCCACGCTCCCCCTGACGCCGCGCAAACACCGTCGTTTGCACACGCCCTCCGCTGTCGATTCCCGGTCCGCCTGAGCTTCCGGGCTCGACGAGACCTCGGATCGCAGTCACCGAACGGGAGACAGGCCCGCCGCCGTAGGCGTCTCGGCTGAGAACCTTCCGGGTGCGGCCGAGACGGCCGGGTGTCCGTGTCAGAGGGCCGTTCCCGGGGTACCCCACGAGCGCAACCGGCGCGCCGCGCTCCGGCCCGGCAATCGGGAGCGGCCGACCACGGAGCCCGGGGACCCGGAGGATCGCGAGATCGTTCATTGCGTCGAAGGCGACGACCGTGGCCGTGTACCCGGTGCCGCCCTGACGATCGACACGCGGCCGCTCGATTCCGGCCACGACGTGTGCGTTGGTCACGACGAGCCCGGGGCGAGCGATCCAGCCCGAGCCTTCGACGCCGAGCCCGCATGCGATCCCGGTCACGCGGACGACGCTCTTCGAAGCCTCGACGACATCGGGATCTCTTGCGAGCGCGGAGTCGGGAGGAGGCACGATCGCCGGAGGGCCGAGGAAGACGCCGATCGGATCGACCCGCTCCAGCGTGTCGAGCAGCCGCTCGGGCGGAAACTCGTCGTTCAGTCGCGAGAGGATCTCCGAGCGCTGCACGGACCGGCGGAGATCGGACTGGCCCGGCAGGTACAGAAGAACGGCCCCCACCGCCCAGCACAGAAGAACACCCGCCACCAACCCGAGCACCAGGCCGGCGATCGAGTCGAGGAAGCGGAGCCCCGGTATCACGCCGAGGCTCGTCCGCAGAACGCTGGCGAGCAGTCCCGCCAGCCCCCGCATGATCATCCCGCAGAGGATCGCAACGCCGAGCGCGACGACCGGGACGTACGGCGACGCGTCACGCAGCAACTCGGGCGCGAGTCGCGCCCCCAGATAAGCGCCGAGTGCGAACCCGGCGAGTGAGAAGGCGCCGCGAAGAAATCCCGTCGCGAGACCGTAGAGCGCGGAGACGGCGACGATGCCGATGACGACCCAGTCGGCGGTGGACACGTGCCGTGAGGCTACGTGCCGCAGCCTCCGATCCCTGCCGCCCGGCTACACTTGCTCGGCCTAGGGGGCGTAGTTCAGTTGGTTAGAACGCCGGCCTGTCACGCCGGAGGTCGCGGGTTCGAGTCCCGTCGCTCCCGTCTCTGGAAGCCCGCATCACTCCACGGTTCAGTGGCGCGGGCCGCTTCTCCCCTGACAACAGCAGACCGCTCGCCCAGCAGTTTGCACAGCACTCAGTGTCCGAGACCCGCTGCGGCTGCGGCGAGCGCAGCCCGCTGTGCCTGCTCCTCGGGCGATGCTCCGCGCCTTGTCTTCCTGATTTGCAAGCCGAAGGTCACCGGTTCGATCCGGTATGCTCCATCGAAGAAAGCCCTGCTGGGCGGGGCTTTTCGTTCTCCAGCTGGGCACCGCACACCACTTAGATCGGCCTTCGCCTTGCCCGAGCTCGCTCGAAAGTCGATCTGTGGGAACTCGAGGCTCGGGCTTAGAGACCGGGAAGACCGGCGAGTGCAAGTGTTGTGATGGCGATTGCAGCGATCGCGACCACGGGTCGAACGAACCTCACTTCCCAAGATCGCCGCCCAAGCCCCAGGAGCAGCAGGACCGTACCGACCACGACTGCGAGCTCGAACGCCGTCGATACGACATCCGCGACGCCCACGGGCTCAGGCTCACCGGCCCCTGGTCCGAACGGCAACCCGGTCGTTCGGGAAATGACCCAAGTCACTGCGATGAGCGCATTGCCGAGAGCTCCAACGACGTAGACAGTGCGTGTGGGATTGCTCACGACCGCGACCACCCAGCCCAGCTGAGCCAAAGCTACGGCCACGAAGAACACCCCGAAGAGCCAGTACTCCGCGAAGTGTTGATCGATGACGGCGAAGTGAATGGTCGCGGCACCCGCCGACGCGACCGCGACCGCGAAGCGAAGCGCCTCCGGGGGCTCGGCGGAACGACTTGTGCGGATGCCGATCGGAACGAGCGCGATAGCAAAGACCGACACGGCAAGGGCCGCGAGTCCCTCGCCAGCGTCGCGCACGTCCTTTTCTTCTTCCTCGCCTTCATGGTCGGCGACCTGGGTGGGGTGCTCGTCGTGGCCAGCTCCGGACTCCCCGTGATGCTCGGAAGGAACGGCCAGGGCGCCAAAAACGGTCGCAGCTGTGGCCAGCAGGAGAGCAAGCGCGAGGAAGAGACCGTTCGGACGGATCAACAGGAGAGGGGCTTCAGCGATTGGTACGGCGGATGGGCGTCTTGCGAGCCGGCCGCGTCTTGCGAAGAGCTTGGCGAACGGGCGCCTAGCCGACCCTCGTCCGGCTCACCTTCTTGTGAGGCTGGCGTCTCGGCGAAGGGCCCGAAGTGCCCTCGAGTAACCCTTGCCGGCACGACCCGATAGGAGACGGGCGCGGCGAACGGCCACGCCCGTCTGCCTCCCCGACCTACTATGGAATGTTCGGACACTCCGCGGGCTGAGGTTGATCGATTCGGATTGCGGCGTTACTCGTCCCGGGCGGAAGCGCATAGAAGGCCCACAACACGAGCGGCGTTGAACCCTCATTTCTCATGTTGTGGACTTCGGTCGGAGGCTGCATGAAGCCTGCGCCGGTCGCGTACTTGAACGATGGGCAGCCCGACATTCCGTGGTAGAGGGTTCCCTCTCCCTGCGCGACCGCGACAAACGTCGGCCCTGGATGCGTATGCCAGCCGGTGTACCCGCCGGGCGCGATGGTCAATTGCTGGTAGGCCGTATCGCAAGCCGTGGCCTGCCCGCACGTCATCAGGGGTGTCACCGTTGGGTAGGTGAAGCTCACCTTCCTAGTCACGACCTTGCCCTTGACGCGGACACGAACCGTCTTCGTCGCTGTCACGGTCTTGGGAACGCCAATCACGACCGACTGCGACACCGGACCGCGAGCCATGTAGGCGCTAACCGCGCCCGTGCCCGCGGTCGCGAAAGCCTGTGCCGCCGCGAAGAGCGTCAACGCGCCGACGGCCGCTGCCAACAACCAGAAAGAACGTCTCATTTCGCGCCATCCTCCTTGTCCTGGAACATCACGATGTCAAGGCGGCATCATCAACCTCATCGCATATTGTGTCAAGGTCTCATGCGTAATTCCCCAGAAATATGAGGCAATTCAAATTGCTGATCAACGATCGGATCGAACGCATTAGGATTTGCTCTTGCTCAATTCCTCCGATAGCCAGTAGCCTGAGCTCGTGGCCGAAGGTTCCCGTGATCGAGACCCGGTCTACTCGCTGCACTTCAGCCAAGCAGCAGCCGAAGCCTCGTACCTGCTGCGAATCACCAAGGAACCCCTGGTTGCCATCCGAGCTCTGACGACCATCGAGGTCGAGGCTAGGACGGTCTTGGCCAAGATGGTCGAGGAGGCGAGGATGGCTGACCACACGTGGGCTCAAATCGCCGAGGCGCTGGGTGTCAGCCGTCAGGCGGCGCAGGCCCGATTTGGGGGAGGCGATGGTACGAACACGGCCCGCGCCCCCAGACGATCAACACCGGATGGGTAGCCGAAAAGCACGGGGTGCCTCCTCCCCCCTCGCGACGTGCTCGAGCGGTGGGGCCTGTTCGCGAGAAGTTACGGAGCAATCTGCACATCACTGAGGGTCGTAACGGGGCGCAACAGCACATTCCGGACTAGTGGCGAATGTGCTGAAAGCGGGCTTGCCCGCCGTCTCCGTGACGCCGGGTGACGTGCCATGAGGGTTCCCAGTCGGCCTGTCACGCCGGAAGTCGCGGGTTCGAGTTCCGTCGCTCCCGTCCTGTGTTCAAGCCATTTCTGCTCTGCTGACGAGGGCTCGGATTACTCCGAGCCCTCGTTTTTGTCAGCTTTTGTCAGATGCGACTCGGCGACGACGGCGCGCTGCTCCTCTCCCCTTCAGACCTCGCGGCCCACCTCGCCTGCGCGCACTTGACCCAGCTCTCCCCGGCCGTCCTGCGCGGCGGCTCCCGCAGCCGCCTCCGCACGGGTACCGAGACCCTGTCGATGTCGGCCCGGCGGCACTGCCAACCTGCGGCCATCCTCGTCCAGTTCGCGAGGCTCGTGCGGCGGTACTCGTCGCGATCCATCCTCGGCCATCGTAAGGAACCTTCTCGGCACCGCCGGTGTATCGTCGGTGTCATTCCGAGGAAAGGACTGCCATGCGCAGATACCTCGTAGCCGCCGCAGTCGTTGCATTCGTGCTTCCGGCGGTGGCCGCGGCGAAGGGGCCCGCGAGCGCATCGATCACGGGGAAGGGTCTCGAGCGCACGCTCACGATCGCGGGTGACGGTGAGGCGGTCGGCACCCAGCTCGGCGTGCTCACCATGCGGAGCGGCTTCTTCGCACAGATGTTCGGGCAGACGCCGGACCCGACACTTCGAACGCGCCCCGCCGGCAGGCTCGGGCCGCGCTACACCGTCGTCTACGTCGTGCCCGGCCCGAACAACATCCAGAGCCGGGTCGTCCAGCGCGTCTATCCCTTCGCGAAGCCGGTCGCCCTGAGCTACATGAAGCCCGGACAGCCGTTCTGGGAGGGCGAGACGACGCACGGAGGCTGGTACCGAGCGTCGCTCGCGCTGAAGAGGATCCTCCTCCGGGCAGGGGTGCCGGCGACGGCGCAGACGTAAGCTCTCCAGCGTGCGATCGCGGCGTGCAACCCGCGCGGCCGTGCTCGCGGGACTGGCGCTTGCGGCATCGCTCGTCACCGGTCCCGCGAGCCCGGCGGCTGCCCGCTCCGAGATTCACGTGCCCGAAGACGTGCCCACGCTGCAGCAGGCGATCGCGCGTGCGCAGCCCGGCGACACGATCGTGCTCGCTCCCGGGATGTATCCCGGCGGGAACGTCGTCCCGCCGGCGAAGCACGACATCACGATCCGGGGCGCCGATCGCAACGAGGTCGTCCTCGACGGCGCGAACCAGCGGAGGCACGGGATCGTGGTGCACGCTGACGGCGTCTCGATCCTCAATCTCTCCGCCCACGACTTCCTGCTGAACGGCCTGTATTGGGACGGCGCCGACCGCTATCGCGCGTCGTACGTGACCGTCTGGAACGTCGGCGGCTACGGCATTTACGCCGAGGACGGGGAGGAGGGCGTGGTCGACCACGCGTACGTGTCCGGCGCTGCGGACGCCGCCTATTACGTCGGCGAGTGCAGGCCGTGCCGCGCGACCATCGAGAACGTCGTCGGCGCGCTGTCCGCCGTCGGATACTCGGGCACGAATGCCACCGGGGTCGTGATCCGCGACTCGCTCTGGGACCGCAACGGCGCCGGGATCCTGCCGAACACGTACGAGAACGAGGCGCTCGCGCCGCAATCGCACACGACGATCATCCGCAACACGGTGACGAACAGCGGCCGCGCGCGCGTCCCGATCCGAACTCCCCTGGCCGGCTTCATCGGGATCGGGATCGCCGTGGCCGGCGGCAACGCGAACGCGATCAGCAGCAACCGCGTGAGCCGCAGCGAGCGGTACGGGATCGCGATCTTCCCCACCGCGCGGTTCGTCGTGTTCGACCCAGGCGCCCCGGAACCCGGCCCGCCGTGGCACCCGCGGGGCAACCGCGTTTCGCAGAACGTCGTCACCGGCAGCGGTCGGGCCGACCTCGCGCTGGCGCGGGGCTCGGGGAAGGGCAACTGCTTCACGCGCAATATCGCGGCGCGCTCCTTGCCGCGCGGCCTGCAGACGCCCACCTGCGCTCGCGTGTCTGCAGTCGGCGACGCCGCCGTCGCCGCAGATCTCACGCGACCCGTCCGCGTCATGCACGAGCAGACGATGCGGCGCCGAAACCCTCCCGACTACACGTCGATGCCGCCGGCTCCGCCCCAGCGGAGCATGCCGGCGAGCGCCTAGCCGCTGGGCGTGTACGTCCGGGCGAAGATCTTGGTGGGCGCGATCGAGAACACCAAGACCGCCCCAGTACTACCTTCGTGCCGACCCCGACGGAACGCCGGTCGTCGGGAGCGACGATGAGAACGCCTACTTCGCCGCTTTCGAGCACGTCGCCGAGCAGACCGGCACCTACCCGCTGCAGGTCACGTTCTTCGAGAAGCGTCAACACCGGCGAGCTGGTCGTGACCCGCGACTGACCAGACGACCTCGCGTCGCCTACGCCGCGATCCGTAGCGGCGTGGCGGCGCGCCGTCGCGGGCAGCAAACGGGCAGCAAACATCCGAAAGCGCCCCGCTCAACCATGCGGCCCGACGTGTCTCTAAGCCACCGGTCCCGCTCATCCCCCGCAGATCCCACGCGCGCAGGACCGTTCGTGCACCCACAGTTTCGTCTTGGTGGTGCCTCGTTCGTCGAGGAAGCAGAAGGCGGCGGATAGCGAGGCAGCCGCGAGTCGCCAGCCAGGCGGCGTCTTTACTCGCGGCTCCCCGGTAGGGTCGGATGGTCGGTGGGATAGACGCCGACCGCGAAGCCATACACGGTCTCGCCCGACCGCGGAAGCTGGTCGAACTCCGCCACCAGCTCCGCCATACGCTCCCAGAAGTCCGCCGCCTGCGCCTCCGAGATGCGGGCGTGCCGGATGAAGCCCCACAACTTCCCGTCCCGATACGCCGCGGCCGACTCCCGAGCGGCGACCTCGAAGTCGTTGAAGTCCCGAGGCAGCTCGTCGCCGTCCGGGCTCCGCTCGACCCCGACGTAGAACATCCGTGCGGTGCGGCCGTAGAACCGCTCCTCGATCGCCCGCACCCTCCGGGTCCTCACCACCTGCACCAGTCCGGCCTCGGTGAGCACCTTGACGTGGTGGGCGACCGTGCTCTTCGGCCGGTGGAGCGCGACCGCCAGTTCGGTCACCGTCGCCGCCCGCTCGTGGAGCAGGCTCAGGATCGTGGTGCGGAGGGGATGGCTGATCGCCTTCACCTGGGAGGGCTCGGTGAGCGCGATTCGGTCTGCGAGGTCGTAGTCAGGGGGAGACGGCTTGCCAGCCACGGCCGAATAGACTAACATTGTGAAATGTTCCAAGTTTATGGATCAATTAGCTAAGGAGGAATCGGGGATGACCGAGGTTGTGCTGTACCACCACGTCCAGGGGCTGACCGAGGGAGTGCATTCGTTCGCCGACGAGTTGCGGCGGGCCGGGCACACCGTGCACACCCCGGACCTGTTCGACGAGCGTACGTTCGACACAATCGAGGAGGGCATGGTCTACGCGCGCGAAGCGGGGTTCGGCGCGCTGACCGAGCGCGGAGTGGCCGCCGCCGACGGGATCGGCCCCGAGGCCGTCTACGCCGGGTTCTCCTTCGGGGTCATGATCGCCCAGCAGCTCGCGCAGACGCGGCCGGGCGCCGGCGGCGCCTTGCTCATGTCCGCGTGTCTCCCGGCCTCGGAATTCGGGGAGGCGTGGCCCGACGGCGTCCCAGCGCAGGTGCATGGCAAGGACGACGACCCGTTCTTCGCCGAGGACCTCGAGGCCGCGCGAGCCCTCGTCGACTCGACCGACCAAGCCGAGCTTTTCCTCTACCCGGGGGCGGAGCACCTCTTCGCAGACTCCTCGCTCCCGTCGTACGACGCCGCCGCTGCGGCGTTGCTCACCGAGCGCGTGCTGGCGTTCCTCGACACGGTCCAGGCCGACAATGGAAGACTGAAGAACATCCATCGGCCGCGCACTCGTCACCGCTGAGGCCATCTTCGCAATGCCACGGTCCCGTCTCTTCCCCGCGAATCCCCGCGATGCGAGGGTCGAAAGGCCCTGCTCATGGCGGAAATCCCCGCCTATCCCCGCTCGGGCCGGAAGCGCCACAACCGGCCCGTCACCGGAGGTTCCGGGTTCCAGTCCCGTCGCTCGTAGCTCATTTGCAGGCACTTTCATTCAGCCCTGGGCTCGCTCATGCCCCGTGTCGCGGGCGGCTCCGACGGCCGGAGCCCCCTCGCATGCCTTACACGCAACGTAAGGGCACCCTTACTGATCGGCTACCGTAGGTTGGTGGCTGTCGTGAGCGCACCACCAAGGGTCGAGGAGACGCGGCGCGCCTTCTGCGCGGCCGTTTCGAGCGCGGCCCAGGAGCCGCTCGTAGCGACCGCGAGCCGCATCGACCACTGGATCCTGATCGAGTACCGCGGGGCCTGGACGCGGGACGTGCTCGGCGGGAGCCTGCTCTCGCCAGAGCTGAAGGCGCACCTGCGAGGACAGCTCGCCGCCCTCGAGCACTCACGCCTCCTGTTCGTCAAGAAACCCGAGCGCCGCTCGCAGACCGGACGCCGCGTGTTCTTCGGTAGCTCGAGACCTGGCGAGGAGCGGTTCTTCGAGCTCGAGGTCGAGCACCAGGACGACGTGCGCGGACTCGACTTCGCGGCGGCTCTCACATCCGACGGCGCTCCGGCGACGCCCGTCGAGGGGCCTTTGCTCATCGTCTGCACGCACGGCAAGCGTGACCGGTGCTGTGCGAAGCACGGACGCCCGCTCTACGACGCGCTGCGACACGAGACCGAGACCGGCCGCGTGTGGCAGTCGACGCACGTGGGCGGCGACCGCTTCGCGGGCAACGTGGTCGCGCTCCCGCACGGCCTGTACTTCGGACGGGTAGGCCCGGGCGACGCAGGCGAGCTGCTCGCGACGTATGCCGCCGGGCGCGTCGACCTCGACCGCTACCGCGGGCGCAGCGCCTACTCGTTCCCGGTGCAGGCTGCCGAGCAGGCGATCCGGGAGTCGGAAGGGCTCCTCGGAATCGGCGATCTCACCTTCCTCGGCTCGAGCTCGCAGGGAGACGAGGCGTGGCGTGTCCTCTTCCAGGCTCCGGACACGGCGGTCCACGAGATCGACGTCGTCGCGACGATTGCGGACGAGCCCGTGTACCTCACGTGCGATTCAGCCGAGCCGAAGCGAGCCCGTCGCCATACCGTGACCGCGCACCGCGTGCTCAGCCGGTAATCCGCAGGAAGCCTTCGCGCACGAGCCGGCGGACGAGGACGAGCCGCCCCTCGACGTCGAGGTCCCCGGCCAGGTCGGCGATGCCGAACGGCTCCTCGCTCTCGAAGCACGCCTGAAGCTCGGGTGCCGCGTGCGCGGGGAAGCGAACCTCCTTCCCCTGGAAGACGAGAGCGAGGCCGCCGGACCATTCCTCGAGGTCGGCGATCACCGTCTCCCGCCGTTCCAGCCGCGTCCGGGTATCCAGCCGCTCGAGGGCGCTCAGCTGCGAGAGCCCGTCTTCGAGGATGGGCCGGCGCGAGTCGAGGAACCGTCGCCGGCGGCGTTGCTCCACCCGCCCTGGCTCCAGCTGCTCGGCCAGGAGGTCGACGAGGCCGTCGGCCGCGCCGTTCCCGACACCGCGCCTGAACGCGAGCTCGTCCTCGCACGCCTCGAGGGCGTCCTTCACCGCGTCGAGCCATGTGTGTGCCGCGATACCGATCGTCAGGTGGAGCGAGTCGGTCGCGGACGTCTCGGCCTGGTGCAGCCACCCGCGCGGGAGGTAGAGCGTGTCGCCAGCCCGGAGCACGAGGTCGTCGGTCGGCTGGCCGTGCGCGCCGAGCGCCGGCGAATAGCGCTGGTGCTTGAGCGGCAGCTCGAGCAGCGGCTCGTACAGGAGCCACCGCTTCTCGCCCGTAACCTGCAGGACGAGGACGTCGTGCGTGTCGTGATGCACGGCGAACCCCTGCGACCCGCGCGGGGTGTAGTAGGCGTTCGCCTGCACGCCGTAGCCGAGCGCCTCCTCGAGCAGGCGGCAGAACACGGCGAGCGGGTGCCAGTTGACGTGGAGCGCCTGGAGGACGATCGTCGCCCCGGCCTCCCACTCGGCCAGGATGCGGGGAACGTCGGCGATGCTCGTGAACGGTGGGCGCCACGAGAGGTCGCTCGTGTACTCGCCAACAGCCAGCTGCCGGCCTTCGCGCACGAGCCGCAAGGCCGGATACCGGATCGCCGTCGAGCAGACGAGCCGCTCGACGTCGGCTTCCGAGAGCAGGTCATCGAAGCGGCCCGGCTCGTCGCGCGCGACGACGAGCGGACGCCGCTCCCAGTGCTCGGCGGAAAAGGTCGCGGCGTCGAACGGGTCGAGGCAGCGCGCAAGCGCCGCCTCGGCCGCTCTACGCGGCGTCCGCGCCGTCCGCGTCTGCGTCTGCGTCGTCAGCGTCCGCGTCTGCGTCTGCGTCGTCGGCGTCCGCGTCTGTGTCGTCGGCGTCCGCGTCGGTCGAGTCGGAGTCGTCACCGTCGGCGTCCGCCGTCGGCTCGAGCCGCCCGGCGTCGGTCGCGAGGGTCACGATCTCGTCGTCACGCAAGGTGGTCATCGTTTCCTCCTCGTCCGGAGTACGGAGGCAACGCTACCTGGTCACCCGACCAGCGAGCGAGCCCGACGTTCGATCGTGCACCCTGCTTCTCACGTCAGAAGCGCGACGATGCCGAGTATGACGACGCAGAACGCGCTCCTGTGAGCGGATGAGCCCCGAGCGTCGGTCGCGAACGGCGGCACTTCCGGTCTGCCACTGACAGTTCAGGCAGTGGCAGCAATGGGTGAAGAGTGGATCGGACGTAAGCCAGTTGCGAACGCTCCGCAGGTGCAGCGTCCCTCACATGAGACGCTCATGATCTCCTCCTCGAGACAGGCGAACCGAATCTGGACAGTATCCCGTCTTGGCCGCCTCGAGGATCTCGGCCGAGTCTCCAAACTCCGCTCCATGCCGGAGCCGGGCGGATGTGTGGTTCCGCCCGGCTCGCAGTGATGCTCGGTCTAGTTCGCTGGTGCGAAGTAGTGGTCGAGCGCCCAGTTCGCGACCTGCGTCCCCTGCGTGGCGCCAACCTCGTCGGCGGTACGGAAGTGAATGCCCGAGAAGACGCGGGCGTCGATTGCGTCGTGCTGGATGTCCGCGGCGACGTCGTAGTGCCGTGTGACTCCTCCTGCATTGACTGACGTAAGGTTGAGGTCCATCAGGCCGTCCGGGCTGAGCTGCGAAAGTGCGGTGCTGGCGGCACCGACCACGCCGTTCAGACCGCTCGTCCAGTCCGGATAGGGCGGCGTGACAATCAGCGGAGTCCAATCCAGAACCCCGGTCGTATCGTCATTGCCATCCGTATCGGCCTCGCGGATCGCGGTGATCGGACGCCACCAGCCGTAGTGGAACTTCGCGTCCCAGACCGCGATGGCTGCGTCGCCCATGCTGACGGTACCGCTGCGAACAGGCGTGCGCTGTCGCTGATGTCCAGCGCCCGGCGCGTCGCCAGGTCGCGGAGTCCAGCGTGGAGCGGTCCAATCGTTACGTCGGTGAAGAAGAGCGCGGTCTCGGTCTGTGATCCAGGCCCGACGGTCCGCAGGGGAGCAGTCGCGGCGCCGTAATCACGGACCTCCTCGAACTCCTCGACGTAGAGATCAGACGAGATCGCGGGCGGCGGACCCGGTCGGAACTGGCTGGGAGAATCCATCACGAACGGCTCGACCTGACCCAACCACGGATCGAAGAACGGGACGAATACCATTCGGCGTCGGTCGCCAGACGCCGGCGGCCAGCGGCTCGTCGAACGTGACTGAAGCATTCCGGCCGTCGTTCAGGCGAAGCTCGACGAGACGCTCGACAGCCCGTTCGCCATAGCGGATGCCCTGCTCCTTCGGCAGGCCGTCGGGGATCTGCCCGAGGGACGTCGCAAGCTGAGCATTCAGGTTCGCCGCGATCGCCTCGCTGTTGGCGTAGTCACCCGTGCCGAAGTACTCCATCAGGACCCCGTGTGCCGCCGCCGCCGCCGCGGCTTGCGGAGAAGCTCCTTTCGGGGCCTTGACATTCCACTTGTACAGCTCGTACTCGCCCGTGATCCCGTTCACCGCGTTGTAGACCGCTGCCTGGACGAACGGGAACCAGAGGAATGCCTCCACGTTCGCCTTTCCGGCTCCGTTTGGTGCCGGCCCTGCGATCGTGCTCACCGCGATCGCGTCCCAGGCCCGGATGACTGCCGGGTCAGCCGCTGGCGGCGGCTGGGCGCCTGCGGCCGGTCGCGCATAGAGCACCGCGACGACCGTCATGAGGGCGGCACATGCCATGAGTGATCCCTTGGCCACCGCCCGGAAGTTCTCTGTCATCTCTCTCTTCCTTTCGGATTCGACTGGATACGTGGGCAGCTCCTTCACCTCCCTCCTCGTTCGACTCGACCACGCTAGGAGGCGCCTGAAGCCGGGACTACGGTGGCGGCAGGCAAGTGAGCCGGGAGGCTGCCCTCCCGTTGCGACGGGGTGCTGGGCCCCTTGACGACGACCGTTCGATGACGGACAACTTCCGGTAGCCCTCGAGCAGGAGGTCGTTCAACGGAGCTTTCGCATGTCGAGACGACGGAGGAATCGCTCGACCGGCTCCGCGTCGAAGTCGAAGAGCTGCGCGCGTCCCGCGAGCGGCTGGCTGTCGCCCACGATGCAGACCGCCGCAGAATCGAGCGCGAGCTCCACGACGGTCCGCAGCAGCACCTGGTCGCTCTCGCGGTCAACCTCCAGCTCGCGCGCGATCTGGTCGATGCCGATCCCCTCGCGGCAGACGCGCTGCTCGAGGACATGGGCCGTGAAGTGCAGCTGGCCCTGGAGGAGACGGGGAAGCTCGCGCATCGGATCTACCCGCCCCTGCTCGAGGCAGGCGGGCTCGGTGCGGCACTGCGCGCGGCTGCGGTGAGTGCAGGAGTTCCGACGCGCATCGAGGTCGAGACGGGGACGCGCTACCCGCCCGAGATTGCGGGGGCTGTGTACTTCTGCTGTCTGGAGGTGCTCGAGCGCGCCGGCGAGGGTGCGCGAGCGACGATCGAGGTCCGGGTTGAAGGCGACGCAGTCCTGTTCGAGGTCGCCGAGGACAGCGCTGTGGCGTCTGGCTACGCGCTTGGCGACATGGGCGACCGCGTCTCGGCGCTGGGCGGGCGGGTGACGTTGGAGTCTGAGCCGAACGGCGGCAGGCGCGTCTCCGGCTCCCTGCCGTTCTCACGATGACGCTATGCGCTCTCCGCGAGGTAGAGGATCACAGCTTTGACCCGCTTGTGGACCGCCGGCTCCCATGTCAGCCCGAGCTTGAGGAAGATCGAGTGGATCACCTTCTCGACCGACCTCTCGGTCAGGAAGAGCGAGGCGGCGATCGCGGCGTTGTTCTTTCCCTCGGCCATCTCGCGCAAGACATCGCGCTCACGCGGAGTCAGCTGACCGAGCGGCGACTCCTCGCTGCGGGCGTTCTCGGCGACGAGCGCCTCCACGACCTTCGGGTCCATGACGGAGCCGCCCTCTGCAACGGCGCGGATAGCGGCCACGAGTTGCTCGACGTCCTTCACGCGCTCCTTCAGGAGGTAGGCGCGCCGCTCGCTCCCGCCCTCCAGCAGATCGAGGACGAAGCTCGGGGTCGCGTACTGGCTGAGCACGACGACGCCGACGTCCGGGTGCGTCTCGCGGAGCCGCAAGGCGGCCTGGATGCCTTCGTCGCCATTGCCCGGCGGCATGCGGATGTCCGTGACGACGACGTCGGGTCGGTGTGCGTCGACCGCGGCGAGCAGCGAGTCGAGGTCGTCGCAGACGGCCGCGACCTCGAGTTCCTCCCGGGTCTCGAGCAGACGCCGAATGCCCTCGCGGACGAAGTACTGATCCTCGGCGAGCACGAGCCGGATGGGCATCAGGCTGAGGATACGGCGGTGACGTCTCCTTCTCCAGCCACGGAGTCGGAGCCTCCGCTCGTACTGATCGTCGACGACAGCGAGAAGAACCGGAAGCTCGCGCGGGATGTGCTCCATGCCGGGAGGTTCCGGACGGTGGAGGCGGCCTACGGCGCGGAAGCGATCGCCCTCGCGGGCGAGCACAGCCCTGACGTGATCCTCATGGACCTACGGCTCCCGGACATGGACGGCATCGACGTTGCGCGGGCGCTCGGTGGACACCCACGGACAGCCAGGATTCCGGTCGTCGCGCTGACCTCATCGCTCTTCGATGGAGGCGAGTGGCTGCGGGCAGCGGGCTTTGTCGGCGTCCTCGAGAAGCCGATCAGCGTCAGGGACTTCGCAGATCAGGTGCGCCGTTACTGCGGCGGAGCCAAGGCATGACCGTGCCTGGCGCCATGACGAGCCCCACGGGAGTCGCGATTCGAGGCATGCACTACCCGGTAGTGCTGCCGAGCGCCCGCGACCCCCGCTTGCACCTGGCCGCCGTGATCATCTCCCTGCAGGTCCTGGGGCAGGTCGCGTTCGACTTCCGTCTCTCGATCGCGCAGATCCTGATCTCGGTCGTGACGTGCGCCGTGCTCGAAGTAGCCATCGTCCTGAGGCGGCAGCGAGCGCTCGTCTGGCCTGCGAGCGCGCTTCTCACGGGCAACGGCGTCGCATTCATCCTGCGCGTGCCGGGTACCGAGCACGGGGATTGGTGGAGCACGAACGGCTGGTGGATCTTCGCTGGAACAGCAGCCATCTCGCTGCTCTCGAAGTACCTGATCCGCTTCCGTGGCACCCACGTCTTCAATCCGTCGAACTTCGGGCTCGTCCTCTGCTTTCTCGCGCTGGGTCCCGAGCACGCTGATCCGCTGGACCTCTGGTGGGGCCCGATGTCGCCGGCTCTCGCGCTCGCGCTGGCGATCATCGTCGTCGGGGGCTTTGTAATCCTCTCGCGGCTCAGGCTCCTCGCGATGGCGCTTTCGTTCTGGCTCGTCTTCGTGACGGCGGTGGCCGTGATCGCGGGGACAGGACATGCCATGACCGCTCGCTGGCATCTCGGCCCAGTCGAGGGACTCCACTTCTGGAGCATCCTCGCCTTCTCACCCGAGATCCTCGTTTTTCTCTTCTTCATGCTCACCGATCCGAAGACGGTTCCGGCCGGGAAGAGGCGGCGTGTCGCGTTCGGTAGCTCGGTGGCGTTACTCGCAGCGTTCTTGGTGGCGCTTTCGCCGACGGAGTTCTGGGCCAAGGTTGCAGTGCTCGCGGCACTCGCCGTCGTCTGTGCTGCCCGGCCGCTGGCGGTGATCCTGCCTTCGATCCGACCCGGCCGGCGCAGCGTCGTCGCCCTGGCGGCCGCGGGGGTCGTGACGTACTCCGGCGCGTTGGTGGTAGCCGGCACGCACACCGGAGCGGAGGCCGTGGCCGCACAGCCCGCGGCACGTGCAACCCGGCTTCCGCCCGTCGTCATCCGTGACTCGAAAGGTGTCGACTCGACACTCGACCGGGGCACGGCGATGCGGATCGCCGCCGATCTGCAGAAGCGACGACCCGCGCTGCGGTTACGTCGCGTGACTGTTTGGCTCGAAGCCGCGCGGGATCAATTTCCCGTCATCGTCGCTCGCCTCGAGGGCGCGTCTCTGGAGCAGACCGTCGAGATCGCGCTGTCGCCGAGCGGGTACCGAGTCGCGCGCATCCGCGGATAGGTGTGCTAGCACACCGCTCGAACGACCAGCGAGCACGGTAGGCACGTGAACGGGCGAACCCTACGTTGACGCCAGACACTGGACGGAACGGCGTCAGTATGTGAACATCGTCACGTACACGGATCCGAGCGAGAGGAGGCCCTTCGCATGCGCAAGCTCGTCGTGGCAGCCGTGGCAGTAGTCGCAGTCGCAGTGGGCGTGCTCGTTGGTGCGATCGCCGCCTCCGGAGGCTCGAGCGCGAGTTCGGCCTCCGAGCTTGAGATGCGGCGGAACTCGGACCTGTGGCAGATCGATCAGCTCCAGCGGGACTTCCACCGGGCGACAACGAGGAAGGACGTCGCCCTGATGACGAGCCTGTACGCGCCGGACGCGACGTTCACGTTCCCGGGAACGACCGCCGCCGGGAAGAAGGAGATCATTCAGTTCTGGCTCACGTCGAGGTCGATGACCAACAACTGGGTCTCCGAGACGCCCATCTACAAGGTGCGGATCACGGTCAACGGCGACAGAGGCACGCTCTACTTCGAGTGCGTCTACGTCGATCCCAAGACGGGCAAGGTCGCCTCCACCACGGCCGCCGACACTGACGTCGCGAGGATCAACGGGCGCTGGCTGATCACAAACGTGGCCGGAGCGTCGGCGACCCTAAGTCGCTGAGGTCGTGTTCGAGGCTCGGTCACCGCCCGACCAGGCGTCTCCGGCCGGGGAGCGACGGTCGCGGGACCCGAGCGACAATCTGGTCGTCCGCGGAGTTGGCCGCCTGCCGGCGAAGGTCCACACGAAGCTCCTCATCGCGTTCGCGGGGATCGCCGCCCTTGTGGTCGTCGTCGGTGTGCTCGGGCTCCGTGTTCTCGGCCAGTCGAACGACCGCGCCGCGAGGCTCGGAGTCCTTCAGGAGCGCGCCCTCGCGTACGGGAGGCTCGAGAGCGACACACGGGCCATCCGCCGAATCATGAACGAGAATCCCGGGCCCGACTTCTACGCGGTCAACCCTTCGATCGTGCCGGAGGGTCGGGACAAGACCGAGGTCGCGATCGACCAGGCAGTCCAGAGTGCGCTCGTCCGTCTTCGGCCCGAGACGAGCGCCGAGCGCCTCGGCTTCGTCCCGCCAGCAGAGGACCTGCGAGTCCTGCGCGACATCCGCGCCAGGAGCCAGAGCCTCGAGAATGTGATGGACAAGATCGTCGAGTCCTCGATCCGCGGCGACTCGGACATCCAGCAGAGGGCGCACCGCAACCAGGCACACCGGCTCGCCACCGAGCTCTATCAGACCGCTGGCGACCTGGCGAGCGCGACGACGGTCGCGACAGAGGCGCTGATCGCGCAGAACGAGAGCTCATATGCGAGCCAGCGGAACCGGTTCATAGGCGTTGCGGTGGCGGCGATGATACTCGCGCTGCTCCTGGGGCTCGCTCTCGCGTGGTCCGTGATCGGGCCGATCCGGCGGATCGACATCGGCCTGGCCGCGATCTCGGCGGGCGACTTCACCGGCCGCGTCGACGTGGACAACCGTGACGAGCTGGGCGCGCTCGCCGCGAACGTGAATCGGATGAACGACGAGCTCGACCGCCTCTATCGCGAGCTCGAGACTGCCAGCAAGCACAAGTCCGAGTTCCTCGCGAACATGTCGCACGAGCTCCGAACGCCGTTGAACTCGATCATCGGCTTCTCGCAGGTGCTGCGGGAGAGGATGTTCGGCGAGGTGAACGAGAAGCAGGAGGAGTACCTCGACGACATCCTCTCCTCGGCGCACCATCTCCTCTCCCTGATCAACGACGTCCTCGACCTGTCCAAGGTCGAGGCCGGGCAGGTCGAGCTCGTGGTCGCGCCGTTCTCGCTGCGGGAGGCGCTCGAGAGCGGCGTCGTCATGGTGCGCGAGCGGGCGACGCTGGACGGCGTCAGGGTCGCGTACTCGGCGGATCCCGAGGTCGACCTCGTCGAGGGCGACGAACGGCGGATCAGGCAGGTGATCTTCAACTTGCTCTCGAACGCCGTGAAGTTCACACCCGACGGCGGCGCAGTCGCCGTTAGCGCGGCACAGGTGAACGGCGAGGTCAGGGTCTCCGTGGCCGATACTGGCCCCGGCCTCGCCCCGGAGGATCACGACCGGATCTTCGGGGAGTTCCAACAGACCGATCTGGGGCTCGAGCAGCGCGAGGGGACGGGTCTCGGTCTCGCCTTGTCGAAGCGGCTGGTCGAGCTGCACGGTGGCCGTATCTGGGTGGACAGCGAGCTCGGGAAGGGCAGCACCTTCGTGTTCACACTGCCCGCCAGGCTGTCGTAGTCATGGCAGGGGAACGGGTCCTCATCGTCGAGGACAACGAGAAGAGCATGAAGCTGTTCCGGGACGTCCTCGCGGCGACGGGGTACCGCACGCTGGAGGCGACCACGGGCAGGCAGGCGTTCGAGCTGGCAGTCGAGCATGGGCCGGACCTGGTGTTGATGGACATCCAGCTCCCCGACGTCGACGGCGTCGAGGCGCTGAGGCGACTTCGTGCGGACGAGCGCACCGCGTCCGTATCAGTGCTCGCGCTCACTGCTCAGGCGATGCATGGCGATCGCGAGCACTTCCTGGCCGCCGGCTTCGACGGTTACATCTCGAAGCCCGTGGACGTCGTCGAGCTCATCGGCACCGTCAGAACGCACTGCGACGGGCGGGGTCGATGAGCACCGACAGCGAGGCGAGGAGCCTCGTGATGGACGGCATCCCCGAGAACGCGCGCTCGCTAACACGGCGCTCGCGGCCCATGGTTACTACGTCAGCTGGTGCCATGATCGCCTCAAGCCGTCGGTGAGCGCTCACAGGCCAGAACGCGTTCCGCTAGCGCGGTTAGCCAGCGACTGACCCTCGTTTGGGACGAACTACCTCGACGACCCGGAAGGGGTTGAGCTGCGCCAGCTGGGCCGTGAGTGTGGCCTCGCGTCCGGACGCAGCCTCGAAGACGAACACGCAGAGCCCGTCCTCGGGAACGCGGATAGCTCGGTCGAAGCGAACGCGGATCCCTCGTCGTCTCAACTCGCCGGCGGCCGAACGAACTCGCCACTCACGCGCCGTGCACTCACCGGGCGCGTCGG
This sequence comes from uncultured Thermoleophilia bacterium, assembly GCA_963722035.1. Taxonomy (GTDB): domain Bacteria; phylum Actinomycetota; class Thermoleophilia; order Gaiellales; family Gaiellaceae; genus GMQP-bins7. Next base: position 147,836 of record CAVRLG010000010.1, read on the forward strand.
GCTCGAGGAAAGTCTCGACGAGGTACCTCCGCATGGGCTTGACGCTACGCCCGACCCGTCGCCGAAAAAACGTGAGAACCTCGCGACTTTGACCGGAAGCGGCTGCTCGTCGCAGCCGCTTCCGTCGCGATCGTCGCCGCCCGGCGTGGCGGCTCAGTTCACCGGCTGGAAGTAGTGCTTCCGCAAGTAGTGGGCCACATTGGCAACGCGACCGGCGAGGAGCTGCGATACTTGCATCCCAGTGATATACCCGGTATATTACTCAGTATGCTTACTACATGGAGCCAGTCGTGAGCGTCCCCCACGCCCTCCTTGCCCTCCTCAGCGAAGGGCCGAAGTACGGCCTGCGGCTGCAGAACGAGTTCGAGTCGCGGACGGGCGAGGTGTGGCCACTCAACGTCGGGCAGGTGTACACGACCCTCCAGCGCCTCGAACGGGACGGGCTCGTCGAGACCGACGACGGGGAAGGCGAGCGATCGCAGAAGCGGTACAGGATCACGTCCGACGGCGATCGAGAGCTGGCCGAGTGGCTTCGCACGCCGCCTGAGCTTGTGCCTCCTCCGCGCGACGAGCTCGTGATCAAGGTGCTGGTTGCGCTGCAGATCCCCGGGACCGACATCCACGAGATCCTGCAGGTGCACCGCCGGCACGTGATCGAGATCATGCAGCGCTACACCCAGGTCAAGGCGGCCGCCGGAGAGGATGACGTGGCGCTGGCGCTCGTCACTGATGCCGAGCTCTTCCGGCTGGAGGCGATCGTCCGCTGGCTCGATGCCGCCGAGGTCCGCTTGAAGCAGCTCCCGCCCGCCGCAGCGGTCGCCGCGCCGGCTACGTCTCTCGAACCAACTCGCACGATGGAGGTTTCGCAATGACTCACGCACTCGAACTGCGCCAGGTATCGAAGATCTACGGGTCCGGCCCCACCGAGGTGCATGCGCTCGTCGCTGTCGACCTCTGGTCGATCCCGGCGAGCTGGTGGCGATCATGGGGCCGAGCGGCTCCGGCAAGAGCACGCTCCTGACGATCGCCGGCAGCCTCGAGCAGCCGACCCGCGGCCAGGTGCTCGTGGACGGCGTCGACCTCTCGAGCGTCTCGCGCTCGGATCAGGCGAAGATGCGCCGCCGGTCGATCGGGTACGTCTTCCAGGACTTCAACCTGCTCCCGGGGCTGACGGCCGCCGAGAACGTCACCCTGCCCCTCGAGCTCGACGGCGTCGGCGCGAAAGCTGCCCGCGCAACCGGCCTCAAGGCACTGGAGGAGCTCGGAGTCGCCGAGCGGGCGGCCCGCTTCCCCGACGAGCTCTCGGGCGGCGAGCGCCAGCGGGTCGCGATCGCCCGGGCGATCGTTGGCGAGCGGCGGTTGCTGCTCGCCGACGAGCCGACCGGTGCGCTCGACTCCGTGAACGGCGAGGCCGTCATGCGCCTGCTGCGGGCCGCCACGCAGCGCGGTGTCGCAGGTGTGGTCGTGACCCACGAGGCGCACCTGGCTTCATGGGCCGACCGCGTCGTGTTCCTGCGCGACGGCCATGTCGTCGACCAGACGGTCGCGCCGCCCGGCCCGGAGTCGCTCCTCGCGGCTGGTGATCGACGATGACGACGCTCGCTCACCGCTCAACGCTGCGCGGGCCGAGAAACGGCGGCGTTGCCGCCCGCCGCGCCCTTGTCCGCTGGGCGTGGCGCATGTTCCGCCGCGAGTGGCGCCAGCAGATCTTGGTGGCCGCTCTCTTGCCGTCGCGGTGGCGGCCGCAATCGGCAGCATCACGGTCGCCTCCAACTCGGGTGCCGCCGACAACAGCGACTTCGGCTCGGCCAACCTACTGCTCCATTTCGACGCCTCCGATCCGCGAAAGCTCCAGGCGGGGCTCGACTCCGCCAAGAATTCGTTCGGAACGATCGACGTCATCGGCCACCGCTCCGTGCGCGTCCCCGGCAGCTTCGAGACGGTGGATTACCGATCGCAAGATCCCCACCGGCGCCTACGGAGGCGAGCTGCTCGCTCTCCGCCGCGGCAGCTACCCGGCAGGCCCTGGCGAGGTCGCCGTCACCAACGGGGTGGCGGAGGCTCTTCGGCTCGAGATCGGGTCAGGCCTCGCGCTCGACGGGCGACGACGGACAGTCGTGGGCATCGTCGAGAACCCGAGCGAGCTGAGCGACGAGTTCGCACTCGTCTCCCCCTCTTCCGCGAGCCCGGACCGGGTCGACGTGCTCGTCGACGCGAGCGCCGGGTCGACATCGACCGACTCCTTCTTCCAATCCCTGGACTCTCGCTCGCGCTCCAGCTCGGCCTTCGCGGGCTCCATGACCCGACGGAAACGACGTCAGCGGTGCGGCCGAGACGTTGGCGATGTTCTCCGTGGCCACCGTCTTCCTCCTCCTTGCGTCGCTGGTTGCCGCCGCAGGCTTCGCAGTCGTCGCGCAGCGACGGCTCCGCCAGCTCGGCATGCTCGCTGCCGTCGGCGCCACGGAGAAGCACCTCCGTCTCGTGCTGTTGACCAACGGCGCCGTCGTCGGGGCGATCGCCGCATTCATCGGGACCATCGTGGGCCTCGCGCTGTGGGTGGTCTTCGCCCCGACACTCGAGTCCGCGGTCGACCATCGCATCGACCGGCTCAGCCTTCCCTGGGCTCTGATCGCGATGGCCGTCGTCCTCGCAGTCGTCGGTGCAACGGCCGCTGCCTGGTGGCCTGGCCGAACCGTCGCCCGCCTCCCCGTCGTGCTCGCGCTCTCGGGGCGACCGCCCAAGCCGAGGCCGGCACGCCACTCGGCGATCGCGGCCGCAGCGCTGATTGCGGTCGGCATCGGCTGTCTCGCACTGTCAGACCGGGACAGCCCGCCGCTCATCATCGCCGGGCTCGTGGCGACGATCCTCGGCACTCTGCTCCTGGGCCCACTGGCGATCCGCCTGTTTGCCCGGGCGGCCGGGCGCGCCCCCATCGCCGCGCGCTTGGCGCTGCGAGACCTCGCTCGCTACCAGGCCCGTTCCGGTGCGGCACTCGCCGCCATCACCCTCGCCCTCGGCATCGCCGCGGCGGTCGTCATCAACCGCGGCGGCCGAGGAGAAGCAGGAGGACGAGCGGGCGGCCGCCGGGCTCCCCAATCTGTCCGACCGCCAGATCCGCGTGTACACGGGTCCAACGCAACGACCCGGAGCTCATCCCGCTCCCGCTCCAAACGCCCGCCCAGCTCGCACGGAGTGCCGCGCGCGTCCGCCAGACTCGCCGCAGGTCTCGGCCAGGCAGCCGTGATCCCGCTTCGGAAGGCCCTCCAACCCGGCGATCCGCCCATCGTCACGTCGAGGGCGACCGGGCCCTCGTCACCGTCGGTCTCGCGAGGCAAGTCGACCCCAAGAGCTGGACCTGGGGATCGGGTCTCTACGTCGCCACGCCTGCCCTGCTCGGGCACCTCGGAATCGACCCCGCCACTGTCGATCCGAGCGCGGACTTCCTGGCCGACCCGACCGTCCCCACCGACGAGCTCGTCATCCTGGACATCCGGGCGAGGAGTCAACTCGCCGTCACGAACGTCCAGAGGATCGACAGCCAGGAAGTCCTCGGCTCCGGGGGTGGGGACACCGGCCGCGTGCCGTCCTCCTTCGTCACCCTCGACGGGTCTTCGCCGCCACGGCTGGAAGCAGGTCCCGGCCGGCTGGCTCGTCGAGTCGAGCCGGCCCCTGACGAGCGAGCAGATCGCCGCCGCCCGTGAGCTTGCGGCCGAGGCCGGCCTCGCGATCGAGACGCAGCGAGAGAGCGCCTCCCTCGCCACGCCCATCGCCATCGCAACCGCCGCGGGTGCCCTCCTGGCGCTCGCCATCCTCGCGATGACGGTCGGGCTGATCCGCAGCGAGAGCGCAGGCGACCTCCGCACCCTGACCGCGGCCGGAGCCACGGGCAGGATCCGCCGCACGCTGACCGCGGCCACCGCCGGCGCGCTCGCCCTCCTCGGTGCGCTCCTCGGCGTCGCCGGCGCCTACGTCGCCCTCGCGGCGACGTACCACGACGACCTCGGCTATCTCGGTCGAGTGCCGGTGCTCTCCCTCGCTCTCATCGTCGTCGGCGTCCCGCTGATCGCCACCGCCGCCGGCTGGCTCCTCGCCGGCCGCGAGCCGCCCGCCATCGCCAGGCCTGTCATCGAGTGACCCGCCGCTCGATCTGAGAGAGGTCTCCCCGATGCTGGCCCTACTTGCGGCGAGCGTTCGTCGCATGCCCACTCCCGCCGAGCGTGGGTCAGCTCTCGCGCTTTAGCTTTCGCCAGCCGCCGGCTTTGTTGTTGGCGATGATCTGCCTGAACATCGCGGTCAGCGCGGACGCGTTGATGGTGTCGCCCTGACGGATCGCCACGGCGCGAGCGGTCTTGTTGTCGTGCCCCCCGGTGATGATCTTCTCGGGATCAGGGACGATCGCCCCGTCGTAGAGGAAGACGTTGACGTGGTCCTTCGCCGCCAGCAGCGCGCAGATGTTGCCCTGCAGCACGAAGTACGGTCGATTCGTGAACTTGATGGTCTCGACGACTTCCGGGTCGGCTGCATGGATCAAGTCGCGGACCTCACGGCAGATGACCTGCTGCCAGTCCGGGAGTGCATCGATGTACGAGTCGACGCGCGGATCAGCGGTGTACGTCATGGTGACCTGCCTTACTCTCCGGGACCGTTTCTCCATTGACCGTCATTCGCGGCGGAATTCATCGGTCCGGGGTGACTTCTAGCTCGCGCACGGCGGCGCGGCTACGTTTGACGCTGCACATGCCGCTGCAGAACCGGGTCACTCCGCTCGGCGACCTCGTCGCGGATTCCGCCCGCGGCCTCGTATACGGAAATCGAGGTTGCCTGCACGACAAGACGGGGCGCATTCGGCGGCGCTATGCCGGCAAGCGCTGGATCGCCTGTCGGCTCGAGTTCCGCGGCTGGCAGCGTGGCGCGCTCCTGCAGCCGGGCCGCTTCACTGAGCTGTTCTTCCTCGACGAGGCGACCGCGTTTGCCGCCGGACATCGCCCGTGCGCGCTCTGCCGCCGCGAGGACTACGATCGCTTCTCGGCGATCTGGGCCGAGCTGCATCCGGGTCAGATCGGAGCCGACGCGATAGACGCGCAGCTCCACAGCGAACGGGTCGCCTCCGGCGCACGCACGCAACTCCACCACGTGGCCCAGCTCGACGAGCTTCCCGACGGCGCGTTTGTCTTGCATGAGGGCGTGCCGTGCCTCGTGCTCGGCCCACGACCTGCTCGCATGGACGCCGGCCGGCTACACCGAACGCGCTAACCGACCTGCGCGCGAGCGAGTCGTGCTGATCACGCCACCGTCGCTCGTCGCCGTGCTGCACTCCGGCTGGCAGCCGCTGGTGCCGCTGCTTCACCCGAGCGCCATGACTTCGAGCTCGTAGACCTGGGATTTGGCCCCTTCATGTCGAAACCTCAGGCGTGAGACGTCTGGCTCCCCTCGCTCTTCTCGCCTTTCTCGGCGTGACGGCCATCGTTCATGCTCCGATCGCAGGCGCCGACGTGAAGGACGAGGAAGCGCTCGCCGAACGCTTCGCTCCCATCGTTCGGCTCGTCGAGCAGGCCGAGGAGTGCGGATACGGCGAGCCGTATCGGCCGATCGACGTCGACGTATTGCTCCCTGAGCAGACGGTCTCTCTGCGGGGGCCGTGGAACTCGCACCGACCTCGTCAGGATCGCTCCGGCGGCGAGGGATCTCCTCGGCCTCTACGAGTACCACCTCGACTTCCCCGGGAACGCGCTCGACCCGGGTTGTGACTACGAACTGTGGGCGAAGCGCCTGACGAAGGGAAGAGCGCCGACCATCTATGCGCACGTCGCGACCGATCCCAACGAGCCGGGAATGCTCGCGCTGCAGTACTGGTTCTACTACCCGTTCAACGACTGGAACAACACCCACGAGGGCGACTGGGAGATGATCCAGCTCATCTTCGACACGGGCGATCCCAGTGCGGCAGTCGCACGGGAGCCGACGGAAATCGGCTACAGCCAGCACGAGGGTGGGGAGCGCTCGAACTGGCATGACGACAAGCTGGAGATCGTCGGGGGCACGCACCCGGTCGTGTACCCGGGCGCCGGATCGCACGCGAACTACTACGAGCCGGCGCTGCACCTCGGCAGCTCGGCCGAGGAGGGCGTGGGCTGCGACGACACGTCAGGACCATCGTTCGACGTTCGTCCTGTCGTCCGGACGATCCCGAGCGATCCCGCGGAGGCAAGAACTGCGTTTCCGTGGATCGGCTTCGAGGGCCGCTGGGGCGAGCTGCAGCAGGCGTTTTTCAACGGCCCGACAGGGCCGAACCTCAAGACGCAGTGGACGGAGCCGATCCGATGGTCGGAGGATTGGCGCGACAAGGCGTACGCGGTACCGGCGGGCGGTGCGCTCGGGACCGGAGCGACCGACTTCTTCTGCGAGGCGGTCGGCGCCGGTTCCAACGCCGTGAGACGAGCTGCCGAAGATCCGCTTCCGGTCATCGGAGTGCTCCTTGCGCTCCTCGCAGTCGTCGTGTTCCTGCTCACCCGCGCAACGTGGCGCCCCACCGCACCGCTTCACCTGGCGCACCGGAGAGCCTGGGGCCAGGTTCTCGCCGCCGCCGCGCGGATGTACCTCAAGCGAATGCCACTGTTCGTCGGGATCGGGCTCCTCTTCCTCCCGATCTCCGTGGTCATCACGTTCCTCCAGGCCGTCTTCCTAGGAGCTTCGAGCGTCGTCGGCATCGACACCGACGCAGAGAGCGCTGGAATCCTCGTTCTGCTCGTGCTCGCCGTCAGTACGGCTCTCACCCTGTTCGGCTTCGAGCTCGTTCGAGCGGCGACAGCGCGGGCGCTCGTCGAGATCGACGCGGGTCGAAAGATCCGGCCCCTGGGTGCCTACCGACTCGCGTTCGACAACATCCGCCCGCTCCTCCGAGTCTCTCTGATCATGGTCGTCGTGATCTCGTTGCTCGTGACCTCGGTGTTCCTCATTCCGATCGCCATCTGGGTCGCGGTCCGGTGGGCACTCGTCGTCCCGGTGGTCGAGCTCGAGAATCAGTCGGCGATCGCCGCCCTCACACGTAGCGCGCGCTTGGTCAGACAGGAGTGGTTGAAGGTGGCGTCCCTCATTGTCGTCGGCGGTGCGCTCGCTCTCGTCGCGGGCCCGCTCATCGGCGCCTTGCTGATCCTTCTGACGAGCGCACCGCTCGCGTTGCTCAACATCGTCGCCGGTGTCGTCTACGCTCTCGCGGCGCCGTTCGTCGCACTGACCACCGCGTACGTCTACTTCGACGCGAGAGTCCGCGACGAGCTCGCGCCCGAACCCGAGTTGGACGAGTTGCCCGCCGAGATCCAGCTTTCGACCTGAACAGTAGAGTCGGCTCATGGCGAGCGTTCCATGCTCCCACCTCGACTCGATCCAGGTGACCGACCTCCCCGAGCCGCTGCTCGGTTGCGAGGAGTGCCTGAAGATCGGCGCCTGGTGGGTACACCTGCGGATGTGCCTCACCTGCGAGAAGGTTGGCTGCTGCGACAACTCCCCGAACCGCCACGCAACGGCGCATTTCCACGAAACCTCGCATCCGTTGATCCGCTCGGCGGAGCGCGACGAGGACTGGCTTTGGTGCTACGTCGACGAGGTTCCCCTCTCGCTCGCGGTTTAGGCTGCAGCCGATGAGCGTCGCCGAGGCACGTGAGCTTGTTCCGGCAATCGACAGCTCGGCGCTCTCGCTCGTGGACCTGCGGGTATCACCCGGGAGCGAGCTCAAGATCGGCGACCCCGATTGCGACTCGCTGCTCTACACAACCGCGGGCTCGGGCTCGCTCACGATGGACGGCGACATGCATCGGCTCGCTGCCGGGGCAGCCGCGCTCGTCCTCGCAGGAGAGGAGGCACGGCTGCGGTCCGAGGACAGCGCGCTCGCCGTCATCTGCGCGGCGGTCGGCCCTGAGGCTGACCGGCATGCGCCGTTGGGTCATCGCGAGGTCGTTGTCGGGCTCGACGCGGCAGGCTCCGAGAAAGCATCAGGAGCACGCTCGTTCCAGATCCTCTTCGGCCCGCACAACGCATCGACGCGTGCGACGCTCTTCGCGGGCTTCATTCCTCCCGGAAGAGCGCCCTGGCACTACCACCTGTACGACGAGATCGTCTGGGTGCCTGCAGGGCCCGGACGCCTGCACACTGGCGAGACGACCGACGAGCTCGGCGCCGGATCGGCGTTCCGACTGCGACCCCGGCAGGTTCACATCGTCGAGAACCTACGCGGGACCGACGAGATGACCATCATCGGCATCTTCACCCCGGCGGGTAGCCCCTCCGCCGCGTACCTCACGCCCGAGATCGCCGCCGAATACAGCTTCTCCGGGTAGGCGCCCCGTGGCCGTCTCGATCCCGGTCACCTGGACGGACGCCCACCGCCTGCACGACCCCGAGACCGCGGTCTGGGTCGGCGTGCCGACACCGGCCGACGAGCTACCGGAGCGAGCCGACGCGATCCGCGGTGCGCTCGAGGAGGCCGGAGCGCGATCGTGCCCGCCGCTCTTCACGCGGACGACCGGCGGCCAGCGGGCTGCGTATGCCTGCTGCCGTCCGCCCGGGCACCACGTGTCGCGGAAGGCGCTCGGAGGCTCCTGCTACCTGAACAACTCTGCGGTGGCAGCTCAGTACTTGCGCGACGGCGGTTGCTCTCGTGTCGCCGTCCTCGACATCGACGCACACCACGGCAATGGAGCCCAGGCGATCTTCCGGGAACGTGGCGACATGCTCACCGGCTCGGTGCACGTAGACCCGGCGCGCGGCTGGTTCCCCCACTTCCTCGGATTCGCGGGCGAGTGCGGCGGCGAAGCGGGTGACGGAGCGAACCTGAACGTGCCCCTCGAGCCGGGATCGGGCGACGAGGTGTGGCTTGCCGGGGTCGATCTCCTGCTCGAGGCGGCACGCACGCATCAAAGCGAGGCGCTGGTCGTCCCGCTCGGCGTGGATGCGGCCGCCGGTGACCCGAACTCACCGCTCCGCGTCACAGAGGCAGGGTTTCGCGAAGCAGGCCTTCGACTGGGAGCCCTCGGGTTGCCGACGGTCCTCGTCCAGGAGGGTGGCTATGTCCTCGAAACGATCGGCTCTCTCGTTCGCGCGACGCTCGAGGGCTTCGAGGCAGGTGCCAGCTGACGGAGTCGCCTCACCGACCGGTGCTCCTGTATGACGGCGAGTGCAGGCTCTGCAGATTCGCCGCCCGATGCGTCGTGCGACTCGATCGCAGACACGAGGTCGCATTTCTCCCGCTCCAGGACGACGCCGCGAGCCATTTGCTCGCCGCTCTTGCTCAGAGCGAACGCTTCGACACCTGGCGGATTGCGCAGCCCGATGGCTCGCTCACCGGATACGGAGCCGGAGTACCCGACCTCCTCGACGCCATGTGGCTGACGCGCCCTGTGGGCCGTGTCCTCGAGCTGGTTCCCGACTCCGCGCTCGATGCGTGCTATCGATGGATAGCGCGACGCCGTGGCAGTCTCGGTCGATTCGTCCCGAACGGCCCGGCGCCCAGACGTTTCCCGTAGCGCGTGCTCAGCCGGCTTTGACGGCGGCGCGGATCTCTCGCAGTCGCGCAGTCTCCACAGCGATCGAGGCGACGAGGATCCCGAGCACGACCGCCAGCGTCACGATGGCATCGGTTCCGTCGAGTAGCACCGCGGCGATCACGGCAGCCAAGCCTGCGGCAACTCGCTCCCACGCGACGCGCCGAACAACCCGAAAGCGTGCGAGAACGAAGCCCGACAGGAACACCGCGATCCCGAGCCCGAGCGCCCAACGCCCGGGCTCCGTGAGCGGGTCGAGCGGGTGCTCGAGGGTCTTCTTGGCCGCGACGGCGTAGAGGATGATCCCGAGCACCATCGGGTAGTGGAAGAACGTGAAGACGTCACGGGCAAGCGGGCCGCGTGCCAGCGCAGAGGCCCGCTTGAGCGATCGCTCCGCGGCACGGCGGTGAAGTCGAAGTACGCCCACCACAGAGCTGCTACCCCCGCGAAGGCGATCACCACCGACAGCGCGAACGTCAAATCTCGCTCGACTCCGCCGTCGCGAGCCCGATTGCGACGATCGATTCGCCGAGAGCAATGATCACGATGAGTGCGAAGCGCTCGGCGAAGTGAGACGCCGAGACGCGCCATTCGGCACGAGCGACAGTGAGAGTTCCGACGACGTCGATCGTCAGAGACGCCAGCCACACCCAGGCTCTGGCGTCGCTGTCGACGAAACCGCCCGCTAGCGCTACGAGAGCCGCAACCAGGAACCAGGGAGCGAGGCGGGCCGTCGCGCGAAGCTGCCCGGGATCGTTCCGGACACCCCAGCTGAAGAGCGCGGTGTTGAGAATGCGCACGACGAAGTAGGCGACCGCGAACCACGCTCCCTCGTCCTGGTAGGCGTCCGGAACGGCGAGGGCCATGAAGAACCCGGCCGCCATCGCGCCGAACACGATCAATCTCGTAACCGCGTTTTCGATGTCGATCGCGTTCGTCATCCATGCGTACGCCGACCACGCCCACCAGACCATTGCGAGGATGAGCGCCGCGCGCACAAACCCCGCCGCGCTCGTGTCCTCCAGGATCAGCGACGTCACCTGCGTGAACGCGAACACGAAGACGAGGTCGAAGAAGAGCTCCATGTAGCTGGTCTTGCGCTCCTCCTCGTCAGCCGTCGGCTCGGTGACGAGCGGCGCGACGTCACTCATGGCCGTCACTAGTTGTAAGACCCTCCGCGTGAACGGCGAGCCAGACGCACGGCGGATGCTCGCGCGTCGACTCGACGCGATGCCGCTCGCCGGAGGGGATGAGCACGTGATCGCCGGAGCTCAGTCGTAGCCGCGAGCCGTCGTCGTATGCCAGCTCGGCCTCACCCTCGAGCAGTACAACCCACTCGTCGCGATCCTGTACGAGCCACTCTCCCGCCGGCGTCACCTGACCAGTGGAGACGATGCGCTCGATCGATATGACGTTGCTGCCTGCAAGTCGCTCGATGAGCTCGCGCGCGGGTCGACCGGCCGCGACTTGCAGGAGATTGCCTCCCACGATCCTGTCAGCCAACGGCGACTTCTCGAGCCAGCGATCGAACCGACAGCGGCGACCCGGAAGCCTGCTCGACGAGGCTGTCCCAGCGGATCGACTGTCCAGGGGCGAACAGCTTCTCGCCCAGAAGGGTGCCTGCTTCCGGTCGCTCGACGATTCCGCCGACCGCATCGTGGAGCGAGTCCCTCAGCTGCAGGGCGACGATCGCTCCATACAGGTAGGTGTGGTAGTAGACCGGCGCAACCGCGACGTGGATCTTCGCCGCCCAGTCGGGAGCACGACGGTCATCAGGCGGCGTCAGGCGCTGGTGACGCGCCACGAGCTCCCACCAGATCGAGTCGAGGTCCCCATCGGGATCCGCATAGAGCGCGCGTTCGAAGGCGTTCATGACGAGCACCCAGCGTGTGAAGACGAGGAGCTCGGCTGCGCGCGCCGCGCGCAGTCGCTCGACGAGTGGAGATCCGTCGTTCCTGTCAACCCCGAGCACGCGCTCGAGCCACTCGCTATCGGCCGCAAGCGCCCCGAAGAGAAGAGCCGACGCTTCGGTTGCGACGAGATGCGTACTGCGCAGGAGCCAAGGAAGGTCGTTGCCGAAGCCAAGGTCGTACACGCCATGGCCCAGCTCGTGGAGCATGGTGTCCATCCAGCCGTGGTTCGAGACCACATTCGCGAGAATGCGAACGTCTCCGCCGCGGTCGACGTCGATACAGAACGCGTGCTGGCACTTGCCTGTTCGCGGAAAGAGATCGCTGCGGTCGAGAATCCCCCCGACCTCGAGCCCTATGCCGTCGAACGTCCGCCGCGACAGCGAGACGACGTCTGTCTCGGAGAAGAGCGGGTCGAGGTCGACGGCCCCCTCGACCGGAGTCTCCTGGAAGAACGGATCGGCGTAGTGCCACGGTCGGAGCTCCGACGTGGAGCAGCCGAAACGGCGGGCGAGCCTCTGGTCGAGATCGTTCTTCCAGCGGGTGAACGGCTCGACGGTGACCCGATCGGCGTCCGCCAGAGTTGCCAGCAGCTTCCCTTCGTCGAGCTCGTCCGTCGATAGCGAGAGCGCGAACCAGTCACGGTATCCGAGCGCGCGCGCCGCCTCGTTTCGGAGTCGTGCGAGCTCGCGCACGTCGTCAGCGACGGCGCCACCGACCGTCTTTGCCGCCTCCCAGGCCTCCCGACGCTCGGCCGGGTCATCGCTCTGACGAAGAATGCGCTTGATCTCGTTGTCGTCGACCTCGACGCCCTGCACCACGCCCCGATGCCGGGAGAACCTCGACTCGACAGCTGACTCGAGCTCGACGATCCTGGCTCGAAGCGCGTCAGGAACCTGGTGGGGCAGCATGAGGTGGCGCATGAGATCGAGCTGCCGGTGCACGCGGGGATTCCCGTCCGAGCGCCGCGCTTTCCCGACTGCCGCAAACACGTCTGGGTCTGAGAGGGCGTCCGAGTAGGCGAGCTCGGACTCGGCGCGCCGCCGCTCGTTCTCCTCACTCGCATCGACCTGCGAGTCCCACCAGGCGACGTTTCGCGCCTGGGAGAGGGGCCGCAGAGCCTCTTCGAAGGACTGGACGAGCGCCGCCGCCGGCATCAGGCGAAGGTCGTCCCCCGGGACTGGAACGCTCGACTCCCCACGTGGACGCAGGCGTTCATCGAGTGCGAGCTTACCCGCTCGAGTATCTCCTGTTAGCGGAACCTCACGGTTCCCCTAGACCCCCTCCAATGGTCCGCTTCACGGACAAGACGCTCCGCGTCTTCCCTGGAAATCAACCACTTTTCCCCACACTCACAAGGCCGACTGGTTCACCATCGAGGCAATGCGCAGAACTCTCGGACCACTGCTCTGCGAGCTGCACGCGCACACGTGCTGGAGCGACGGTTCGCTGACCGTACCCGAGCTCGTGGATCTCCATGGCCGGAACGGATTCGACGTTCTCTGCGTCACCGACCACGTGATACGCACGAACGATCCTTGGCGTGAGCGAGAGGGCCTCCTTTTCAGCTCGGTCGACGAGGAATCCTGGCCCCGATATCTCGCCGAGGTGGAGCGCGAGGCCGCGCGAGCGTGGCGGACGTACGGCATGCTCGTGATCCCCGGGCTCGAGCTGACGTTCAACGACGAGGAGCCCGTGCAGGCCGCCCACGCAGTCGCGGTGGGCATTCGAAGCTTCGTCTCCGTCAACGCGGATCGCGGACGACGGGACCGGGCGCGTATCGCGAGAGGCGACCATCACGGACTGCACCGCGGCGGCTGGCGCCGCGATCTTCGCGCGAACGCGATCGCGATCGCGGATTTTATCTTGCGCTCGACAAGCCTGGTGTATCTCGTCCGCTTCGACGTCCGGCCAGTCTGCGCGGCTGATCCTAGCCCCGACGCTCCGGTAGCGTTCGCCGCGGACGAGAGAGTCGCGGCCGTGGCGGCCGTCGACACGCGAACCGTCCCGTGGAGCTGGTACACCGATCCAGCCGTACTGCGGCTGGAGCAGGAGCGGATCTTCCGCCGCTCATGGCAGTACGTCGGCCGCAAGGACGAGGTCGCAGAGAGCGGCTCGTTCGTCGCGACCCGAGTCGGCGACGTTCCGGTCGTGCTCGTAAGGGACGAGGAGGGCACGCTCAGGGCATTCCTGAACGTCTGCCGACACCGGGGTTCGCTCGTGTGCGAAGGGTCCGGCAAGCGGGCGACCCTCCAGTGCCCGTATCACGCATGGACGTACGGACTCGACGGCAAGCTCGTCGCTGCGCCTAGGTTCTCGCGCGAGGGCGGGGACGACGCCGAAGAACTTGGGCTCATTCAGCTCCCTCTCGATACGTGGGGGCCGCTCGTCTTCGTCAACCCCGATCCCGAGGCCGGCCCGCTCTCCGCGTATCTCGGAGATGTGCCCGAGAGGATCCAGGCTGCGGGCATCGACCTCGACGCTCTCCGCTTCCTCCAACGCGCCGAGTCGGAGCTGGACGCCAACTGGAAGATCTCGGCCGAGAACTTCCTCGAGTGCTACCACTGCGCCGTCGCGCATCCCGGGTTCTCGGCGGTCATGGATGTTTCACCCGACGCGTACCTGCTCGAGATGCACGACGGGCGAATGACTCAGTACAGCCCGCCCCGAACCGAGCCGCGCGGCGACTACGACCCCTCGGGCGAGGTCGAGCGAGGGCAGTTTCACCTCGTCTTCCCCGGCACCGTGATCAATGTCATGCCCGGGCGGCCGAACTTCTCGATCGGCCCGATTCTCCCGCTTGCGCCCGAGCGGACGTACCGCTTCCTCGACTACTTCGTCGCCGAGGACGCCGACCCAGCGTGGATCGAGGAGTCGCTCGCCTTCGACGCCCAGGTTGGAGCCGAGGACAGAGTCCTGGTCGAGCGCGTTCAGGCCGGCGTGCGGGCCGGCGCCGGCCTCATAGGCGAAGGGCGCCTCATGCCGGAGTCCGAGAAGCTCGTCGCGCACTTCCAAGCGCTTGTCGTCGACGCCCTCGCGTAAATCACTCGACATAGCCTGAATGTCTCCAATTGGTTAACGTGCCGCCCGCATGCGGTTCAGCCTCACGCCACGCACGAGCGAGTTCTACGATCTCTTCGGCAAGGCGGGGGGAAACGCACTCGACGTTGCCCGGCTCGTGGAAAGGCGATTTCGGGAGCACCCCAACTCCGGGGTCACACAGGAGCAGGTCAAGGCGGTCGAGACAGCGGGGGACGCCCTCACACGTGACCTGATAACCCTGCTGAACACGCAGTACGTCACGCCCTTCGACCGAGAGGACATCTACCTCCTCGCGACCGAGATCGACGATGTGGTCGACTACCTCGAGGAAGCATCCGACCTCCTAGGACTCTACGGCGTCGAGATGCCGACCCGCCATGCTGTGCGAGCAGTGTGCGGTCATCGTTCGCGCCTGCGAGCAACTCGCGATTGCCTGCGACAACCTCAAGGGAATGCGCGGCGTCCAGGAGGCGCTCGTCAAGCTCAAAAGCCTCGAAGACGAGGGCGACCGGATCCTCCGCGACGCTCTTGCATCGCTCTTCCGCGGCGAGGCGATCGATCCGCTGATCGTGATCCGCTGGAAAGACATCTACGCAGCGCTCGAGCGCGGACTCGACGCCTGTGAGACCGCCGCCAACGTGATCGCCAACATTGTCGTGAAGAACGCTTAGAGCGAGGCCATGGAAGGCATCACGCTCGTCGCTGTCGTCATCGTCGCGCTCTTCTTCGACTTCACAAACGGCTTCCACGACTCGGCGAACTCCATCGCGACGAGCGTGTCGACCCGTGCGCTGTCACCGCGCACAGCCGTCCTGTTGGCCGCGGTCCTGAACTTCGTCGGTGCCTTCGTCTCGCTGAAGGTAGCCGCGACGATCGCGACAGGGATCGTGAACGCTGAGGTGATCACCCTGAGCGTTGTCCTTGCAGGCCTCGTCGGCGCGATCAGCTGGAACCTGGTGACCTGGTTCCTGGGGCTTCCGTCGAGCTCGAGCCACGCCCTGATCGGTGGCGTCGCGGGCGCCGCGATCGCAGCGGGGGGCTTAGATGCCATCTACTGGGGCGAGATCTGGCACAAGGTCGTCAAGCCAGGCGTGCTCTCGCCGATGCTCGGATTCGCGATCGCGTTTTCGATGATGATCTTGATCATCTGGGTGATCCGGCGGCGTTCGCCGACCAAGGTGAACCGGGTATTCCGGCGAGCGCAGATCGTCTCTGGCAGCTTCGTCGCGTTCACTCACGGCACGAACGACGCACAGAAGACGATGGGGATCATCGCTCTGGCGCTGATCACGACCGGACACCTGAACGCAGAGGAGTTCGACGTTCCGTTCTGGGTCATCGCCAGCGCAGCGACGGCCATGGCGCTCGGCACCTACGCGGGAGGCTGGCGCATTATCCGAACGATGGGAACGCGGATCGCCAAAATTGATCCACCGCAGGGCTTCGCAGCGCAGACTGCGTGCGCGGGCATCCTCTGGACGACGGCCCACTACGGCTTTCCCGTATCCACCACCCAGACCATCTCGGGGTCTGTCGTCGGCGCTGGAGCAAGCCGTGGCCTCTTTGCGGTCCGCTGGGGAATTGCGGGCAACATCGTGTTCGCATGGATGCTCACTCTTCCTGCGGCGGGGCTCGTTGGCGCATCGATGGAAGTCGTGACCCGAGTGCCGGCCGGAAACTTGATCGTCTTCCTACTGGCGGGGGCCATAGCGGCGGCAGCTTTCATCGGTCGACGATACGAGACACGGCGGCTCCTTCCAGCCCCCGCCTAGACGCGATCTTTCCCGGCCGTTCACTTGTCCGTAACGCACAGAGGTCTGGTGCCGATAGAGAATGTCGGGATGGCAACGCGAGTCCGCACGGAGCCGAGCGAGCGTCTGCTCAATCGCGAGCTCTCGCAGCTCGACTTCCACGCCCGCGTTCTCGAGCTGGCGAGCGACGAGTCGCTTCCTCTTCTCGAGCGCGTCAAGTTCTGCGCGATCTTCTCCTCGAACATCGACGAGTTCTTCCAGGTGCGCGTCGCAGGAATCCTCGGCCAGGCCGAGGCCGGCGTCACCGTGCGCTCACCGGACGGGCTCACGCCACAACAGGCGCTCGCAAGCATCCGTGAGCGCATCCACGAGCTGATCGGCCGCCAATCGCGGGTGTGGAAGAAGGAGCTCCGGCCACAGCTCGCAGACGAGGGAATCGTCGTCGGGGGAATCGAGGACTGCACCGACAAGGAGCTGAAGCTGCTGGAGAAGCACTTCCAGCGCGAGATCTATCCTGTCCTGACCCCGCTCGCGGTCGGTCCCGGCCAACCGTTCCCGTACATCTCCGGCCTGTCGCTCTCACTCGCCGTCTTCGCCGCCGACCCCGAGACCGGGGACGAGCGATTCGCGCGCGTGAAGATTCCCGAGGGCTTGCCACGGTTCGTGGAAATAGGCAAGCGAGGCCTCTTCGTCCCGCTCGAACAGGTCATCGCCCACTTCCTCCCCGCGCTCTTCCCCGGTGCGACGATCGTCGAGCGCGCGGCGTTCCGCGTGACGAGGGACGCCGACTTCGAGGTCTCCGACGACGCGGCCGATCTGCTCGAGGCGGTGGAGAGCCAGCTTCAGAAGAGACGCTTCGGAGACGTCGTCCGCGTCGAGGTCAGCGCCTCTGCATCGTCCGAGATGGTCGCCCGCCTTACCCAGGGTCTCGGCGCGGACGAGACCCAGATCTACCGAATCGAGAGCCCCCTCGATCTCTCCGAATTGATGGAGCTCGTGGCGCTCGACAGACCCGACCTCAAGGACGAGCCTTGGGTTCCGGTCATCCCGCCTCGGTTCGTCGAGGCCCAGGGAGACCCTCCCCGTATCTTCGACGAGATCCGGCGCGCCGACATCGGAATACACCAGCCGTACGAGTCGTTCCGGGCGAGCTTCGAGGTCTTCGCGCAGGCGGTCGTTCAGGATCCTGAGGTCATCGCGATGAAGACGGCCGTGTACCGAACGAGCGACGACAGCGCGCTCGTCGGATCCCTCATCCAGTGCGCCGAGGACGGCAAGCAGGCCGTCTGCCTCGTCGAGCTCAAGGCTCGCTTCGACGAGCGCAGGAACATCGAATGGTCGCGCGCGCTCGAGCAAGCGGGCGTGCACGTCGCGTACGGGTTCCCGGATCTCAAGATCCACGCCAAGATGACGCTCATCGTCCGGCGCGAGGGCAAGCACTTGCGCCGATATGCGCACATCGGCACGGGCAACTACCACGGGGCGACGGCCCGGCTGTACGAAGACTTCGGGATCTTCACGGCGGACGAGGACATCGCGGCCGACGTCGCCGATCTCTTCAACTACATCACTGGTTTCGGCCGACCGCAGCGATTCCGGAAGCTCTTGGTTGCGCCGTTCACGCTCCGAAGCGGACTCGTCGACGAAATTCGCGCCGTCAGCGCTGCCGCGGCCGAGGGCCTACCCGCGAGCATTCGACTCAAGCTGAACCACCTCGTCGATCCTGCGATCGTGGAGGAGCTGTATGCCGCCTCGCAGGCAGGAGCGCGCATCGATGTCATCGCGCGCACGACGTGTGCCTTGCGGCCCCAGGTGAAGGGCCTCTCCGAAAATATCCGCGTGCGCTCGATCGTCGGCCGGTTCCTCGAGCACAGCCGCATCTATGCGTTCGAGGCCGGCGAGCGAACGACGACGTACATCGGCAGCCCGGACCTCATGACCCGAAATCTCGACCACCGGATCGAAGTCCTCGTGCCCATCGAGAACTCGCGCATCCGGCAGGACGTTCACGCGATCCTCGACAGCGCGCTCGCGGACGACACGAATTCATGGCTGCTCGGGCCGGACGGGACGTGGACGCGCGCGACTCCCGGCGACAAGCCGCACTCCCATCACGCGACGATGGCGCGGCGTGCCATCACGCGTGCTCGACGCCGGGCCCGCGAGCGCCGCGGCGTCTGAGGGCCGAGCGCATTTCTGAGAAGCCGGAGGTTCTGTTCGTTTGCGTGCACAACGCCGGGCGAAGCCAGATGGCAGCCGGCTTACTCAAGCTTCGCTCGAGCGGAATGCTTCACGTCCGGTCCGCTGGCAGCGAACCGGCGGAGGCTCTCAACCCGGCCGTTGTCGAGGCAATGGCCGAGATCGGGGTCGACATGGGCGACGCGTTCCCGAAGCCGCTGACCGACGAGGTCGTCCGCGCAGCTGACGTCGTCGTCACGATGGGCTGTGGCGACGCGTGCCCGATCTACCCTGGCAAGCTCTACGAGGACTGGGAGCTCGACGATCCCGCCGAACAGGATCTCGAGGGAGTTCGGCGGATCAGGGACGACATCGACCGCCGCGTGCAAGCGCTCCTGGACGAGCTCATGCGCGGCGTTATCGTGCCGCCAGCCTGAAAGGCGCTAACGGCCGAGTGCGGCTCGAGGGAAGGCCTCTGCCACCGAGCTCGGCGGCGGGACATACACGGTCGGGCTCCAGAGCGAGTCGACTCGCTCGATCACCCACGCCCCGCCCTTCGGGCAGCGTGAGCTCGCCTGCGAACAACTGCATGATGACCTCTTGATGCGTGCACACGAGCGTCGCATCCGGAAGCTCCGCGAGCAGCTCCAGTGTGGCGTCGACCTCGGCATCCGGCAGGAGCTCGTCTCGGCGCTCGACCACGATCCGGCGGCTTTCTGCGACCGGGATGACGCTCTGCACGCAGCGCGCGAGCGGACTCGAGACGATGCGCTCGATCTCCTGATCTGCGAGCGTCCAGATGAGTTGGCGTGCATCCGCACGCCCTGCCTCGTCGAGCTCACGAAAGCGGTCGATATGCGGTGACGACAAGCGCTCTCCCGCGCTCGTGTGCCTGAGTAGAAGCACGCACCCCTCCTTGATTGACCCCGAGATCAGAATTGTCGTCTGTGCGGGCGTTTCCGTCAACCAGAGCACACCAGTCCGACAAAGGCGAGGGGCGGCCGGCTGGCCGCCCCTCTGTGACAGGCGAAGCGTCGGAGGGAGAAACTAGCTCTTGTTCGCCGCCTTCACGGCGAGCGCGAAGTTCGTCCGCGCCCGCTTGAGCTGGGCCTTCGTCAAGGGGACGAAGTCCGCGCGAGTCGCGATGGCGCTTCTCGTTGTCGAAGATGTAGTCGAGGAACGCCTGCACTTCCTTGCGCTTGAAGGACGACCCCTTCGCGTAGATGAACAGCGGCCGGGCGAGCGGCTTGTACGCGCCCGTCTGGACGCGTTGATGCCGGGCGTGACGCACTGCCGGTCTTCGGGTTGCGGATCTGGACGGCGTTCAGCCTGCTCTGGTTCTCCTCGTAGTACGAGTAGCCGAAGTAGCCCATGCCGCCGCGCTCACCCGAGACGCCCTGGACGAGTACGTTGTCGTCCTCGGTCGCCTGGTAGTCGGAGCGACTCGCCTTGGCCTTGCCGTTGATGGCCTCGGTGAAATAGTCGAATGTTCCCGAGTCCGTTCCCGCACCGAAGAGCTTGAGCGAGACGTCGGGGAAACCTGCACGGACGTCCTTCCAGTTGTTCACCTTGGAGCCCGTGCTTCCAGATCTTCTTGAGCTCGGCGACGGAGAGGCACCTTGCCCACGTGTTCTGCTGGTTGACCACGACGGTGAGCGCGTCATTGGCGACCGTGAAGGCACGCCAGGCGCCGACGTTGTTCGTCTTGCAAGCCGCCGCTTCGGAGATCTTCATCGGCCGCGACGCGTCCGCGAGGTCGATCTCGCCCTTGCAGAAGCGCTGAAAGCCGCCGCCGGTCCCGGAGATGCCGACCGTGACCTTGACGCCGCTTGCGCCCGCGCGCCTAAAGAGTTCCGCGCCGGCGGTCGTATACGGGCCGACCGTGGACGATCCGTCCGCGGTGATCGAGCCCTTGAGGGCTTTGAGGTTGTATGTCGGGTTCTGCGTCGACGCCCCGACCGCGACGGACGCTACCGCAAGGCAGAGCGATCGCCCCCGCACCGATGGCGACGCCGCGACGCCTGAGTGAGAGCTTCATCGTGTGTCCAACTCCTCCGTGTCGATTACCCCTGTCGCGGCGATGGTCGCGGCGATGGTCGGAGCGGTGGGCTGCATTGAAGTGAACTCCTGGTGGCGAAGTGGTAAACGCCGCGGCGCAAGCTCCGGCCGCGAAGCGGCAGCTTTAGGGACTTGTCGCGCGGCCGGGATTCGCGCTAGCGGATTCGAGTCTTGCGCATAGCTCAGTCGTCGTGCGAAGCGTCCGTGAACTCGGCGAACTCGCCGGTCACGAGGAACGCGGTCTGCTCGCCGATGTCGACCGCGTTGTCGCCGATCCGCTCGAAGCATCGGGCCACGGTGATCTGGCGCATCCCCCACTCGAGCGCCTCGGGGTCGTGCACATAACCGAGCACCTCGTGGAAGACCTGCCGGTTCGCCCTGTCCACGAGATCGTCGAGCGAGTGCAACGCGCGAGCCTGCTCGATGTCGCGATTGGAGAACGCGGTCAGCGCCACCTTGACCATCTCCGAGCAGCGCTCGCCCATGTCGACGAGGCCCTCGACGACCGTATGCCGGGTGTCCAGGTGGCTCGACAGCTTCGTCAGCTTTGCGATCGTCACGCACTGGTCTCCCATGCGTTCGACATGGAGCCCGGAGTGCAGGAGAGCGAGCACGAGCCGCAGGTCGACGGCGACGGGCGTCTGGCGTGCCAGTACGAGCTCGATCTGCTTCTCGAGGGTGTGATAGCGCTCGTCGATCTCGTCGTCGAACGCGATGACCTCATCGCAGAGCTCGACGTCCTGGGTTCGCAGCGCATCGATCACACCTCGAATCGATCGCAGGACGATCTCGCCTGCCTCCTGGAATCCGGCTTCGAGTGCATCCAGCTCTGCCTGGAACTCGACTCTCATCCGAACCGTCCCGTGACGTAGTCCTCCGTCCGCTTGTCGGAAGGCGTTGTGAAGATCTTCGTCGTCGCGTCGTACTCCACGAGGATGCCCGTCCGGCCGCTTCCGTCCTCCTCCACGATGACGCTGAAGAACGCGGTCATGTCGGCCACGCGCGCCGCCTGCTGCATGTTGTGCGTGACGATGACGATCGTGTACTCGCGCTTCAGCTCGTGCATGAGGTCTTCGATGCGTGTCGTGGAGATGGGGTCGAGCGCGGATGCCGGCTCGTCCATGAGAATGACGTCGGGCTCGACGGCGAGTGCGCGTGCGATGCACAGACGCTGCTGCTGTCCGCCCGAGAGGCCGAGAGCACCATCCTTCAGGCGATTCTTCACCTCTTCCCAGAGCGCGGCCTGGCGAAGGGCCTGCTCGACGCGCTCGTCCAACGAGCCCTTCATTCCGAGCACACGCGGGCCGAAGGCGATGTTGTCGTAGATCGACTTCGGAAACGGATTCGGCTTCTGAAAGACCATTCCGATCCGCCGCCGGATCTCGACTGCGTCGACGTCGCGGCTGTACAGGTCCTCGCCGTGGTAGAGAACCGTGCCGGAGACCTTGGCGCCGGGAATCAGGTCGTTCATCCGGTTGAAGCAACGAATGAAGGTGCTCTTTCCGCACCCCGACGGGCCGATGAAGGCGGTCACCGTGTTCCTGTGGACGTCGAGCGCCACGTCCTGCGAGTGCGGTATTCCCGTGATACGACACGCTGAGATCGGACACCGAGAACACCTTCTCGCGGCGCTCGACCTCGGTGCGGTCGAGCCCATGAGAGACCTCGGCGATGCGCCCACTGTCTATGCGTGGAGTTTCCATCTGGGTCATGACCTCACCACTGCCTGCGATAGCGGTTGCGAAGGAAGATAGCCACTGCGTTCATGCTGAGCACGATCACGAGCAAGACGATCGCGGCGGCTGCGGCCAGCGTCTGGAAGTCCGCGTCGGACTGTTTCGTCCAGTTGTAGATCTGGACCGGGAGCGCCGTGTACTGGCCGAGCAGCTCGGGGTTGAACGGTACGTACGTGACGGCCCCGACCATGAGCAGCGGAGCGGTCTCGCCGACGGCGCGCGAGAGCGCGAGAATCGAGCCCGTCGCGATTCCGGGGATCGACGCGGGTAGCACCTGCCGCCAGACCACTTGCCACTTCGTCGCACCGAGCGCAAACGCGCCCTGCCGGATCGAGTCAGGCACAGCCCGTATCGCCTCGCGTGAGGCCACGACGACCGTGGGCAGCACAACCAGCGTGAGGATGAGGCCGCCGGCAAGGACGACCCGGCCGACGCCGATTCCGCGCACGATGAACGCCAGCCCCAGGATTCCATAGACGATCGCGGGGACCGCGGCGAGATTTTGAATGTTCACCTCGATGGCGCGATTCCACCAGCGCTCGCGGTTCGCGTACTCCTCGAGATAGATGGCCGTGAGCACGCCGATCGGCACGGAGAAGAGCAGCACAAGGGCGCCCAGGTAGAGCGTCGCGAGGATGGCCGGTCGAGCTCCCGCCTCGCCGGGCTCCGTCGACGGTAAGCCCGTCAGGAGGCGGCGAGTGAGCTCGGGCCAACCGGTGATGAGCGTGTCGACGAGAAGCACCGCGAGCGTGCCGAACGCGACGAACATGCAGAAGAGCATCGTGGCCTGGAAGAGGCGGTTCCTCCACGCGCGGCGCTGGCCGCCGCCCTCGAGCGGTGCGTGGGCGACACTCACTCGTAGACCTCGCGGTACTTGCGAACGAGCCTGATCGAGATCAGGTTCATCACGAGCGTCATCACGAACAGCGTGAGCCCGACCGCAAAGATCGTCTTGTACTCGATCGAGCCCGTCGGAACATCGCCGTTGCCGGTCGCGCCGATGAAGGCTGTGATCGTCTCGATCGTCTGACGCGGATCGAACGTGATCTGCGCGAGCTGTCCGGCAGCGATCAGGACGATCATCGTCTCGCCGACTGCGCGCGAGAACCCGAGCACGAATGCGGCGATGATCCCGGAGATAGCCGCGGGCACCACGATCTTGGTCGAGACTTGGAGCTTGTCGGCTCCGAGCGCGTACCCCCCGTCGCGGAGGTCGCGGGGGACGGCAGCCATCGCGTCCTCGGAGAGCGTGGCGATCGTGGGGATCAGCATGATCCCGAGCACGAGGCTCGCCGACGCGACGTTGAAGATCTCGACCTGAATCCCGAGCTGGTCGCGCAGGAGCGGCGTCACGAACGTGAGCGCGAAGTAGCCGAGTACGACTGTTGGGATCGCCGCGAGAATCTCGAGGATCGGCTTGAGAAACGCTGTCGCGCGTGGAGCCGCGTATTCGCTCAAATAGATCGCGACACCGACGCCCAGCGGGAACGCGA
Source organism: uncultured Thermoleophilia bacterium (assembly GCA_963722035.1). Classification (GTDB taxonomy): domain Bacteria; phylum Actinomycetota; class Thermoleophilia; order Gaiellales; family Gaiellaceae; genus GMQP-bins7. The sequence goes on from CAVRLG010000010.1 coordinate 171,540, forward strand.
CGAGCGACGACCAGAACGAGATCACCAGCGTGCCGACGACGAGGGGCAGGACCCCGAAGTGCGCCTCGAGAAACAGAGGCGCCCAGGTCGTTCCGGTGAAGAAGTCCACGGGGCTCACTTCGCCAAAGAACTCGAGCGCGGGCAGGAGCAGCGACAACACGATGCCAAGCGTGGTCAGCACCGAGATCGCGGCCGCGATGAAGAGGACTGCATGGACGAGCTGCTCTCCCCAGCGGATCCTTTTCCGCGGGAGCTTCGTGGTGGAAGGTCGGGCGACGGTGACGTCCGCGGACGCCATCTACGCCGTGGCGTCCTCGAGCTTCTGAAGCTGCTCGTCGATCTCCTCTTGGGTCAGAGGGACGAACCGCGCCTGCTCCGCGATCGTCTGCTCGTTCTCGAGCGTGTAGCGGACGAATTCCTCGAGAGAGGCGTCGTCGGCGAGCGCGGCGCTCTTCACGTACATGAAGAGCGGCCGTGCAAGCGGGGTGTAGGAGCCGTCCTGTGCCGTCGCGACGCTCGGAGCGACGCAGCCTTCGCCGCCGTCGACCTCGAGAGCCTTGAGCTTGTCCTGGTTCTCCTCGTAGTACGAGAACCCGAAGTATCCGAGCGCACCCTTGTCTCCCGACACACCTTGGACGGTCACGTTGTCGTCCTCGGTCGCGGAGAAGTCGGAGCGGCTCGCGCCCTCTTCGCCGTTGATCACGCCCGTGAAGTAGTCGAACGTGCCCGAATCGGTACCCGCGCCGTAGAGCTTGAGCGCGACGTCGGGGAACGACGGGTCGACCTCGTTCCAGTTCGACACCTTGGAGCTGGGCTTCCAGATCGCATTGAGTTGCTCGACAGTGAGGCACGAAACCCAGTCGTTCTCGCTGTTGACGACGTTGGTGAGCGCGTCGGTCGCGACCTGGAGCTCGACGTACTCGACACCGTTCTCCTCACAGATCGCCTTTTCGTCTTCGTCGATCGCACGCGAGGCATTCGAGATGTCAGTCTCGCCGACGCAGAACCGCTCGAAGCCGCCGCCGGTGCCCGAGATGCCGACGGTGATCTGGACATCGGGATTATCGTCGCGAAAGTCTTCCGCTGCGCGGGTGGTGAACGGCCCTACAGTGCTCGAACCGTCCGCCGTAATCGTCGCGCCGCCCGAATCGCCGCCACCGCAGCCGGCTGCGACGAACGCGAGAGTCACGCAAAACACGAGGAGCGGGATGGCGGCGCGTGGTTTCATGCCGCCAGTCTCCTTCCCTGTGGTCGAGCACCGGGGGGACCAGTGGTGAACATATGGTGAAAGTGCGGTAAACGCTCAGGCCGACAGTGGAAAGGTGCAGCGGATCTCGAGCCCGCGCCCACGTGCTCCACGGGCTTCGACCGTTCCGCCCGCCTGAGTCACGATGTGCTTGACGATCGCAAGGCCGAGCCCCGTCCCCCGAGATGCACGGGCTCGGTCGGAGCGATAGAAGCGCTCGAAAAGCCTCGGGAGCTCGGCGTCCTCGACTCCGATCCCGTCGTCACGCCCGACGAGCGCCGCCGAGCCGTCGCCGCTCTCCTCGGCCGCGAGGGTGAACTTCGCGCCGGGGCCCGCGTAGCGAATCGCGTTCTCGGCGAGGTTGCGGGCGACGACGCGCAGCATTCGGGGCCGAATCGCAATCTCGATTCGAGGGTCGCATTCGAGCCCGAGCACCATGCCGGCTCGGTCGGCGCGTTCCTGCAGCTCCTCGAGTGCTTCTTCGAGCACGGGCCGAATCGGCGTAGGGCCGAGCGCGACGACTCGTCCCCCAGACTCGAGCTCGCTGAGGAAGAGCACCTCGTCGATGAGCTCGGTGATCTGCTCCACCTCGCGCTGCGCCTGGTCGACGAGCTCTGCGACGTCTTCGCCCGGCAGCGTGGCCGTCTCGAGCAGCGTGAGCAAGCGAGCGAGCGGCGTTCGCAGCTCGTGGGACACGGCAGCGGTGAACCCTGAGCGAAGCTCCTCGTACGCGGCGAGATCGCCCTCGTCGGGAGAGGTACACCAGTCGCTCGCGACGACCATCGACCTCGTACGGGACGACGTGCGGGACGACGCCTCGCTCACCAGTCAGCAGATCCAGGGGCAACGGCTCACCCTCGCGCAAGTCCTCGATCGCTTGTCGCGCCCGCCGGCTCGCCAGCAGAACTCGATCGGCGTCGTCGAGGACGACGACAGCCTCCCGGCTCTCCTCGACGAGCATGCGGCCCCGCGTGGACTCGGTCATCCATCTCACACGGTTCTAACAGAAGACTTGCCGATCGCTTTCCTGGTGCTCATTCCGACCAAACTCACATGTCCGTCAATCCAACCGTCCCCTCGACGGAAGGAGAGACGTATGAGACTCAAGGTATTCGCGGTCGTAACGGCGGCGGGCGCTCTCGGGCTCACCGCAGTAGCAACGGCCGCCGTGATCAACGGGACGCCCGGCGACGACGTGCTCAGAGGCACGGAGCAGGCGGATCAGATCCATGCGTTCGCAGGCAACGACTCGATCTACGCACGTGGTGGCGCGGATGACGTGCGGGCGGGATCCGGGAACGACGGGACCCGCGCGGCCGACGGGAACGACCTCGTGTACGGCGGCCGCGGGAACGACGCGATCGCTGGCGGAGACGGCAACGACAGGCTCTACGGTGGCTCCGACTCGGATCAAGTTGTCGGCGGCGACGGGAACGACCGCGCAGCGGGGAACAAGGGAGCCGATTCCGTTTCTGGCAACGACGGAAACGACTCGCTGTTCGGCGGCTGGGGTGCAGATCGCGTCTTCGGCGGGAGCGGGAACGACGAGCTGCACGCGCTCGCGGCCGACAGCGACCCCGACCTGCTGAACTGTGGGCCGGGGCACGACAAGGCCTTCGTGCTTCGTTCGGAGCGGCCGCGAACGCAACTCGTCGGCTGCGAGATCGTCTTCGTCGTCGACGGGGCGACGGCGGATCAGGACGAGGGTGAGAACGCTGATGCCGACGCGGAGGCGGACGCGTAAGCCTTGTATAGAGCGGGTCTGGACCCCTTCACCGCCTGCTTACCAGTTCGTAACCACCTCGCGGCCCCCGTCGCCTCCGGGGGCCGCGACTATCGTGTGACCGCATGGCGAAGGTCCTGATAATCGAGGACGACGACGTCATCGCCCGGGGCATGGCGCGTCACCTCGAGACAGCCGGCTTCGACGCGGTGGGCGTGGCAAACGGCGAGACCGGGTTGGCGCGCTTGCGGTACGAGCGCCCCGATGTCTGCGTCCTCGATCTCATGCTCCCGGGCATCGACGGCTGGCGGGTGATCGAGCAGGCGAGGGGCGAAGGCATCGGAACGCCGATCGTGGTCGTATCGGCGCGGGGGACCGAGCACGATCGCGTTCACGCTCTCGAGATCGGCGCCGACGACTACCTCGTCAAGCCCTTCTCCATGAAGGAGCTCGCCGCCCGCGTCCGTGCGGCCGCGAGGCGGGGTGTGAGCGAGGCCGAGCCACGGCGCGGCGATCCGATCGAGATCGAGGAGCTCAGACTCGACCCCGACAACGTGCAGGCCTACGTCGACGGCGTGAGCGCGGAGCTCACGCCGACCGAGTTCCGACTCATCTACACCCTGGCTCGTGAGAAGGGCAGAGTCCTGACGCGCGACGAGCTCCTGCAGCGCGTCTGGGGCCGCCGAGCGACGCACCGCGACCGCACTGTCGACGTCTTCGTCCGCAAACTGCGCGAGAAGGTCGACCGCCGCGCGAAGCAACACACCTTCATCCACACGCGCTACGGCGTCGGCTACAAGCTCGAAGCCGAGCAGAAGTAGCGCTCGGAGACCGTGCAGCGCATCTGACGACCGCTCGTGCCACAGCGACTCGACCGAGCCGAACACTCACGCGGGTGCGGCGGGCACGGCTTCGACGAGCTTCTCTTGCACCCGATCCTCGGGATTCGGGAGCGCGGTGGCGACGAGCCAGGCCATCGCGGCGGCGAGAACTGCGATCGGAGCGACGTCGAATGCCGACGGACCCATGAGGAGCGACACGAGCAGAACGGCGGTGAAGGGAACCCTCAGGACGGCCGTCGTCCCGGCAGCGATTCCGGCTGCAACCGCCGGCGTCGTGTGCAGCCCGGGGAGAAGGTTGGCGGCCACCATCGCGGTGGCAACACCGAGCGCAATCGCCGGGAACACTGGTCCACCTCGGAATCCGGCGCCGAGCGACAGCGCGTAGGCGAGACCCTTGGTCACGACGAGGAGGATCAGCACTCCCGCTGACCCCTCGGCAATGACAGCCGGCAGCTCGGTCTGACCCGAGAAGAGGACGAGGTCGACGGGGCGGTCGGCGGTCGCACGAAAGACGACCGCCAGCCAGCCGACGATGAGCCCGGCAAAGATCAGCAGTCCGGCAGGACCAAGGATCGACTGCGCCGCGATGCCATGCGCCAAGTGGCGAATGGCTACGACGAGCGCGGCGACGACGACTGCCATGAGCAGGCACCAGGCCAGGTCGGTGATACGCAGGCTCTCGTACGGGGGGAGCGACGGGATCGAGAGGTTCGTCTGGTGCAGCCCGGTCCAGCCTGCGACGCCGGTGAAGACGAGCGCTCCAGTTCCCGCGGCCACGAACCCTGGGAGGAGCGCGCGCCCAATCTGCTGCGCGGGGACCCTGCCGCCTGCGGCCGTCACCTCGAACAGGAGAAATGCTGCGACCAATGGCCCCCCGAAGAGCGCGGCTACAGACGCGAAGGCCCCCGCGAGGACGAGGAGCTGAGCTCCTGTTCCCTCCAATCGAATCAGTCTGACCGAGAGCGCACCGAGCCCGAGCCCAAGCGCGATCAGGGGGCCTTCGGGGCCGAGAACGAGGCCGAGTCCGAGAGTCGCGAGCGCGGCGGGAAGGATGCTGGCGAGTGCGATTGGGGCGATCGGGTCTGCTCCGAGACCTTCCAGAGGAGAGTGTCCGCCGTGGCCTGGCAGCCGAACAGCCGCGGCAACCAGCAGCCCTGCGAGCCCGGGTACGAGAACGACGTACCACCAGGAAGGCTCGCTCCAGCCGAGTTCTTCAGGGATCACATCCCACACGAGGTGGATCACGTCGTGGATCGCGGTTTGGAAGAGCACGGCCGCGAACGCGACCGGAACGCCGAGCAGCGCCGCGAGCGCGAGCGTCCGGACATATGCCTTCGCCTCCGAGTCGCGCATGGGCGGACCCTACTGCGACCGCTCGAGATGACGTGCAACAGAAGGAAACGGTCCCCGCGTCACCCACGACGCTTCTCAGCAGACGCTGCCGCTGACGATTGCAGGTCCCCCGCGGGAGCCTGCATGTCGATGGTATCGTTCACTACGTTAATGATTAGTGACGTTACGCTTAGCACTGAAGCCGTCGCCGCGGATCTCCGACCCGTGCTCCTCCGGCTCGCACGCGAGCTCCGCAAGGAGACGGAGCAACTGGGGATCACCGCCCGTCAGGCGACGCTCCTCTGGCTCGTGAAGCGGAGCCCCGGGCTCTCCCTCGCCGAGCTCGCAGCGGAGGAGCACATCTCTCCTCCGGCTCTCTCCGGTCACGTCGACCGGCTCGAGCGCGCCGGGTTGATCGAGCGGGTTCGCTCGAGCGAAGACCGGCGACGCGTAGGACTCCGCCTCACCGAGGAGGGTGCGCGTTTGATGAGGCGCGTGCGCGCCCGGCGAACGACGTGGCTCGCGGACCGCTTGCGAACGCTCGAGCCCACCGAGCTCGAGGCAATCGAGGCAGCGATACCGGCACTCCAGCGCCTCGTGGGAGACAGCGCTTGACGACGCTCGCTGTTGCTCTGCGCACCCGCACGTTCCGAAGCCTCAGACGACATCGCAACTACCGGATCTTCTTCGGGGGGCAAGTCGTCTCGCTTGCAGGGACGTGGATGCAGAACGTCGCGCTCGCCTGGCTCGTGCTCGAGCTCTCCGGATCTCCACTCGCGATCGGCGCCCTGGCGTTCTGGCGCTTCGTGCCCTTCACCGTGTTCGGGCTTGCCGCCGGTGTCGTCGCGGACCGGGTCGACTCCCGCAAGCTCGTGATGGGGACGCAGGCGGCGGCGATGGTGATTTCGATCGCGCTGGCAGTCGTGACGCTGACCGGAACCGCGACGCTCCCGATCGTCTACGTGCTCGCCGCGCTCGGCGGCATCGCTCTGGCCTTCGACGCGCCGGGTCGGCAGTCGCTCACGTTCCAGATGGTCGGTCGTCGCGAGCTGCCGAACGCAGTGGCCCTGAACACCGGGCTCTTCAACGGATCGCGGGTCATCGGGCCGGCGATCGCGGGCCTCATCATCGCCGCAGCCGGCACCGGCATCTGCTTCGTGCTCAACGCCTTCAGCTTCCTCGCCGTGCTCGCGGCTCTCGCGATCGTGCGTGACAGCGAGCTCTATCCGGTCGAGAAAGACCCATCCGCTCGGATCGTCGAGGGTCTTCGCCGCGCGTTTGCGTTCGTCTGGAACGATCGTCAGCTCCGGTCGATCCTGGCAGTCGTCACCGTCGTGAGCACCGTCGGCTTCAACTTCCACGTGCTCGTCCCGCTTCTCGCCGCCGACACCCTCCATGTGGGTCCCGAGGGATTCGGTCTCCTTTCCGCCTCGTTCGGCCTCGGCGCTCTCGTCGGTGCGCTCACCACCGCATCGTTCCGCGAAGCGAGCTGGCGCCTGTTCGCGATCGGCACGACGGCCTTCGGAGTGCTCGCACTCCTGCTCGCACCCGTAGAAAACGCCGTGCTCGCCGGCGTCCTGCTCTTCGCGATCGGGATCTCCTTCACGCTCTTCACCGCGAACGCCAATGCCCTCTTCCAGCTCGGCGCGCCCGACCACCTTCGTGGCCGTCTGATCGCGCTCTATCTCTTCGCGTTCGTCGGCGTTGCACCGGTCGGAGGGCTCTTCGCCGGGTGGCTCGCCGACGTCGGCGGAACCCAGCTCGCCTTCGCCGTAGCCGGGCTTACGTCGCTCGCAGCGATCGGCGTCGTGAGCGCGCGCCGCGGACGAGCTCAGACGCCGGGCAACGTCGCGCCATCGCGCTCCTGACTCGAGCGTCTGAGCACGAGGTACGCGACGACACCCCAACGAGCGTGACGCTCAGCATCATCGCCGCCGTCACGTTGATGGCCGGCGTGACGCCGAAGCGCCCCGAGCCGGAGGTCACCCCATGGGGGCGCTTGAGGCAGAACACTCAGGAGGGGCTAACGCCGTTCTGGAAACAGGTGACAGCCAGCGGTACTCGCCGCTTTCGGCGCGTGATCCGCCGGTTAGACTCGGCCCGAATGTCGGGGGACCGCAGCGTCGCGATCGCTCTAGAGGACGTCAGCAAGCGCTTCGGCAAGGCCGAGGCCGTACGCAATGTGACGCTCGCGATCCTTGAAGGCGAGTTCTTCTCGCTGCTAGGTCCGAGCGGCTGCGGGAAGACGACGACTCTGCGGATGATCGCCGGCTTCGAAGTACCCGACGAGGGTCGCATCTTCCTGCAGGGGAAGGACGTCACGTCGGTCTTCTCAAACCGCCGCCCGGTCAACATGGTCTTCCAGCAGTACGCGCTTTTTCCGCACATGTCCATCTACGACAACGTCGCGTTCGGGCTCAAGGTGAAGCGCGTCCCACGTCGCGAGCACCACGGGCGCGTTCACGAGATGCTACGAGTCGTCGAGCTCGAGGGCCTCGAGCGCCGGCGCCCGCGCCAGCTTTCGGGTGGCCAGCAGCAGCGCGTCGCGCTGGCAAGGGCTCTCGTCAATCAGCCCGCTGCGCTGCTCCTCGACGAGCCACTCGGTGCACTCGACGTGAAGCTGCGCAAGCAGATGCAGCTCGAGCTGAAGCGGATCCAGGCCGAGCTCGGGACGACGTTCGTCTACGTCACGCACGACCAGGAAGAGGCGCTAGCGATGTCCGATCGAATCGCTGTCATGAACGGTGGCCAGGTCGAGCAGATTGGGGGCCCGCGAGAGATCTACGAGCACCCGGAGACGCCCTTCGTGGCCGACTTCATCGGCTCGCTCAACGCGCTCGAGCTCACGGTCGACGAGCTCGTCGGCGGCTTCGCGGTCATGCGGCTCGGCGAGGGCGAACGTGTCGTCCTGCCCGTTGGCCCCAACACCCGGACCGGCGAGTCCTTCCGCATCGCAGTGCGCCCCGAACGCGTGCAGATCGGGCCGGTCGAGAGCCCCGCGCCCGACGGGGGCTCGCGGCTCGAAGGAACGATCGCCGAGATCGTCTACCTCGGCATGTACACCCAGTTCCACGTCGGGACCCGCGCCGGCCGCATCGTCTCCCACCGCCTCGCCGACGAATTGCTCGCGCCGCTCGAATCCGGATCGCGCGTCGTCCTCTCCTGGGAGCCCGAGCACACGTCCGTGCTCGCGGGCTCCGTACCGCTTCCTGCTTAACCCTCGAGCGCCCCGAGCCGCCGCTCGGCGATCCGCCGCCCTATCTCGGCGGCCACGACGACGACCAGTGAGATGATCATCACGACAACCGCGACCGCGATCACCTGCGGCAGCTGGCTGGGGAAGCGAAGCGCGGCGTAGAGGTAGATCGGAAACGTCGGCTGCGTTCCGACCACGAATGACGAGACCGCGTATTCGTCGAACGAGGTCGTGAACGCAATCAAGAAGGCCGCGACGATCGCCGGGAGGATCAGCGGCAGGACTATCGAGCGGAAGGTTCGAAGCCGGCTCGCCCCCAGGTCGTACGCAGCCTCCTCGAGTGAGACCTCGATCTGGTCGAGCCTCGGCACGAGCACGAGGATCGTGTAGGGAACGGTGATGACGATATGGCCGATGACGACGGTCATGATCGATCGCTGGATCCCGGCCGCGTGGAAGAAGAGAAGAAGTGAGATCCCGAAGACGACGTATGGGATGACGAGCGGGCTCAGGAGAAATGCGGAGACCGCCGTTTTGCCCCCGAAGCGCCGCCGAACGAGCGCGATCGAGGCGAGCACCCCGAGAAAAACGGCGCCGACGCTCGAGAGCGCGGCGACGATCGCACTCGTCCGCAAGGCGGTCTTGAGATCCGGGTTGCCGAGGAACTGGTCGTACCAGCGCAGCGTGAATCCGCTCAGCGGGAACGTCGGTAGCTCCGAGTCGTTGAAGGAGAAGATCAGCAGGATCAGGATCGGCGCGTAGAGGAACACGACCATCAGGCCGAAGAACCCAGCCAGCACCCACCGTCCGTTCCTGGAGAGGGCGACGTCCATCAGCCTGTCGTCACCTGCCGTATCTGGAGGAAGCGCGCGAACAACACGGTCAGAAGGGCCACGACGCCCAGCAGGAAGAGAGCAAGCACCGAGCCGGTTTGCCAGTCGAGGCTCCTGTTGAACTGGTCGGCGATGTCGTTGCCGTACATGTACCCCGAGGTCCCGCCGACGAGCGAGGGGGTGACGAACTCGCCGACGGTCGGAATGAAGACGAAGAGAAACGCGGCGACGACGCCGGGGACTGAGAGCGGCAAGGTCACGCGCCAGAAGGCCTGCCAGCGGCTTGCACCGAGGTCGCTGGCTGCTTCGAGCAGACGCCGGTCGAGGCTCTCGAGGGAGACGAAGATCGGCAGCGCGACGAACGGGATCCACACGTACGCGAGAACGAGCATGACCGCGAACCTGCTGTAGAGGAGCTGCGACACGGGATCGTCGGGCGAGCGCACCCCGGTCCAGAAGAGGAACGAGTTCACGACTCCCTGACTGCCGAGAATCACCTTCCAGGCCACCACGCGCAGCAGGTAGCTCGTAAGAAACGGAGCGATCAGGACCAGGAGGAGCACGTACTTGCGCTTCGTGCCGGAGAGAGCGAGATAGTACGCGACCGGGTAGGCCAGTACGACACAGAGCCCCGAGACGATCAGCGACATCTTCACCGACTTCCAGAAGAGCCGGAGGTCGTCCGAGCCGTCGAGGAAGTCGCGCCAGGCCGAAAGCGTGACCGGATGCGCTCCCGGGTAGATCGAGACGTAGAGAGCGCTGACGCTGTAGGCGCCGAGAATGCCGATCGGGATGAGAAAGAAGACGACGAGCCAACCCAGCGGCAGACCGAGCAGGCTCGGCGTCGTCAGATCGAGGCGCGCCCGTCTGCCTCTGATCCGGGGTGAAGAGACCTTGGCGGGTTCCTCGGTGGCCACCGGTCAGGCCGTTGTCAGGAGGCCTTCACCTCTCTCCAGCGCTTGGCGTACTCCTGCCTGTTCGGGATGTAGCGGTCGATGTGTGCGTTCGGCTCCTTGAGGGCGTTGGGGTTGGCCAGCTTCAGCGCTAGCAGCAGGTCCTTCGACTTCGGCCGGGACAGCGTGTTCGCGTGGCCGTACGAGTAGTTGTCCATGAGCCAGTTGCCGCTCTGTCGCGCGCTCCAGGCGTCGACGTACGCGTGGGCGTGCTCAGGCCGCGGCGTGTCGTTGCCCTGCATGAGCATGCCGATCCAGGAGATGGCTCCCTCCTTGGGATGCACGTATCGGACCTTGAGCCCCTTGGCCTTCATTGCCGCCCAGTCGGCGGGCCAGGCGTACGCGATCCAGACGTCGCCGGCTGCGAAGGCGCCCTGCATGACGTACTCGTCGGACCAGAAGAACTTGACGACGTGCTTCTTGGACGCGAGCAGTTTCTGAGTCCGCTTGAGCTCGGCTGTGGTCTGCTGCCAGGGATTCTTGATTCCCAGGTAGTAGCCGGCCACGACGAGCATGTAGAGGTCGTCCCACCAGGTGATCTTGCCCGCATAGCGCTCGTCGAACAGGATGCTCCACGAGATCTCCTTGGGCTTGACCTTGTCGGTCCTGTACAGGATCGCGTCGAAGCCCCAGTCCGCTGGAATCCCGTACTGCTTGCCTTTGTGCCGCCCCGCCTTGACCATGTTTTGATTGAGGTACTTGAGGTTGGGGATCATCTTCGGATTCCAGGGCTGGACGAAGCCGCTCTCCGCGAAGTCCCTGACGTAGCCGACGTAAGGGCGCACGACGTCCGGCTCGAGGCCGGCTGACATCTGGGCCAGCGCGTTCGACTCGCTGGTCATCAATGTGAACTTCGGCTTCTCACCCGGGTACTTCTTCACGTACTGCGCGAACATCGCTTCGCCGCCGTCGTACCCGTACCCGGCCCAGTCGAGCACCTGGAGCCGGCCACTCTCTGCCGATAGCCGCTCGAGCGCCGCCCCGGCGGCCGAGGCCCGGCCCGCCAGGAGGCCCGCTCCACCCGCGACCGCCGCTAGCTTGAGCAGGTTCTCGCGGCTAAGGCGCCGCTCCATGAGATCCTGGCCTTCCGTCATTTCGATCTCCCTTCGTTCAAGGCCCGCCTACAAGACGCCACAGCGGTGAGGACACCGCCGATTCACCGCAGTGACGAACACCATCGATGCGAGTACTAGTAGCTCGGTGGACTGATGATCCACATCACCTCCGCAGGCTCACCGCCGATGTTCGTCAACCGGTGCGGACTCGAGCTGCGGTAGTCGATCGAGTCGCCCGTCGAGAGCTCGAACATCTCGGTGCCCAGTTGCAACGACACGATCCCCGAGAGCACGACGAGGAGCTCCTCGGAGTCGCCGTGCGTGTAGGGCTCATCGCCGGTCGATCCTCCCGCGTCGAGTTCTCCGAGGATCACCTGCAGGTGCTCGAGCGGCCTCGGCGTGAGCATGAACTTGCGGCCGAGCGTTCCGAAGGTCAGGGTCGGCCGGGCCTCCCGCCGAAGCACCCGCGGGCGAACTGTCGCGCCGTTCGGCTCGAAGAGGTCGGCGACGTTCACGCCGAGGGCGGCTGCGATCCGCTTCAGGGAGGCGACGCTCGCGTTGGCCCGGCCGCGCTCGACCTGGCTCAGGAAGCTCTCCGACAGGTCGGAGCGGTCGGCAACGGTCTTCAGCGTGATGCGGCGTAGGCGACGGATTGCGCGGAGCCGCTCGCCGACTTCCACGCTGGCTCCATCGATAGCTGTATGAGAGCTCATCGAAGAAAACTGAAGCGACACTACTGCTCGCTTAAGGAAGATGCAAGCGCTCGAGAATGGTTATCGCGTCCACGAGTTGCGTCGATCACCAGGGACTGCTACGAGCTCCGCTGCACAGCCGCTCCGCTCGCCTGCACGATACTGGCGGCATCCATGGAGACCTACCGCACCCCGGACGAACTGTTCGACGGGCTCCCCGGCTACGACTTTGCGCCGCACTACCTGGAACAGGACGGGCTGCGAATGCACTATGTCGACGAGGGTGCCGGCAACCCGGTGCTCTTCCTCCACGGCGAGCCGACGTGGGCCTACCTCTACCGAAAGATGATCGCGCCGGTCGCAGATGTGGCGCGCGCGGTGGCGCCCGATTACTTCGGCTTCGGCCGATCGGACAAGCCCACGCGGATCGAGGACTACTCCTACGACTTCCACTACAGCTCGATCGAACGCTTCGTCGACGAGCTCGACCTTCGCGAGACGACCTTGGTAGTGCAGGACTGGGGCGGCCCGATCGGGCTGCGTCTCGCCGCGGAACGGCCCGATCGGGTCTCGCAGCTCGTGATCCTCAACACCGGCATCGGCGCCGGCCGAGCACCGTCGGAGGAGTGGCTTCGGTTCCGTGAGTTCATCCGGCGGGTCGGAACGGATCTCGTCCCTGGCCAGTTGATCCGGATCTCATGCGTCAGCGAGCTTCCCGAGGATGTGGTCGAGGCCTACAACGCGCCATTCCCGGTACCGGAGTCGAAGGCGGGGATTCTCGCGTTTCCGGAGCTCGTGCCGACGGAGATCGACCATCCGTCCGCCGCCAAGATGCTCGAAGTGCGCGCCGCGCTCGAAGCCTGGGAACGCCCGGCGCTCGTCCTCTTCTCCGACTCTGACCCGATCTTCTCTACCGTCGCCGCGGAGCGAATGGCGTCTCGGATCCCGGGCGCCGGGCCGGCCGAGATCGTCGCCGATGCGGGGCACTTCCTGCAGGAGGAGAAAGGCGAAGAGATCGCCGCGCGGATCGTCCGATTCCTCGCGGACACGCGTTGACCGACCCGTGAAGTGGGCCAGCTGGCTCGATGCGGATCGCTGCTAGGTCACACAGACGACCCAGACCCTGAACGGTGCGTTCGCAGTGCCACCGGGGGCGTTGTAGACCGCGCCTGTCCACGAGCTGAAGGTTCCACCCGTCGCGGGCTCAGAGCCACCATTTGTCGGCTTCGACTCGCGCACATGGACGTCAGTGGTCACAGATCCCGAGCTCACACCGCCGCCGATCGCTTTCTCTCCAGAGCTGCAGGAGACGGTCTCTCGCGTGTAAGCGCCGTCACCGGCGGTATCGGAGCTGAACCGCGCCCTCGCAGTCGAAATGGCGCCCGCTGGACCCGTGTCTCCTTTGTCCCCTTTGTCCCCCTTGTCCCCCTTGGGGAGCTGGCCGAGCGCGAAGTCGATGGCAAGGAGCGAGCGGTTCTTCACCTTGTTCGACGTCACGGCGCTTCTCTTCAGCTGCACCGTCCCGACGCTGTTCCGCGGGACCTGGGACACCGCATCGCGGGCGGCCTCGCCCAGCGGTGTCGATCCCAGTAGCGCGACGGCTAGCGCGGTCGCCGACAGGACGAGTGGAGTTCGCTGGCGCATCGTCCCTCCTTGTTGGATGGCGCCGAGGCTAACACCTCGATGTCAGAAGTCCCCAATCGCCGGCGGCTGGCCCTTGGCGGCGGTCTCGAGATTCCGAGCTAGCGTCTCAGAAGACGGTCCACGTGTCGCCCGAGTGGAGCAACGCCTCGAGGTCGCCCTCGCCCGACCGTTCACGCGCGACGGCGAGCTGCTCGCTCATGAGATCGTCGTAGACCGGCCGCTCGACCGAGCGGAAGACGCCAAGTGGGACCGCGCCATCCGTTTCGAAGGTGATCCGCGAGAGCGCGAACGCAAGACTCGGCTCGCGCAGACTCGCGTCATGGACGAGTAGCGACTCCTCACCCACCGACGCGACGTCGACGACAGCGGCCGATCCGTTCGCGTGCTGCACGACGCCCTTCTCCTCGTCCGGGCCGAAGCGAATAGGCTCGCCGCTACGCAGATAGATGCGGTTCCCCTTCTCCTCGCGGACGTAGTCGAACGCGCCGTCGTTGTAGATGTTGCAGTTCTGGAGGATCTCGACGAATGCCGATCCGCGGTGCCGAGCCGCCGCCCCGAGCACCTCGGTCAGCCCCTTCTTGTCCGTGTCGATCGCCCGCGCAACGAACGACGCTTCGGCGCCGATGGCGATCGAGAGCGGGTTGAACGGGTAGTCGAGCGACCCCATCGGCGTCGACTTCGTCACCTTGCCGAGCTCCGAGGTCGGTGAGTACTGCCCCTTCGTCAGGCCGTAGATCTCGTTGTTGAAGAGCAGGATCTTGAGGTTGACGTTGCGGCGCAGCGAGTGGATCAGGTGGTTACCGCCGATCGAGAGGGCGTCGCCATCTCCGGTCACGACCCAGACCGAGAGGTCGGGCCGCGTCACCGCGAGGCCGGTCGCGATCGCCGGAGCCCTGCCGTGGATCGAGTGCATGCCGTAGGTCTGCATGTAGTACGGGAGGCGCGCCGCGCAGCCGATCCCTGAGACGAACACGATTCGCTCGCGCGAGAGCCCCAGCTCGGGCATGAAGCCCTGGATCACGTTCAGGATCGCGTAGTCCCCACAGCCCGGGCACCAGCGAACCTCCTGATCCGACTTGAAGTCCTTCCCCGTCAGCTGGACGAGATTCCCGTTACCCTCGGTCATCGGCGGGTCTCCGGTCGATGAGCGTGGAGGGGTGTGGGGAACCGGGAGGTTCCCCACGTCTTCAAGAAGAAGGGGGCGTCGCAGGAGGAAACATGGTTTCCGTTCGCCTGTTCGCTGGCGAACGCGGGCCGAAGGCGCGCGTTGGTCAAGAGTCCACCAAAGCCGTGATCGCGTCCTCGAGCTCCGCCGCGCGGAACGGGCGGCCGCGAACCTTGTTGTAGCCCACCGCGTCTACTAGGTACTTGGCGCGGAGAAGCATCCGCAGCTGGCCGAGGTTGATCTCCGGCACGAGCACCTTGTCGTACGCGCGCACGACGTCGCCGGTGTTACGCGGAAACGGGTTCAGGTGATGCAGATGCGCAGTCGCGACCTTGCGCCCATTCGCGCGAACGCGTCGAGCCGCCGCACCGATCGCGCCGTACGTCGAGCCCCAGCCGAGCACGAGCGTGGCCGCACCATCCGGGTCGTCCACCTCGAGCTCCGGAATGTCGGCAGCAATGCCGGCAACCTTTGCCGCGCGGAGCTGAACCATCAGGTCGTGGTTCTCGGGATCGTAGGAGACGTTCCCGGTCTCGTTCTCCTTCTCGAGCCCACCGATCCGATGCTCCAGACCGGGAGTCCCGGGAATCGCCCAGGGGCGGGCAAGCGTCTCGGGATCACGCTTGTACGGGAGGAAGCCTTCCTCGCCGTTCACCTCGGTCGCGAACTCGGTCGAGATGTCCGCGAGCGCGCTGACGTCCGGGATCAACCATGGCTCCGAGCCGTTCGCGAGGTATGCGTCCGAGAGCAGGAAGACAGGGGTGCGGTACTTGATCGCGATGCGGGCTGCCTCGATGGCGGCGTGGAAGCAGCCGGCGGGCGTCGACGCGGCGACCACGGGAACCGGCGACTCCGAGTTCCGCCCGAACATCACCATCAGCAGGTCTGCCTGCTCGGGCTTCGTGGGCATCCCGGTGGAGGGACCAGCGCGCTGGACGTCGACGACGACGAGCGGAAGCTCGAGGGTCACCGCGAGCCCTACCGTCTCCGACTTGAGGACTACTCCCGGCCCTGCAGAGGTCGTCACCCCGAGCGCGCCTCCGAACGCGGCACCGAGCGCTGCTCCTGACGCTGCGATCTCGTCCTCGGCCTGGAAGGTGCGGACACCGAACTGCTTCAGCTGGGCGAGCTGCTCGAGGACGTCGGAAGCCGGCGTGATCGGGTAAGCGCCGAGAAACAAAGGCAGTCCGGACAGCTTGCTCGCCGCAATCAGGCCGTAGGTGAGCGCCGTGTTCCCGGAGACCTGACGGTACGTCCCGGGCTCGACCTTCGCCGGAGCGATCTCATACGAGACGGCGAAATCCTCGGAGGTCTCGCCGTAGTTCCAACCCGCCTTGAACGCCTTCGTGTTCGCCTCCGCGATCTCGGGGCGCGCCGCGAACTTCGTCTCGATGAACGCCAGCGTGCCTTCCGCGGGGCGGTGGTAGAGCCAGGACATGAGCCCGAGCGCAAAGAAGTTCTTCGAGCGCTCGGCCTCGCGCGACGTGATCCCCTCGACCTCCCTCAGGGCTTCGACGGTCATCGACGAGAGCGCGACCTCGTGGACATGGAAGTCGGCGAGCGCGCCGTCCTCCAGAGGATTCGACCCATAGCCCGCCTTCTGCAGGTTGCGTTCCGAGAAGGCGTCGGTGTTGACGATGACCGTCCCACCCTTTGCGAGATCGGAGAGGTTCACCTTCAGTGCCGCCGGGTTCATCGCCACCAGGACGCTCGGCTGATCGCCGGGCGTGAGAATGTCGTGGTCGGCGAAGTGAACCTGGAAGCCGGAGACCCCCGGTAGCGAGCCCGCCGGGGCGCGAATCTCCGCCGGGAAATCGGGCAATGTCGCCAGGTCGTTCCCGAAGACCGCGGTTTCGCTCGTGAAGCGGTCTCCCGTGAGCTGCATGCCGTCGCCGGAGTCGCCGGCGAAGCGGATCACGACCCGTTCGAGATTCTCGACGGGCTTCATCTTCGCCATAGCGCAGGTATAGCTGACATGGCGGAGTTCCCGCCGACCGCCGAAGCCTTGGTCGAACAGACCTCGGCCCCGAGGATCCCGGTCTAGCGCTTGATCAGCTGAGCCGGTAGACGATGCGACCGCGGGTCAGGTCATACGAGGAGAGCTCGATGCGGACTCTGTCGCCGGGAAACACCCGGATGCGATAGCGCTTCATCCTGCCCCCCATGTACCCCAACGCTTCGTGCCCATTGTCCAGCCGGACCCTGAACATCCGGCTACGTAGGGCCTCGATGACCTCACCCTCGACCTCGATCTTCTCTTCCTTTTCTTTCATACATGATCCCTTGCTCGAGGTGAGGGGCCGTGGCCGCCTGAGCGGCCACGGCCTCAGAACTGCCGACTAGCCGGCTGTGACGACGTTCGTCGCCTCGGGGCCCTTGGCACCCTCGCGCGGCTCGAACTCGACACGAGCACCCTCGGCGAGACTCTTGTAGCCGTCACCGACGATGTTGCTGTGATGGACGAACAGGTCTTTCGTACCCTCGTCCGGGGTGATGAAGCCATACCCCTTGCTGTCGTTGAACCACTTCACGGTTCCGCTTGCCATAAAAACACCTCCTTACCAAAACTCACGAACGGGTAGGAAGGCGCACACGCGCGAACCGAACTCGCTCTAGATAACGCGTGAACCTTAGCAGCCAGGCCGCTCAAAGACCGCTATTCCGCCTCGGCGAGCAGCGCGTCGACGTCGAGCGGAGCGAGAACGTCGCGACAGAGAAGCGACAGCTCCTACACGGTCTTCTCGAGAGGGTGATACTTATCCGCTCCGAGGGCGAAACCGGCGACGCACAAGCCGATCGAGGACAGAACAGGGATCATCGTTCGTGGCGGACAAGTGCTCCAGCCCGTTCCGCCTCTGAGGGCGGCGTGACTAGGAGTCGAGCTCGGCGAGCAACGACGGTAGGTCGAGGGGTGCGCTGAACATCGCCACGCGTCCGTCGGCCTCGCGCGGCCAGTCCTTCTCGGGTCGGTCCCAGTAGAGCTCGACGCCGTTCGAATCCGGGTCACGGAGGTACAGGGCCTCGCTAACGCCGTGGTCGGACGCGCCCTCCAACCGGATCCCTGCCTCCGTCGTCCGCCGGAGCGCGTCAGCAAGCGCAGCCCTTGTCGGGTAGCGAATCGCTACGTGGAACAGGCCTGTCGTACCACGCGGAGGGGGTGAACCGCCGCGACTCTCCCACGTGTTCAGTCCGATGTGATGGTGATATCCGCCAGCGGAGATAAACGCGGCTTGGTCACCCATCCGCTGCTGCAGCTCAAAACCAAGGACGCCGCACCAGAATTCGAGCGATCTCTCGATCTCGGCAACCTTGAGGTGGACGTGACCGATGTTGACGCGCGGGTCAATCGAGAGATCTGACACGCTGTAAACCTACTTCGCGGAATCTAGATCGGACTCCCGGCTCGCGTTCTTGCGGTAAAGGCACCGCGGTAGTCGCGACATTCGACTTCTAAGGGACCGGGGAGCGCGACTGCCGCAGCAGTCTCGGTGGCGCCTAGCCGGGTACGCATGAGCCACTAGCTGATAGCCGCCTGGCATCCCGAGCCTTACCGTCCCTTGAGTTGTGATCGTTTGCACGCCGAGCGGTCGCCTAGGCAACGCTCTCTTGGATGCTCTAGCGTGGAGAGGTCGACGAGAGGGGGCGCGAGATGCGCATCGAGTCATCAGTCACGGCGATTTCCTGGATCCCGTCGGATGCGATCGAGGGGATGCCGAAGCTTCCGTTCGAGCTCGGGGTCGCGCGCTACGACGAGCCGCCGCCCGAGCACCTCGAGGAAGGCGACCTCGAGCGCCTGCGCGCCGAGGATCGCTTTCGCGAGGCCAATCGCCTCGCCGCCTGGATCGACGTGGAGGACGGGAAGATCGTCAGCCACGGGTACGAGGGCACCGGACTGGTCGGCTCGACGACCTTCAGCCTCGGCGTCACGGACATCACGATTCCCGGCGTCGCCTTCGAGGTCCTGCGGCACGAGCCGGAGGTTCAGAAGAACGCCGTCCGCTTCGTGCAGACGGTCGGCGGCCGCGCTGGGTTCCCGGCTCCGCGCAGGGTGATCGGGAGGCCGTTCGTCCGGATCCATTCCGCGACCGCCTGGACGACGCTCGCGCTCACGATCCGAACGGACGGCTCCTCGGAGCACGAACTCGTCGGAGCGAGCACCTTCCCCAGACACTGGATCTACGACCGGGACGGAAACCTCGGCGCGAAGTCGGGGACGATCGACTTCAAGGCCTGGTACCGGGAGGCCCACGGAGAGCGAACGCCGTGGGGCGACGAGGAGTCCGACGCGTTCGTCACGGCCGCAGAGAGCGCGCTCGAACGAGAGATCTCGCGCGAGCTGATGGCGGGCAAGATGATCCCCGAGCGGCGCACGCTCGAGCCGGACGAGACGCTCGTGGAGCAGGGCGCGCCGGGAGACGAGCTCTACCTCGTCCTCGACGGCGTCCTCGCCGTGGAGATCGACGGCGAAGAGGTTGCCGAGATCGGGCCCGGCGCGATCGTCGGCGAGCGGGCGTTGCTCGAGGGCGGCACGCGAACGGCGACCCTCAGCGCGCGAACGCGCTGCCGCGTCGCGGTGATCCCGGGCGAGCTGATCGACCGGCAGGAGCTGGAGGACCTCGCGGCGACGCGGCGGGCGTAGGGCTAGGGTCGCTGGAAGAGATGGGGGTCTTGGGTCACCGTGCGCGGCGATTAAGGGCCCCATGACCGTGCGCCTTCGCCCCGCTACGCGGTAGTAGACGTTTGCACGCCTCGACAGCTCCTCTGGCTAGGCGGCCGTCGCGTGCCCGAGTGTTCGGGAATGTCGCTTGAGGCATGGCGTCGTCTACGACCTCAGTAGTTTTGGCAAAGAGGACGGAACGCCGGGAACGAAGACGGTGCTCGGCTATGCGACGAGCGCTCCGACATATGCACCGGTACACACCGCAATCACGAGCACGCCCATCACGACCGCGGTCGTCGCGATTCGCTTCCGCGTACCTTCACGCCCGAGCAGGCCAAGCGCGACGCCGGCTCCAGCGAGCGGAAAGGGCAGACCGAGAAAGAGGAGCGCCATTGCCGGGACGGCGAGAAGGCTCGACGCAATGGCCTTGGATGCCGCGCGATCGGCGTCGTCGTCGCGCACTGCTCGCCTGACCACGACGCCGAAGAGAAACGCGGCCAGCGCGAGCGAGAGGGCTACGCTGATCAGGAATGCCGCTGGATCGGCGAGTCCAGGATCGTCGCCCGGTTCCTGCTCCGTGCCGATCAGGTGGTCGATCGACATTGCTCCGACGGCGAGAGTCGAGACGGCCGCGCCGATGCCCGCCTCCCTAGAAATCCGACGCATCGCCAGGGCTTCTAGCGATTCCTCAGCGCCCCCGCAAGCGGTGGCGGAGGACGGGGACGGGCTCTGACAAACGCAGTAGTAGTACACAACGGACAGAACGGTGGTGCGCGTTGCCAATGCATCCTCGCGAAAGGAAGCAGAGCCGCAGGCCTACATAGCCCTCACGGGGAAACGTCTCCGATCTAACGGAAGCGACGGTGGATGTTCGCGCTCCGGTACCCCGCCGCGCAGCCCCAGTCGGTGATCAGCGCCGCTGTCAGTTCCCGTCTACGGCGACAGGAAGCCGTCCAGGAAGGCGCGTGAGTACGCCGTGTCGGCGCGCTGATAGCTGCCGGTCGCGTTGCAGGTGAGCGAGTTGACGTAGGACGCGTCTCCGAGCGCGTACGGCCCGAGGAAGACGGGACCACCCGAGTCGCCCAAGCAGGAGCCTCCGCCGGCCTTCGAGTCGTTCTCGTTGATCTGGAAAGTGACCACCTCGTTGCCGACGTTCTTCAGGAACGAGGTGGTCGAGCGACGCTCCTGGACCACGACCGTGGTCTTCTTCTCACCGATGTCGACCCCGTAGCCGACAAGCGTGAAGGTCTCGTTCTTAAGGGCTCCCTGGTTGCCGTCCAGGTACCCGACCGGCGGCAGCGGCGCCGGCGTGATCGCGGGCCACTTGCTGGTGGCGGGGGCGTCGAGCACGACGACGCCCTGGTCGTGTTGCTTGGAGAAGGAAAGTTTTCCGTCCCAACCGGGGTCCGGGTGGGCGGTGCCGGTGATGTAGTGAGCCTCGCGCGCGGCCTTCTGCTCGGGGGTGATCCCGGGGGCCAGCGGATCGGGCTGCAAGGCGTCGTCAAAGGAGACGTAGACGTTCGTAGCCGGCCCCTCCGTGCAGTGGCCGGCGGTGAGGACGACGGTCGGCGAGATCAGGGTGCCCGAACAGCGGAAGCGACCGTCGGTGGTGGTGAAACGAACGAGGCCCACGTTCGTGTGCACGGTGTCCGGGGTACCCCCGGTGATCGCGCCCGCCGGCACGACCGAAACCAGGGCTGCTGCCGCTGAGACGATCGCGAAAGTGAGTAGTGCTGACCCTCGAGTCACCGGATCTCCTGTCTGCGCTCAGGACAGAACGCAGCTCGTGAGGTTGTCCCCTCGGTGATAATCCCCTCAGTTCCCGTCGCGGACTATATACCGGCCAACAGCCGCGACAAGCGTCTTAATCGTTCGGTGCTGGACAGACTGAGTAGGTGCTAGGGCCAGAACGCTCGCATGCCCGAGTGTGCGGGGAATGTCACTTGAGCGGTCTGTCGCCACCTAGGCCGCGACGCGTCGAAATCCGCCGCTGACCCAATCGACAAGCAGGCGGCCGTATTCCTCAGCTGCTTGCTCCCACGCGAAGTGACCCGCGTCGAGAGGATGGATCTCGCTGTTCGGAAGAAGGTCGTCGAGGTACTGATTGTTCGACCACGGCACGAGGTCATCGTCGCGCCCGGCCACGACCTGGGTCGGTGTGGATCGTCGGCAACAGATCGCGCAACACCGGGTTCTGTTCGGGGTAATGCCGCACGAACCGGGCTGACTCCGCGAAGCGCCCGAGGTCGTAGGCGCTGACATAGTCCTCGTGGACTTCGGGCTCGCTCTCGCTCCCGGGCGGCAAGACGCAGCTCGTGACCGAAGCGATCGATGTCGCGCTCGCTGAGCTCTTCGGCGATCTCGAGCGAACGCTCGGCGACGCCGAAACGTTCCCCGAGGCAATCCGCGTGATCGTGGCCCCATGGCGACGCCTACTCGTCGATCACAACTTTGCTCTGGGATGCCCACTGGCCGCGACCATTTGCGACGCGGCCGACAACGACAGCCTCCGTGCCCATGTCAGCGAGTCGTTGAACGGTTGGCGAGCGCAGGTCGCCGACGCCTACACAAGGTTCGGGGCGCCGCCGGCGGAAGCCGAAGCACACGCGACGGTACTGATGGCTGCGCTCGAGGGTGCCCTCATACTCGCTCGCGCTCAACGCGAGGTCGAGCCACTCGACACAGTCGAGCGCTTCTTCGCGTCACGCCCTCCAGACCTACGCCGAGCATAGGAAAGCGCAAGAGCTGCGAGGGCAGCGGCTCCCTGGGGAGGAATGCCTGGTGACGGATCCCTCGCGTGGGCCAGTGTTCGGGAATGTCCCCTGACGCAGCTTGGGCAGAGGCCGATGAGTTATAGGTCGCCGAGCGGTCTACCTTCGAGAGCAACATCTGCGTGCGGCGGAGGAGGCCGCCGAGAGAGGAGTCATGCGATGCCGCGGTACCTGATCTCGTTCGATGCCCACGCGATGGACCACATCCCCGACGAGGACATGCCCGCCGTGACCAACGCCTCGCTCGCGGTGGTCCAGGAGGCCATCAACGCCGGCGTGTGGGTTTTCGGCGGCGGACTGGAAAACCAGAAGGCGAGCATCGTGTCCACCGACGGAACGGTCACCGACGGCCCGTACCCGGAGGCCATCGGCGGACTCTGTGCCGTCGACGTGCGCTCACGCGAAGAGGCACTGGAGTGGGCTGCCAAGACCGCCGTCGCCTGCCGCTGTGCTCAAGAGGTCCGGGAGTTCATGCCCGACCCGACCGTCGGGGTCGCCGAGCGGTCTAACCCCCAGATCAAGAGCTACGTGCGGCCGGAGGAGGCCGCCGAGAAAGGAGTCAATGCCGTGCTCAGCCGTAACGATATCGGTCGGCACCTGACGAGCGAAATGGTCTTCTCCGGTGACAGCTTGCCCGGGTTCTCCGACACGATCGAGCATCCCGACGGGCTCGTCCTCGTCGACACGGGGATGATCGACACGACACCGGCGATCGAAGAGGACGGCGAGGAGTGGCACCCGCACCCGCTCCCAGCGGAGCTCGTGAGTCGCGTCGCGGTCGTCGTCAACACGCACCTCCACTTCGATCACTGCGGCGGCAACCGGCTCTTCCCGGGCATCCCGATCCACGTACAGCGACGCGAGCTCGTGGACGCGCGGACGAAGGACGACTACACCGTGCGGGAGTGGGTCGACTTTCCGGGCGCGACGTACGTCGAGCACGACGGCGAGGTGGAGATCCTGCCGGGCGTCAGGCTCCTGCCGGCCCCGGGACACACGGCCGGACATCAGATCGTCGTCGTGGAGACCGACGAAGGCCCGGTCGTCCTCGGCGGCGACGTCGGCGGCCACTCGTTCGAGGAGCTCGAACGCGGGGATACGCCGGGCCAGCAGCTCGTCCTCGAACTCGCGGCGCCGACCTACCTCGCGCATGTCGCGGAGGTGCGTGTCCCGCACCCGCAGTCGTAGCGTCCAGTCGTCCGAAGCCGTGCCGTGAGCGCGGCGAGCACCTTGTCCTGGATCGAGCGCTGACGCCTTGACGCCACGAGCGTTACGGACGCGAGGGCTGCTGGAAGCTCGAATCCGAGGACGCCGCAGTAGAAGTCGAGCGCCCGTTATCCGCCACCTCGAGGGTGGACGTGACCGATGTCGACACGCGGATCGATGCTCACGTCGCAACCGTAGCGCCATCGGTGGGATCCTCCGATGGCTCGCGAGGTAGCCCAAGCGTGAGACCAGCGGCGACCCAGATCGTGAACGCGATCCAGTGAACGCCTATGACGTCGGTCTGCAAGCCGAGCAAGAGCACGGCCGCGAACGCCGCGGCGAGCCAGGCCTCCCTTCTCCAGAGTCCCACCAGCAGGGCAAGGCTCCACAGGACGAACGCCGCGACCCCGGCGATGCCGGCGTCCACTCCGAGCTCGGTGTAGGTCGACTCACCGGCCTTGATCTCGACCCCGGTGCGCTTCGCCACTACGCCCGCGTTCCCGAGGCCGTAACCCTGTGGGTGCTCGATCACGACCCGGATCCCGTCGCGAAGGTTGCGGAGGTGGCTCTCCGTCGAGGCCTCGTTGCCCGCGAACGGGTCGCCGGTCGCGCCGGGGTCGCTCTGCGCATTCTCGCGGAGCCATTCCAGCTCCTCGCTCGTGTAGCTCGTCGACGGGCCGATCGCCGGATACGCCGCGAGGAAGAGCGCTCCCGCAACGACAGAGACCAGCGCGAGCACGGCCGGGACAAATCGTCGCTGCGCGAGAGCAAGTACCACCAGACCGAACGCGAGCGCGGCGAAAGCGGCGCGCGTGTGCGTGTAGAGCAGAGCACCGTAGAGAAGCAGCCCAAGCAGACCCCACCACCAGCGAAACGGTCGGCTGATGACGTAGATCAGCGCAACCACGAGCACGTATGCGCTCGCCAGCGGCGAGAGGAAGGTCGAGACGAGCCGTCTGATCGGATTGTTCTCGTCGCCCGTGTTGTAGACCCAGTTCTCGGGGAGGCCGGACAGCCCCTCGTAGTCGAGCCCGAGCTGCTCTCGATACCAGCCGGAAACGCCCGACTCGCGCCATGCCTGGAGTGAGATGAGTGCGAGGTCCATCAGGCCCACGACCGCGACGACGACTGCAGTGAGGGCGATGAGACCTCCGAGCCTGGCCCGCTCGGCCCAGGCGAGCGCGACGAGTCGTCCGAGTGCGTAGGCGGCAACCGGGAAGAGATGGTGTCGAAGCGCAAGCAGCTCCCCCCGCGTCGTGGCGTCCCCGTCGAGCCAGTCCTGCGGAATCAGCCAGTAGACGACGATCACGATGGCGTACGTCGCTGCGAGCACGTCCGCGGCCCGGACCGCGGGCAGGCGTCGCACCTTCCAGGCAACGACGACGAAAGCGGCGAGGAGGAGGACTTCCTTCCACGCGGCTGCGACGTCGAGCGCCGACCCGCGCACCCCTACGTCCCATAACTGAGCCATCGCGACGTTGTGCAGCGCCAACCCAACGACCAGCAGGGTCAGGGCGAAACCGGTGAATCGTTGCGCGCTAATCGACGATCGCCACCAGGGTCAATCCGAGGCTGACGACGCGCACACGCCCGGGAAAGAGCTTCTCGAAGCTCCGCTTGGAGAGGAGATGTATCTCGGTCGCGAAGCTCTTCCCGACGCCGTTGTAGACGCGGTGGGCGGCTGCGTCGGGGAGCCAGTGCACGAGCGGAAGCCGCGTGTGCACCTCGATCGGAAAGCGCCGGTTCGGCGTGGTGATGAACGCGCGCCGACCGACCCGGAGTGCCTCTGCGACGAGCTGTCGCTGGCGGTCGCGCCCGCCCACGTGCTCGATCACGGCATTCGAGAAGATGATGTCGAACTCGCCGTCCGCGAACGGAAGTGCGCACGCGTCTCCCTGGACGTAACCGATCGTCGGGTAGCGGGCACGGAAGCCGGCCCCGTCATGAAGCCCGAGCGCCGTGATCCGCTCGGGCCACGGATAGTGCTCCTCGAAGAAGTTCAGCGTTCCGCAGCCGTCGCCCTCCCCAAACGCGAGCTCATCGGCGCCGACATCGAGAACCGACGTGTTCGCCGTGGGCTGGAGCTCGTCGAGGAAGAGCTCGAGCTTGCGCCGGCGAGAGCGCATGGAGACAGCGTCGACGAGCCGCACCGCGTAAGTATCGGGTCCGCGAAGGCCAGTAGGCTGGGCTGATGGTCGAGACGGCGATCAAGCCGAGCGGGCTCTACTCGATGAAGCTGACTGCCGGCTCGGGTGTATGGAAGGCACGACTGCCCGAGAATCGCTGGGCTTCGGCGATCCAACTCCACGACGGGCGCGTCCTCGTGCGCGCGTCTTGCGAGCCCGCAGCCGTGCAGGCGAGATTCATGCTCGCGCTGGACGACGACACGAGCGAGTTCCACCGACGCTTCGCACGCGATCCGCTGCTCGGCCCGTCGACGCGTGCGCTCCGCGGGATGCGAACGCGGCGCAAGGCGACCGTTGCCCACGCGACGGTGCGGGCCGTCTGCGGACAGCTGATCCAGGCCAGCCGATCGCTCCAGATCGAGCGTGCGGTGATCCGCGCGTGCGGCGAAGATCCGCCGACGCGGGAAGCGCTGGCGCGAATGTCTCCCGCTGAGCTCTCGCGCTGTGGCCTCGCGGCGAGTCGTGCGGCGACGCTGACTCGGCTCCTTCGGACGCTCGACCTCGAGTCGCTGCGAAAGTCACCGGAGACGGCGCTCGCTCGCCTCCGGCGTGAGCGCGGCGTTGGGCCATGGACGGTCGGCGTCGTTTCGCTCCAGGGCCTCGGTCGTTACGACGCGGGGCTCGTTGCAGACCTCGGGCTCGTCAAGCTCATGGCATCGCTGCGGAGGCGCTGGCCCGAGCCGGCCGAGACCGCCGAGCTCCTCGACCCGTACGAGGAGTGGCAGGGGCTTGCGAGTGTGTTCCTCCTTCAAGGGTTCAAGCGGGGCCTGATCCCTGGCGCAAGCATGGATCGAGCCCGCCTTGTCCGCGCCCGCGCGAGCCGCGCCGCCTGAGGACCCCTCGTACACTCCGCCGCATGGTCGACGCTCGCAAGATCGCGATTCTCGGTGCAGGGCGGATCGGCGAGTCGCTGATTTCCGGGCTGCTCTCATCGGGTTGGCGAAAGCCCGGCGAGATCGCCGCAACCGGTCGCCGCGCCGAGCGCGTCGCAGAGCTACGGGAGCGACACGGCGTCGACGCGACACTCTCGAACCACGACGCCGCGGCGGGGGCCGCGCTGGTCGTGATCGCAGTCAAGCCACAGGACATCGACGTGTTGCTCGGCGAGATCGGCGGGCTCATCCTCCCCGAGCAGACCGTGTTGAGCGTCGCCGCCGCGATCCCCACGTCGAGAATCGAAGGCCGTCTCTCACCCGGAGTCCCCGTCGTCCGCGCGATGCCGAACACGCCAGCGACCGTGCACGAGGGGATCGCAGGCCTATGCGCCGGCGCTCATGCCAGAGACGAACATCTCGACCTCGCCGAGGAAGCGCTCTCCCACCTGGGAGCGGTCGTGCGCGTCTCGGAGGCGTCGATGGACGCGATCACCGCGGTCTCGGGCTCCGGGCCCGCGTACTTCGCGCTCCTCGCCGAAGCGATGATCGAGGCGGGAATCCTCCTCGGGCTATCGCGCGAGATCTCGACACAGCTCGTCGTCCAAACCATGTTCGGGACTGCCAAGCAGCTTCGCGACGAGAAGATGCACCCGGTCGAGCTGCGAGAGATGGTGACGTCCCCGGGCGGGACGACGATTGCGGCGATCAGGGAGCTCGAGATGGCAGGCGTGCGAGCAGCGTTTTTCAACGCGATCCAGGCCGCAATGGTGCGCTCGCGCGAGCTCGCCTCCGGCGAGCAGTAGTACTCAGGGAGCCAGGAGAGGCGAAGCGAGCACAATCGTGAGCCCGCGGGAGTCGGCGACCACCTGGAGCGCAAGCACGGTATCTGCAACTGGAATGTCCTCCAGGAACTCGTCCCGCGCTTCGAAGTCGGCGAGCAACGAGCGGATCGCGGTCTCGTAACCACGTTCGTCGTGGGCGGCCAGTACGGCGAGCGTGTTGGCTACCGGGGCTGGGAAGTCCTCGCGGCCATGGAGCGTCGCGGCCAACTCCTGCGCCTCGGCGTCCTCTCCGAGCACGAGGTGGGAGAGCGCAGCCGCATACCGCCCGATCGGGCTCTCCGAGTCCGCGGCGCCGGCGGCGAGCGCCCAGCGGGCGTCCTCGAGCGCTCCGTCCGAGTCGCCTGCGATTAGCCGAGCCTTGATCGCCCCGATCGGGCGACCCCAGCTGCCTGCAGGCGCGTTCGGCCAGCTTTCGCGATAGCGATCCGCCGCCCGCAGGAGCCAGTCCTCGCCCTCGCCCCGTCGTCCGAGCATGAGCAACGAGAGCCCCGCAGCCCACGCGGCGTTGCCCATGCGCGTGAGCTGGCGCTGCCGCTCGTCCGGCTCCTCGGGCAAGCGAGCCAACCCGTCCTCGTAGCGCTCCACCGCGCGCGCTACCCGCTCATCCCAGTCGACCATCGCTCCCGGAAGTATCGTCTCGTCGTGACCGAACTCCGCGAAGTGGTTTACGTCGACGGCGTCCGCACGGCGTTCGGCCGCGCGACGCCGGATGGCTACTTCGCCAAGACCCGCGCCGACGACATGGCCGTCAAGGCGGTGCGCGAGGTCCTCCGGCGCAACCCACAGCTTCCGCACGAGAAGGTCGACGACGTCGTCTTCGCAGCAACCGCCCAGGTCGGAGATCAGGGCCTGACGCTCGGCCGAGACGTCGCGCTTCTCGCAGGCCTGCCGAAGTCGGTCCCTGGATTTGCGGTCGACCGCA
This sequence comes from uncultured Thermoleophilia bacterium, assembly GCA_963722035.1. Taxonomy (GTDB): domain Bacteria; phylum Actinomycetota; class Thermoleophilia; order Gaiellales; family Gaiellaceae; genus GMQP-bins7. Next base: position 199,683 of record CAVRLG010000010.1, read on the forward strand.
TGTGCGCCGGCGCGCTCACCGCGACGACCGCCGGTGCCGGCGAGATCGCAATGGGCGCCGCGGACATCGTCCTCGTCGGCGGCGTCGAGCACATGGGCCACCACCCGATGGGTGAGGACGTTGATTTCAATCCGCGTTTCATCGCCGAGCGAATCGTCGACGAGTCGGCGGCGGTGATGGGACAGACCGCTGAGAATCTCCACGACGCGTTCCCACACCTGACGAAGGAGGACGCGGACGCGTTCGCGGTCGAGTCGCAACGCAAGGCAGGTCAGGCCTGGCACGACGGGGTCATGGACGAGATCGTGGTCCCTATGTCCGTCTTCGGAGACGACGGGTGGACTGTGGCCGCACGGGACCAGTTCTTGCGGCCCGACACGACGATGGAGGCGCTCGCAGGTCTTCGCACGCCGTTCCGTGCGGGAGGACGCGTGACAGCGGGCAACTCCGCGGGTCTCACCGACGGTGCGACCGCCGCACTCATCGCATCGGCGGATGCTGCCGACGAGTTCGGGCTCGAGCCGAAGATGCGCCTGGTCGGCTTCGCGTACACAGGCGTCGAGCCCGAACTGATGGGCCTCGGTCCAGTCCCAGCGACCCACAAGGTGCTCGAACGCGCTGGGCTCGGGATCGACGACGTCGACCTCTTCGAGCTGAACGAGCCGTTCGCAGTGCAAGTGCTCACGTGGTGCGACGGCGTCGGCGTCGCTTCGAACGATCCGCGTCTCAATCCGTACGGCGGCGCGATCGCCTGTGGGCACCCGCTCGCGGCGACAGGCGTGCGGCTCATGGCTCAGCTCGCTCGGGGGTTCCGCGATCGCCCGGATTCCCGCTACGGCCTCACTGCGCTCTGCATCGGGCTCGGCATGGGCGCCGCCGTCCTCTGGGAGAACCTGCAGAACGGTGGCTAGCCCTACTGAGTTCAAGCTCCAGCGGATCGAGACGGGCGCAGGCCCGATCGCGCTGGTGACCATGGACAACGGCGAGGATTGGCAGAAGCCGAACACCTTCGGCGAGGCGGCTCTCCGCTCGCTCGAGGAGGTGCTCGGACACCTGCGGACGCGCGACTGGCAGGGCCTCCTGTTGACGGGAAAGCCATTCGTCTTCGCCGTCGGCGCAGACATCGACGAGTTCGGCGAGATCACACCCGAACGAGCGCGGCTCGGCGGCGAGGCCGGTCACGAGCTCTTCGCCCGGATCCGTGACCTTCCCTTCATCACCTTGGCAGCAATCAACGGTGCTGCGGTAGGCGGCGGAGTCGAGATCGCGCTCCACTGCGATTATCGGACGCTCTCGTCGTCCGTCCGTCACTTCGCCTGCCCCGAGGTATTCCTGGGCTTGATCCCGGGCTGGGGAGGAACGCAGCTGATCCCACAGCTGGTCGGAGCAGAGCAAGCGGTGAAGTTCATCGTCGAGAACCCGCTCCGCCAGAACCGGATGCTGACAGCCCAGCAAGCGTTCGACACCGGTTTCGCAGATGCGCTGCTAGAGCCGGTCGAGTTCCTCGACGAGTCGCTTGCCATGCTTATCCAGAAGATCGAGGAGGGCGCGGGTAAGCGACGGCCCGCAGCCGATCTGTCCGACGCACCCGAGATCTGCCGCAAGGCGCGGTCTCGGCTCGACGGCCAGCTGCACGGTGCTGCGCCGGCCCCTTACCGGGCACTCGACCTGATCGAAGGAGCCGCGACCTGGTCGCTGGAGGAGGGTTACCGGGCCGAGGAGAATGCGCTCGCAGACCTCCTCCCAGGCCCGCAGGCGCAGGCATCGGTGTATGCGTTCAATCTCGTCGAGCGCCGGGTGAAACGAGGCGTTGGCATCCCCGAAGCAGAATCACGTCGCGTCCAGAGGATCGGGCTCGTCGGCGCCGGCCTCATGGCGCGTCAGCTCGCGCTGCTCGCGTTGCGGCGACTCGAGGTACCCGTCGTCCTCCGAGACCTCACCCAGGAGCAGGTCGACGAGGCGAAGTCCTGGATCGCCGACGAGCTCGACGAGCTCACTCGAAAGGGGCGTATGGGTGAAGGAAAGGCGCGCTTCCTGGGCTCGCTCGTCACCGGCGGCGTCGGCTGGGAAGTCTTCGCGGACTGCGACCTCGTGCTCGAGGCGGTCTACGAGGAGATGGCGGTGAAGAAGGAGGTGTTCGCCGAGCTCGAGCGAGTCGTCTCGCCCGAGTGCGTGCTCGCAACGAACACGTCGTCGCTCTCGGTCACCGAGATGAGTGCCGATCTCGAGCACCCCGAGCGGGTCGTCGGAATGCACTTCTTCAACCCGGTCGCCGTGCTCCCGCTCGTCGAACTCGTGCGCACGCCGGAGACCGATGACGTCACGCTCGCCTCCGCGTGGGCAGTCACGACGAAGCTGCGCAAGACCGGCGTTCTCGTCCAGGATGCTCCTGGCTTTGTCGTCAACCGGCTGCTCGGTCGCCAGGGGTCGGTCGTGACCGATGCGCTGGATCACGGCAACACGGTCGAGGAGACGGACGAGGCGATCCTCCGGCTGGGCCTCCCGATGGCGCCTTCCGTGCTCCTCCAGCTCGTGGGACCCAGAGTGGCAAATCACGTGCGCCACACGCTCCACAACGCCTGGCCAGAGCGGTTTCCGCTCTCCGCGACTCTTGAAAGCCTCGCCGAGGGCGGTGAGCCCGTCGTCGTCGAGCATGCGCCCCGAACTGTGGACGAGATTTATCAAGCCGTGCTCGAGGCCATGGCGGATGAGGTGGCACACATGCTCGATGAGGGCGTCGTCGCAGAGGCTGCGGACATCGATACGTGCCTCATTCTCGGAGCCGGCTATCCGTTCTGGCTCGGCGGCATAACGAAGCACCTCGACCAGACAGGCATCTCGCAGCGAGCGGTCGGCCGACCGCTCGCCGAGCTATCCCGAGCGCCTGTGTAACCACTTGCACAGGAATCCACCCGAGCTCTGAGGTATGCTCCGCCAGTACCGCTCGCCGGCTAACGGGCGAGCGTCAACTCTTCGGAAGGAGCGGCACGAAGTACGTGCTGCCTGAATGCACGAGGCTACGACCATCCCGACGCTAACGTCGGACACCCCCGAACACCTGACTGCTGCGGCCCATCGCGCCGAGGCCTGGGTCGGCGAGCCGTTCCTGCAAGCCGACGAGGATCCGCTCGCCGCACTCGCTCCCGGCACCGCGCGCCGGGCTGCGCTCGACGACGCGCTCGCCGAGATCGAGGCAGGTCTCGAGAAGCCCTCGCCGCGCTGGAAGGTGCGCTATGGGCTGATGCTCGGGCTCGAGCGAGTGCTGACGGAGAACCCGTCGCGAACGGCAGCGGGCACCGAGCTACGCCGCCATCAGGTCGACGCGCTCGCCGGCATGCTGGCCGAGCTGATCGCCGCGACGCAACGCTCGGCAGAGGAGAACGGGAACGGAAACGGGAGCGGCAACGGAGCCGTCGCCGAGGCCGAGATCGACGAGGACGCCGACGACGACTTCGACGCAGGCTTCATCGAGGAGAAGGAGCTGGAGCCCGGCTTCCACGGTGACGATCCAGGCGCGGTGCGCCGGTACCGCTTCCGTCACCCGACCGCCTCGGGCAAGACGATTGCCGCGGCGGGCTTCGTCGAGGCAGCACGCGGGCTGGGCGTCCTGATACTCACCCACCGCCGCTTGCTGGTCTCCCAGTTCAAGCGCGACCTCACGACCGAGGGGTATGCGGACCGCTTTGCGGACGCGGTGGTCTCCGGCACGCGCGCCCCACGCGACAACCCGATCACGATCCAGACATACGCATGGTTCGCGCGGCACGGAAGCGAGCTGGATCGCGGGACGTACCACCTCGTCCTCTGCGACGAGGCTCACACCGCGCTCGGCGAGAAGACCAGCGCAGCGATTCGCGCATTCCACGAGCCGCTGTACATCGGGATGACGGCCACTGAGCAGCTCATCGCGAAGCAGGTCTCCGACGTGTTCCCCGCCTCGGTCGACGATCTCCCGTTGAGCGATGCGGCGCGCCGTGGGCTCATCGCGCCACTGCGCAACCTCAGGGTGCCGCCAGCGGCCGCGATCAACTCCGTCCCGATCGTAGGCGGGGACTTCGAGGAGCGGGCACTTGCTGCGGCTCTCGACCATGAAGCGCTCAACCAGGCTGCCGCGAGCCTCTACCGCGACCGCTTCGGCTCGACCCCGGGGATCGTCTACGCGGCCGGAGTGGAGCACGCGTACAACCTCGCGCAGGAGTTCCGCGCTGCAGGCCTCAAGACCGAGGCCGTGTCGGGGAAGACGCCGCCGGCACGGCTCGCGGAGACGCTCGCCGCGTACGAGCGCGGAGAGATCAACGTTCTCATCAACGCGCAGCTGCTCGCCGAGGGCTGGAACTCACCGCGCGCCACCATTTGCATGCACCTCGCGCCGACGGCATCGCGCCGCGTCTACCAGCAGCGGATCGGTCGAATCATGCGCATGCACCCACGGAAAGAGGCCGGCATAGTCGTCGACTTCGTGCCGAAGGGCTCGACTCACAACGACCGGGTCGTCTCGCTTCACGCTCTACTCGATGCCGATTTCTATCGTGAGGGTGCGCGCGTGACGCCGGCACCGCGCCGACGACAACAGCGGCGCGCCCGCCGCAAGCTCTCACCGGTTCCATGGCTCGTCCCGGTAACTCCCGACGTCGGACGCCGACTTGCCGTAATCCAGCGCGAGTGGCAACGGATCGACCCGAAGTACCTGGACGACGACGAGCAGCGATTCTGGGCGACCATCGCCGGACGGCAGATTCGATTCGACCAGCGGGCTGAGTTCGCGCGCAAGTTCGCCGAAGGGCGAGCGGGCAAGGGCGCGCTCGAGCAGTTCCTCGCCACCTGCGCGGCCGAGAACCCGAACCGCCGCTTGCGAATGACCGCGCTCCTCGACCGCGTGGCGACACCAGTCGATCGCGCGGACTTCGATGATCTCGTCACACTCGTGACCCAGGCGCCGACGTGGGAAAAAGACCGCTCAGCCGGTGTGCGTGTCCTCCTGCGAGCGATCGGCGAAGGCAAGCCCCTCGCGCCGGACCAGATCCTGGCGCGTTGGACTTGGAAGCTCGCCCGCGCGACGCGGAAGGTGCAGGACCGTCGCGTCTCGACCGAGTTCCCCGAGGCGAAGCGGTTGCTCGGAGCGGCGGCGAACTCCCGCGGCTATCGCCACGAGGAGAACGTCAACCGGCTCGTCCAGGTAGCGGGCGCCATGCCTCTCCCGGTGGGAGCAGCGCTCCTCGCTTCGGCCGACGGGTACACACCACGTGCGAACGCCGCCCTCGACAAGGCGCGCGAAGAGCTCGGCACGACCGACGAGATCGCGAACGCCCTCGCCGACAACCTTCCCGCGCCGAAGCTCACGGCGCGCAAGTCGCGTCGGCGACGACGGAAGCGGAGGAGCCCGGCGACGGGGACCCAGCCCGCCGAGACCACTGGTGAAAACGCACCATCTGAACCGATCCCGCTCGTCACTGATACTCCGGCCGACCCTGCGGTCGCCGAGACGTCCGAAGACGCCGCCTAGTTCCTACTAGCCAGGGCCGCCGGTTTCCAGCTCGCCGTCCCCGTTCGCCTCGCGATCGCGGAGGAAGCGGGCGATCTCGGCCGCGAGCGCCTCGCCGGACGGGATGCCTCCTGACTCCTCGAGCCAGTCGAGCGAGTCGGCGCGGGTCTCGAGATCCTCGACGTAGGCCGCCGTGTCCGCATCTGTCGCAACCGCCTGAGACACCTGCTCGACGTACTCGTCCTCCGCCTCGGCGAGCTCCCCGATGTCGATGTCGGTCGAGAGAACGGCCGCGAGTCGTTCGCACAGCGCACGAGCTGCCCGAGGGCTCGGCGCGAGCTGGACGTAATGGGGCACCGCGGCCCAGAGGCTGACCGAAGGGATGCCCGCGCGTCGACAGGCGTCGAGCAGCACGCCCACGATTCCGGTCGGCCCCTCGTAGCGCGAAAGCTGCAGGCCTAGCTCGTCGACGAGCTGCGGATCGGTCGCCGCCCCGGTGACAGGCGACGGCCGCGTGTGCGGGACATCTGCGAGCAGAGCGCCGAGCGTCACCACGAGCTCGACGCCGAGGTCGCGTGCGAGATCTGCGATGAGGTCGCTGAAGGTGCGCCAGCGGTAGTTCGGCTCCACACCGACGAGCAAGATCGCATCACGGTTCGCTCCGGGAATCGGCGCGCGGTAGAACGTGTTCTCGGGCCACTCGATCTTTCGCGTCGTTCCTTCCTCGAGCGAGACCATGGGCCGGGTCGCCTGGAAGTCGACGAAGAGCTCCGGATCGATGTCCGCGAACTTCCGCGCTCCCCACAGTCGCGCGAGGTAGCCCGCAGCGAGCGTTGCGGCCTGACCTCCGTCATTCCAGCCCCGAAACGCCCCGATGAGGACCGGCCGTTCGAGCGTCGGTCGTTCGTGGATCCTCAGCTCAGCGGGCATCCGCGGAGCTTACTGGCGAGCTAACGGCGTGGGCGGACGCCAGAGCACGTAGGCGAGAGCGAGGCTGAGCGCCCAGATCGTGGCAGCGAGGAACACATGCACGAGCACGAGGCCCCACGGGAGCCCGTTTCTGTACTGAACCTCGCCGAGGATCCCCTGGGCAACGAGCACCGTGAGCAGGAGACCCCAGAGGCGCACTATGCCGGGGTAGCTCTCGCGCAGTTTCCAGAGGAACCAACCGACCACCAGAACTCCGATCCCGAATGCTGCAGCGACGCGCACGTGCACGTAGACGGTCTCCGTGATCGCGACGCCGAGGCGCTCGACTTCATCGCTCGACCCGGGATGCGGCCCTGAGGCCGTGGCGACCGCGCCCGTTACGACAAGTGCTGCGCACGCCGGCAGGCCGACCCAGCTGACGAGCTGTCGGAGCCACCGCGCGCCGGCAGGCGAAGCGAGCCCGGCGACGAGGCTCCACGCCTCGAGCACGACGACGATTGCGAGCCCGACCACGGCCAAACCGAGCAGGAAGTGCGTCATGACCGCGAGCGGGTGGAGATCGAGCGCGATCGTGATTCCACCCATCGGGATCTGTGCCGCCGCGACGAGGAAAGCCCCGAGCGCCGACAAGCTGGCAATGCGCGGGAGACCGTCCGTCCTTCGCGAGGCAAGCCAGGTGACAAGCGTGAGCACGATGCCCACGAGCGCGACCATCCGATTGCCGAACTCGACGAAGGCGTGGAAGCCCTGCTCCGGGTACGGCTTGTCCCCGCAACTCGGCCAGTTCTCGCACCCGAGCCCGGAGCCCGTGAGCCTGACGAACGCCCCCGACGTCACGACCAAGAAGAGCGCGATACAGGATGCCGCCGCCAGGCGGAGGAAACCTCGCGCCGACAATGTCCAGCCTCGGACGACTGCGACGCTCATGGGTCGGCCTCCGGCCCATGAGTGGGGAGGGGCGTGGGGAAGGCGCGAAGCGCTTTGTCCGCGGAGCGGACCAGTGGAAGGGGTGTGGGGGAACCGGGAGGTTCCCCCACCGACCGAGGGCGAGCTCGAGTGTTGCTCATTCAGTGAGAACGACGCCCGCCCCTGCCTCGATGCGGCCGATGCGGCGAAGCAAGAGGTCTTCGGCCGAGAACGTCGCGACGAGAACGGGGGCCCGCTCGCTGGGCATCGAGATGAGAAGGCCCCCGGCGGTCTGCGGGTCATACGCGAGAGCTTCCAGCGCAGCGTCGGCCTCGCTCTCGACATACGGGCTCGCATACTCGCGATTTCTGCGATCGCCGCCGGTGCGAACGCCGTCTCGAGCGAGCTCGAGCACCCCCGGAAGCGCCGGAAGCGCCGCGGAGTCCAGAATCGCGCGCACGCCGCTTCGCGACGCGAGCTCGTGCACGTGTCCAAGGAGCCCGAAGCCGGTGACGTCGGTTACGGCATTTGGAGCAAACGGTCGGAGTGCCTCGGCCGCAGCCTTGTTCAGCTCGACCATCGACTCGATCGCAGAGTCGAGAGCCCCGGCTGGGGCGACGGTGTCACGCACGGCCTGAAGGACGATGCCCGTTCCCAACGGCTTCGTCAGGAACAGCACGTCGCCCGGTTGCGCGCCGGCTTTCGGCCAGATGGCGCCGGGATGAACGGTCCCGACGACAGCCAACCCGTACTTCGGCTCTGCGTCACGAATCGTGTGACCGCCGGCGAGAATCGCACCGGCGGCACGAACTCGCTCGTCCGCTCCCGCGAGTATCTCGCCCAGCACCTCCGTCGGAAGCTCCTCGGGGAACGCGGCGATCGACAGAGCGAGGAGCGGCACACCTCCCATCGCGAAGACGTCGTTGAGGGCATTCGTGGCCGCGATGGCGCCGAACGCCCGAGGATCGTCCACCAGCGGTGGGAAGAAGTCGACCGTGAAGACGATGGCGCGGTCGTCGTCGAGCCGGTAGACCGCGGCATCGTCGGCCGGGTCAAGCCCGACAAGGAGATCCTCGGCTTCTACCGGTACGAGGCCGGCGAGAAGCGTCTCGAGTCGCCCCGCCGCGTACTTTGCGGCGCACCCCCCCGCACGTGCGAGCGATGTCAGCGGAACGGTTTCCACGCATGAACTGTAGGTGGAAGGGGAACGGCCCGGAACGGCGAACACTCTGGCCGGAGAGATCCGTCCCCCTCTCCTCCTCCTTCTCCTCTCCCCCTGACACAGCGGCCGCCGCCCCCTCGGCGGCCGCTGGCTCTTGGAACGCCTTTCAAGCGAGCGGCCTAGTCGTGAGCACCCTGAAAAGAAGCTCTTCGCAGCGTGGGATACTCGCCGCGTGAGATCAGCGCTCGTCACCGGAGGCTCGTCGGGGCTTGGGCTCGCGCTCGCGCGCATGCTGCGAGACGAGGGCTACGACCTTACGCTCGTTGCGCGCCGTCCCGAACCTCTGGAGGAGGCTGCGAGCGAGCTCGGCGCCTTCGCAGTGCCCGCGAACCTCGGCGACTCGGACGAGTGCGTTCGCGTCGTCGCGGCCCATGCCGAGCGGTTCGGCGGCATGAACGTTCTCGTCAACTCGGCCGGCCTCGGCATCGGTGGGAACATCGCTGGTCTCGAGACGAAGAAGATCGCTCTCCAGCTCGACGTCAACCTGTTCGGGCCGCTCGTCGTGACCCGTGAGGCACTTCCGCTGCTTCGCGCCTCCCGCGGGCATGTATTCACGCTTGCATCGATCGCCGGGACGATTCCGACTCCGGGGCTCGCCATCTACGGGGCGACGAAAGCCGCGCTGATCGCGTTTACGAACTCCCTCAATCGCGAGGAAGCCGAGCACGGCGTTCGCGCAACCGCCATCTCACCGGGATTCGTAGCGACGCGGATGACGGAGTGGACGGGAATCCCGGAGGAGGAGCAGATCCAACCCCAGGACATCGCAGACCTCGTCCGCGCGGTGCTGCATCTCAGTCCCAACGCGCGTGTTCCGAACATCGTGATCGAGCGCCTCGGCGACGACGTCTAAAGCGTTGCCCGTGAACGATCGCTGGCGTCGCAGCGGCGGCGCTCGCGAGCGAGCCTAGGGCTCGCCGCGCAGGACAGTACGACTGGTACGGACAAGCGGCGAGCCCGCGGGATCGCGACGCGAGCGCCGTCAGCTGGTCGCGGAGGCCGGCTCTAGCCCCGGGAGCATGGCCGGCCGGGAGCGATCAGGGGCCTGCGGCGTCAGCTGACAACAAGCTTCTCGCGCACGACCTGTTCGAGCTCGTGGACCGAGACGACGCCCTCATACCGCTCCACGATCTTGCCGTCGCGTCCGACCACGAACGTCCACGGCTCCGTGGTGAGCCCCCAGTCCTTCATCCAGCGGTTGTATCCGTTCGCCGGATCGTTTCCCTCGAAGACCTCGACGTGGATGAACCGAACGTCGCCACCCTCGACCAGCTCCGAAACCTCCTCGACGACGTCGACGACGGGCCCGCACGTGCGGCTGGAGCAGAATTTCGGAGTCGAGAACGTGACGACGAAGGGCACCTTCGCCCGAAGTGAATCCGCAACCGAGTACTTCAACAGAGACTCGTCCGGCGGGGTGCGGGTCGTGAGCTTGGCGAAATCACCGCCGGTAGAAGCAACGGTCGGGGTTTTCGAAGCGATCGCGGGATCACCGACGTCTGGAGCAGAGTCCTGCTTGACCACGACGACGTTCCCTAGAGCCTGCACCTTCGTCGCCCCGCCTTCGGGCTCGGCGAGCAGCCAGTAGGTCCCCGGTCGCGAAAGGTTGAGCCGAGCGACGTAGATGTGACTGGCGTCGGCCACGACTCCGCCGGGGACACCGATGCGCTCGAGTTTCGCGGTCGACTCGACGAAAGGGGAAGCGTCGAGCGCGTTCGCGACCCACACACGAGCAGTCGGAAGGGTGACGACGCGGCCCTCGGAATCGATCACGAGGAAAGTGACGCGAACGTCCCCGGGCTCGTAGTTCTGTGTCCCGGCGACGAATGCCACGTCGTCGCCGGGCGCTCGCCAGAGCTCCTCGAGCGTCATACCCCCTCCGGGGTCAGAAGCCGTGGTTGTCGCGTCTCCGCCCGATCCGCAACCGACGAGAAGCAGGCACGACAGCACGGTCAATGCCGCAACAGGGCGCATACGCGCCCGAGTCTAGCCGCGGATTCGCTAGTTACCGTCGGGCCAGGAACAGCCCTTATGGGCCTTCCCGAGCCACGCAGCCAGCAGTGCCAGGTTGATCAGCAACAGCATCAGTCTCGGCTTCATAGCGACCTCCTCTCTTAGAAGCGGATTTCCTGGAGCGCCTCAGCGGCGTTCCGGTAGAGACGTGCGGCCTCGCGGTCTTCACCACGACGTACCGCCAGGTCCCCCAGTGCGACCCACGCCTCCGTCCGGTGGCTGATCGATGCCAGCTGCTCAGCAGCCGCATCAGCCGCCCGGAAACATTCTTCCGCCTCATCCAGCCGTCCGCGCTCCATCAACGCTCGTCCCAGTACGAGCTGCGACGGACAGACTTCGTGGAGGTAGTCCTCCCGACCCTGCAGAAGACCGAGCGCGTTGCGAGCGAGCTCGTCTGCCTGGTCGTACTCGCCACGGTTCAGATGAACCCTGGCGAGCCCCTCGAGCGCCTGAGCGGCGTCCGCGGGTGAATCGGTGTCCAGCGCCCGTGAATAGGACGCTTTCAGGTGCTCCACGGCGTGCTCCTCATCTCCCAGGAGAAGCGTCAGACCGCCGAGCATGAGCAGAAGTCGACCGACATTCCGCTCGTCGTTGACTTGCTGGTACAGCTCTCTCGCGCGATTGGCGTAGCTTCGGGAGAGAACATAGTGGCCCTGTCGCTGTGCGATCAGGGACGCCTGGAAGTAGGCGTTTGCGATCGTTCCGCGGTCGCCCATGTCCTGGGCGAGCTCGAGTGCGCGCTCGACGTCGTCGCGCGCGGCCACGTAATCGCGCATCCGCCGGTGGCATCTCGACCGCCATTGCAGGATGTCGGAACGGAGAACCCCGCATGGGAACCCGGAGCGCTCGGCGAGCGAAAGCGCCTCGTCGAAGAGAGCAATCGCTGTCGAGATGCTCGACAGCTTGTACCGGCATACGGCGAAGCGAAACAACGCGTCCGCGCGATCGACATCGGAGAACTCCGCGCCTTCGGACAGCTCGCGAGCTCTCTTCAGGAGCTCGATTGCAGTGCCCACGTCACCGTTCTGCTGGAGTGCCCAGGCCTCGCCCGCGAGCGCGCGCACCTCGAGAGCGGATGCTCCGGTGCCTTCGACGCTCGGTCGTGCCGCACGGAACGTCTCGATCGCGTCCTCGTAGCTGTGCGCTTCCGAGAGCGCCTCCGCACGAGCGAGCAGAGCCTCCGCCTTCGTCCGAGCCTCGGTCGAGACTCCGGCCGAGAGGAATCCCTGGTCGACGCCCAACCGCTCGGCGAGCCAGGAGATGGTCGCCTCGGTCGGGCGCGTCTTGCCGCGCTCGATCTGGCTGATGTACTCCTTCGAGAAGCGATCCCCCGCGAGTGCGGTTTGGGTCAGGCCCGCAGACACTCGAAGCGAGCGCACGCGCTCGCCAAGGCGAGAGCCCCCGGAGGGAGTGGACGTGGTAGCGATCTCGGGCATGCCCATTTCAGTGACCCACTTCAGTGAACTCGGGTTGTAGCCTCGTCGCACTCCCCCCGCAGGGGGATGTGCGCCTACCCGTTTAGAGTCAAGTAAGCTTAGCTGAAATCACTTGACCGGGCTACTTGACTTTTTTGGACACGGCTCCTATAGTCAGGCCCACACCGCAACCGATCGGACGCCAGATCGGATGCGCGGGCACCACCGCCGGATCCGCCGGTGAGCGCAGGAGAGCTTGGCTGGGCCGCAGAGCCATGATTCTTCGGCTTACCGCCCCGGGAAGGGGTCGCCTCGAACGGAGAACGCCCCCGGAGCCGCAGCCGGGGGCGTTTTCACGTTCGTGGGGAAACCCACGGTTTCCCCACACGAGCCCCCCTTCCCTCTCCGATCGTCAATGGACAGCCGCATCGAGCCTACGGGCGAGTGAATCGCCCTTCGGCGTGGCAGGCGCCTTAGACGGCTGGTTCTGCGGCCGATGCGGACGTTGGATCTCCCGCACCTTCGTGCGGGCGCACGAGGGTGAAGGCGACGATCGCGCCGACGACGGCGATTCCGGCCGCGACGAGGAGCGCGCTTTGGAAGCCTCTCATGAACGCTTCCGGAGTTCGCTCGCCGCCGGCCTCCGCGGCCACGATCGCCCCCATGAGCGCTATCCCCATCGTCCCGCCGATCTGTCGTGCGCTGTTCAGTACGGCCGACCCGACCCCGGCCTTGTCGACGGACACATTCCGCGTTGCGGCGGCTGCGCTCGGTGTCATCGTGAGCGACATGCCGATTCCGCCGATGATGAAGGCCGGAAAGAGGTCCCAGTACGACGCGTCGTCGCTGAGCCGCGACAACAGCAACAGCTGCACAGCAATGAGGATCATCCCAGCCGTCATGAGGCCCCGCGAACCGATCCGATCGCTCGTCTTCCCTGCGATCGGTGCGACCAGGATGATCAGGATCGTCATCGGCAGAAACGCCGCGCCGGTCTGGACCGGTGAGTAGCCGAGGATGTTTTGCATGTACAGGGAGACGAAGAAGAAGACCCCGAACATCGCCAACGCGACAAGCAGCACCACGAGGTTCGCGCCCGTGTACGTGCCATTGCGAAACAGCTCGAGCGGCAACATCGGAGCGCGCTGACGGCGCTCGAGCTGAACGAAGGCGAAGAGCGATACGCCCGCAACGATGAACGAGCCCAGAATCCGGGTCGACCCCCATCCGTACGTGTTCGCTTCGATGAGGCCGTAGGTGAGGGCGAACAAGCCCACGCTGGACGTCGCGAGCCCCGGTAGATCCAGGCGCTCGTGCGTCTCGTCGCGCGACTCGTCGATGAAGAGGTAGCTCGCCACGATCCCGAGGATCCCGATCGGGATGTTGACGAAGAAGATCCAGTTCCAGTCGAGGTGCTCGGTGATGAGGCCGCCCGCGAGGGGGCCGATCGCCAGAGCAAGCGCCGAGGTTCCTGCCCAGATGCCGATCGCGGTCCCGCGCTCGCGCGGCGGAAAGGTCGCCGCGATGATCGAGAGCGTCGCCGGGTTCATGAGGGCCGCCCCCGCTCCCTGCAAGACCCGAGCGGCGATGAGCATCTCCCCGGAGCTCGCGAGACCGCACAGGAGCGAGGCGATGGTGAAGACGACAATTCCGATGACGAAGATCAACCGCCGGCCATAGGCATCTGCGACCTTCCCGCCGACGAGCATCAGCGCGGCGAAGGTCAGGGCGTAACCGGTGACGATCCACTGAAGCTCCGAGAGGTCGGCCCCGAGATCGCGCTGGATCGACGGTAGCGCCACGTTCACGACCGTGTTGTCGAGCATGATCATGAACAGGCCGAAGGAGACCGCTCCGAGCGTGAACCACTTGCGGTTCTCCTCTGCGAAGATCCGCGTTCTCAGTCCCGCACCCTTCCGTCTTCTTGAGCACTCACCGATCAGACAGTACCCTCGCCACGCGGGACGACTTCGTGTGGATCCCGACCGCAGAGCAGCTCGCTACTGCGAACGTGAGCCGACTCGCGCAGCTGCTCGATTGCGACGACTACGACGCTCTGCACCACATCTCGATCCAGAAGCCCGACCGGTTCTGGCGGGCCGTCGTCGCCGATCTCGGGATCCCGCTTGCGCGCGGCTGGGACGCGGTTCTCGACGAGTCGCTGGGGATCGAGTGGACGACATGGTTCAGGGGCGCCCGCCTGAACGTCGCCGACGCGTGCGTTCACCGCTGGGCAGATGAACGCTCGGGCGACGAAGCCGCCGTGTGGGTTCCCGAGGAGGGCGACCGGCGCTCGCTCACCTGGGCGGAGCTCTCGCATGAGGTGCGACGGCTCGCCGAAGCCCTTCGCCGACTCGGCGTAGGGGAAGGCGACGCGGTCGGAATCTTCCTACCGATGGCACCCGAGGCGGCAATCGCTTCCCATGCATGCGCGCATCTCGGGGCAATTCAAGTCCCGATCTTCTCCGGTTTTGCCGGGCCTGCTGTCTCGTCCCGCCTGGCGGACGCACGCGCAAAGGTCGTGCTAACGGCCGATGCGTCGTACCGCCGCGGACGGCTCGTGCCGATGAAGGACGTTCTCGACGACGCACTCGCCCACGCCCCCACCGTGGAGCGCGTCGTCGTCTGGCGGCGAGCGGGAGTCGACTGCGAGATGTCGAGTGGCCGCGACGTGTGGTGGGACGAGATCGTCGCCGATGAGCCGGGAATGCTCGACGCGGTCCAGGTCGAGAGCGAGACGCCTTACCTCATCGCGTACACCTCCGGGACCACGGGTAAGCCGAAGGGCGCGCTCCACGTTCAGGGCGGGTTCCTGCTTTCGATCGTGCGCGAGACCGCATATCAGGCGGATCTCCGGCCCGGAGACCGGGCGCTGTTCGCCACCGACATGGGCTGGATCATGGGGCCGTGGACCGTCGTCGGGGGCATGGCGTGCGGAGCGACCGTCGTCTTCATGGAGGGCGCTCCGGATCGCCCGCCCGATCGAGTCTGGGGCATCGTCGAGGACGAGCGCGTCACGATGCTCGGTGTCTCGCCTACGCTCGTGCGCGCGCTCATCCCCCACGGGGCTCCCGACAACGACCTGACGTCGCTGCAGGTCGCGTCGTGACGACCGGCGAGCCCTGGAATCGCGGGCCCTACGACTGGCTCGACGAGCACGTGTGCGGCGAAGGCCGGATCCCGATCGTGAATTGCTCCGGAGGGACCGAGGTCGGCGCGTGTTTTCTCTCCGTCACGATGATGCGGCCGACCAAGGCATGCTCGGTCGGGTTCCCGGCGCTCGGTGAGGACATGGACGTGCTCGACGACCGAGGGCACTCGATCCGCGGCGAGGTCGGCGAGCTCGTCTGCAAGCGGGCCTGGCCCGGGATGACGCGTGGGATCTGGGGCGACCCCGAGCGATATCTGGAGACGTACTGGCGGCGATTCCCCGGTGTCTGGACGCACGGCGACTGGGCCTCGGTAGACGAGGACGGCTACTGGTTCCTCCACGGCCGCTCGGACGACACGCTGAACATCGCGGGCAAGCGGATCGGCCCCGCCGAGCTCGAGTCTGCGGCAGTGAACCATCCGGCGGTGATCGAGGCGGCTGCGATCGGGATGCCTCACGAAGTGAAAGGCGAAGTCGCCTGGCTCTACTGCGTGCTCGCGCCGGGCGCCGAGGCGACCGACGCCGAAGTGAGCGCGGCAGTCGACCGACGAGCTCGGGAAGGCGTTCGCGCCCGATAGGGTCGTCTTCGTGTCCGCGCTGCCCAAGACGCGAAGCGCCAAGATCGTTCGCAGGGCGGTACGAGCCCGCGCACTAGGGCTCGATCCGGGCGACCTCTCGACCCTGGAGAACCCGGAGTCGCTCGAGGAGATCGCGCGTGCCGTCTGACGCGCTCCAAGGCGTCGCGCTCGTTACCGGAGGCGGTCGCGGGATCGGCGCCTCGATCGCGCGCGAGCTCGGCAAGCGCCGGCATGCGCGTCGCGGTGAGCGGGCGCACGGCCGAGCAGGTGCAGGCAGTCGCCGACGAGATCAAAGGGCTGGCGCTCGTGGGCGACGTGACCGTGCCAGCCGACGTCGAGGGCTGGGTCGAGAGAACGGAGCAGGAGCTCGGGCCGATCGACCTGCTCGTCGCGAATGCCGGAATCGGCATCCGGGAAGGCGCAAGCCTGGGAGGTTCCGCTCGAGGAGTGGTGGCACGTGTTCGAGGTGAACGTCCTCGGCGTGCACCTCTCTGCCGCGCAGTCATCCCCGAGATGCTCGAGCGCGGCGACGGTCGGATCGTGATCACCGGGAGCGGCGCCTCCTACCTCCCGGGGACGACTCACACCGCCTATGCGGCCAGCAAGGCGGCGGTCGGCCGGTACGCGGAGACGCTCGCCGGCCAGCTGCGGGGTCGGATTCCGGTCTTCGTGTTCAGCCCGGGGCTCGTCCGAACGAGCATGACCGACGGCACGTTCGGCGACGATGCGCCCTGGACGCCGCCCGAGCTCGCGCCTGCGCTCGTCCGCGTGCTGGCATCGGGCCGTGCCGATGCCCTCGCCGGCCGGTACCTGCACGCCGAGCACGACGACATCGAGGACCTGATCGCACGCGCGGACGAGATCGCCGCAAACGACCTGAACGCGATCCGGCTTCGCCGTTAACGTCCTGGCAACGGGCCCGGCCTCCGTACGATGAGACGGTGCCGTTCTTCATCTGCCCCAACTGCAAGCAGCGGTCTGTCGACCTCGACGGCTATGACGGGTTCACGATGCAGGCCGTCCAGTGCCGCAGCTGCGCGTTCGGCTTCCTGTTCGAGCTGCTCGAGGACTACTACCCCGCCCCGGAGACGGGCTTCGTCGTCTGCGACCGTGACCAACGTGTGCTGGCAGCCGGCCGTGGCGTGTTCGAGCTCACCGGATATCGCGACGCCGACCTCATCGGTCGCGATGTCGCCGAGGCGCTCGCACTCTCGGACACGTCTCCGATCGAGGTCGTCCGAGAGTGGGGCGTGCGGAAGCTGGGACAGCACCTCGAGATCCGCACGCGCGCCGGCATCGAGAAGCGCGTCACCGCGGACTTCTTCCCCGCGTACGACGACGACGGCGGCCTTCTGGTCGCGCTGACACCTCGGTAGAGCGCATCGCCTACGAGCGCGGCTCGATCCACACCTGACGGGCAAGCGCCAGGAGCTCGCCGTCAGCGGCGAAGAGCGCGGTTCCGGCGAAGAGCTTCCGGCCGTCCTCCGCGAGAGGCCACGCGGTGACGACGCACGGCTCTCCGGCATCAGGAACGCGGAGAACGCGAGCGGTCATGCGGCCAAGCACCGCTCCTCCCCTCCCTTCGGCACCGACCGCATACGCGCCCGGGCAGTCGATCGCAGCCCAGACGATCTCCGGAGCCGGGCTCGGTTGGCGTCCAGGGCGCCGCATGGAGAGGCTCGCGGCCCATGACGAGCCCGACGCGGATCCCCAGCCCGTCCCCCTCGTCGCGCGTCCCACACACGAAGCACTCGCGGAAGTCCGGGCTCAAGCCTCCGACGTGCGCCTCCGTCGCATCCTCCGCAGCGGCCAGTGCCACCGGCTTGGGGACATCGAGCTCGACGTGCGCCGGACGCGCTTCGGCGACGATCGCCTCTCCGTCGAGCAAGACGACGCCGTCGTCTGTCGGGACGCACGGCGAGCGGGCGCTCGAGCGGCGGAGGACGACGAAGCGTCACCTCGACGTCGGCGTCGTCGACGAACGCAGCCAGCCGGCCGCACGCGTAACCGCCGTTCGCGGACGTGAGCGGGCCACGAAAGCGGCGCTCGAACGTGATCTCCACCGCCGAATTTCTACCAGTTAGACTTAGGTTTGTGACTGTGAGGCGAAAACCTTGAGACTCGCTCTGGCTCAGCTGAACGCCGTTGTGGGCGACCTCGACGGCAACCGGGAGAAGATCCTCGAGTACGTCTCCGAGGCAGGCAGCGTCGGAGCCGATCTGATCGTGTTCCCCGAGCTCGCGACGACCGGCTATCCGCCCGAGGACTTGCTTCTTCGGCCCGAGTTTCGTGCGCGCTGCCCACGATTCGCTCGAGAAGATCGCTGCCGCGGCGCACGGCATCGTGGCCCTCGTCGGCACGCCCTGGTTCGAGCGAGATCTGGCGAACGCATGCGCCGTCTGCGCCGATGGTCGAGTGCAGGCGGTCTACCGCAAGCACTTCCTCCCGAACTACGGCGTGTTCGACGAGCATCGCTACTTCGCAGAGGGCCGTGAGCTCGTGCTCGTTCGCTTCGGCGACGCGACCTTCGGACCGACGATCTGCGAGGACGTCTGGCAGCCGGGCCCACCGGCCACGGATCTCTCGCTCGCCGGAGCCGAGATCATCGTCAACCTCTCGGCGTCCCCGTTTCACGTCGGGCAAGGCCGAGGAGCGCGAGGAGATGCTCGTCACGCGCGCGCGCGACACGAGCGCATACCTCGCGTTCTGCAACATGGTCGGCGGGCAGGACGAGCTCGTCTTCGACGGCCACTCGGTCGTGCTCGACCCGTCAGGCGAGGTCGTCGCGCGTGCTCCCGGCTTCGAGGAGCACCTGCTCGTCGTCGACATCGAACCCGCCGAAGCCATCGGCCGCCGGCTGCGCGACGTACGCAGACGTGAGCTCGACCGCTCGCGAGACACCGTCCCGCAGGCCGTCACGGTCGAGCTGAACTCGCCCAAGGAGCACCGCGAAGCGGCGACGGCAGCGATCGCTCCGTTCGAGCCCGAGCTCGAGCAGATGCGACTCGCGCTCACACTGGGGCTTCGCGACTACGTCGGGAAGAACGGCTTCGCCGATGTCGTGGTCGGCGTGTCGGGCGGCATCGACTCGGCCGTGACCGCGGCGCTCTGCGTTGGTGCGCTCGGATCGGAGAGGGTGCACTGCGTCTCGATGCCCTCACGATTCAGCTCCGAGAGCACCCGCAGCGATGCACAGCAGGTGGCGGAGAACCTCGGTTGCGACTTCCGCGAGCTTCCGATCGAGCGCATCGTCGAAGCGGTGCACGACACCTTCCGAAGCGAGACCGACGGCGGCCTCGCAGGCATCGCCGCCGAGAACTTGCAAGCGCGCGTGCGGGGTGTGCTGCTGATGGCGCTCTCGAACACCTACGGGTGGCTCGTCGTCTCGACCGGGAACAAGTCGGAGCTTGCCGTCGGCTACTCGACGCTGTACGGGGACATGGTCGGCGGCTTCATGTTGCTCAAGGACGTCTTCAAGACCGATGTGTTCCTGCTGGCCGAGCACCTGAACGAGCACGCTGGGCGCGAGCTGATCCCACGCAGCACGATCGACCGAGCGCCGAGCGCGGAGCTCCGCGAAGACCAGCGCGATGCCGACTCGATCCCCCCGTATGACCTGCTCGACCCGGTATTGGAGGCCTACGTCGAGGAGGATCGCTCGCGGGAAGAGCTTCTCGCGGAGTTCGACGCGGATGTCGTCGAGCGCGCAGTCGCGCTCGTCGACCGGGCCGAGTACAAGCGCCGACAGGCGCCTCCGGGAGTGAAGCTGCGACCGAAGGCCTTCGGCCGCGACCGGCGCACACCGATCACGAATCGCTGGCAGGGTTGAGAGGTACCGCTACCTGGATCGAGTCGGTCAGACGCCGACGTCGACGGGCTCCGTGGGTGGCCCGTGCAGGATCAGCTCGCGCAGGAGGCGAGGGAGGCGACTGGGCGCGAAGGCCGCATCCGTCGCCTCCAGCTCGGCGAGCGTCCACCACCGGATGGCGGTGACGTACTCGGCGTTCAGTTGCGCCCACGTCAATCCGGGTACGGGATCGAACGCTGGAGTACGAACGAAGAAGTAGCGCTCGACCTGTCCATCCCAATCGCCGAGCTCGAACAGGTGTGTGCGCGTCCAGACGACTGGGCCGAGCTCGAAGCCCTCGAGCCCCGCTTCCTCTGCGAGCTCGCGCCGAATGGCCGCTTCGTCCGTCTCCCCGGAGTCCACACCACCGCCGGGCGTCGCCCAGCCTACCCAGTGAGGGAACTCGAAGCGCACGAGCAGGACGCGGTCGTCCGGGTCGACAACGACAGCGCGCACTGCGTCCCTGAGCCGAAGCGCGCTCACGCGACCAGCTCCTTCAGCGCCCGAAACCAGCGCAGGCGCTCGTCCCAGGGCACCGCTGCGTTCGCGGGCGACGTCGAGGGCAGCACGAACAGCGCCGTCTCACCGAGCCTTCGCTTCTGCAAGCCGTGGTCAGGTCGCTCGCGGAAGACGCCCTGGTAGGCGGCCTTGCCGACGAAGGCGATCACAAGAGGTGTGAGGTGCTCGGCCAGAGCCTCCAGCCGCTCACGGGCGCCTGCGAAGTCGCCCACGCGGAGATCGCCCGACCCACGGGTCGTCCTCCGCGCTGCGTTCGTGAGTCCGAGGCCATAGCGCAATGAGGTCGAATTGTTCCTCGGGCTCGGGGACACGAGGCGTGAAGCCCGCGGCGTGGAGCACTCTCCAGAAGTCGTTGCGCGGATTTGCGAAGGCCGCTCCGGCCGCCGCGCTCACGGGGTTGATCCCGCAGAACGAAAGAGGAGACCCGGAGGCCTCCTCGATCGAGCGCGTTAGGTGCAGGGTTCAGCCCGTGACGGCCACGGGGATCGGGGCCGAACAGAGCGGCGTAATCAAAGGGTGGTCGTCCCGACGACGTGCGCGCGTCAGAAGGCTGGGAGCAGGGTGAAGCCCGGCATCCGCGCCCGCCGCGTCCAACTAGTTCACCCAGAGCTGGTCGAGCAGGACGCCCGAGTACGGGTGGTACTGCCAGTTGCCCACACGCTTCGACGCAAGCCATGGAAAGCGTGGGTTGAAGAGCGGCACCCAGGGCGCCTGGTCGACGAGCTCGCGGTCGAGTTGTGCCCACGCGCTAGCCGCGCTCTCCGGGTCGGTCGCGAACAGACTCAGTGCTCGAGCGGCTCTCCGCTCGACCCCACGGTCGCAGAAGTGCGCCAGATTGAAGGAGTAGCCACACCTCAACGTGTTGATTTGCTGCGATGCGTACTGGATGCCGAACCAACCGATGAAGCCGCTCTGCGGGCGCGTCTTCGGGTCGAGGATGGTGCGGGAGTACACGTCCCAGGTCTTGAGCTCTTGAAGCTGCGCGCGGTACCCGAGCCGGCGAAGCAGCGAGACGACGTATCGCCCTTCCTCGCCCATCAGCGGCCAGGTCCAGACTGTCACCTTCTGGCCTCTCGTGCCCGAGGCCGCGATCAACTGCTGCGCCTTCCTGACATCCGGCGCCGTCCACTCGCCCGTCGACCGCGGATCGAGCGTGTAGGGGCAGTAGCGGACGTATCCCGGGACGGTGGGCGAGATCACCTGGCAGGTCGGCTGCCGTAGGGCCGGCCCGCCTCCGAGCTCGACGAGCCGCCGCCGGTCGACCGCGTAGTTCAGCGCGCGGCGCACTCGGACGTCGCTGAACGGCGACTGCTTGGTGTCGAGGAAGAGGGCAAACATCGTCCGCTCCGGCTCGACGTGCAGCTGGCCCGCGTGGCGCACTGACAGCTGCTCGATCCGGTCCGCCGGGATGAAGTCCAGCAGGACATCTGCCTTGCCCTGCGCGACCGCCGTCACGGCCTGTGCGACGTCGTCCTCGATCCTGAACACGATCTCGTCGGGATAGGCGTCCGGGCGCGCGGTCTCCGACCAGACGCGGAAGTGCGGATTGCGGACGAGCTTGACCTGCCGCCCCGGGACGTAGCTCTCGATCGCGTATGACCCTGTTCCGGGCACGGGCTTGGTGCCAACGTCCTGCGACGGCGTTCCCGCGGGTATCGGATAGAGGAACGACAGATCGGAGAGGAAGAACGGCGCTGGCTTGCTCAGCCGGAAGGTGACGGTGTCGCCCGTCGTCAGGACGCCTCGTGAGAGGTTGCAGCGTCGACCCTTCGAGCACAAGTCGCCTCCGATGACAGCCGTCACCGCTGTGCCTTGGTCAACGATCCAGCCGCCCAGCTCGTACGCGCGCTCCAGCGCCCGCCGGAAGTCCTCGGGCCTGACGCGTCGGCCGTCCGAGTAGCGAATCCCGGGACGGAGCCGGAACGTGTACGACCTCCCGCCATTACGCGCGTCGGCCATCGAGGCCGCAAGGTTCGGGACGAGCTGGGTGCCCTCTCCTCCGCCGGCCCGGCGGAACCCGGTCAGCCCGTCGTACACAAGAGACCCTTGGGGCCCGGTGAAGTAGCTCTCTACCGACTGGGGATCGATCGACTGGAACGGTTTAGTGAGTGCGATCAGCCGCCCTCCCCGGTGTCCTTGCCCCGCTTCCTGAACGGCAACCCACACGCCGTCGTCGGAGGTGATCACACCCTTTGGCCGGTTGCCGATGGCGACATCGCCGACGACTTTCGGATCGGCCGGATCCGTATCGATTTGCACCAGTCGCTGGCCGAACTCCGCGCTCACCCAGACGGCGCCGCGACCGACCGCGACGGCACCCGGGCCGCCGCCGACCGCGAGAGTGGCAGTTACCGCCGCACTCTCCGGATCGATGCGGGAGACCGTACCGTCGAGCGAGTTCGCGACCCAAGCGGCCCGCTCGCCGAACGCGATGCCGGTTGGGCCGTTCCCCACGCTGATCGTCTCTGCAACGGCGTTCGTCTTCGGATCGACGCGCACGACACTCCTCGACGACTCGTCCGTGATCCAGACGGAGCCACCGCCGACCGCGATCCCGCGCCCGACCGCATCGGTCGTGATCGTCCGCACGACGCGATTGCTCGCCGGGTCGATTCGCGAGAGGGTCCGGTCGGCGGAGTTCGTCACCCAAACCGAGCCTTCGCCGAATGCGACCGCAGTCGGGTCGTTTCCGACCGCGATTGGCTCGCCGACGGCCGTATTCGTCTCCGGATCGATCCGGGAGACGGTCCCGTCCCCGTGATTCGCGACCCAGACTGCGCCTGCGCCGACTGCGATCCCGCTCGGGTTGCTGCCGACGATGATCGTCTGGCGCACGTTTCGCTCCACGGGATCGATCCGGGAGACGGTGCCGTTGTTCGAGTTCGTGACCCAAATCGCGCCCTCGCCGCGGGCGACGCTCGTCGGTGCTGCGTCGACGGGAATTTCGGCGGCGATCGCCTCGCCGTCCGTATCGATCAGGCCGAGTGCGTTCGCGCCGATCCCGAGCCCCTGACCGTCTCCGCCGGTCAGCTCGATGGCTGCCACGGCAATCGTCGCCGATAGGAGCACAGCTGCGCCGATTGCGATCAAGACGCGGCTCCGGCGGCGGGCTCGACCGAGCGGAGCCGTGGCTTGCGAGGACGGATCGACCCGCGCTGCCTGGCTCAGCGAAGTCTCGGCTCCCGCTGCTCGAGGCTCGGCAGGCGGCGCCTCGAGAAGCTCACGGTAGATCGACTCTGTTTCCGGCGAGGGGTAGGCGCCGAGCTCCTCCGCAAGGAGCTGGCGGCACCGCTCGTACACGCGGAGAGCCTCCGCACGGTTACCAGCCGCCGCATGCGCCTCCATGAGACGCCGGTATCCCGCCTCCCGGTACGGCTCGAGGGCGATCGTCTCCTCAGCCCACCTCGCCGCCTCTGCCTCGTCGCCCGAACGAAGACACGCCTCCGCGAGACAGCTGAGCGCACGGCGGAGGATGTCCGTGAGCTCACGCCGCTTCCCGTCGACCCAGGCTCCTTCCTCTCCCGGCATGAAGGGCGGCCGAGCCAGTGACGCCGCCCGCGTCGCGGCTGCTTTCGTCTGTTCGAGATCGTCTGTGGCCAGCGCCGCCTCCGCCTCACGGACGTCCTCGGCTGCGGCGATGACGTCGACCCAGGCCCATTCCGGCAGCGTCAGCCGGTAGCACCCAAACGCACTGGTGAGAACCGTCGTGCCGTCGAGGCCGCACTCCGCGAGCAGAGCGCGCAGCTTGCTCACGAGCACGGTCAGCGCCTTTTCCCAGGTCGCAGGCGGCGCCTCCTCCCAGAGCGCCTCCGCGAGCTCGTCCCGTGGCACGGGTCTGCCCTGCTCGGACACCAGGCAGGCGAACAGGAGCCGACCCTGCCGCCCCGGAAAGCGGCCCTCGCCGATAAGCACGCCGTCGGCCTCGATCGCGACGCGACCCGCGAGGAAGACCTTCAGCTCCGATGTGCTAGGCACTCTCTTGCCGCCATCTTGCCTGCATCTAGGAGCGCCTTCCTATCGTCGCTGCGTGGAATCGATCGAGAAGGCGGTTCAGTGCGACTGCGGGTTCGAAGCCCGCGCCGAGGACGAGGATGGCCTCGTCGCCGAGGTTCAGCGACACGCGAGGGAGGCGCACGGCATGGCGCTCTCGCTCGACCAGGCGCTGGTGCTCGCGTTTCGCGCCGAGCTGGACGCGACGGCGGCGCCGTCGAAGGGAGGTTCGACATGAAGAAGTCGGTTGCCACGGCGGTGCTGGCGGCGCTCGGAGCCCTTGCGCTAGCTGCCGCTGCCCTCGCCACCATGGGTACGGGCGTGACAAGCACGACGTTCGCGACAGGGAACGTCGATGACATCGACGTCGGGGTCAAGACAGGCGATTGGAAGCTCAAGTTGGACACGAAGGGCGCTTCCACGCTCGCCGTCAGCGAGAGCAGGGTCGCGCCCGGTGGACACTTCGGCTGGCATAGCCATCCCGGGCCGAGCCTCGTGATCGTCAAGTCCGGGACCTCGACCGTCTACTACGGGGATGATCCCGAGTGCGCGCCGGACAGGCATGAGGCGGGGACAGCCTACGTCGATCCCGGCGACGGGAGAGTGCATATCGCGCGTAACGAGAGTGTCACTGAGGACCTCGTCATCTGGGTGATAAGGCTGACCCCACAAGGCGCCGCGCCTCGCATCGACCAGCCGAATCCTGGCAACTGCCCGTTCTAGCGAGCGCTCGCGAAAAGCAAGAGGTGAGGAGAGTCATGAAGCGGGAAAGGCTTGGAGCGGTCATGCTGACGTTGCCCTAGGGCAGGTCTGCCGTCGCCATCTTGTCGATACGGTAATCACCGTCTCAGCCGGTCGTGGCAGGCTCGATCGTGTCGAGCATCCTGGTGAGATGCGGGTACTGAAGCGGATGCTCTCGCACGAAAGAACGCAGCGCCGGCGACATCGTGAGGATGAACTCCGTCCAGTCGTCCCAGTCGGATCGGATGTCGAGTGCCGGATCCACCGCTCCCAACAACGCAACATCTTTGCCCTTGAATAGCCAATGGTTGGACTGGAGCGTGTCACCTATCAGTTCGGTCATCGCGAGAACGCGCGCCCTGGTTGTCGAATCTTCAGGCGACTCCACACCTTCGTAGAAGTACTGGCGAAGCTCTGGGTAATCGATGAAACGGGTGATGACGTGATCCCATAGTTCGTAACCCTGCGCCATGGCCCGACCACCAGCCAGCTCGTTGGCGACCACGAAGTGATGAACTGACTGGCTGGTCTGACGTGCAAGGAACAGCACCGACCCTGCCACCGCAGCTGCGGTTACAAGACCGGCGATGAGGGACGCCAGCTCCAACGCGTCGTAACAATAGGCACGACGATCGGACGAGCGAGCTGAACCGCACTGACGCGAACGTGGCGGCTGCGGTTGACCCGATTCCGTTCACGTCTTGATACTCGGCGCTTGCCGAGGAACTCCAGAGGAACGACCAGCAGTCGGGATACGGCGCCTTACGACACTAGCTCGGCGACAGGTCCACCGCTACGGGGATCGGGGCGAACAACAGCGGCAAGGCGCAGCCCGTCTGGAGGTAAGAGGAATACTTCTAACGAAAGAGGAGGCCCCCGGAGGCCTCCTCAGTCGAGTGCGTTGGTGCGGGGTCAGCCGATGACGCACGTCCCCGGCAAATACCTCAGCCTTCCGGTCTGAGTTGAGGCTAGGCCTTCGTGAGGTAGCTGTGAACGTCGTAGAAGCGCGTCTCCGGTTGGTCGGTGATGCCGGCTTCGGCGCTGTAAGGGCCGATCTTCGCCTGTGCGAACTGGTCAAACGCTTCTCTTGTCTCCCAGACGTCGACGACGCGCATACCGTCATCGGTCTTCGCCACCCAGTGCGAGATCGCACCCGGAGGCGTCGACCCACCCGGTGTCAAGCCCATCTTCCCGATGATCTGGTCGTACTGCTCCATCGTCGCACCGGGGAAGTTCATCTCAACAGCAATGGCCATTCGCGTCTCCTTCGTCGTTGTCGTGACGATCCTATTGGAGCGATGGGTGGCGCGCCCCGACGCGTGCTGGCGGCAATGCCTCGATGGATCAATTGGGAATACTCCTCAAACGGAAGAGCAGGCCCGCGGGCTTCCTCGGTCGAGCGCGGCGTCCGCGGCGTAGCCTTCATCCAAGATCGGCGTCGTATCATCCTCAAAAGCCTCGACCCGGACGAGAGGAGGTCGGTGCCATGTGGGTCCGGATCGCGCGTTTTGAGGGAGCGTCGCCGGACAGCCACGATCCCCGCGCTGAGATGATTAGAGGCCGGTTGCGAGACGACGCTGGCGGCGATGAGATGCCAAGGGCGACGAGGGTGTTGATGCTTGCCGACCGCGATGGCGGTCGCTGGGCGGGTGTGCAGTTCGCTGATACTGAAGACGAGATCCGTCGCGTTGACGAGTTTCTCCAGCGGCAGACCCCTCCGCCGGGCTCAGGAACTCAAAGCTCGGTCGAGATCTATGAACTCCTTCTCGACGAGGAGCTGATTTAGAGGGGCGCTCCGCATCTGGCTGCGCCGTAGTTCGATTCGATCCTAAATCCCGTAGAGCGAGGCAGGCGCCTGACGCCGTTCCTGGTTGGGTTGGAAACAAATGAGTACTCCTCAAAACGACCCGTACCCCCGGCCCGAGTATGTCGGGAACGATCAGGCCGCTTCGACTTCGCGCGCGTCCAGGCGAAGCTCGAGCATATGGCGGAGACGTTCGCCGACGTCCGACGGCTCGGCTCTCAGATCGGGCTGGCGGTTGAGCACCTTTACGGAGTCCTCTGTGTGGCGCCAGCCGTAGCAGCGCTCGTAGCACTCCGCTTCGCTGAGCGTCCGGAGCCGCTCCATCCGGCATGCAGCCTAGGCCAGAGCCCGGATGACGCCGGGTAGGCTCCGTCCGTGGCCGTCAAGCCGCGAGTTTTCGAGTTCGAGATCGGCGTCGATCGCGGCCGCACATCGCGGAGCGCGCTGGGTGGCAGCGCCCTCGAGCGTGAGGACGATTGGTGGCCGGAACATCTCGTGCTCGCAGCTCTCGTTCGCTGCACGCTCGCGAGCATGGACTACTCCGCCCGGAAAGCCGGCCTGGATGTGGTGGGCGCGGGACGAGCTCACGGCACGGTCGCAAAGCGCGACAGCGACGGGTTGTATGCGTTCGTCGACATCCAATCTCGCCTCGAGATCGAGCTCGACCCTCCGCCCGACCAGAACGCGGTGCGACAGCTGATCGCCGAGGCCGAGCGCGGCTGCTTCGTCAGCAACTCGATCGAGCCGCCGCCGCACCATCACTGGACCGTCAACGGAGAGGAGGTCCGATGAGCACCGCAGTTCTCGACATCACGTCCGTCCGAGCACGATTCTCTGCGCTCGACCGCCGGCTCGCGTTCTTCGACGGCCCCGGTGGAACGCAGTGCCCCGACAAGGTGATCGACGCGATCGCCGGCTACCTCAGGGAGTCGAACGCCAATGTCGGCGCCCCGTACGCGACGAGCCGCGCCACGGACGAGCTGGTCGAGCTCGCTCACGTGCGCGCGGGATCCTTCCTGGGCTGTTCGGCAGGCGAGGTCGCTTTCGGCCAGAGCATGACGGCGCTCAACTTCCTACTGACGCGCGCGTTCGCGCGGACGCTCGGCGCCGGGGACGAGATCGTCGTGACAGCTCTCGACCACGACGCGAACGTCTCCCCTTGGATCGAGCTCGCGCACGACCTCGGGATCGTCGTACGGACGGCCGGCCTGACGGACGACCTCGAGATCGACTACGACGATCTCGCGGCCAAGCTGTCGGATCGCACGAAGGTCGTGGCGTTCCCCGTCGCGGCGAACTCGGTCGGAACGGCGCCGGACGTCCGCCGAGTCGTCGGCCTCGCACACGAAGCAGGTGCACTCGCGTGGGCCGACGCCGTTCACTACGCGCCCCACGGCCCGATCGACGTGACCGCCTGGGACGTCGACGTGCTGATCTGCTCGCCCTACAAGTACTTCGGCCCGCACATGGGCCTTGCATACGGGAAGCAAGAGCTGCTCGAGTCTTGGCGCCCCTACAAGGTTCGGCCCGCAGCGGATCAGCCCGTCGGGCGCCGCTTCGAGCTGGGCACGCTCCAGCACGAGCTGCTCGCCGGATTCGTGGCGGCGGTGGAGTACATCGACTCGCTCGGGTGGGACGCAATCCAGGCCCACGAGCATGCGCTGGGCGAGCGGTTCCTGGCAGGGCTCCACGACGCTGTCGAGCTCTACGGCTTGGCCACGATGACCGGACGTGTCCCGACGTTCTGCTTCAACCTCCCGGGTCACAGTCCCGAAGAGGTCGCGAGGTACCTGGCTGAGCACGACATCGCGGTCTGGCACGGGAACTACTACTCGGTCGAGACGATGAAGTACCTCGGCCTCGACGACGGCGCGGTGCGGGCGGGAATCGTCCACTACAACACCGAGGATGAGGTCGACCGGCTGCTTGCGAGTCTCACCGAGCTCATGTGAAGCTGCTGCTCCTCGGCGGGCCGAGGTTCCTCGGCCTAGCGGTCGCAGACGCCGCCTTTGCGCGCGGCCACGAGCTGACGTTCTTCAACCGAGGCCAGACGAACCCGGAGCTATACCCAGAAGCCGAGAAGCTACGCGGCGATCGCACCGGCGATCTCAGCGCGCTGAGCGGGAGGACGTGGGACGCCGTCATCGACACGTGCGGCTACTTCCCGGACGTCGTGCGCGCCTCCGCCAAGGTATTGGCCGACGCGGGGCGCTACTGCTTCGTCTCAACGATCTCCGTCTACGCCGACTTCAGCAGGCCCGTCGACGAGGACAGTCCGCTGGCGCCCCTTGGCGACTACCCGCCCGACGAGGTAACGAACGACAGCTACGGGCCACTCAAAGCGCTGTGCGAGGCGGCTGTGCTGGAAGAACTTGGCGAACGAGCTCTCGTCGTTCGACCCGGGCTGATCGTCGGCCCGCACGATCCGACCGACCGCTTCGCGTACTGGCCGCACCGGGTCGCACGGGGAGGCGAGGTCCTCGCCCCGGCCCCGCCCGGACGACAGACGCAATCCGTCGACGTGCGTGATCTCGCGGAGTGGATCGTCGACCTCTGCGAGCACGATGTGCGCGGGACCTTCAACGCGACCCATCCGGGCTTCTCCTGGGCCGAGCTGCTCGAGACCTGTCGCGTCGTCGCTGCGGCGGACTCGGAGATCACGTGGGTGACGGACGAGTTCCTGCTCGAGCACGAGGTCGGAGAGTGGATGGAGCTGCCGCTCTGGATCGCCGATCCGGCCATGGCGGGCGCCGACGACGTCGACGTTCGCCGTGCCGTCGCCGCCGGGCTCTCGTTTCGTCCGCTGGCCGACACGATCCGCGGCACGCTCGACGAGGCGCAGCCGACCGAGGCCGCAGGCCTCAGCGCTGAGCGCGAAGCAGCGCTCCTCGCGAAGTGGCATGCCCGATAAGGATTACTCGGCGACGCCGCTCTCGCAGAAGCTCGGCGCGAAGCCCGGCGTAGGCGTGGTGGTCTTCTTCACCACGAGCCGCGAGGATCTCGAGCGGCGGTTCGGTGCCCTCAAGGCCACGCTCGATCGTGCGGACGGACTCTGGATCGCGTGGCCCAAGAAGGCGGCGAAGATCGAGGGCGATCTCACGTTCGAAGCCGTGCAGGAGATCGGCCTTGCCCACGGTCTCGTCGACAACAAGTCGTGTTCGATCGACGAGCGCTGGCAGGCATTGCGTTTCGTCTATCGGCTCGAAGATCGCCGAGCCCGATCCTCTAGCCGTACGACTTGCGAGCCCGGTCCCAGGGCTCCTGGTCCCAGCGAATCAGGTCCGGATCGATGCTGCGTGCTTCGGCGAGATCGCAGGTGAGACGCTGGAAGCGCACGATGTCCACGACGGGGTGGCTCGTCGGTATGAGCGAAACGTCGCAGCCGAGCTCGCCGAGCGCCCGCATCACTCCGGCGGCGCGCTCTGCGGCTCGCCCAGCCCCCTCGAGAACGAAGCAGCGAACTGAGTCGTCGATCGCAGCGAGGTGACCGTGGAGAAGCTGCTCGGTGTGGTGCGCCTCCGCCGCGACGTGCGCTCCCTCGCGAAGCTTGAGGACCGCCTCGAGCACGGTCGCGGCATCGAGCCCTGCGCCCGCGACGACGAAGCGATCGTGCTCCGATGCGCCGAGCGCATCGGCCGAGAGCTCGCGTTCGACCGCGTCCGCGAGCGCAGTCACGTCCTCGCCCTGCAGCGCTCGCCCTGCCGCGACAGCACACGTGTAGCTCACCGTGTGGCAGTAGCTCTTTTCGACCTCGGGCGTTGCGACCACCACGTTGTCGACACTGCGGGCGATCGGCCCGTCCCGAGTGCCCGTGATGAGCCACTTCTCGCCCGGGAACCCCTCGACGGCCTCGAGCGTGAGCTGCGTCTCACCCTCGTGGCTGATTGCGACGAGCACGTCCGCGGGTGGGGCATTGTCGAGAATGAGCTCGAGAGCCTGCGCCGCGGGCCCGCATGCGAGCGCGGCGTGGTACGAGGTCCCGCAGCCCGTGAAGAGGACACCTACGGCATCGGGAAGCCGTCTATCGCCGACCCGGTCTGAGACCTGCCGAAGCCACTCGGGCTGCGCGGCGATGGCCTTTCGGGTCAGCTGTCCGGGCACGAGCGCTGTCTATACCATCGACCGCGTGGGTGTGTTCGAGCAGATGGCGCTCGGCAACGGCGTACGCGTCGTTACTGCACCGATGCCGCAGGTGGGATCGGTCTCCTGTTTCATCATGCTCGCGGCCGGATCTCGCTACGAGACCGCCGAGTCCAAGGGGATCGCGCATTTCGCCGAGCACATGTTCTTCAAGGGCACGGAGCGCCGCCCGACCGCGCGCACGATCTCGACGGAGATCGACGCGATCGGCGGCGAGTTCAACGCTTTCACCGGGAAGGAAGTCACCGGCTACTACGTGAAGTGCGGCACCGGAACCCGGGACGTCGCACTCGACGTCCTGACCGACATGCTCCTCAACTCCCGCTTCGATTCGACCGAGATCCAGAAGGAGAAGGGCGTGATCCTCGAGGAGATGAACGTCTATCTCGACACCCCTCAGCGCTACGTCGGAAACATCTACGACCGACTTCTGTACGCCGACCAGCCGCTCGGCTGGGACATTCTCGGGACGAAGGAGACGATCGAGTCGACGACGCGCGAGACGTTCACGTCCTACCTCGACGCCTGGTACCGGCCCGAGCGGATCGTCGTCGGAGTGGGCGGGCGGATCGGGGAGGGTCTCTCCGAGCGTCTCGAAGAGCTGCTGGGCGGCATCGAGCAGAGGCCGACCGGGACACCAACGCCGGTCGAACTCCCCGCCGACGTTTCGCCGGTGATGCTCCACACGAAGGCCTCGGAGCAGGCTCACCTCATCCTCGGCGTCCGCGGCTATCCGATCGGGGATCCCAACCGCTACGCGCTGCAGCTCCTCGCAGTCGTGCTCGGAGGCGGAATGTCGTCACGCCTGTTCACCGAGGTTCGCGAGAAGCGCGGGCTCGCGTACTACGTCCACGCTTCGCACAGCGCATACACGGACACAGGGACGTTCTACTCGGGCGCGGGTGTCGACGTGGACCGCGTCGACGAGGCGATCACGACGATCCTCGGCGAGCTGCGCAAGGTCGCCGCGGAGCCGGTCCCGCTCGACGAGCTCGAGAAGGCGCGCGGTTACGCGAAGGGGCGCTTCGTTCTTCGACTCGAAAGCCCGCAGGGGACCATCCAGTACGGGCTCCGGCGGGAAGTCCTGGAGGGCGAGATCGAGGAGCCCGACGAGCTCCTCGCCCGTCTCGACGAGGTGACGGTCGAGGACGTCCAGCGTGTCGCTCGCGATCTCTTCGATGACAGGCGCATGTACCTCGCGCTCGTCGGGCCGTTCGACGATCCCGCTCGGTTCGAGAAGCTCGTCGCGGCTTAGCTCGTCGTCGACGCCGACGCCAATCCGGCGATTCGCGCCTCGTCGCGGACGATGGGGAACTGGATCTCCGTCAACCACTCATCGGGCGGCAGTTCGTCCGGCGCCGTCCAATAGATCTCCCGTGGCTCGCCCGCCAGCTCCAGGTGTTCCTGCTCGACGAGCGCCGTCAGGGCACGATATGAGCGGTCGAGCTCGTTGTAGTGGCCCCTGTGCTCGAATGCGACGACGGTGCAGGGAGGCAGTGTCGCCGCCTCGATTCGGCCTCGGCCGGGAGCGCCCTTCTCGACCGGGAAGCTGTTCTGGATCGCGACCATCCCCTCGTCGTCGGCGTACGGGCACACCGTGATCGGCGGCCCCTTCGGTTCGATGCCGAGCTCGCCCAGGTAGCTCTCGAGCTCCGCATACGCGGCCGGGATGACCTCGCTCATCTTTTCGAGAGGCGCGCGTTCCCGGATCAGCAGAACGGGCTGGGCGGGGACCTCCTTGATCTCGATGTCGCCACGGATGTCGATTGCTTCGGGCACCAGTTCCTCCTCTCCTTCGATCAGGCGTTGCAGGGTGGTCAGGATCTGCTCGGTCGTGGCGGCCAGCTCCGCCATCTTGGCTCGGTGCCGAAGGAGCCTTGACCGCGTGAAGGACGGGTCGCCGGCCTCCACGATCTCGCGGATCTCGTCGAGCGCCACCTCGAGGAACCGCAGCCTCCTGATCGCTGCGGCATCGGTGAGCTGGTCGTTCGAGTAGTAGCGATACCCCGTTTCAGGGTCGACGTAAGCCGGCTGCAGCAGCCCGAGCTCGCCGTAGTGGCGAACCGCGCGGACCGTGAGCCCGGTGAGTCGAGCGAACTGTCCGATCGCGAGCAGCTCCATTAGGCGAGCCTACGGTCTGACGCTACGGAAGAGTCAAGAGCCTGCTCAATAGACTCGGGGAGATGCATGACGAGCGCGAGCTTCTCCGGCGAACCGCCGAGCTGGCCGCCGACTTCCTCGACACCCTCGACGAGCGCCCCGTCTTTCCCCTGATGCCGGTCGAGTATCTAGGCGCGCAGCTGGCAGTACCGCTTCCTGACGCTCCGACCGACCCACTCGAGGTCGTCGAGACGCTGGCCCGCGAGCTCGATTCCGGCGTGGTCGCGTCTGCTGGCGCGCGGTACTTCGGATTCGTCACAGGCGGAGCGCTGCCCGCGGCGCTGGCGGCGGACTGGCTGACCTCGGCGTGGGATCAGAACACAGGCCTGTACGCCGGCGGGCCTGCGGCCTCCTCTGCTGAGCAGGTAGCGGGCATGTGGGTAAAGGAGATCCTCAGCCTCCCCGGCGACGCGTCGTTCGCATTCGTTACGGGCTGCCAGATGGCACACGTGACCTGCCTGGCCGCGGCACGCCACGACGTCCTCGCACGCGTGGGCTGGGACATCGTCGAGCACGGGCTGTGGAGTGCCCCGCGGATCACCGTCGTCGCCGGTGCCATGCGCCATGTCACAGTCGATCGCGCACTTCGACTGCTCGGGCTGGGGACGGGCTCAGTGGTCGAGGTCGCCGCCGACGACCAGGGTCGGATGCGAGCCGACGCCTTGGCCGACACGCTAACCTCGTTGCCCGGCCCGCTGATTGTGTGTGCGCAGGCCGGCGAGGTGAATACCGGGTCGTTCGACCCACTGCTCGAGATCGTCGAGCTCTCGCACCGGGCCGGAGCCTGGCTCCATGTCGACGGCGCGTTCGGACTCTGGGCAGCGGCGTCATCCACGCTCCGCGGACTCGTGGAGGGCGTGGAACGCGCGGACTCATGGGCATTCGACGCACACAAGTGGCTCAACGTCCCTTACGACTGTGGCGTGGCCGTCTGCGCACATCCGGACGCGCATCGTGCTGCGATGGCCATCACGGCGTCCTACCTGCGCGCGACTGGCGAAGATAGGAACCCCGCCGACTGGACACCGGAGGCATCGCGCCGACCGCGTGGCTTGACGGTATACGCCGCCTTGAGGTCGCTCGGGCGCCATGGGGTAGCCGACCTCGTCGATCGGTGCTGCGCACATGCCCGCCGATTCGCCGCGGGCGTCTCAGAGCTGCCGGGTTGCGAGGTGCTCAACGAGGTGGTCCTGAACCAGGTCCTGTTCCGCTTCGCCGACGACAAGACGACTAAGGCGGCCCTGGAATCGGTTCAACGAAGCGGAGAAGCGTGGATGGGCGGAACGACCTGGAACGGCCGTGCCGCAATTCGCCTCTCCGTATCGAACTGGCGCACGACCGAGGATGACATCGACCGCACGCTCTCGGCGTTCGCAAAGGCGCTGGCCGACTGAGCTACACCGAGCGCTACTCCTCGGCGGGCTGAGAAGTGGCACGATCTGCGATCTCGGCCACCACAGTCGGATCGGCGAGCGTCGTGGTGTCGCCGAGCGGCCTCTCCTCGGCGACGTCACGGAGGAGCCGCCGCATGATCTTTCCCGAGCGCGTCTTCGGAAGCTCGGGCGTGAAGACGATGTTCGCCGGCTTCGCGATCGGTCCGATCTTCATGGCGACGTGATTTCGGAGCTCCTCGAGCCTTTCGACCGTTCCCTCCTCCCCGCCTTTCAGCGTCACGAAGGCAACGATCGCCTGCCCTGTCAGAGCATCATTCCGACCGCAGACCGCTGCTTCGGCAACGCTCGGATGGTCGACGAGCGCCGACTCGACCTCGATCGTCGAGATGCGATGCCCCGAGACGTTCATGACATCGTCGACGCGGCCGAGCAGCCAGAAGTCGCCATCCTCGTCGATCCGGGCACCGTCGCCCGCGAAGTACATCCCCGGAAACCGCTCCCAGTACGTCGCCCGGTAACGAGCATCGTCCCCGTAGATCCCGCGCAGCATCGCCGGCCATGGCCGCTTCAACACGAGGTAACCGCCGCCGCCGGGACCGACCTCGTTGCCGTTGTCGTCGACGACGCCGGCTACGACCCCCGGGAACGGCTTCGTCGCGGACCCTGGCTTCGTCGTCGTCACGCCGGGAAGCGGTGTGATCAGGATCATCCCCGTCTCGGTCTGCCACCACGTATCCACGATCGGGGTTCGATCGTGGCCAATGTGCTCCCGGTACCACATCCACGCCTCAGGGTTGATCGGCTCGCCGACGGTGCCGAGCAATCGCAGCGACGAGAGATCGTGCTTTGCCGCGTGCTCGGTCCCCCATTTCATGTGCGCGCGAATCGCGGTCGGCGCCGTATACAGAATCGTCACTCCGTAGCGCGCGACGATCTCCCACCAGCGGTCCTTGTCCGGGAAGTCGGGCGTCCCCTCGTACAACACGCTGGTCGCCCCGTTGCAGAGCGGCCCGTAGACGATGTAGCTGTGACCGGTGACCCAGCCGATGTCCGCTGCGCACCAGTAGACGTCGGTGTCGGGCTTCAAGTCGAAGATGGCGTGATGCGTCGTCGCGACCCCGACGAGGTAGCCGGCGGTCGTGTGCGCGATCCCCTTCGGCTTCGCGGTCGTCCCGCTCGTATAGAGGAGGTAGAGGAGATCCTCGGAGTCCATCGGCTCACACGGGCATGACGCGGGATCGGCCGGCTGACCCTCGATGAGCTCATTCCAGCTGAGGTCCCGCCCCTCGACCATCGGTACCTCTGCACGGGTTCGCTGGCCGACGACGACCTTCCTCACACCCGGACACGACTCGAGCGCCTCGTCGGCGTTGCCTTTCAGCGGGACGATCTGGCCGCGGCGATAGCTCTCGTCCTGCGTGAGAAGGACTTCGCAGCGCATGTCATTGAGCCGATCGGCGAGCGCCTCGGCCGAGAAGCCGCCGAAGACGACGGTGTGGGGAGCGCCGAGGCGGGCGCACGCGAGCATGGCTACGGGAAGCCCCGGCCCCATGCCCATGTAGATACCGACCGGAGTGCCCTTCTCGACGCCGAGCGCTTTCAGCCCGTTCGACGCCTTGACGACCTCGTCGAGGAGCTGCGCGTACGTGATCGCCGTCCGCTCGCCCTCCGGCTCGCCCTCGTAGTAATAAGCGATTCGGTCGCCGAGCCCCGCCTCCACGTGGCGGTCGAGGCAGTTGTACGTGACGTTGATCTTCCCGCCGCCGTACCACCTCGCATATGGAAGCTCCCACTCGAGGAGCGACGTGAAGGGCTCGAACCAGGTGACCCGCTCACGCCCCGCCCGCTCCCAGAACTCCTCGAAGGGGACGTCGTAGATGTCGGCCGTCGCATTCGCCTGCGCCGCGAAGTCCGGAGGCGGCGGGTAGCGGCGTTCCTCGAGGAGGAGCGTCTCGATGGCCTTGTCGCTCACTCAGACCTCCAGGTCGTAGGGGCAGTCGGTCAGGAGCTCGTATCCGCCCTCGGTCACGTGCAGCAGATCCTCGACGCGAACGCCGCCGAAACCGTTGCGGTACAGACCCGGCTCGATGGTGATGACGTCGCCAGCGACGAGCTCCTCGCCGATCATTCCCAGGCTCGGGGACTCGTGCACTTCGAGGCCGACTCCATGACCCAGACCGTGGTAGAAGCCGTCCTGGAGAACCTCTCCCTCTGCCTTCGTGAGCAGCGTCGGAAAGCCGCGGTCGGCAAAGAACCTCGACACGAGGCGATGGATGTCGCCGCCGTCCGCGCCAGGGCGAACCTCGGCTACGGCGAGCGCGAGTGCCTCGAGGCACAGGCGGTGCCAGTCACGGATCTCGTCCGGGACGACACCGACGACGAAGGTGCGAGTCAGGTCGGCGACGCACGCAGATTCGAGGTCGACCGGGAAAAGGTCGACGAGAACGACATCGTCGGCAGCGATCGCGCCGGAGCCCATGTCGTGGCCGATTGCGGTCTGCGGGCCGTGGGAGACGATCAGCTCCTGAGCGCTGGCGCCATGTGCCAGAAACGCGGCCTGGACGTGCTGCTTGAGGACCTCACACGTGAGCGGCTCTCCGTCCACCGAGAGGCCGCCATCCGAGGGCGTCGTGCGACACAGCAGATCGCGTGCCGTCGCCATGCCAGCTTCGGCAGCTAGCTGGGCGCGGCGTATCCCCGCGAGCTCGTGCTCGTTCTTGCGACGTCGACGATCGTCGAAGTGTTTCTGGTCAACCGTGAGCTGGAGCCCCCGCGCGCGCAAGGTGTCTGCAATCCCGAGTGGAAAGCTGCGCGGCACGATCGCCTCTGTGATGCCGAGCCCGCGCGCGATACGCACAGCGAGCTCACTCGCGTACGAGTAGGGATCGAGACCGTTGCGTCGGAGCTCGTCCACGCCGAACTCTTCCGTCGCGTGGACCTCCAGATCCGTTCCGAGGCCATCGACGCGTGCCGCCTCCATCGCGCTGATCGCGACGATGCGTCGCCCGTCGAGCTCCGCGTACACGAACGAGTCCGGAATCCCCAGCGGAACCTCGTGTCGAAGCTCGGGCGTGCGGATTGTGTCGCCCACGACGAGGACATTCATGGCCGCCGATCCTATCGCCGCCGGTAGAGTCCTCCGCGGTGGACGCGGACCTTCGCACGCTCAGGGAGCGCCTCGCCGAGATCTCGGACCTCCGCCGCGCCATGCTCGTGCTCGGATGGGATCAGCGCGTCACAATGCCCCCGCTTGGGACACCGGCACGTGCCGAGGCGCTGGCGACGCTCGGTCGAATCGCGCACGACAAGTTCGTCGACGCCGAGGTCGGCTCGCTGCTCGAGCGGTTGCGTCCGCTCGAGGAGTCGCTCGCGTACGACTCCGACGACGCGAGCCTGATTCGTGTCACGCGCCGCGACTGGGAGAAGGAGCGGCGGGTGCCGTCCGACCTCCGCGCAGAGATGACACGCGCAGGCGTGCAGGGCCACCAGATCTGGGTCGAGGCTCGTGCCTCCAGCGATTTTGCGAGCTTCCTGCCTGCGCTCGAGCGGAACCTCGAGCTGAAACGACGCTACGTCGCGTGCTTCGAGTGGGACGACTCGCCCTACACACCACTCCTCGACGACTACGAGCCGTTGATGCCGACGAGCGAGGTAGTCGAAGTCTTCGACACGATTCAGCCTGTGCTCTCCGAGCTCGTCAAGGAGGCACCTCCGATCGATGCGTCGTTCCTCGAGCTTCCCTACCCCGAGCAGCTCCAGCGCAGTTTCGCGGAGCGCGTGCTGGCGACTATCGGCTTCACCGACGGAGCCTGGCGGCTCGACCCGACCGTCCACCCGTTCTGCACGTCGTTCTCGACGCGTGACGTCCGGCTCACGACTCGCTACCACGAGGCGGGGATCGAGTCCCTGTGGTCCACGATGCACGAGGCCGGGCACGGCCTCTACGCTCACGGGATCGCGAGCTCGCTCGAGCGCTCGACGCTCGCAGGCGCACCGTCTCTCGGGCTGAACGAGTCCCAGAGCCGGACGTGGGAGAATCTCGTCGGTCGGAGTCGTCCTTTCTGGTCGCACTGGTACGAGCCGCTGCAGACGACGTTCCCCGATCAGCTCGGCGACGTCGACTTCGACACCTTCATCGCCGCGATCAACCGGGCCGAGCCCGGCCTCGTCCGCGTCGAGGCGGACGAGACGACATACAGCCTCCACATCATCCTCCGCTTCAACCTCGAGCGAC
Organism: uncultured Thermoleophilia bacterium; assembly: GCA_963722035.1. GTDB lineage: Bacteria > Actinomycetota > Thermoleophilia > Gaiellales > Gaiellaceae > GMQP-bins7. The sequence goes on from CAVRLG010000010.1 coordinate 238,209, forward strand.
AGCTGATCGAGGGGACGCTCGAGCCCCGGGACCTCCCGGAGGCGTGGAATGCGGCGATGCTCGACCTTCTCGGCGTCGAAGTTCCGAACGATGCGATGGGTGTGCTCCAGGACGTCCATTGGTCGGGCGGCGGCGTCGGGTACTTCCCGACCTACGCACTCGGCAACGTGATCTCGCTCCAGATCTGGGCGGCGGTTCGCGATGCGATCCCCGACCTGGACGAGCAGATGGAAGCCGGCGAGCTCGAGACGCTCTCCGCATGGCTTCGCGACAACCTCTACTCCCTCGGACGCAAGCTCACGCCCAAGGAGACGATCGAGCGCCTGACGGGCTCACCGACGATCGACCCGCAGCCGTACCTCGCGTACCTGCGCGAGAAGCTCGCCGCTCTTCCCGCCGGTGCCTGACGCGTCGGTGTCGGAGACGCTTCAGCTCGTCGTCAACGGCGAGGGACGCTCCCTCGAGGTGGAGCCTCGGACCCTGCTTGTTCACGCCCTTCGCGACGGCCTTGGCCTCACGGGAGCCCACATCGGCTGCGACACGAGCCAGTGCGGCACGTGCACGGTGCTCCTCGACGGGCGGGCCGTGAAGAGCTGCACCGTCCTCGCTCTGCAGGCCGACGACGCCGAGATCACGACCATCGAGGGGCTCGCCGAGCTCGGCGAGACACATCCCATTCAACGCGCCTTCGTCGAGCACCACGGCCTGCAGTGCGGCTTCTGCACGCCGGGGATGATCCTCACCGCCGCCGATCTGCTCTCGCGCGATCCGGACCCGACCGACGAGACCGTTCGCCACGCCCTGCGGGGCAATCTGTGCCGGTGCACGGGGTACCAGTCGGTCGTCGAGTCGGTTAAGGCCGCCGGCGTCGCCATACGGGAAGGCGATGCTCGATGATCCCCGCGCACGTCCGCTATGCCCGCGCCTCGGACCTCGATCACGCGCTGACGCTGCTCGCCGAACCCGACGCAAAGGCCATCGCCGGTGGCCAGTCACTGCTTCCGGTCATGAAGCTCCGGATCGCCAGGCCGTCGCTCGTGGTCGACATCGCTCGGCTCGCGCTCCGTGACGTGGAGATTCGTGCTGACACGCTTCACCTCGGCCCGCTGACGACGTGGAGCCAGCTGATCGACGCGGCAGAGCTCCACCGCCCGGCGCTCGCCGCGATCGCCGACTGTGCGGCCGATATCGGAGACCTCCAGGTGCGCAACCGCGGCACTATCGGCGGAAGTCTCGCCCATGCGGATCCGGCCTCGGACATGCCGGCTGTCCTCCTCGCGCTCGACGCGAACCTGCAGCTGCGCTCGACGAACGGTGAGCGTGCAGTTCCACTCACCGACTTCATCCTCGGGCCCTTTACGACCGTGCTGGGGCCACAGGAGCTGATCACCGACATCGTCATTCCGATTCCGGCGTCAGGTTCCGGCTCCGCGTACGTCTCGGTCGAGCATCCCGCATCGGGATTCGCGCTCGCCGGCGCCGCCGCGCTGGTCGGGCCTGCCGGAAAGCGCACGGTCGCTGTCACCGGCATCGGCGGAAAACCGTTCCTCCTCGCTGCAGACGAGGATCCCGTCGAGGAGCTCGGGAAGGCCGAGATCTACGGTGACCGGTTCGCATCCGCCGAATACCGTCGCGAGCTCGCCAAGGTCGTCACCCACCGCGCTCTTCAACGCGCGCTCGAGCGATCAAAGGAGGATCGATGAGCAACGCTCGCCTTCGGCACGCGTTCGCGGGGGAAACCATGTTTCCCCCGCGTGCCCCCTTCTTTCTGAGAGCGCGGGGAACCTCCCGGTTCCCCACACCCCTCCACGCTCATAGACCAACGAGGGTTGGCCTATGAGCGACTTGATAGGCGTATCACGCCCACGGATCGACGCTCCCGACAAGGTGAACGGAGCGACCAGGTACGCCGCGGACGGCTATGTCCACGGCCTTCTCCATGCTCGCCCTATCCTCTCGACCGAGGCGCACGCACGAATCCGCCGCGTCGACCGGGAGGGCGCGCTCGCGGTGCCCGGCGTCGTCGCAGTCCTGGTTGCGGGCGACCTTCCCACCGCGACTACGGGGTCGGACAGGACAGCCGAGCCACTCGCCCGCGAGGAGGTGGTCTTCGCCGGCCAGCCTGTTGCGCTCGTCGTCGCCGAGAGCGAGGCGGCGGCCGAGGACGGTGCCGAAAGCGTCGTCGTCGAGTACGAGGCGCTCCCGGCTGTCATCGAGCTCGAAGCGGCGATGCTCCCGGACGCGGCGCTCGCCCGTCTGGTCGAAGACGACGAGGAGGGGGGTGACCTGGAATCCATCCATGCCGGCGTCGATCACGGCCAGGAAGATGCCGAGCAGGAACAGCTTTCAGGGAATGTCCTCGATCGTATCCATCGGAAATCGGGAAACGCAGCCGCCGCGCTCGACTCGAGTGACGCCGTCGTCTCGGGAACCTTTCGTACGCCCTGGGTCTACCAGGCGTACATTGAGCCGCAGGTCGCGACCGCGTGGCTCGAGCCGTCGGGAACCCTCGTCGTCTCGACGAGCACGCAGGGCTCGTTTGTGACACGTAGCGAGCTCGCTCGGTCGTTCGGGATCCCGCTCGAGCGGATCCGCGTGATCGCGGAGCCTCTAGGAGGCGCGTTCGGAGGGAAGTTTGCGCTCGTCGAGCCGCTCGCGGCCGGGGCTGCGCTCGCACTGCGTCGACCGGTTCGCCTCGTGCTGACCCGTAGTGAGGATTTCCAGGCGACAAATCCGGCGTCCGCGCAGGTCACCCACCTTCGACTCGGTGCGCGCAAGGACGGGACGCTGACGGGTATCGAGGCCCGGATGATCGTTGACCGCGGATCGAATGCCGGCTGGGGCGTCGAAGGGATCACCTCGCTCCTCGTCGCGGGGCCCTATCGCTGGGAAGCGCACGACCTACGAGGGTACGGCGTACAGACGAATCGGTTCACCTTCGGCGCGTACCGCGCTCCCGGCGCCCCGACAGCTGCGTTCGCCGTCGAGACGCTGCTCGACGAGCTTGCGCAGAAACTGGAGCTCGACCCGATCGACCTTCGCCTGCAAAACGCCGTCGTCGAGGGCGACATGGGCGTCAGCGGGAGTCCGTTCTCGACGATTGGTGCCGTCGAGGTACTGGAACGCCTGCGCGACCATCCCCTGTGGCAGGCACGTGCATCGCTACCGGAGAACGAGGGGGTGGGCATGGCCGCCGCATACTGGCCGGGCGGCAACGAGCCTGCAGCGGCCGTGTGCCGCGTGGACACGGACGGGACGATGACCGTCGTTACATCCGCCGCCGACATGAGCGGCGTCAACACCGGTTTCTCGGTCATCGCCGCGGCCGCGTTTGGCCTTTCGCCCGACAAGGTTCGTGTCGTAACGGCGGACACCGCCACCGGGCCGTACGCGGGCGCAAGCGGCGGCTCGAAGGTCACGTACACGGTGGGCAAGGCAGTCGAGGGCGCTGCTCGTGCGGCGCGTGTGAAGGTCTTGGCCGCCGCCTCCCAGGAGCTCGAGATCGCGCCGGACGACCTCGAGGTCGTCGACGGCGTCGTTCGAGCCGTCGGTGCCCACGACCGCTCGATCACGGTAGAAGAGATCTCACGCAAGGCACTCCGCTTCGGCGGACGATACGAGCCGATTGAAGGACACGGCGGCTCGGCGCAGACCAAGGGCGCGCCATCCGTTGCGGGGCACCTCTCGCATGTCCGCGTCGACCGCGAGACCGGCGAAATCGAGCTCCGTGCTCATGTGATCGCTCAAGATGTGGGGCGGGCTCTGAACCCCGCCCTCGTCGAGGGCCAGATGCGCGGCGGCGCCACACAGGGGATGGGCTGGGCGCTCTTCGAGGAGCTCGACCACGACGAGGACGGACACCTGCTCACGGGCTCGTTTCTCGACTACGCGATCCCCGCTGCCGACCGCGTGCCGGACATCGAGACGCTGATCGTGGAAGTGCCGGCGCCCGACGGGCCGTTCGGCGCAAAGGGGATAGGCGAAGCTCCCGTGGTGGCCGCAGCAGCTGCGATTGCGAACGCGGTAGCCGCAGCAGCCGACGTTCGCCTGCGCGAGCTACCGATGACGCCTCCGCGAGTCTGGAACGCTCTTCGAGAGTCCTCGAACACCGGCAAGATCCCTGCATAGACTGAGAACGTGACACCGATCGATCGAGCGCGGACGATCGTCGACTCGTACGACTCGGACCTGCGCTCCGAGCTCCCCGCGGGCGTCGTCCTGTTCGACGCCCATACGCATCTCGGGCAAGACATCGACGGTATGACCGGAAGCTACGACGAGCTGATGTCGAATCTCGACCGCTATGGCTTCTCGAAGACGTTCACGTTCTGCCTGGACGAACACGATCGCGAGCCTGCGTTCATCGCCCCGAACAACCGGACGCTCGAGCATGCGCACCGCTCGAAGGGCAGGATCATTCCGTTCGTTCGCCTCGACCTGACCGCACAGCCCCTCGAAGAAGCCCGCCGCTGCCTCGATCTCGGTGCGAAGGGGATCAAGCTCCACCCGCGAGCGCAGGCATTCGCCCTCGACGACGAGCGCCTAGGGCCGGTCTTCGAACTGGCAGTCGAGCGCGCGGTGCCGATCCTCATCCACGGCGGACGCGGGCTTCCCCCCATCGCGGAGAACCTCGAGCGGCTCGTTCGGCGCAACGAGGGCGTGCGCCTCATCGTCGCGCACGCCGGAATCGCGGACATGGGAGCTCTCGCGGGTCGTCTCGGCGGTATCCCAGGCGTCTACTTCGACACCTCGGTGTGGAGCGCCGTGGATCTCCTCGACCTCTACTGGCAAGTCTCCCCCGAGCAAATCGTGTACGCCTCCGACTATCCCTATGGACGCCAGCCGAACTCACTCCTCATTGCGGTCCGATCGGCGAAGCTCGCGGGCTTCGACGACCGCATGCTGCGAGCGATGCTCGGCGAGAACGCTCGGCGCATCGCGGACGGCGAACCGCCGTTGCCGCTTTCGAGCCCGAGAGCAGCTATGTCACTCGTACAGCCGCTGACGTTCGCGCGGATCCACCAGTACATCTCGATGGCGGTGCCCATGCTCTGGCTCCGCCAACGCGATGCGATCGGAGCTCTGGGGCTGGCACTGAACGCCTCCCGGGAGCGAAACGGTCACGAGGAGGAGGCGGAGCGGATCCAAGAGCTCCTCGCCACGGCGCAGGAGCTGTGGCGCGGCGCAGGTGAGCTGCCCTCGGACGATGACGAGCGCGTGGCCTCGATGCGTGCCGCGATCCAGCTGATCAACCTTGCAGACCTCGTCACCGTTACCACCCGCGCGTAGAGCACCTAGCGCACTGCATAGAGCCTGCGCTCCCCCGGGATCCCTTTCAGCTCGTAGGTGCCGCGGTCCTCGAACTCGAGTCCGGAGCCTTCGACGAGATCATGAGTCGTTTGGGAGACCATGACCTCGCCACGCGCGGCTGCGGCAAGCACCCGAGCCGCGAGATGCACTCCGATTCCGCGAGGTCCATCTGCGGCCTGCTCTACCTCTCCGGTGTGCACTCCGGCCCTGACATCGAGCCCAATGCCGCGCAGAGCCTCGCGGATCGCGACCGCCGCCCGGATTGCGCGAGCAGGGCCGTCGAAGAGCGCAAAGAAGCCGTCGCCTGCCGTATCCGCCTCGACACCGCCGAAGAGCGAGAGCTCGCGGCGTACCATCGCATGATGGCGCTCGAGCAACGAAGCCCAGGCGGCATCTCCGACCGCTGAGACACGGTCGGTCGAACCGACGATGTCCGTGAAGAGCAGCGTCGCCAGCATGCGGCTGCTCATCGGCGTTGGGCGGGTGCCTGTGAGGAACTCCTCGACCTCGTCGAGCATGGGATCCATGTCGACCCACGGAACGTGGGAATCGCCGGGCAGCTCGACGAAGCGCGAGCCTGGAATCCGCTCGGCAATGTACCGCCCCTCATCGACCCGCGAATCGCGATCGCCAGTGCGGTGCAGGACGAGTGTGGGACAGTGCACCGCAGACAGAAGCTCGCGGACGTCGACCTTCGCGTTCATGAGGATGAGGTCGCGGGCGGCCGCAGGGCTTAGCGAGGCCCTCCCGAGTCGCTGGAACCACGCGCTCGTCGCCTCGTCGGCGTCGGGGATCATCGTCGAGAGGTCGACGTTCTCGCCCCAATTCTGCTCGAGCTCATTGGCGGTCGCGACGCGCTCCTCCCATGTAGGCGCCCACGGGTAGTCGTCGCTGCGAAGCCGCTTCGCGTAGCTGCCGTAGAGGACGAGTGCGCGGGTCCGCTGCGGGTACGAGGCCGCAAAGAGCACGCTCATCGGGCCGCCCTCCGAGTACCCGAACAGCGCGGCCTCGGAGCTCCCCGCCGCATCCATGACCGCGCGTACGTCGTCCATCCGCGTCTCCAGGTCCGGGAGCCCGACAGTCCGGTCAGAGAGACCCGTGCCGCGCTTGTCGAAGCGAATCAGCCGTGCGAACGAGCCAAGACGCTCGAGGAACCGAGCGAGATCCGGATGCTCCCAGCCGATCTCGAGGTGTGAAAAGAACCCCGCCACAAGGACGAGGTCGAAAGGACCATCGCCCGTGATCTGATACGCGACATTTACATCGCCACTCTGCGCGTACTGGATCGGCGCGGTCATCCGGCCAGCTCTCCGTACCGGAAGCAGTCCACGGTGTGGTCGTTGACAAGCCCTACCGCCTGCATGAACGCGTAGCAGACCGTCGGCCCGACGAAGCGGAAGCCGCGCTTCTTGAGATCCTTCGAAAGTGCGCCGGAGAGCTCCGTCTCGGCGGGGAGCTCCGCGAGCGCTTGCCGGCGGTCGACGATCGGCTCTCCGTCGACGAAGCCCCAGAGGTATGCGTCGAGGCTCCCGACTTCCTTCTGCACCTGGAGCACCCGGGCGGCGTTCACGACGGTCGACTCCACCTTGAGGCGGTTTCGCACGATCGCAGCGTCTTGCAGGAGTCGTTCGATATCGCGCGCGGTGAAGCCCGCAACCGCTGTCGGGTCGAAGCCTGCAAACAGACGCCGATATCCCTCACGCTTCTGCAAGATCGTCGACCACGAAAGCCCCGCCTGGGCGCCTTCGAGCGTGAGCATTTCGAAGAGATGGCGGTCGTCGTGCGAGGGGACGCCCCACTCCTCGTCGTGGTAGGCGAGCATGAGGGCGTCTCCGCCCGTCGCCCACTCGCACCGCTGGAGGTCCACCATCGGTGGATAGGATCGCACGCGATGCGCGCCATCCTGCTTGCTCTTGTGATTCTCTCCTTCACGGCCGGCTGCGGCGGCAGCGACGAGGCGTCGGAAGGAACGACGACAGCACCGACGAGCGGTGAGTGCGAGAGCGTGGACGCCCCCGAGCCGCGTGAACCTGAATCCAGGGAAGCCCCGACCGAGCTACTAGCGGACGGGAAGACCTACATGCTCGCGTTCGAGACGACCTGCGGCTCGTTCACGATCACCCTCGACACGGAGCTTGCGCCCAATACGGCGACCTCGCTCGTCGCGCTCGCGAACGACGGCTACTTCGACGACACGATCTTCCACCGTGTCGTGCCCGGCTTCGTGATCCAGGGTGGCGATCCGACGCAGTCCGGCTCAGGCGGGCCCGGGTACTCGACGGTCGACGCGCCGCCCAACGACGCAAGCTACGTCAAGGGGGACGTCGCGATGGCGAAGACCGAGCTCGAACCAGCAGGCACCTCCGGCAGCCAGTTCTTCGTCGTCACGGCGGACGAGAACGGCCTGACTCCGGACTACGCGATCGTCGGCAAGGTGACCGAGGGCATCGACACGATCGAGCGCATCGAGGCGCTCGGTGTCGGGGACGGGCCCCCGTCCCAGCCAGTTGTCATCTCGAGCGTCACGGTCACCGAGAGCTAGTGGGCCAAGTCGCCGCGATCGTCCTCGCGGCCGGCGAGGCATCGCGGTTCGGTGCTCCCAAGCAGCGCCTACTCCTCCCCGGCGTTCTGGCCCGCCTAGGTGAAGCGCCGGTCGACGAGATCGTCGTCGTCGAGGGCGCGTACGAGCTCGAGCCTCGTGTTCTTGAACCACAAGCGCGCCCTGGCCGGGTCGTGAGCTGCCATGAATGGGCCCGCGGACCGGGAGCGTCGCTTCGCTGCGGGCTCGCCGCACTCGGAGACGAAGTCGATGCCGCGGTCGTCGTCCTCGCCGACGGCCCCCACCTCGCGCCCACGGCGGTCGAGCGTGTCCTTGAAGCCTGGCGCGAAGCCGGAGGCCTGGTCGCAGCCTCGTACGACGGAGCGCGCGGTCATCCACTCGTCCTCGGTCGCGCCGACTGGGCGGGAATCCCGGACGAAGGCCTCCGCGACCGCCCAGTGCGCCTTGTCCCGTGCGACGACCTCGGTGCGCCGGGCGATGTCGATCGGCCCGAAGACCTGTTCTAGGCGGTTGCGTCGAGGCCGCGAAGCTCGTCGAGCTTCGACATCAGCCCGGGCGGCATCCGCTCGGCTGCGCTCGTCTTCACATACCTGCGCAAGCTCGCCTCGAAGCGATAGCGGCGCGAGCAGTAGTCGCACCCGGCGAGGTGCCCCTCGGCCTCCTGCCACTCGGCGTCGGTGAGCGTTCGATCCAGGAAGTCCTGGAGAAGCTCCTCACAGCGATCGCACGGGGCCCGGCTCACGTGAGTGCCTCCTCTGCGAGGCGCTGTTTCAGAGCACGGCGTCCGCGGTGGAGGCGAGACATCACCGTTCCGATCGGGATGTCGAGAATTTGCGCGGCATCGGCGTACGTGAAGTCGCCGATATCCACGAGGACGACGACGTCGCGAAACTGAGGCTGGATCTCCGCGAGCGCATTCACGATGGAATCTTGCGACAAGCGCTCGACGACCTCGTCCGTCTCGAGCACCGCCTCGCCGCCCGCGGATGCGAGCTTGTTCGCAAGGTAGTAGTCCGTCTCCTCGAGCGGCTGCGTCTGAGGAGTGCGCTGGACTTTGCGGCCGCGGTCGACATTCAGGTTTGTGAGGATACGCAGCAGCCAGGCGCGCATGTTGGTGCCGGGCGTGAAGGAGCGCCAGCTTCGGAATGCTCTCGCGTAGGTCTCTTGCACCAGGTCCTCTGCCTCCTCAGGCGAGCCGACGAGCCGCCTCGCTACGCGATAGACCTGGTCAGCGAAAGAGAGCGCGTCCTCCTCGAAGCGAGCACGGTCGCGAGCTTCTTTTGCGATGCGTCGCGCTTCGGTGTCCGGCTCGGGCTCGCTCACACGGCCTACCGTACCCTTGTCCGTTACAGGAGGCTGCAACGAGGCCCGAGAGCAGGCTATTCCCGCTCTGGCGGGGCTTCCGGGAACCCGGACCGGGCGAGCACGGCCAGAATTGCGTCACGTGACGTCTCCTCTTCGTTCCAGGTGAGAGTGACGTCGCCAACGAGATTGGCGTTCGCGTACTCGAGCCCTTCGTGTCCACGGAGTGCGCTTGCAAGCCTTCCGACACACCGCTCACAGCGGATCCCGCTCACTCTCAGCGTCTCGGTCGCCGTTGCCATCAGGTCGATGCTAGCGACACCCATTCGCGAAGCCGCACCTCGCGATCGGCGAGCTCGATGAGGAGCGGGTCGTGCGTCGCGCAGACGACGGTCGTACCGGTGCTCCGAGCCAGATCGGCGAGGAGCTCACCAATCGCACGGGTCGTGGCTGCGTCCAGTCGGGAGGTCGGCTCGTCGGCGATGACGATCGCCCTTCTGGCGGCGAACGCGCGCGTGAGCGCCACGCGCTCGCGCTGTCCGGCCGAGAGGAGATCGACACGCCGGTCAGCGTGCTCGGCGAGGCCGACTGCGGCGAGAGTGTCTGCTGCACGTTCAGCTGCGTCGTCCGTTTGTACGCCACGGATTCGGAGACCGAGCACGACGTTCTCGCGGGCAGACAGAAAGCCCCAGAGTCCCGGCGCTTGCCCCACGATCGCGATTCGCTCGCTTCGTACGGTGGCTCGCGCACCACGGTCGAGAGCAGAGATGTTTTCGCCGTCGACGGAGACCTCGCCCTCGTCAGGCACGTCGAGGCCCGAGAGCAACGCCAAGAGAGTCGACTTGCCGGATCCGGAAGGTCCGGTGACCACGGTGAGCTCACCGGGAGAAAACGTCGCATCGACTCGATCGAGAGCTACGTGAGCCCCATACCGCCGGGTGACGCCACGGGCCTCGAGGACGACTCCCTGTGCACCCTCGAGCTTCGCAGCCTGGATCTCGGGCGATGCGTGCCGTCCGTCAACAGGATGGAGCTCGACGAATCCGTCGCTCGGAACGATGAGCGCCCGATCGTGGATCCCCGCGGCGTGGAGCACGTCCTCCGAAACGCGCAGCCAGCCCCCGGCACCGACAACCGCAGTCTCGAACACACCATGCTGCTCCTCGCTCACCCGCCCGTCACGGATGTGCACGACCCGATCGGAGATGTGTGTCGAAGCGGGATCGTGGCTGACGATGATTGCCGCGGCTCGGTACTCGGCGACGAGCTCGGCAAGGAGGGCGTAGATGTCCCGTGCAGCCTCGGCGTCGAGATCTCCGGTCGGCTCGTCGGCGATGACCAGACGGGGCCGATGCGCAACGGCTGCGCAGAGCGCGATCCTCTGCTGCTCGCCGCCGGACAGCTCTCCGGCGTGGGCATCTGAGCGATCGAGAAGGCCGACCCGCTCGAGCAGCTCATGTGCCCGAGACTGGCGCAGATCTTCCGGCGCCGACGCGAGGCCCAGCGGCACCCCGATGAGCTCCTCGGCCGTCAGCTCACCGGCGAGAGCACGCCAGTAGTGCTGGTCGGCATATCCGAGCATCTGACTCCGGTAACGCATGAGCGCTCGCCCCGATGCGCGCACGAGATCGAACCCCGCGACGATCGCCGTTCCCGCGGACGGGCGGTGGAGGCCCGCAAGGACGCGCATGAGTGTCGTCTTCCCCGACCCGCTCGGGCCGAGCACCACGCAGATCTCGCCTTCCTCGACCGTGAGGGTGAGCCCCTGAAGCGCGGCGACGCCGCCCGTCGGTGACGGATACACGGCGAATAGCTCGCGCGTCTCGACGAGTGCCATCGCTACTCGACGTCCCGAAACATAGGTCCGCGCGCATCCGCGAACGCACGTCGCGTCGTCGCCCCGACGAGGAGCAGCGCTAGGACGACGTAGACCGCGCCACCCACGGCGATCACGGCTGGATCGACGCTGGGCGCAAGTGGTGGCTCCGCCGCGCCCCCTCGCGCCGTGACCGCCACCATGCGTGTCACGAGCATCACAAGCGCGGCTCCGACGACTGCCCCTGCGGCCAGGCCGACTATCGAGAGCGCGAAGGCGCGAAGGCGTACAACTCGTCGAAGAAGCGATGGAGAAGCACCCTGCGCTTCGAGGTCGTACAGGTCGCCGCGTTCGTCGCGCAGGTCGGACCGAACGGCGAGAGCAAGTCCCGCGGCGGCAAGCAGGAGCGCGATGACGGCCGCAGCACCCAGAGCGAGGAGCGTTCCACGTGCGAGCGGATCGCGTCGGGCATCAGCCTCGAGCTCCGCGCGCGTCGTCGCGGAGAGGGCGCGAAGCGGCGGCCGGGCCAGTGCCGCCTTCACCGCCGATGCGCGCGCGTCCGGGACGTCGAGCCACACCTCGTTCTCCCGTGCCGCCCCGGGGACGGCCGCGTTGACGGCTGTGCGAAGAGCTGAGCGGTCTCCGACGACAAGCTGTCCCGCTGTGCCGGGGAACCGGTCTACGACACCGGCAACAGCGACCGAGACACGCGCCCCGCCGATCTGGACCGGGAGGATGCCGCCCACCCCGCCGGCGAGCTCTGCCAGCCTTGGCGTGACGAGGACACGCGGAGGTGCAGTGTCGGTCGGCTGAGGCGCCCGGATACGGGCACGACGCTGCGGTGTGAGCACGTAGCGGAGGTCGATCCCACGCGGCGCCGGAGCGACCTCGACTCCGTCGAACCCGATCCAGCCCCTGAGCTCCGCGGCTATCTCGCCAGTCAGACGCGACGTCCCGGCAAGGGCGTTTCCGGCATCGGCACCACCCTCGATCAGCCGCGGCGGGGGAATCACCTGCAGCGACACGAGCTTCGACCCGCGCGGCACCGTCGCGCGAAGCGTTCTGGATTGCGTGGGATGCGCGTCCCCGAGCTCGACCCGACGAAAGTCGCCCTCGAGCGTCTCCACTGCTGCGGCGAACGACACGAGACCTGGCCCCACACGAAGGACGATGGCGTTCCCAGGGATGCCAGCTCCGCGCAACCCGACCTCCGCGCCAGGATCGACGATCTCCGCCAGCCTCGTCCGGCTCGCGCCGCCCGCCCACTCCGGACGCCAGATCCCCAGCCGCTCGATCGCACCTCGATCGAGCCCGAGCACCGTGACGCCGCTGATCTCCTCCGCGCGGCCAGCCCCTCCGCTCACACGGAGAACCGGGTACGCGGCTCCCGCCTTCCCGGCAAGCTCACGAAACTGGTCGAGAGGAGCCGCATCGAAGACACGGACGAGCGTGCGGACGTCCTCACGCACGGACACGTCAAGCGGAACTGCGAACGCCGACTGCTCGTGCTCCCCGCGGGTCAACGTTGCGCGGTACCCCTCGGCGACAAGCGCGAGCGCAAACGCGATCGTGAGAAAGCCGACGGTCGTGACGGCTGCACCCGAGCCGCGCCCGAGGCCCACCGCAGCCAGACGCCCTGCGAGCCCCCGCCTGGACCCGCCGGCGATGAGCCGCGCCAGCGGCGGGAAGAGGCGGGCGACGATGATCGCCGCCGCGAGTGCGACGAGGCCCGGCATCAGTAGGAGGAGCAGTGCCGCGCCCTCGCCCGACGCGAGGCTTTCGCGGTCCGCCGCGCCGGCAAGAAGGGCGATACCGACGACGAGCAGCGCCACTCCTCCGATGAGCTCGAGAGGGCCGAAACTCGCATTCCTCGACCGGACCGACACCACGACGGCGATCACTGCGGCCGTCGTGACGACCGCTGCCAGAGCCAGGCCGAGCCCAGCCGCCGAGAAGATGCTGTGATCGAGCACGGGCACCGCTGGAGCACCCGCGAGCCGGGCCGCGAGCGCACCCGCAGCCGCGCCGAGGATCCAGCCGACCACCACGCCGGAAACGGCGACTGCCGCGCTCTCCATACCGACGAGGAGCCAGAGCTGCCACCGGCGAGCCCCGTACCAGGTAAGACGGCGACGCGCAGCTTCGAGGTCGCGCCTCATGCTTCGTGCGGCGAGAACGGCAAATGCGAGCAGCAGGGCAGCGACTTCGCCACCGACGACCAACAGCCGTCGCCCCGAGACGGTCGCGGACTCCTGCACCGCCCGGAGCTCTTCCTGCGGTGCATCGACGGCGAATGACCTCGAATACTCGGCCAACTCGATCCTGGCTCGCTCGACGCGATCGATCAGACGATCGATCTCCCACAATCGAGGCGCTCCCGGCGCCAATGGCCAAACCCATGCATAGCTCCGATACGTTCGACCCAGCACCGGAGACGAGGCCAGTGTCGATGTCCCTTCCGCGACCACGAGCGGAGGAAGCTCCGGACGGTGATAGCGCCCCGCCCGCCGAAGCGCGGGCGCGAGCACCGCGTCGGCCGTGGCCCGGTCCGTCGGCTCGAGGAAATCCCCGAAGAGCTGACGCGAGCGAAGCGTCCCGGTTCCGACCTCCACGATCCGCAGTCCGGGAGCGCTCGGAAGCCGACCCTCGCCGCGCAGCCGCAGCACCTCACAGCGCTCCGGCCGACAAAGCCGTGGCAGCCGTCCGGATCGCACGATCACGTGTGAAGCCAGCCCCTCGACACCGGTGAGGCCGACGAACTCGCCCTGGACGGTGCTCTCGCGTACGAGCGCGAGAGAAACCGGCCCGTCGAGCGGCAGTCCGGCGAACACGTCTCGGACCTGCTGGTCGAGGATCGGCAGCGACTCGCCGCCCCCGGAGGGCACCCCGAACCAGACAGCGCGAATCGAGCGACCGTCAGCCGGAATGCGCTCTACCGCCTGGGCTGTCGCGCGATCGGTCGCGATCGTGACGCCCACGTGAACCGTGGCGAGAACGGCGGCGGCGGCAGCCAGGCCGAGCGCTGTGAAGACCGCGCCGCTGTCATGTCGGCGAAGCCGTCGCCAGGCGAGCCAGCCCACGAATGCCGCCGACCTCATGGCGTCTTTCCCTGCCGTCGGCGGTACGCGGCGGTCTTTGCGCGGTTCCCGCAGATCGACATCGAGCACCATGTCGACGAGCTGTTCCGCGAGCCGTCGTAGAACAGCCAGCCGCAACCCTCCTTACGACACGCTTTGAGGCGCGCCCAGGCACCGGAGGCCTGCGCCTCCATGACGACCGCGGCGATCGCCGCGAGCGCACGCGTCGCCCCGTCGCCGCCGGGCACCGCGACGAGACGACCGTCCTCTTGGACGACGACGACGAGCCGGAGATCGGAAACCGCTCTCGCCATATCATTTCGAACCGCTGGCTCGAGACGTCCGCCGACGTTGTTCAGGAGCGCCAGTGAGCGGATCGTCGAGCGCAGGGCTCGTGCCGCGACGAACGCGTCTCCGTCGACGCGCTCGTGCTCACCGAGCAGCGAGCGCTTCCGGAGCCAGTTCTCGAGCTGCTCGGGACTGCCGATGTCGTCTCGGGCCCAGTCGGGGATCTCCGTGTTGACGAAGTCCTGTACGAGATCGAGCGGCGCCGGGGCTGGCGCTCGGCCCCCTGGCTGAAACCCCTCCGCACCCACACGGCCACGGTACTGCCGGCGGCGTCGAGAATCAACACCGTCTAATAGTTCTTATCGGTGTGTCGAACACCGCTTAAGGTAACTAGCGGGTGCTGCGGCCCTTCACCCCGTGCACTGGACGGCCGGCAGCCTCCCACGCGTAGTACGAGGCGCTCGGACCGAACCCGGTCTCGTAGGTGACGACTCGCGGGTTTCGTCCGACCTCCTTTGCACGCTGCGCGTGCCAGAGGAGATTGGGGTCGTCTCGCTCTTCCCACACCAGGACCAGGTGCGCAGCAGTCATGAAGTCCGCCACGAAGGTGCATCCCTCCGCCGGGCAGGGGAAGGGATTCGTCCGCACGCAGAACCAGCCGCCGTGGTCTTCTGAGCCGTCGTCCTCCCAGAGCTCCTCGTCCGTTTCGAGGTCGAGATCGGACAGCACGGCGCGACCGGGACGAAGCTCCGGAGCCGGTCTCATGATGAGCTTCGTCGGCGGGGCACGCTGGGCGAGTGCGCTGCAAGGACGCAGGGAGCGCCAATATGGGCCATATTGGCGCGACTGAGGACGCCGCAGCGTGCCGTCCAGCGTGTTCCGGCGACACAACGCCTCATTGTGAGACAGGCTCCTGGCTCCACGGGGTCACAATAGCCCCGTGTCCCATTCCCCCCAACGCGACGTGGCGGTCGTGCTCTCGGGTGGCGGCATCAACGGGGTTCTCCTCGAGCTCGGCTTCCTCAAACGCTTGCGCGAAGACTCGCTCTGGACACGTGTCGGGTGGATCTACGGCACCTCGGCCGGAGCCCTCGCTGGAACGATGGCGGCCCTCGATCGCCTGGAGGACCTCGAGGAGTTCCTTCTCGGCATCCAGCCCGAGGACGCGTTCAGGCCGCGTCCTGTTTGGCGATGGCCCGGAGGACCGCACGACTACACGCTCCCCGCGACGATTGCCGGTCGGATCGGCGGGCCTGAAGAGCTCGGCGCCGCGCTCGCTGCCGCGGAGATCGAGCTTGTCGTCTTCGCCACCGATTTGAGCGACCACTCCGAGGCGGACGAGGCGCGCGACTTCGAGCTCAGGTACGGATCCCACTCGGCAGCACCCGAAACAATGGGCCGCGCGATCCTCGCGTCAGCCGCGATCAGCGGGCTCGTGCTGCCGGTCAGGGTCGACGACGTCGTTGCGACCGACGGCGGCTGGGTGCGCAACTTCCCCTTCGAGCACGCGTATCGCAATCCCGACGTCACGGCGATCGCCGCGTTTCGGTACATCCCGAGCCACCAGCCCACCGACATGGCATTTCTCGAACGAACGCGGGAGCGGCTCGAACGATTTCGCGCCGTGCCACCTGCACGGGCCCTTCTCGCGGAGGTTCGACTCGCGCAGGAACGCGCGTCACGCGGAGAACCCGCGCACTACGGCGAGATGATCGCGCGGCTCATGCGTGTCGCGTTTGCCCGAAACGCCGTGCTCGACGAGCGGCTCGCGCAGGAGCGCGAGACATCGGTCGCCGAGCTGAGAAGGCTTCGAGAGGAAGTGATGTCGACCGCGGTCGCCGCCGCTTCGCCCTGGCGTCGCCGTCGTCTTCGCTCGGAGCTCGACCGCCTCTTCAACGCCGCACGTTTTCCGTTCCGCCATGACCGGCACGTGCCGACACTGATCGTTCGAAGCACCGCCGGCGATGACAGCCTCGACCCGACGTTTCGAAGCGGAAGCTGGCCGGAGGAGCGCAAGCGGGCGCTGATCGAACGTGGTTACCGCCTCGCCGACGATGCGCTTCGCGAGCGTGGCGGTCTCGCGGAGGTGGTTCGACCCGATCGTTGATGCGACGCATCGACACGCGCGTGACTCAAAAAGGTCGGCAGGGGTCCGGGCAGGCGGTCGGACCCCTTGCCGAGGTTAAAGTCAGGCCCCGGCGCGCCGGGGCCTGATTTTGCGACTAGCCCTGGGGGGAAGCGGGCTGCCGCCCGAGCGTGACGGTCACGCCCGTCTTTTTCGCTTCGCGATAGATCACGAGTGAGACCTTGTCGCCAGGCTTATGGCCGGCGATCGCGTCGCGTAGCTGTTCGATCGAGGAAATCTGCTTGCCGTCGAAGGAGACGATGATGTCGCCGCCGAGGACGTAGGTCTCACCGGCGACAACCACTTGCCTCTCGCCACCCTGCACGCCGGCCTTACCGGCGCCGCTGCCGCTGGTGACCGACTCGACGAGAACACCCTTCTCGACCGGAAGGTTGTACGTATCCGCGAGGTCCGAGCTCACGGCCTGACCGCTGATACCGAGATATGCATGCTCCACACGTCCCGTTTGGATGATCTGCGCAACGACGTCCTTGACGGTGTTGGAGGGAACGGAGAACCCGATCCCGACGTTTCCGGAGTCCGGAGCGCCCCCGGTCTCGATCTGCGTGTTGACGCCGATGACCTGGCCACGAGAGTTGAGGAGCGGGCCGCCCGAGTTGCCGTGATTGATCGGTGCGTCGGTCTGGATGACGTGGTCGATCGTAAAGCGGTTGGGTGCGGTGATCAGGCGCTGGAGCGCGCTCACGATTCCCGAAGTTGCGGTCCGGTCGAGGCCGAACGGGTTGCCGATCGCAACGACGGGGTCTCCGACCTCCACCTTGTCGGAGTCTCCGAGCGGAAGCGGAGTCAGCGCCGATGCGCTGGTCTCCACCTGAAGCACCGCGAGATCGGTCGAAGGATCGCTGCCGACCAGTAGAGCCTCGACGGTGTCGCGGTTGGAGAAGCTCACCCGAATCTCGTCGGCGCCCTGGATGACATGGTAGTTCGTCACGATGTGCCCGGCCTTGTCGAGGACGAAGCCCGAGCCGAGGGCTGATTGCGGCGAGGTGCCTCCAATGTTCCCGCTCGTCGAGGTGATCTGAACGACGCCCGACGCAGCACGCTCGTAGATCTCGTTGACGCTCATCGCAGCACCTGTCGGGGGCGCCGACGAGCGGGGGGACGCAACTGTCTCGGTGACAACCGTGGTGTCGCCCTCCAGCCCGCCGAGCAACGCCACGCCGCCGACTGCGACAAGTCCGCCGACGACGGCTGTCGCGACGAGCGCGACGTAGGGGCGGGCGGAGCGGAACGCGGACATGCCGCTCCGTTATAGACGGCAGGCCGTGAACGCCGGGTTAGCGCGGGTTAAGACGCAGTTCAGCAACCCGAGGATCGCTGAGCATCAAAGCTGACTGGAGTCAGCCCGCGAGGACGCCGGTGACGAACATCGCAGCGATCCCGGCGAGGAATCCGACGATCGCGTAGCCGGAGCGAAGACCACCTGGAGCCTGACGCGCGACGTAGCGACCGACCTCCACCACGACCTGAAACGCAGCACCCGCCGCGATCGCGAAGAAGAGAGCGCCGAGCACGTCGTTCGACGTGTAGCCACCGATCCAGGTCCCGAGGATCGTCGGTGCACCCGCAACCAGGGCAAGTCCGACGAGCGTGAGGATGGTCACGCGCGTCTTGGCGACCGGCGTCGCGATCCCGAGGCCTTCGGTGATGTTGTGGATCATGAACCCGACAATCAGAAACGCCCCGAGCTGCAGCTCGCCGAGCGCGAACGACGCGCCGATCGCAAGGCCCTCTCCGAGGTTATGGAGCCCGATCCCGATCGCGATGAGGAGTGCGAGGGCGATTCCGGTCGCCGCGGTTCCTCCGCTCAATCTGCCGGCAAGAGCCGTCATCCCGAGGAAGCTGAGAGCAACCCCGAGGAGGACAAGGCCCGTCCCGCCGAGCGCCGAGGGGAGTGTCGCCTGGAGCTGGAAGGACTCGCTCAGCGCTTCGACGCCCAGGAACGAGAGGAGTCCCGCCGTGAACGCCATGAATGCCGAGAGCCATGCGGGGCCGGCGTGTCGCAGGGCCGGAAGCCAGAGGAGCCCTAGCGCCACGGGCAACACCCCGACCAGCACACCGATCAGCGCGTAGCCGAGAAAACCTTCGACAGAGGGCGTCGGCGTCTCGATCGCAGCGGGGATCTCCTTCACCGTCTCGATCCCGGTCGACGACGTGACACCAACCGTGATCGGATCGTTCTCCACCCAGTCGAACGGGACGACGATCGTGCTCGACCGCAGACGGCCGAGCGTCGTCGGGCCGTCGACCGTATACAGAACGATCGCGTCGTCGACGTTCACGTTCGCGATCGTCAGGTCGTCCGGCTGCGGGTTGCGGACGGTGATGCGGATCTCGCCGGGGGAGAACTCGACCCGACGGATGTCGAACTCGTCGGCGGGAGGAGGGTTGGAGCCCACCAGGTCGACGAGCGACGAGCTCGACGTGACGACTACGCCGACAGCGAGAGCCAGAACCAACACCGGAACGACGGCCCAGAGCCTCCAGCCGATACGTCCCAGCCCGGTCGCCGAGCCGGCTTCCATCAGTGGTCTCCGGGAGCGACCACTAGTCGACGACCTCGAAGAACCCCATCCAGCCGAGCTCGGCGAACTCGGACTGGTGCGCGTGGAACATGTGCAAACCGGTGCCGGCGAACTCGATCTCGAGGACGCCGCGCTGGCCCTGGCACTGCATGACGGTGTCCGTGTACTCCCAGTTGTCGCCCGTGCCCGTCGGCTGGTACCGGAAGAAGTCCGCGTGGAGGTGGAGCGAGTTGATGAGATCGAACTCGGTGAGATTCGCAAGGTAGATGCGTACGAGCTCCGAGCGCTTCACCCGGATCGGGTAGCGCGCGTAGTAGAAGGAGCGGCCGTTCACGGTGTAGAAGTTGTTCCCGCCGTCGGCGTCCGTATCGAAGCCGTTCATGACCATGACGAGCTCCTGGGCCGGCGGACGCGGCTCCTTGGGATCGATGATGAAGGCGCCGTAGAGACCTTTGTGGATGTGCTTCTTGAGCGGAGTCGAGTGGCAGTGGTAGAGCTGGAGGCCGGCCGGACGCGCCTCGAACTCGTAGGTGAAGTTGCCTCCCGGCTCGACGACCTGGAAGACGCCGTCCATGTTCGTCGGATGGATTCCGTGGAAGTGGATGGTGTGCGGATGGGATCCGGCATTCGAGAAGCGGACGCGCAGGATGTCGCCTTCGGTCGCCCGGATGACGGGGCCGGGAGCGGTGCCGTTATAGACCCAGGCCGGGAAGAAGACGCCAGGTGCCACCTCCAAGTCCACGTCCGTCGCCGTGAGGACGTACTCGCGGACGCGACCCGGCTCGTACGGGAGAGCCGCAGGCGGGTAGAGAAGAGCGTCGAGATCGTTCGGTCCGCCCACAGCAGGCACTTCGGCGCCGACCATGGCCGCGTGGCCCATGGCTCCCTGGATGTGGACAGCCGGCATGCGCGTGTGGCTGTGGCTCGAATGGTCGTGCCCGCCCGCCTCGGCCTGTCCGTCGAACGCAAACTTCCCGACGATTGGCACCGCCGCCAGCGGAGCAGCGGCCGCAAGCAGCTTCCCTCGGGTGAGAGTCTTTTTAGACATAGCTAAATCCGATCCGCAGTGTAACCTAAGTCGACTCAGATGAGTACCCAGACCGCAGATCTCACCGTCGCCGTCCAGGACTACCTGAAGGCGATCTACGCGCTCGAGTCCTCGGGTGAGCGCGTCACCACGTCGGCGCTCGCCGCGCGAATGGGCGTGAGCGCTCCCTCCGCGACCGCGATGACCAAGCGCCTCGCAGACCTTGGTCTCGTCGAACGGGCCCCTTACCGTGGCGTCGCGCTGACAGAGGAGGGGAGTCGCGGCGCTCTCGAAGTGCTCCGCCACCACCGCCTGCTCGAGCGCTACCTCGTCGACCGCCTCGGACTGTCGCTCGACCAGGTGCACGCCGAAGCTGAGCTACTCGAGCATGCACTCTCGGAGGAGCTCGAGGCGAAGATCGACGCTGAGCTCGGCTTTCCGACACACGATCCACACGGAGATCCGATCCCCGACAGCGAGCTCCGGGTGGCCCCAGGTCAGCACCGAACACTGGTCGACCTCGAGCCGGGGAGTCGAACGACGATCACCCGGGTCCCCGACGGTGACCCAGAGCTCCTCCGCTATCTGGGCGAGCTCGGGCTCGTTCCGGGTTCGGACGCCGAGCTCGTCTCGTTCGGCCCGTTCGGGGGACCGGTCACAGTGCGAACGGACACCGGCGACCACGCCATCGCGCGCGAGCTGGCGGACCGCATCGCCGCATCCTGAGGAGTCGCCGCGGCCGCGAAGGGCGGCCGCCTTCAGGGATCTTCGCGCGACCGGAATCTGCGCGAGCGGATTCCGGTCTTGCGCAAGCTAGGAGTCCAGAGCCAGCGCGACGACCTTGACGTCCTGCGCGCGGTCTGCGCCTAACGCATCGTCCACCTTCCGCTGGAGGTCGCCCGACGCGAGCAGCTCCTCGGTGATGTCTGCCCCGCCGATCAGCTCGCCTTTCACGAAGACCTGGGGAATCGTCGGCCAGCCCGAGATCTCCGAGAGCTCCTGGCGGATGCGCGGATCCGGGAGGATGTCGATCGTCGCGATCGGCGCACCGACTGCGTGGAGCGCATTCAGCGCGCGATACGAGTTTCCGCACATGACCATCTCTGGCGTGCCCTTCATGAACAACGCGACCGGCTCTTTCTCGATGACCTCGGCGATCTGATCCTTGATCGTCATGCAGTTCCTTTCGTCTTGATCCTGAGCTCGTGAATGGAGCCATCGCCGAGCGGCGCCGCGAGGGCGGCGTTCACGCGGCGATGTTGATCCAACAACGAGAGCCCGTCGAACTCGGCGCTCGCAACCGTCACCTGGAAGTGGTCGCCGGTTCCCGTACGGTCCTCGACGTCGAGCTCGGCGGCGCTCGGAAACGCCTGCTCGAGGAGCGCCTGGATCGTCTCGGCTTCCATCTCGGGCCATGCTAGCGACGGTACCCTCGGTGGCGATGCGGATTTTCCGAGCCTTGGGGCTGACAACCCTCGGTGCGTTCGCCGGCTTCGCGGGGGCCGCGGTCCTCATGAAGCGAGTGCTGCAATCGCGCGGCGACTCCACTAGCAGCGAGCTGGCACTCGTGGCGATCTTCGATGGCATCGAGCTGAGCAGCCGCGCAAATCCGTTCAGCGGAGGCTCGATGCTCGCCTGGTTCGGCGGTATCGCGGTCGACTTGCGCGAGGCGAAACTCGCACCGGACGCGCATCTCTCGGTCCACGCGTTGCTAGGGGGTATCTCCATCCGGGTGCCACCAGGGTGGCGGGTCGAGTCGAACGTGCACGCGATCGGCGGAGGCGTCGCAGTTGATGCGCCGGACACCGGCGACGCGGAGGCACCGCGTCTCGCCCTCGACGGTTTCACCCTCTTCGGTGGAATCGCCGTCGGCGCGAAGGCATACGCCGCCGAGCCCGCGAGCTAGCGGATGCTCCGCCCGGTTCGGTTCCTGCTTTCGCTTCCCGAGCGAATCGTTCGGGCCGGCGCCGCTGCGGGCGGAGGTGCCGTACACGAGACCGCACAGCTCGTCCTTCCCCGGCTTGTCCGTTCGTCCCGCCTCTACGAGGCCACGGCGAAGAACCTCCTCCGCATCACCGTCGAGCTCGTCGGTGGTGTCGAGCGCCCGACCGGAACGCTCGCGGGAGAGTTCGAGCAGTCGCCCAAGAAGCTCGCCGTCCGAAAAGCGGGTGGCAACATCGTCGAGCTCGGTTCGATCTTCGCCTTCGGGTTTTCTCCGCTCTGGCTTCTGGCCGCAGCCGCGGACGTGACGCACGGAACGCGCGTATATCTCGACGCTCTCGTCTCCGAGCTCAAGAGTGCCGGAATCCTGTCGCACGACCTCGAGCTCGCCTCCGTGGACGACCTCCTCGCGGCACTCGAAGGGGCGAGCGGCACGACGGCCCGCCTGATCGACATCCCGCCGCTCGAGGTCGAGGCGCTCAAACAGTCGCTGGCCGATCTCCGCGACGACGCCAAGGGGCTGCCCACCCCACCAGAGCTCGCCGCGGTCTATCAGGGGCTCGTCGCGGAGGCCGACCGAGAGAAACGGAGCCTGCTCGAGGTCTCCGTAGGGATGGGGATCGCATTCTTCAACTCGGCTCGGAAGGTCGGGCGCCAGCACGTCCTCGACCCGTACACCGACGACCTCCGACCGGTCCGCGACGAGGGCTTCGCCGCCTACGCGTGGCGGGTGGGAAAGCCATATGGACAGGCGGTTGTGCGCAACTTCGACCCGCGCCAGCCGTCGTTGACCGAGCGCGGCCTCGAGCGGCTCGGAGGCTCGAAACTGGTTGAATCGGAGGCGATGCAGCATCCCGACAGCTTCGGAGCCCGCGGGCAGCTCTCAATCGGAGGGCGTGAGCTCGAAGTGTTCCGACTCGCCGCGCTCCAGGAGCGGTTCGACGTCTACCGGCTTCCGTACACACTGCGGATCCTGCTCGAGAACGTCCTGCGCCACGAGGACGGCGTGAACGTGACCGCAGAGGATGTCGAAGCAGTGGCGAGCTGGGTGGCCACCGACGAGCCCTCGCGCGAGATCTCGTTCACGCCCGCACGCGTGCTCCTCCAGGACTTCACCGGCGTGCCCGCCGTTGTCGACCTGGCCGCGATGCGGGACGCGATGCGAGATCTGGGCGGCGATCCCGCGAGGATCAATCCGCAGCTTCCCGTCGAGCTGGTGATCGACCACTCGGTGCAGGTGGACGAGTTCGCGAACCGCATCGCGATCTTCCGCAACGCAGAGCTCGAGTTCGAGCGGAACCGCGAGCGCTACGCGTTCCTGCGCTGGGGGCAGGGCGCATTCGACAACTTCAAGGTGGTCCCGCCGAGCACGGGCATCGTTCACCAGGTCAACCTCGAGTTTCTCGCGCGAGTCGTGGACGAGCGCGGCGGCGTCGCCTTTCCGGACACGCTCGTCGGAACCGACTCACATACGACGATGATCAACGGGCTCGGAGTCCTCGGGTGGGGCGTCGGCGGGATCGAGGCCGAAGCCGCGATGCTCGGCGAGGCAATCTCGATGCTCGTGCCTCAAGTTGTGGGTTTCCAGCTCACAGGCAAGCTCCCCGAGGGTGCGACCGCGACCGACCTCGTCCTCACCGTCACCCAGATCCTGCGAGCGGCAGGTGTGGTCGGAAAGTTCGTCGAGTACTACGGGCATGGCCTGGCGGGGCTCCCGCTCGCCGATCGGGCGACCATCGGAAACATGTCGCCCGAGTACGGGGCGACGTGCGGATTCTTCCCTGTGGACGCCGAGACGCTCCGCTACCTGCGCCTCACGGGCCGGCCGGCAGAGCGAATCGCGCTCGTCGAGGCCTACTGCAAGGAGAACAGCCTCTGGCACGACCCGGACGAGCCGGCGACCTACTCGCAGGTGATCGAGCTCGATCTCTCCACCGTCGAACCGTCGCTCGCCGGCCCGCGCAGGCCCCAGGACCGCGTGCCGCTGCGCGAGTCGAAGCACGCGTTTCTCGAGGCACTCCCGAGCTTCGGCGTCGACTACGGCAACTCGCACGACGAGGCGGTGGCGGAGAGCTTCCCCGCAAGCGACCCGCCGGCGGACACCGCTCCCGGGAGCCAGCACCCCGAGCCGGGTGGCGTCGTCGCGGTGACGCCGCCCGTCGTCCTCGCCGAGCGACCCGCCGCCAAGGCGACCGTAGATGGCGAGACGTTCGAGCTCGAACACGGCGCCGTGGTCATCGCCGCGATCACCTCGTGCACGAACACGTCCAATCCGGCAGTCATGGTCGGAGCCGGGCTGCTCGCAAAGAAAGCGGTCGAGCGCGGCCTCGCTCGCAAGCCGTGGGTGAAGACGAGCCTCGCGCCGGGCTCGAAGGTGGTGACGCAGTACTACGACAAGGCAGGCCTGACGCCGTACCTCGAGGAGCTCGGGTTCTTCACGGTCGGGTACGGCTGCACGACATGCATCGGGAACTCCGGGCCGCTGCAGGAGCCGATCTCCGAAGCGATCGCCCAAGCCGACCTCGTCGTCTGCGCGGTTCTCTCCGGCAACCGGAACTTCGAGGCTCGAATTCACCCCGAGGTGAAGGCGAACTACCTTGCTTCACCTCCCCTCGTCGTGGCCTATGCGCTCGCAGGGCGGATGGACATCGACCTCGCAACCGAGCCACTCGGAGTGGGATCGGACGGCCAGGACGTGTTCCTGGCTGACGTCTGGCCCTCACCGGCCGAGGTGCAGGAGACGATCGCGAGCGCGGTCGGCGAGGAGATGTTCCGGTCGACGTACGCCGACGTCTATACCGGCGACGAGACGTGGCGCGAGCTTCCGGTTCCGGAGGGCGAGCTCTTCGCTTGGGAGCCCGAGTCGACCTACGTCCGTTTGCCGCCCTACTTCGACGGCATGCCGAGGACTCCGGAGGCCGTCGAGGATTTCGAAGGGGCGCGCTGCCTCGTGTCGATCGGCGATTCGGTGACCACCGACCACATCTCGCCGGCGGGGTCGATCAAGCCCGACTCTCCGGCGGGTCGTTACCTCCTCGAGCACGGAGTCGAAAGACGTGCCTTCAACTCGTACGGTTCGCGCCGCGGAAACCATGAGGTGATGGTCCGCGGCACGTTCGCGAACGTTCGCCTCAGGAACCTCCTCGTTCCCGCCTCGGAGGGAACGTGGACGGTGCACATGCCCTCCGGCGAGCAGACGACGATCTACGAGGCGGCCGAGCGCTACCGAGGCGAGGGTGTCCCGCTGATCGTTCTCGCGGGCAAGGAGTACGGCTCGGGATCCTCACGCGACTGGGCGGCCAAGGGGCCGAAGCTTCTCGGCGTCCGTGCGGTGATCGCGGAAAGCTACGAGCGGATCCACCGCTCGAACCTGCTCATGATGGGCGTGCTCCCACTCCAGTACCTGCCCGGCGAGACGCGCGAGACGCTCGGCTTGAGCGGGCTCGAGGAGTATGCGATCTCGGGGATCCAGAACGGCGAGGCGCACGAGGTCACCGTGCGCGCCGACGAAAAGGAGTTCCGGGCGACCCTCAGGCTCGACACCCCGCGCGAGCGCGAGTATCTGCAGCACGGCGGGATCCTCCAGTACGTGCTCCGTCGCCTGCTCGCGTCCTAGAGCCGTGGGAGTCCGACGGCCGCAGCGCGCTCGACCGCGACGGCGTGGAACTCCGGAGCAATCTCGACGCCATGCACGGCGCACCCGAACTCTCGAGCGAGGAGCAACGCGGGGCCGCTGCGCCCTGACGCGATGTCGAGCACGCGTGAACCCGGTCCAAGACCGAGGCGCCGACCGAGGAGCACGATCTTCACCTCCGTGGTCGGGTTCTGGAGCTCGTGCTCGGATTCGGCGACGACGAAGTAGCGCGGGATCACGGCGCGATCCTCGCACGGTGCGACTAACCTCCTCGACCGAATGGCGGCCCCACAGAGGACCGAAGGAAGCTGGGGAACCGACCCGGTTCCCGAGCGGCTGCACGTCCTCAGCGGGCTCGACACGGGTCTCCTCTGGGGCAACCTCGGTGTGTCGCTTCTCGTCATCGTCGCCGGCGCGGCACTCGTCCCCGCGCTCTCGCTGCCCGCCGCACTCGTCGCGATCGTCGTCGGCTGCCTGATCGGCAACCTCATGCTCGCCGTCGCAGGCGCTATCGGTGCCGACGCGCGAGTGCCCGGAATGGTTCTCATGCGGGCGCCGCTCGGCCAGCGCGGCTCGTACCTGCCAACGGGGATCAACGTGCTCCAGGGCATCGGCTGGTCCGTCTTCGAGCTCCTCATCATTGCGACGGCGGCGGCCGCGCTCTCGGACGAGCTCTTCGGATTCCGCGCCCAGTGGCTGTGGACGCTCGTCTTCGGCGCCGTGGCGCTGACTCTCGCCCTGCTCGGGCCGATCGGCTTCGTGCGGCGATTCGTACGCCGCTTCGCCGTCTGGACGGTGCCGCTCGCACTGGGCTATCTGACCTGGTGGGCACTCGACGGAGCGGACCTCGGCGCTGTTTGGGACCAACCGGGCGAAGGTGGGATCTCCGTGTGGCAAGGCGCGGACGTCGTCGTCGGCATCACCGTCTCCTGGATTCCCTATGCCGCGGACTACACGCGCTTCTCGAAATCGCGACGCGGAGCGTTCTGGGGGACCGGCCTCGGCTACCTCGTGCCGGACGCGTGGCTCCTCGGACTCGGTGTCGTCCTGGTTCTCTCGCGCGATCTCGGCGACCCTGCTGCTCTTCCCGCAGCGGTCGTCGCCGGGGGGTTCGCTGCGATCGTCGCGCTCTTCGCACTACTCGTGACCGAGACGGACGAGGCCTTTGCGAACGTCTATTCCGCCGCCGTATCCCTTCAGAACATCGTGCCGAGGGCCCCTCAGAAGTTGCTCCTCGTGCTCGTCACGGGGATCGCGACCACGGGTGCGCTGGTCATCGATCTCGTCAGCTACCAGAGCTTCCTGCTCCTGCTCGGCTCGGTGTTCGTGCCGCTCTTCGCGGTTCTACTCGCAGACTGGCTCTCCGCGGGTCGGCACTACTCATACGACGACGTATTCCACACACCCGCCTGGCGCCCGGGGCTCATCGCCGCCTGGATCGCCGGATTCGCGCTCTACCAGTGGCTGTACCCGACCGGGCCCTCGTGGTGGGTCGACCTGGTCTCGGAGTTGAATCCACCGGACTGGGGCGTCGGCGCAACCGTTCCCAGCTTCCTCGTGTCGTTCGGCTTGGCCAGCATCGTTGCGGCGCTGTCCCCGCGCACGGCGGCGGGCGCCGTGCAGGCATGACGACCATCGCAGCTCTCGGGCACCTCACGCTCGACGTGGTCGCAGATGCCGCACCGCGGCCGGGAGGCGGCGTCTTTTACGCCGCGCGCGCACTCTCCCGCCTGGGTGCAGACGCGCGCATCGCGGCTTCGTGCGCCGCGCGCGACCGGCCGGCGCTGCTTCCACCGCTCGAGGCTTTCGGCCTCCCGGTCACATGGCACGAGTCCACAGTGACGACGGCGTACAGCTTTCATTACGAGGGCGATCGCAGAATCATGAGGCAGGACGCTGTCGGCGATCCGTGGTCACCTGCACAGGCAGCCTCGGCTGCGGGGGACGCAGAGTGGGTCGATGTCGGCGCACTTGTCCGCACCGACTTCTCGCCCGAGACACTGGCGGCGCTCGCAGCCGGCGGCCGGCGACTTCTCGTGGACGCCCAGGGCCTCGTCCGCACGGCCTCCATCGGGCGGCTCGATACCGACGGAGACATCGGCGACGTTCTCGAGCACATCGAGATCCTGAAGCTGAACGACGAGGAGGCAAAGACGCTTCTCGGCAACGCAGAACCGGCGAAGCTTCGTGCGCTCGGTGTGCCCGAGGTGCTCTTGACGCTCGGCTCCCAGGGTTCCTTCGTGGTCACTTCCGATCTCATCGAGCATGTGGCTGCCGTCGAGGTCGATGGCCCAGTGGATCCAACCGGCGCGGGGGACACGTTCTCTGTCGCATATCTCACGCGTAGAGCCAATGGCGCGGAGCCCGTGGAGGCGGCCCGAGATGCCGCCGCGACGGTCTCCACGCTTCTCGCAAGCCCGTAAGCGGTCAAGAAGCCGTTTCGCTCTCTCACCCGTGGGGCGCTACAGCCTGAACTCTCCCCGGGCGACGACGACAGCCCGCCCGCCGACCTCGACGCGCTGGATTCCGGCATCGCTCCCTTCCGCTCGCGCGTACAGCATCGACGGACGCCCGATCTCGTCTCCCTGGGAGATCTCGATCTCGGTTCCCCACGGGACGAGGCCGTGCCTACAGACGTGGCATGCAAGTGGACCTGCCGAGGAGCCGGTCGCGGGATCCTCGGGGACCCCCAACGCCGGCGCGAACATGCGCGACTTCCACGATGTGCCCGAGCCTGCGATGCAGCTGACGTTCGCCTCGAAGTCAGCGAGCGCCGCGAAGTCCGGGCGCAGACGAGCGACGGCCTCACGCGAGTCGAGCACGACGAAGATATGGACAAGACCGTTGTCGTAGCGCTCGACCGGTAGCGCAGAGCCAGAGACGCCAAGCGCACTGAGCAACGCTTCCCGATCGGGAAACGGTTCGACGCTCGGGATGGGTTGCACCATTCGCCCGTAGACGATCGCGCCGGACTCGTCCCGCTCGAGCTCGACCGGGACGATGCCGCTTCCGGTTTCGAGCTCGACGACCGAGCGCTCCAGCGGAGCCCCGAGCACCCAGGCAGTGCCTAGGATCGGGTGGCCCGCGAACGGCAGCTCGCGCGCAGGGGTAAAGATCCGGATCCGAGCCGTTCCACTCGCCTCCGCCGGGAGCACGAAGGTGGTCTCGGAGAAGCCGATCTCGAACGCGAGCGCCTGCATCGTCTCGGAATCGACCTCGCGCCCGTCCGTGAACACAGCAAGCTGATTGCCGGCAAACGCGCGGTCGGTGAAGACATCGACGATCACGTACCGCAGCGTCGGCACGGCCGGACCCTACAGCGCCGAATCAGCCGTCCGAACCCAGCCGCTGCTCGAGCTCCCCCCACCACGCTGCGTTCCAGTCCATGAGCTCGATCCCGTAACGGAGCACCTCTGCGCTCGGCCCCTCGACCTCGCCGAGGGATGCCGAGATCGATCGGAAGTGCGCGCCCGAAGCTTCGAACGCCTCCCGACGTCTGCGGACCAGAGACAGCAGCTCTTCATCAGCCAGCAGCTCTCCGAAAAAGAGCCGGAGAAGCCCTTCGTCGCGGAGCTCGTACACATCACTCGTCGCGAGCAGCCAGTCACGTAACGCGCGTTCGCCCTTCGGAGTCAGCCCGTAGACGCGCCGTGGGCGACGCCCCCTCGGCTCCTCGGAAACATGCACGAGTCCGGCCGCTGTCAGAGCGCGCAGCTCCGGATAGATCTGCCCGTAGCTCGCACGCCAGAAGAATCGCGTCGAGAAGTCAGTAACACGCTTGACGTCGTACCCGGTTCTCGGGCTGAACTTGAGAAGCCCGAGGATCACCCGGGCGGTCGCGTTCAGGCTTGACATATCACTTCGATATATTAATGTATCGGCCAGATATGTCCAGCGCGATCGTCGTACGGGATCTGAGGAAGTCCTATGACGGGGTAGAGGCGCTCCGTGGCATTAGCTTCGAGGTCACCGAGGGCGAGGTCTTCGGGCTGCTCGGCCCCAATGGAGCCGGCAAGACGACGACGGTCGAGATCCTCGAGGGCTACCGCCGGCGCGACGGCGGTGAAGCGTCCGTCCTGGGGCACGATCCCGGCAACTCGCCACGGGCGCTGCGGGAGCGCATCGGCGTCGTCCTCCAGCACTCCGAGATCACACCGCTCTTGACAGTGCGGGAGGCCCACCTCCTCTTCGCCGGGTACTACGCGAAGCCGCGTGACGTCGACGAGGTCGTCGACCTCGTGGGGCTAGCCGAGAAGCGAGACGCCCGAGTGAAGACGCTGTCGGGCGGCCAGAAGCGCCGGCTCGACCTCGGCATCGCGCTCGTGGGCGACCCCGACCTCGTCTTCCTCGACGAGCCGACGACCGGATTCGATCCGGCGGCTCGGCGCTCGGCATGGGAGTTGATCCTCGCGCTGCGTGCACTCGGCAAGACGATCCTCCTCACCACGCACTACCTGGACGAGGCACAGCGGCTCGCCGATCGTGTCGCCGTGATCCGCGCAGGGAAGATCGTCAGCCTCGGAACGCCCGCCGAGCTGATCGGCGACGTGCACACCAGCGAGATCCGCTTCGTGAAGGACGGCGAACAGGTCGTGATCGAGACGGACGATCCGACCCGAGCACTCAACGATCTGACGACCGAAGCGTTGGCGTCGGGGGTCGAGCTCGAACGCCTCGAGGTGCGGCGACCGACGCTCGAGGACGTCTACCTCGACCTCGTCGATCAGGACGGCGGAGCCCCAGAGTGACCCTGCTCCTGCATCAGCTCACGTTCGAGCAGCGCGTCTTCTGGCGAAGCCGCGAGGCGGCCGTGTTCATCTTCATCTTCCCGCTTCTCCTCTACGCACTCCTCGGCTCCGTGTACGAGGGTGAGATCGACGGTGCGCCGGCCGTCGACGTGCTCCTCGCCGGGCTCTTCGGCTACGGGGCCGCCAATACCGCGCTCGCGGGACTCGCGATCATCCTCGTCGGCCGGCGCGAGGCTGGCGTGCTCAAGCGATTGCGTGCGACCCCGCTCCCACCGGCGACATACATGGCCGCGGTGCTCCTCTCGATGCTGGTCATCTTCGCCTTGCAGTCGGCGGGGCTCGTCGCACTCGGCACCCTCGCCTTCGGCGCAACCACGCCCGCGAACTGGCTCGGGTTCGTGGGGGCGATCGTTCTCGGCGTCGCGTGCTTCGCCGGCCTTGGCCTCGCGGCAGCCTCGCTGATTCGATCAGCCGAGGGAGTCTCGGCGGTCGTCAACGTCATTGTGCTGCCGATGGCGTTCCTCTCGGGCTCGTTCGGCCCGACCGACGAGTACCCGGCGCTCCTGGAAGCCGTGGCCGATGTCCTACCGCTCACGTACTTCCTCGACATCGTCTACGGCGTCTATCTCGACGGCGAATCGCTCTTCGCGGACGGAAAGGCGCTCGCGGTGGTGGCCGCATGGGGCGTCGCGGGCCTTGCGGTCGCCTTGCGGCGGTTCAGCTGGATGCCGCGCGAGAGATAGGGGTCGGACCCTCACGGGCCCGACCCCGACCCTGGAGTTACCTGTTGCTGAGCAGCGACAGGTAGTAGAGGAGAATCGCGACCGCGGCGAGCGCGCCTGCGACGTACGTCCAAGCGGCAGCCCTGAGCACGCTCTTCACGCCCGCGCCTTCGGTCGCCACGACGAGGCCGAGCTCGTTCAGCTGGCGCTTTGCACGGTTCGACGCGTCGAACTCGACCGGAAGCGTGACGATCTGGAAGAGAACCGCGATGGCATAGAGCGCAACGGCGAGGACGACGAAACCGGTGATCTGGAAGAAGATGCCGCCGATCAAGAAGAGCACCCAGATGTTCGACGCGAACTGCACGGCGGGGAACATCGCGCTGCGGACCCTGAAGAACGCGTAGGCCTGCGCGTGCTGGATGGCATGGCCCACCTCATGCGCGGCGACGGAGGTCGAAGCGATCGATACACCGCGAAACACCTCGGGCGAGAGATGGACGGACTTGCTCCGCGGGTCGTAGTGGTCGGACAGAGAACCAGGTGTCTCTTCGATGGGAACCTCGTTCAGGCCGTTGGCATCGAGGACCCGACGCGCAACCTGCGCACCGGTCATGCCGTTTGCGACCGGCACCTCGAGGTTGCGCGCGAAGGTGCTCTTCACGCGATGCTGGGCCCAGAAACCGAGGATCATCGGGACGATGAAGGCGATGAGGAAAAGCATGCGAAGATCGTAGCTCCCACGATCGTCATCGCTGCAGAACCGGAGCAACGACTACGCGCTTTCTTAACGGTCGGCCTGAGGCCGCCTGCGTCCTACAGCAACCGCATGAGTAGCGCGGCGACCGCGATCGAAACGATCCCGACCACGATCGCGGCTACGAACCAGTTCTGGCGCACGGCTGCGAGTCTAATGCCGAGCTGGCGAAGCTAGGCGGCGCCGGCTACCACTTCGACCGGCGGCCGCGGCGGCTCGTGTAGACGAGTCGCGGCTGGGCGGTGCGAAGTCCGGCTTCTTCGAACTGCTCGCGGTGCCCGAGTCGGTTGGCGACGCGGCTCGTCTCGTCCTGCTGATCGGGGAGAACGAAGGTGATGGCGATTCCGCTGCGCCCTGCACGACCCGTTCGCCCGGTGCGATGGACGTACCCCTTGTCCTCCTCCGGCGGGTCGTAGTTGATGACGTGGGCGACATCGTCGATGTCGAGGCCGCGTGCGGCCACGTCGGTCGCCACGAGAACCGACACCTTCCCACTGGAAAAGCGCTGAAGCGCACGCTGTCGTACCGACTGCGAGAGGTCGCCGTGCATCGCGACCGCGTCGACCTGATGGAAGGCGAGCTTGCGCACGAGCTTGTCGGCACCGCGCTTCGTTCGCACGAAGACGAGCGTCAGCCCGTCGGTTCCGCGGATGTGCTCGACGAGAGTCTCCAACTTGGTGTCGGGCCGCACGGCGACGAAGCGATGTGCGATCTCGCCGGACTCACGATCGGCAGGCGGCTCGGCCTCGAAGCGTGAGGGGCTGCTCGTGTACGCATGAGCGAGAGTGCCGACCTCGCCGTCGAGCGTTGCCGAGAAGAACATCGTCTGGCGGTTCCGCGGTACGAGCCGGAGGATCTTGTCGACCTGAGGCTTGAAACCCATGTCGAGCATGCGGTCGGCCTCGTCGAGAACGAGGATCTTGATCGCCGACAGATCGAGAAGACGCCGATCGGCGAGATCCTGGAGCCGGCCCGGCGTTGCGACGACGATCTGCGCTTTGCTCGCGCGCTCCGCCTGCGACCGCAACGGCGTTCCGCCGTACACGGCAGCGACTCGGAGCCCGTTCGCGGGTGCGATCGCCTGGAGATCTTCGGTTACTTGAACCGCAAGCTCACGGGTCGGAACGAGCACGAGCGCGCTCGGGCGCCGGTCGCGATCTGTCGTCCGCTCGACGATCGGGATCGCAAACGCGAGTGTCTTGCCCGAGCCGGTTTGCGACTTCGCGAGAATGTCGAGTCCCGCGATCGCGTCCGGGAGGACAAGGGATTGCACCGGGAAGGGTGCGTGGATCGAGTGAGCGGCGAGCGCATCGATGACGCGCGCGGACACGCCGAGCTCACGGAAAGACTGCTGGGACAACTGTTCAACTCCTTATCGAACGTCGAGATTCGCCTGCCTCGAACGTCCGACGGAGGAACGAGAAGCTCATCTCACGGGCCGGCGGTATTGCCGACCGTGACACCACGGTAGCAGTCGCGCCGCTCGAGAGCCCCGTTTTAGACCGGAGCGAGGCCGCGCGCCTTCCGGCTGGAAGCCGACTGGCGACGTTGCGCCGAGAGCTCGACCTTGCGCAAGCGAACACTCTCGGGCGTCACCTCGACGCACTCGTCCACGCGGATGTACTCGAGCGCCTGATCGAGCGAGAGCGGTCGCGGAGGGATCATGCGAACGTGCTCCTCGGCGTTTGGGGAGCGCATGTTCGTCATCTTCTTCTCCTTCGTCGCGTTCACGTCGAGATCCTCGCCGCGCGCGTTCTCGCCCACGATCATCCCTTCGTAGACATCGACGGCCGGGCCGACGAAGAGCGACCCCCGTTCCTGCAGATTGATCAGTGCAAACGTCGTCGTCTTGCCACGACGATCGGCGACGAGAGCGCCCGTCGGTCGGGTGCGGAGCTCGCCGACCCAGGGCTCGAAGCGCTCGAAGACGTGGTGGAGGATGCCTGTGCCGCGCGTCTCGGTCAGGAACTCCGTGCGGAACCCGATCAACCCGCGCGCCGGTACGACGACGTCCATGCGCACCCAACCGCTGCCGTGGTTGACGAGCGCCTCGGTGCGTCCCTTGCGCAGCGCGAAGAGCTGCGTGATGACGCCCAGGTAGTCCTCGGGCGCGTCGATCGACACCCGCTCGACCGGCTCGTGCAGGACGCCGTCGATCTCGCGCGTGACCACCTGCGGCTTGCCGACCGTCAGCTCGAAGCCCTCACGCCGCATCTGCTCGACGAGAATCGCGAGTTGGAGCTCGCCGCGGCCCTGCACCTCCCACGCATCCGGCGACTCGGTCGGAAGGACGCGTAGCGAGACGTTGCCCACGAGCTCCGCGCGAAGCCGACTTTCGACGAGGGTCGCAGTCAGCTTGTCCCCGTCGAGACCCGAAAGCGGCGAGGTGTTGATCCCGATCGTCATGGAGAGCGAAGGCTCGTCGACCGAGATCACCGGCAGCGGACGCGGATCGTCGAGATCCGCGAGCGTCTCGCCGATCGTCACCTCGGGAATTCCCGCGACGGCGATGATTTCGCCCGGGCCGGCCTGCTCGGCATCGACGCGGTCGAGCGCCTCGGTCACGTACAGCTCGGTCACCTTCGCTCGCTCGATCGTCCCGTCCGAGCGGCACCAAGCGACCTGCTGCGCGCGACGAATCGTCCCGTGCAAGACGCGACAGAGTGCGAGCCGACCTACGTATGGGGACGCGTCGAGGTTCGTGACGAGCGCCTGGAGTGGGTGGTTCTCGTCGAAGGTGGGCGCGGGAATGCGCTCGAGGATCAGGTCGAGCAGAGGCCGGAGATCCGGCTCGAGCCCGTCGGGGTCGGGATCGAGCGAGGCACGACCGGCTCTTGCGTTGCAGTAGACGATCGGAAACTCGATCTGGCTCTCGTCCGCGTCGAGATCGAGGAACAGCTCATAGACCTCGTTCACGACTGCGCTGATTCGCGCGTCGGGGCGATCGACCTTGTTGACAACGAGGATCACGGGCAGTCGCGACTCGAGCGCCTTGCGCAGCACGAACCGCGTCTGCGGAAGTGGCCCCTCGCTCGCATCGACGAGCAGGAGCACGCCGTCCACCATCGTCAACCCGCGCTCCACCTCGCCGCCGAAGTCTGCATGGCCGGGCGTGTCGATGATGTTGATCTTCGTCCCGCCGTAGCGAACGGCCGTGTTCTTGGCGAGGATCGTGATGCCCTTCTCGCGCTCGAGGTCCATCGTGTCGAGGACGCGCTCGGCGACGTCTTGGTTCTCGCGAAAAGCGCCCGACTCCCAGAGGAGAGCGTCGACGAGCGTCGTCTTGCCGTGGTCGACGTGCGCGACGATCGCGACATTGCGGATCTCTGAACGTTCGGCCACTGACCGAGGGTATAGGGCGCGATCCGCGCGCCGGAGAAACCGCCGCTACTCGCGGCTCGACGCGGCCCAGATGTTGATCTCGCTCTCGGTCGCATAGCGGTCGATCTCCGCGAGCTCGTCGTTGGTGAAGTCGAGGCGCTCGAGCGCCGCCACGTTGTCCTCGAGCTGGGCGACGCTCGAAGCACCGATGAGCGCCGAGGTCACGCGAGCATCGCGTAACGTCCACGCGAGAGCCATCTGGGCCAACGTTTGTCCGCGCTGTTCGGCGATGGCGTTCAGGGCGCGGATCTTCGCGAGTGCCTCATCGGTCACCAGATCCGGTGTGAGCGAGCGTCGGCCGGCTGGCGCGCGAACCTTCGGGGATGCCGCCCAGGTACTTGTCGGTGAGCATGCCCTGGGCCAGTGGCGAGAAGACGATGCAGCCCAGTCCGAGCTCGTCGAGCGTGTCTAGGAGCTCAGGCTCGATCCAGCGGTTCAGCATCGAGTACGAGGGCTGATGGATCAGGAACGGCGTTCCGAGCTCACGCAGGATCGCCGCCGCCGCCCTCGTCTTGTCCGCTGAGTAGGACGAGATTCCGACGTAAAGCGCCTTCCCCTGGCGGACCGCGGTGTCGAGCGCGCCCATCGTCTCCTCGAGAGGCGTCTCGGGATCGAAGCGGTGCGAGTAGAAGATGTCGACGTAGTCGAGTCCCAGCCGCTCGAGGCTCTGGTCGAGACTCGCGAGCAAGTACTTGCGCGACCCGTGGTCGCCGTAGGGTCCCGGCCACATGTCGTAGCCGGCTTTGGTGGAGACGACGAGCTCGTCGCGGAACGGGCGGAGATCGTCTCGGAGGAGGCGCCCGAAGTTCTCCTCCGCCGAGCCGTAGGGCGGCCCGTAGTTGTTCGCGAGATCGAAGTGCGTGATCCCGAGGTCGAACGCGCGGCGCACGATTGCCCGGATCGTGTCGAACGGGCGGTCGTGCCCGAAGTTCCACCACAGCCCGAGCGAGATCGCGGGGAGCTTCAAGCCGCTGCGACCCGCGCGGCGGTAGAGCATCCGGTTATATCGATCGTCCGCCGGCACGTACCTCATCCAGGCCGAGAATAGACCCTGTGAGGCCGGCGGGATGCGGCGCTACCCTTGCCCGGCGCCCCCGTAGCTCAGTGGATAGAGCAGCGGTTTCCTAAACCGCGTGCGCATGTTCGATTCATGCCGGGGGCATCTCTGCGTATCGCTCGGGCGCTAAGGACCTCAGTCTGCCTCGGCCGTCGCGACGCGACTCAACCATGGCACGGAGGGCACTGACCTCGGACTCCATAGCCGCGTGGTCGATCGCGTCGCTGGACGCGAGCACCTGCTCGAGCCGATCGAGCTCCTGGAGCGCGCGACCGCTGGCGTACAGCGTCTCGTAGAGCTTCCGGTACTCAGCCAGGTAGAGGTCGTGGAAGGCGTCGCTCGCGAGAAAGCGCTCCTTGAACAGGTTGCCACCGCGCGGCCGCATGCCCCCACCGAAGTCAGGCGCCGGCGCGCCGTTCGGCGGCCTGCCACCGAAGTCCGAAGCCCCGCCGCCACCGAACATCGGCGGACGTCCCCCGCCGAAGCGCCCGGAGCCGAACCGGCCTTGGTCGAACGGACTTTGGCTCGCATCGCCGAGAGCGCGAAGTTGAGATCCCACGTGACGACGCTGAACCGGTCGCTGTCGAGGGCGTACCAGAGGTAGTAGTTCTGGCCAGGCCCGGCCATGTCGTCGAAGCTGAGCAGCAGGTTCTGGAGCGCGACGTACCGCGCGAAGGACTCGACGTCGACGTGCTCGGCGAGCTCGGCGTCGAACTCCTCGTCGGTGGCTTCCGTCGTCCAGCGCAGGAGGTCGATCACCGGCTGCAGGTCCTGCTGCTTCTTGCGCGTGATCTGGCGGAAGGAGCTCGGCATAGGCGACCGCGTCCTCGCCGAGATACTCGAAGCGGCCCGTGCTGAGCGACTTGTAGAGGACGCCATCGGTCAACAGCGTGTCCTCCGCAAACCTCCGGTCGGGCTCCTCGAGGACGAGGCGGAGGGTCGGTTCGCCGCCGTTGATCGTCACCGAGGCGTACGAGAACCGCACCGCCGGCTCCCCCGCGGCTGCGACGAGCGCCGTCGCGAGCGCCTCGTTGAGCGCGGTTGAGCTGACGTTGCCGGTCGGCCTGATGGCAAGCGTCTCGTAGCCCTGATAGCGGCGGTTCTCGACGAACGCGTCGAACTCCACGAGCCACGGGAGAGCCTCGGGCTTGTTCGAGCTGATGTCGCCACCACCGCCGAAGCCGCCGAACCCCCCGAAGCCGCCGCCGAGCCTGCGTAGCGTGGAGTTGCCCTTGAGGCGGATCCCAGCATCCTCGATCCGGGTGCCGTCGATGGTCACGGTGGACTCGATGAACTGCTTGTCCCCGGTTGCCGAGAAGACGTCGAGCATCCGGCGGTAGTCGCGCTGGGCAAACTCGATCGCGATCTCGTGGACGCGGTCGCGGTCGAAGACATCGACTGCTCCCACAAGGTCGAGCTCCGCCGACTCCCCTCCCGCACCCGTTGCGGCGCGCTCGCTGGAGGTGATCGCCGTCACGCGCTCGTTGCCGGCAAATCCGACAGGGCGACCACCACGACCGAGAAGCCCGCGACGAGCTTCCAGTGCCGGCGCCAGCGGAGCGGGACGTGCACCTAGAGATCCGTGCGGTCGTAGCCGGTGAGCACGGTCACCTTCTGGCCGTTCGACTTCTTCTGGAGCTCGCCGACGAGCTCGCCGGGCGAGGTTCCCTTCCGGAGCTTCACGGTGTACATCAGCTCCGTGAGCGCCCCTCCACGGATCGACTCGAGGCTGACGAGCTCGGACTGCGTCGTCAGGCGCGCGAAGACGTCGTCGAAGTGCGTCGTGTAGTCGCCCTCGCCCGGCATCTGCACCTTCACGATCTGGTTTCCGACGTCGAGCTTGTACCAGTCGAAGCGCTGCATGATCAGCACGGCGCCCCCGATCACGAAGGTCGCGAGCACCTCCTCGATCACCGCTCCGTCACGAACATCCGCGCCGCCCGGCTCCTGGCCGGCGCAGAGCCGCGAGGCCTCTCCATACGGGAGCAGCGCCCGTCGCTTCTGCGTGACGCGGTTGACACGCTGCTTGACCTCGACCCAGACCGGCGTCTCGGGCGTCAGGTCGGACGGCCTGCCGTAGTGCCGGACGCGCAGCTTCCGCCGGAAGCGGATGCCCTCGATCTTCTCCCAGTAGAAGCGGAGGTCGCGCGTGTCGTAGTAGCGGCTCCACACCGTGTAGGAGCCCGCGCGCGAGTTGGGGTCATAGTCCAGGCGCCCCGCGAGCTCCGTCCGCAGCGCGCTGGCTACGCGCTGGTCGACGAGGTACTTGAGCTCGAAGCGGTTGAAGGCACGCAGCGAAGCGCGCGCCCGAGGGCTCGGAATCAGATCGACCTCAGCCGCTTCCGCGCGGTCGCCTCGAGGCATCGGCAAACGCTGGCACAGGCGCCTAAGCGAGCGTTAAGAAGTGGTGACCAGATCCGGTCTCTGCCTTCTCAGCCGCTGAAGCCGAAGCCGAAGCCGAAGCCACCTTGCCCCGGCGGCCGTGAGGGCAGGTAGTCGCTGCATGCCTCGAACGCCTTCTGGGCACCCTCGCCCAGGGCGGGCGGGCCACCTTGCATGCCCGACGGCGGCGCACCCTGCTGGCCGGGGCTCGGCAGCGTCGCACCATTCTCTTCGAGACACTGCCGGAGTTGAGTGAACGCATCCTGATCGAACTGTGGCGGCTGGCCGCTTGGCGCGGACGGGGCTGACGCGGCGCTATCGCTCACGCTCGCCTCCGAGCCGCCGCAGCCCGCGACCGCCAGGACGAGAGCAGCCATGATCGCGGCGACTCCGCCCAACTTCCCGGTGTTGCGTCCCGATCGCCCCTCTTCGAGGACGCGGACGCTCGCTGCCGCGTCCCGGCTTCGGCGAGATCCACAGCCAGCCGCCCATCCTGCATGCGGATGATCCGATCGGCTCGCCGAGCGACGTCTGTGTCGTGAGTCACGACGATCACTGTGCGGCCTGCGCCCGAGAGCGACATGAGAAGGTCGATGATCTCGTCGCCGGTCTCCGTGTCCAGGTTCCCGGTCGGCTCGTCGGCGAGTAGGACGTGGGGTCGTTCGCCAGCGCTCTCGCGATCGCCACCCGCTGCTGCTCGCCGCCCGAGAGCTTGCTCGGCACGATGCTCCGCGCGCTCGCCAAGGCCGACAGACTCGAGCAGCTCCCGCACGGTCTCGCGCCGCTCGGCGGCCTTCTGCCGCTCGGGGCGAGCGCGACCTCGACGTTCTGGGCGGCGGTCAGCGTCGGGATCAGGTTGAACTGCTGGAAGACGAAGCCGAACGTCCGAGGCGAAGCGGGCGCAGCTCGCGCGTCACCCATGCCGGCCATGTCCCTGCCCTCGAAGCGGACGCTGCCGGCGGACGGGCGGTCGAGGCCGCCGAGGAGCTGCAGGAGCGTCGTCTTGCCGGACCCGCTCGGCCCGACGATCGCGACCGAGTCGCCCGCCTCGATCGTGAGGCTCGAGGTCCGGACCGCGTGCACCTGGCCGCTGCCCAGGGCATAGCTCTTCGAGACGCCGCGAAGCTCGTAGACCGGCGCCCGGCTCGTGCTCGGTCGCAAGTCGTCATTCGGTCGCTCCTTCGTACACCTCAGTCGATGTGTCGGAGGGCATCGGCAGGGCGCAGACGGGCGGCGCGGAGCGATCCGACGGCGCCGGCGATGAGGCCGCCGAGCAGTGCGAGGCCGACCGCGCCCAGGACGAGTGAGATGCTGACAGGTGCATCCGAGAGAGACGTCGGTCGCCGGGGTCGGCGACCGCGCCCTGGCCGAACGCCCCGGGACCCCGAAGAACCCGCGGACCCTGCTCGGCGGCGGCGGACACGGTCGCCTGGAGCGAGGGGGAGTACGGCGATCGCGCGGCGCCTGCGAGTCCGAGGACCACGCCGACGGCGCCTCCGAGGACACCCTGGAGCAACGACTCGCCGGTCACCTGCCGAACGACGAGCCGCTGCGACCAGCCGAGGGCCTTGAGCGTGCCGAGCTCCCGGATCCGCTTCGTCACCGATGAGAGCGTCAGCAGGCTCGCGATGAGGAATGCGGCGAGCAGGCCAACGATCATCAACGCCGTGCCGAGCTTGCCCGCAAGGTTCTTCGCGTCGACGAGCGTGCCTGAGACGCGCTCGGCGAGGTCGGCGGCGGTCGTCACGGACGCCCCATCGACCGTGTTCTCGATCTCCGTCGACACGGCGGCGACGTCGTCGGACGACTCGGCGCGCACGTACACGGTGTTGACGCGGCCCTTGCGATCGGCCAGCTGCTGCAGCTGCGGCGAGCTTCACGTACACGTCCGAGGACTGCCCGCCGAGCGGCGTCTCCGCGATACCGATCACGGTGAAGCTCTTGCCACCAAGCGTGACGGTGTCGCCGACCGAGAGGCCCTCGCTCGAGCGCGTAGCTCTCGTTGAGGATCGCCTGCCGGGCGTCGCCCGATCCGAAGTAGCTTCCCTTGACGATCTGTCCGGGCGTGACCGCGCCTAGCTCCTCCTGCGTCTGGTCGACGCCGGAGACGCTGAGCGAGGAGACGTCGATGTTCTCCGGCGGCCCGCCGCCCGCGCCGGGGCCGAACTGGCCAGGCGGCTGCTGCTGCTCGGGCACCGTGCCCTCGATGTGGAGCGAGTTCAGAGCCAGGCCGCCCGCGGCCACCTCGACGCCGTCGATCTTCGAGATCTTCGAGACGTCGGACGCCGGCATCGAGAGCTGCGCATTCGACACGAAGGTGTCGCGGGAGAACTTCTCGCCCGGCTCGCCCAGGTTCTGCAGCCCGAAGCGGCCGCCGCCGTTCTCGCTGCGGAGCTGCTCACGTTCTTCGCCGGAGAGCTGCTGGAAGGGCCCGTTTCCCGAGTCGGAGAATTCGATCGGCCGCGACACGGACATGTCCGTGCCGACACCCGTGAGCGGTTCGAGTACTTGCGCTTGGGCTCGGTCGAGCCCGTTGGAGAGAGCGGTCACGGTGACGACGAGGCCGACGCCCAGGCCAAGACCGAGCGCGGTGAGGATCGTGCGGCCGAGACGCCTGCGCAGCTCGGCGAACACGTAGGTGACGTAGAACATCGCCGCACAGAACCAACGGTTCGTGAGAGTCGACTGAGACGTCCGTAAGAAGCTCCTAAGTCCTTGGCGCTTCTTCCGACCCGCGAGACTGCGGTGCACGCTTAGGGAGCTCGGCGGCGTCGGCAGGCCCGAATGGATGGCGGGTGCCTCCAAGGCGAGACCAGTCACACAGTGCGCGCGCGGCCGAGAAGGCGCCAAACGAGCGCCGCTACCTCGGGACTTGCTTCTAACGCGATTCTTTCCGTTCCTTCAGACCCGTCTTAGGGAGCACTGCTCTCCTGCAACCCGTGACTTTCGAGACGGCCATGAGAGCGCGACTCCGCTGGACGCTCGTCCTGGCGCTAGCAGGTGTCGTCGCGCTGTTGTGGGGAACCACCAACGCGCTCGGGCTCAGTCAGTCGAAGACGTCGAGCACGCA
Source organism: uncultured Thermoleophilia bacterium (assembly GCA_963722035.1). Lineage (GTDB taxonomy): Bacteria > Actinomycetota > Thermoleophilia > Gaiellales > Gaiellaceae > GMQP-bins7. Next base: position 279,952 of record CAVRLG010000010.1, read on the forward strand.
AGCAGCAAAGACGGGCGTGGTGACCATCAGCGTGCGTTTCGCGACGGGCGGAGCAGGGTCAGGGACGGGAATCGTGCTGACGTCTTCGGGCGACGTGCTCACGAACAACCATGTGATCCGCGGAGCAACCTCGTTTCGCGTCACCGTTCCTACGACGAGGCGTACGTACTCGGCCACCGTGACGGGGTACAGCATCGCACGTGACATCGCGCTGCTCGATCTGAAGAGTGCCGCGAATCTGAGCACCGCCACATTCGGCGACTCCGACGACGTCCGCATCGGTGACGACATCGTGACCGTGGGCAACGCGGGCCCGGCTCGGGCCTGACGGCGAAGAGTGGACGGGTCGTCAGCGTGAATCGCTCCATCACAGTGCGCGACGACGATGGCACCTCTTCGCGGCTGTCGGGCCTGATCGAGACGACCGCGCCGCTACGGCCCGGCGACTCCGGCGGCCCGCTCCTCCTGGATGGCGAGGTTGTCGGGATGGACGCCGCCGCCTCGAGCACGCTGTCGTTCGGCGCGACGAGAGGCGAGGGGTATGCGATCCCGATCGACACGGTGCTTCGCATCGCACGGCAGATCGAGGCGGGTCATCGGACATCGAACGTACACGTCGGACCGACGGCCTACCTCGGTGTATCGCTCGCAAACGGCTTCGGCTTCGAAGGCGATGCGAGCGGTGCCGTCGTACAGGCCGTGTCAGCGACATCGCCTGCGGCGAAAGCGGGCCTCGGCGCGAACGACGTGATCACGTCGTTCGCGGGACGCCGGGTACGGAACGCAGCCGCGCTGCGAGCAATCATCGTGCGCTTGAGTCCCCGCCAGATTGTCCGCGTTGTCTGGGTTGATCCCTTCAGCGGCCAGACGAGCGCACGCGTGCGTTTGGGCTCCGGCCCGCCGCAATAGGCCCGCGATCCGCGTCAGTCGCGGCGGTCCAGAACCATGCCGAGCGGCGCCAACAGTCGTCGAGCGCCGGCAGGGGATCCCCTTATTAGAGGCAGCCGTTTCGGCGAATGTCACGGATCATCGCGACCCCCTCCTTCGTCGAGGGGCGCGCTTCCGCCAGGCTGAGCGCAGTCGCAACAGACGGGAAACGTCCGCCTCGCTCCACCTCAGCCCACCACGCGCATCGGATCGTGACGTCGGCGTCGTAGCCGTCGACGTTCGTATACGTGTGATGGGCAACGTTGTGCTTCACGCGCCAGGCGTAGCTGGAGAGTCCGAGCAAGGAGTCAGCCGTCCAGCCGACCAGGTGGAGGCGGCGCGTTCGAAAGTACGCGCCGTGATTGGCGTCATGCATGACGCTGAACGCGATCAGCGACGTTCCGACGATCAGTCCGCCGAAGCTGAACAGGCCGAGCCACAGGCCTGGGTGGCCGATGACGAGTATCAGCCACGAGCCGAGCAACACGACGAGCGCGACGAGTCCTTTGGCATACAGCTGAGCTCGGCCACGCACACGGGTACCACGACCGGAGAGGTACTCCTCGACCTCTCGACGCGTCTGCCGGATGAACTCGCCACCGGTCTCGAACGAGAGCTTCGGCGTGTCGGACAGCCTCTCCGTATAGGCGATGACGCAGCTCCCTCCGCTCGGTCACCGAGATAACCCGCAGCCGCCGCCAACCTCAGTTTCGGTCGCCTCAAGGCCGTGAAAGCGGCGTACGGCTTGGAGCCGTGCAGGCCCACGAGCTCAGACGGAAGCGACGACGCTGACGCTCCGCGCTTGTGGACCCTTCGGGCCCTGCTCGACCTCGTACTCGACCTTCGCACCCTCGGCGAGGCTCTTGAACCCTTCTCCACCGATCGCACTGTGGTGGACGAAGACGTCCTTGCTGCCATCGTCCGGCGATACGAACCCGTAGCCCTTGTCGTCGTTGAACCACTTGACCGTTCCGGTCGGCATCTCTGCGGCTCCCTTCACTGCTTCATGAACGCGCAGCGGCAGGCGCAAAGCCGAACCGGCACTCGCTCGAGTTAGTAATCGTCGTCACACTACACCCCGGCGTTGGGGAAGCTGCCGCGCCCCGGGGCGTTCGGCGCCGATCGACCCGGCTGCTGCCGCTCAACTGCTCCGTGCGCGCCACCCGCTCGGTGCATAGGACGTCCGGACCACCTCGACGTATGGCACGGGGCTGACCACGGCACCAATCTCGACCTGCACGTGGGGCTCGACCGTCGGCTTCGTCGTCCCGCCGTCCTCCTCTCCCCACACGAACGTCACGTTCGTCCCGGGCTCGGCATGCGCGGCGTCGACGACCGCCAGGGTCAGCATCTTGCCCTCGTTCGCGCTGTAGCTGATCCAGGTCGAGACCCCGACCGTCTCTCCGTCGACGAGGACGCGGTCGACCTGATGCATCGAGTAGACGGCGGAGGGCCAGTCCATGAACTTCGCCCGGTCGCCCGTTCCCAGCATCGTCCCGATCGCGCGTGTGACGTCGTCGTCGTCGAGTGCAAGCGTGACCTTCTGTCGGTGGTCACCGTCGGCCATCCGTTCGAGCGCCTCACGCCCCACGAACTCGTGGTCGAACTTCACGTAGTTCCCGTATCCGAGATCCCACGGAGTGAAGTAGTAGTCCTCGATGTCGTCGGAGACGAAGCTGCCCCCGATCGACGCCGCGCCCTCATACCCGGCTGCCGGGAGCCACCTGCGGTAGGGCCGCATGCCCTCGCCGGAGTACACGGCGGGAAGCGGGGACGGGATCCAGCCCGACTCCACTGTGTTCGACGAGTACGCCCGACCACCAGCCAGCCGGAGACCGAAGTCTGCACCCGCCGTCACGAGCGCGGCGCGGACGACGTCGTAGTCGTCCCACGGGCCGAAGAGCTCCCAGCCCGGCTGGCCGACCATGCCGTGGCGCAGCGCGCCCGCGGTCGTCCCGGCGATGGCCAGCTGAGTCGTGTGGAAGAACCTGAGCTCGGGTGGCGGGCTGCCGAGCGCCTGCTCGATCACCTGCATCGCGTTCGGGCCCTGCAGCTGGAAGCGGTACGACCTGCGGCGGCCGTCCGCGCGCAGCGCGGTCCTCAGGTCGAGGTCGATCGCGACGTCGTATCCGCCGGTCTCGGCGTGGTAAATGATCCAGTTGAGTGCGGGAGCCCGGCCGACGAGGTTGAAGCGGTCGCCGCCGAGCGCGAAGAGGATGACATCGCCGATGACGTATCCGTCCGGGCTGCAGGGCACGAAGTGCTTGGCACGATCTCCGACGTAGCCGTCGAAGCTGTTGACGGCGAGGTGTGAGAGCAGCTTCAGGGCATCCGGCCCCTCGACCAGGAGGTCGTTCATGTGGAACGACTGGTCGAAGAGCACGCAGGTCTCCTGCCACGCTCGCTGTTCGTCGCGCCAGTTCGTGAACTCCGGCCGGACCCCGGGGTAGACGTTCGGCCCGGTTTGAGAGTTCCGGAGCAGCTCGACCGGGCTCTCCGCCGTCGCCAGTAGGTCTTCGAGGCTCCGATGGTTCATGTCGTACTCCCTCCTTGAGACTCGCTAGATGATGCCGCGGCTCGGGCTGTCGATGCCCCCCGGGAGCCGACCGCCGCGGACGGCGTCGGCGACGTTCAGGAGGTGCCGGCGCATGGCGCGCTCCGCATCATCGGGCCGGCCCGCGATGACGGCCTCGACGATGGCCGCGTGCTCGTCGACGGACGCGCCGGGGCGACCGGGGATCAGGATCGTCCGATACTGGTATCGCACCGTCTGGGCGCTGAGCGAGTTGATGAGACGGGTCGCCGTGCGATGCCCGGAGATCGCGAGCAACGCTGCGTGCAGCTCCGCATTCACGTCGGACGCCGCGAGGAGATCGCCGTCCTCGAGCAGCTCTCGCTGGCGCGCGAGAAACGTCCGGAGGCGAGCGCGTCCTTTCTCGTCGACGCCGTCGGCCGCTTGACGAGCAGCGAGCCCCTCCAGGACCGCGCGCGCCTCGAGGATCTCGACGGCCTCCTCGTCGCTGACACGCCGCACGCGCGCGCCGCGGTGAGGCTCGCGGACGACGAGCCCGTCCTGCTCAAGACGGATCAGCGCCGTGCGCACCGCGCCGCGCGACATGTCGAATGCCGTCGAGAGCTCGGACTCGACGAGGCGCGTGTCCGGGGCGAGGTCACCGCGCACGATCGCGTCGCGAAGCGCGTCGTAGTGGGATGTCGTCGCCATGGGCCGCACGCATCCTGCCGGAATGTTGGAGAGATCGTCAACAATTCTGTTATTCATTGCTGGGTATGCGCTCTTCCTCCCAACCGCTCGTCAGAAGCCACCGCGCGTGACTGCACAACCCGTCGTGGCGGTACTCGGTCTCGGGGAAGCGGGCGCGACGATCGCGACGGACCTCGTGGCGCTCGGGATCGAGGTGCACGGCCACGACCCCGCAGCCGTGTCCGCTCCCGACGGCGTCGTTCGCTTCGACGATCCTGCCTCGGCGGCCTCCGAGAGCTCCGTCGTCTTGGCGCTGACGACCGCCGCCACTGCGCTGGCCGCAGCGGAGGCGATGCTGCCGGGTCTCTCCGAGGATGCGCTCTACGCAGACCTGAACACGGCAGCACCGGAGCTGAAGCGCGACATCGCTGCGACGGTGTCCGGTACCGGGGCCTGGTTCGCCGACGTCGCGTTGCTCGGGCCGGTTCCGATGCTCGGGCTCCGAACGCCCGCCTTGGCGTCGGGCTCTGGCGCCCGGCGGTTCGCCGACACCTTCGAGCCGCTCGGCATGCCCGTCGAGGTGGTGTCGGACGAGCCGGGCGACGCGGCGGCCCGCAAGCTCCTGCGCTCCGTCTTCATGAAAGGACTCGCCGCCTCGCTGCTCGAGAGCCTGTCGGCAGCGCAAGCTGCCGGCCACGCCGAGTGGCTCGAGAGCGAGATCGCCGCCGTCATCGGCGAGCCGCTGCTCGAGCGACTCGTCGACGGGAGCCACAGACACGCCGCGCGGAGGGTCGACGAGCTCGAGGCCGCACGCGCTCTCCTGCGTGAACTCGGAGTCGAGCCACGGATCACGGCGGCGAGCGCGTCCGTCCTCGCCGGGCTCTCCGGCAAGGACTCGGACTAGGGTGGTCGCGACAGTGCCGGAAGCCGCAGGACAACCGCCGAGTGACCACGCGCGGACTCTCGTCCGTGGCGCCTACGACCTCCACGTGCACATTGCGCCGGATGTGCCGAAGCGTCGCATCGACGATCGCGCGCTCGCTGAGCGCTTCTCCGAGCTCGGGCTTGCCGGCTTCGCCCTCAAGTCCCACTACACGTCGACCGCCGAACGCGCGCAGCTCGTCTCGACCCTCTTCGAGGACGTCGACGTGATCGGGACACTGACCCTGAACTGGGCGGTGGGTGGGATGAACGCGCTGGCCGTCGAGATCGCCGCTCGAGAAGGGGCGCGCATCGTCTGGATGCCCACGGTCGACTCCCCCGCAGAGACGGCGGGGCGGACGGAGCCGAAGGAGGGAGACAGGGTCCCGCAGTGGGCGCGGCTGCAGCATGAGCTCCGCAGCCTCGGGCTGAGCGTCGACGCGGTGGGGGTGACCGGCTCGGACGGCGCGATCCTGCCCGAGACACGAGACGTCCTGCGGGTGATCGCCCGGCACGGCCTGATCCTCGCAACGGGTCATCTCTCCCGCGACGACGCCTTCGCAGTCATCGATGCGGCACTCGCGGAGGGTGTCGAGAACATCGTCGTCACCCATCCGGAGTTCCCGTGCCCGAACCTCTCGATCGACGATCAGGTGGCCCTCGCCGCACGTGGCTGCGTGCTCGAGCGGTGTCTGACGACGCCGTTCAGCGGCAAGACGACGTGGGATCACGTCTTCGACGGCGTGCGCGCCGTCGGCGTGGAGCGCTCGCTCTTCTCGAGCGATTGCGGGAATCCGGACTACCCGCCGGTCGAGGACGGGCTCGCGCTCTGGGCAGACCGTCTGCTCGGAGCCGGGTTCGGCGAGGACGAGATCCGCGAGATGATCGTGACGCAGTCGCGAAGGCTGGCGGGCGCAGCGTGAGCAGGAAGCTCATGGTGATCGGGGCGCACTCCGCGGACTTCGTCTGGCGCGCCGGCGGTGCCGTCGCGGTGACGACGTCTACCGGCGGTGCTGCCCACGTGCTCGCGCTGTCCTACGGCGAGCGAGGCGAGTCGGGCGAGCTCTGGAAGGAGCCTGGACAGACGATCGAGCGCGTGAAGGAGGTGCGGCACGGAGAAGCGGAACGCGCCGCAGGCGCGCTCGGGGCGGACTTCGCCTGCCTCGACCTCGGTGACTATCCACTCGAGATCGACAAGGACGGGCTCGTCGCGATCGCCGACCGAATCCGCGAGTTCGCGCCGGACGTCCTGATCACGCACACCGACCGCGACCCGTTCAACCCCGACCATTCCGCCGCGTTCTTCGCCGTCGAGCGCGCCCGCGCCCTCGCTGCAGGTGCCGGCGTCCCCAGCTCGTTCGCAACCGTCGAGCCGCCGGAGCTGCTGCTCTTCGAGCCGCACCAGCCCGAGCTCTGCAACTTCACGCCGACGACCTTCGTCGACATCACGCCGGTGTACGAGAGAAAGCAGGCCGCGATGGAGGAGATGAGGGCCCAGACCTACCTCCACACGTACTACGCCCAGCGAGCCGAGCAGCGCGGCAACCATGCGCGCCGCTCGTCGGGCAACTCGTCGATCCGGTACGCGGAGGCGTTTCAGCGCGTGACGCCGCAGGTGGTGGACGCACTGTGACGGACGCGCTCGCCGAACTCGCGCGGCTGGGGACGGCGACCGTCCACGAGGCGGCCGGGCGAGCGCGGGTCGTCGACCTGCCGCTGATCCAGATCGTCCCCGGTTCCCGCGCCGCCGGGCCTGCCCGGACGGTGCGCTGTGCACAGGACGACAACCTCATGGTCCATGCGGCGGTCGCCGAGGCCTTGCCCGGCGAGGTCCTCGTCCTGACCATGCCGACTCCCACGTCCGTCGCTCTCGTCGGCGACCTCCTGGCGACGCAGGCGAAGGGCCGCGAGGTCGCAGCAATCCTCGTGGATGCCGCGGTTCGCGACGTCGAGGAGCTTCGAGCGCTCGGTCTCCCGATCTGGGCGCGCCACGTGCGGGTGCGCGGGGCGGAGAAACGCATCCCGGGCGCGATCGGCGGTCCGGTGGAGGTCGGAGGCGCGACCATCCGGTCCGGCGACGTCGTCGTGCTCGACGCGGACGGCGCAGTGGTCGTCGAGGAATCGAGGGTCGAGGAGGTGCTCGCGGCCGCGCTCGAGCGTGAGGAGAAGGAGCGCGTGAAGCGCGGGAAGCTCCAGGCCGGTGAGCTCTCGTACGACCTCGACGGCCTGCGGGAGCTCGTGGAGTGAGCGAGCCGATCCACGACCTCGCCCGGATCGGGCACGCGGAGCTCCTGACCCCGAAGCCCGAGGAGAGCCTGCGCTTCTTCGTCGACGTGCTCGGCATGGAGGAGGAGGCGCGCGACGGGCAGTCCGTCTTCCTTCGAGGGTGGGGCGACTACCTGCGCTACAGCCTGAAGCTCACGGAGTCGCCGCAGGCAGGGCTCGGCCACGTCGCGTTACGGGCATGGAGCCCGGAGGCGCTCGCCCGCCGGGTCGAGGCCGTCGAGGCGACCGGGCGTGGACTCGGCTGGATCGACGGAGACGTCGGTCACGGCGCGGCGTACCGGTTCACGGATCCCGACAACCACGTCTTCGAGCTCTACTACGAAGCCGAGCGCTACGAGGCACCCGAGCATCTGCGGCCGTCGTGGAGGAACCAGCCGCAGCGGTACGTCGGCCGTGGCGCCGCGGTGAAGCGCCTCGACCACGTGAACGTGCTCGCAGCGGACGTCCGTGCGAACCGCACGTTCGCCCAGGACGTGCTCGGTTACCGGCTGTACGAGCGCATCGAGCTCGACGACGGGACCGAGACGGGTGCCTGGCTCAGTCTCACGATCGCGGCGCACGAGCTCATCTACGTGGCAGACGCCCACGGCGCGAACGGCCGGCTGCACCACCTCGCGTTCTGGGTCGATACGCGCGAGGAGTGCCTCCGTGCGGCCGACGTGTTCGTGGACGCGGATGTCCCGATCGAGGCTGCGCCCTCGAAACACGGAGTCGCGCAAGGCTTCTTCCTGTACGGGTTCGAGCCCGGCGGGAATCGAATCGAGGTGACGACGGGCGGCTACTTCGTCTACGACCCCGACTTCGAGCCCATCACGTGGACCGCCGCGGAGCGGGCGCGCGGCCAGTACTGGGGCGTGAAGACGATCGAGAGCTTCCACAGCTACGGGACGCCCGACGTCGCTGGCGGGGGCTGACGGCGTGGGCTCCCTCCGCGAGGCGCTCGCCGAGCCGGGTCGCTTCGTCGTCGCGGCCGAGCTCGTTACGAGCCGCGGCCCCATCACCTCGGAGCGCGGCGCGAAGGTCCTCGCGCTCGCGAGGGATCTCGCCGCGGATCCACGGATCGACGTGCTCTCGATCACGGACAACCCGGGCGGGCACGCGATGCTCTCCCCCGACGCGCTCGGAACCGACCTGATCTCGCGCGGGCAGGAGGTGATCATCCACCTCGCCTGCAAGGACTGGAACCGCAACGCGCTCGAGAGTCGAGGCTGGCAGCTCAGCTCGGGGGGCTTCCACAACGTGCTCGCGCTCTCCGGGGACTATCCGGTCGTCGGCCACAGAGGTCTGGCCGCCCCCGTCTTCGACATCGACTCGGTCGGGCTCATCAGCCTGTTCTCGGAGATGAACACCGGCCTGCCCGACGAGCGTCGGCCGGACACGCGCCTCCAGCGGACGGACTTCTTCATGGGCGGCGTCGTCACGAACCACAAGCGGCACGAGCGCGAGGTGATGCCCCAGTACTTCAAGCTGCGCAAGAAGGCGCGGGCGGGTGCCCGCTTCGTCATCAACCAGGCCGGCTGGAACACGCGCAAGGACGACGAGCTCCTGCGCTGGATCCGCCGGGACGGGCTCGACCTGCGCGTCCTCGCGAACGTCTACCTGCTCTCGCGCACGGCGGCGCATGCCTTCCACCGAGGAGTCATCCCCGGGATCGTCGTGACCGACGAGCTGCTCGCCCTGGCCGAGCGGCACGCGGCCAGCCCGGACAACGGGCGCGCATTCTTCGTCGACCTCGCATCGAAGCACCTCGCCGTCGTGCGCGGCCTCGGCTACGACGGCGTCTACCTCGGCGGGCACATGCCGGCGGAGACGTTCAGCGAAATCATCGACGGCGCCGAGGGCTACGCCGCCGACTGGCGGCAGCTCGCACGCGAGATCCAGTTTCCGCGCACGGGTGAGTTCCACTTCTTCGAGCGAGATCCGGAAACCGGTCTCTCGTCGGACGTCGTCAACCCCACCTACCTCGAGTCGAAGAGGCGACGACGAACCGACCTGCCCGTCCCCGTCAAGTACCGGTTCAGCCGCCGGCTCCACGACTCCGTCTTCGCCAGCGACGCACCGCTCTTCGATACCGGACGGAATGTCTATCGACGTATCGACAAGGCGCCACGGGCAGTGCGTCGCGCTGCCCATGCCCTCGAGCAGGCCGCGAAGGTTCCGCTGTTCTCGTGCAAGGACTGCGGCGACTGCTCGCTCCCCGAGATCGCCTACGTCTGCCCGGAATCGCAGTGTGCGAAGAACCAACGCAACGGCCCGTGTGGCGGCACGCGCGACGGGCTGTGCGAGGTCTACGACACCGAGTGCATCTGGTCGGAGGCGTACGAGCGCCTCAAGGCGTACGGTGAGGAGGAGTCGATGCTCGACGGCCCCGTCGTGGTCAAGGACAACGCCTTGCAGGGGACGAGCGCATGGGCCAACACGTTCCTCGGACGCGACCACCAGGCGCGCGCCGATCTAGGATCTTCGACAGCCATCGGGCAGAGAGGAGAGACCTCGACATGAGTCACAAGAGCCTCGAGGACACGCTGCAGGCCGCAGGGGGCGCCGTGGAGATCGCGCGCAACTCGCAGATCGGTCCATACGTCTATCCGGCCGTGCCGGCCGAATTCTCGAACTGGCGCGAGGAGCAGGTGGCGTGGCGCGAGACGTCTGCGCTCTTCGACCAGTCGCACCACATGCTGGACGTGCAGATCGAGGGCCCCGACACGATCAAGCTGCTCTCGCACGTCGGCGTGAACACGTTCGAGAGCTTCGCACCGAACAAGGCGAAGCAGCTCGTCGTGTGCAACCCGGACGGCTACGTCATCGGAGACGCCATCCTGTTCCATCTCGAGCAGAACAAGGTTCGACTCGTGGGCCGTCCGTCGGCGCACAACTGGCTCCAGTACCACGCCGAGACGGGCGACTTCGACGTGCAGGTGTCGAGGGACGAGCGAACCGCGGTCAACCCCACGGGCGGGCGCGAGCTCTACCGCTTCCAGGTGCAGGGACCGACGGCGATGCAGGTGCTCGAGGCCGCGAACGGCGGGCCGCTGCCCGAGATCAAGTTCTTCAACCTGGGCGAGCTCACGATAGGCGGGCGGAAGGTGCGCGCCCTGCACCACGGGATGTCGGGCGTGCCCGGGCTCGAGCTCTGGGGCCCGTGGGCGGAGCGCGAGGACGTCAGAGGCGCGATCGTCGAAGCCGGGAAGGACTACGGCCTTCGTCAGGTCGGCTCGCGCGCGTACGCGACGAACACGCTCGAGTCGGGCTGGATTCCCTCGCCGCTGCCCGCGGTCTTCACCGGTGACGAGCTGAAGGCCTACAGGGAGTGGCTCCCAGCCGACGGCTACGAGGGCACCGGCTCGCTCGGAGGCAGCTTCGTCTCCGCCGAGATCTCCGACTACTACCTCACTCCGCACGACCTCGGGTACTGGCCCTTCGTGAAGTTCGACCACGAGTTCGTGGGGACGTGATGCCCTCCTCGAAATGGCCGATCGGCCACGCCGGAAGAAGGTCACGCTCGCGTGGAACGGCGAGGACGTCTCGCAGGCAGTCGGCTCGCTGTTCGAGAAGGGCGACCCCGTGAAGTACCTCGACATCCCGCTCTCCAACTACTCCACCTGGCCATACGACAAGGTGCTCCTCGACGGCGAGGCGATCGGCGTCTCGACCTTCTCGGGGTACAGCTACAACGAGCGCTCGTACCTGTCGCTCGCGATGGTCGACGTCGGCGTCGAGGTCGGGACCGAGGTCACGCTCGTCTGGGGCGAGGAAGGCGGCGGCTCGTCGAAGCCGGTCGTCGAACGCCACCGACAGGCGGAGTTCCGCGCGATCGTGAGCCCGTGCCCCTACTCGGAGGTCGCTCGGAGCACGTACCACGAAGGCTGGCGGACGAAAGCCGGAGTCGCCTGACGCTCACCGCGCCGGCCAGGCCCGGTTACCGACGATCGTCGAGGACGTACCGATCCGCCGTGTCGAGGCGATCCTCGTCAGGGCGGAGCCACATCGAGACTCCGACCTGCTCTGCGCGAAAGCCGCGTGCGAGCAGGCGCCGATACGCGTCGCGTCGCCCGGTGTCGATCCCGATGACGAGACGGCCCAGTCCGGATTCCGCCGCGAACGACTCGCAGGCTTCGAGGAACTCCCAAAGCGTCGGGCGCGCCGTCGCCCGGGCGTACCGCTGCGAACTTGA